>DBGDSC010000025.1:0-13781 GCA_048402045.1 Collinsella sp.
CCGAGCTCGAAGAGCCCTATGGCCGCCTTCCTGGCCTCGACATCATGCTTCACCCTCAAATCAACGCGCATAAAGAAAGCCTCCCATTTCTCATGTCCAAGAAATGGGAGGCAGTTCACAAACGTGAGGCGGGCCGTTTTCGTTTGAGCAATCGTGCGCGACGTGATGGGCCAAGTTAATCCATGCGTTTGTCGCCCATAAAGAAGAGCGCCACCGTACCAGGTCCGGTATGCGAGCCAATCAGAGTACCGATGTCATTGATCTCAATCTTGCCTTTAAGCTGCGGAACCTGTTCCTCAATCAGCGCCGCAACTGCCTCGGCATCCTCGCGGCACGCCGAGTGCGACATGATGCACTTACCCGAATAATCCGCACCGTCCTGCACGTGTGCCATCATGGTCTTGGCCATCTCGGAAATCGCGCGCTTCTTAGTGCGAATCTTCTCACGTGGCGACAGCTTGCCGTCGCAATCGACCGTCATAAGCGGGCAAATCTTAAGCGCCGTGCCGATGATCGCGCTCGCAGCCGAAATGCGACCGCCGCGCAGGTAGCTCGACAGATCGGTCGAGAAGAACCAGTGGTGCAGGTTGAGTTTGTGCTCCTCGATCCAGGCAGCCGTCTCGTCGAGTGAAGCCCCGCTATCGCGCACGTCGGCGGCATATTCCAGCAACAGGCCAAAGCCCGAAGACGCCGCCAGCGAATCGATGACGCGCACCTTGCCGCCCTGGGGATAGCGATCCGCGAGCATCTGCGCCGCAACGCAGGCCGATCCATACGTGCCCGAAATACCCGACGACAACGTCAGGTGCAGCACGTCTTTACCCTCGGCAACAAACGGCTCCCAAAACTCCTCGTACTCACCCACGCTCACCTGAGACGTCTTGGGCATGGCGCCCGAGGCAATCTGGGCAAAAAACTTGTCCGGCGTAATCGACTGATACAGATCGTCCGTATAGACAACATCGTCGATCTCGTAATGAAAACACACGACAGGGATATTGCGCGACGCAAAGAACTCACGGGTTCGGTCGGCGGCGGATTCACAGGTCAGGACAAAATCACTCATATGAGGCTCCTTACTCATTGCTGCGCAAATTATCGCACAGTGAGCCTACATGCGGTACATATGTCCACTATTTACCAAATCGAACCAAAAATAGTGAACATCTTTACCACCATCGTCTCCACCGGCCCCACGTATAAATATCTGAGAAAACACCTTCTGTCGTCTCCACCCAACCAACACATCTACCTTCACTAAATCGATTTACCAAACCATTCAGCCGACAATTCAGCCGCTGGCGCAAAATCGAAACAAAAGCGGCGCATACTGATAAACGTTTGACGCTGTTTATCAGTTTTACCAGCCCCATCGGAAGGTGTTTCATGGTCGCATTCGATCGCAACCCGCAAGACTTCAAGTATCTGCGCCTGCTGTCGAGACAGTTTCCCACCGAACAATCCGCATTTACCGAAATTATCAACCTCTCGGCCATCCTCAACCTACCCAAGGGCACCGAGCATTTTATGAGCGACGTGCACGGCGAGTACGAAGCCTTTATGCACATCCTCAACAACTGCTCGGGCGTCGTGCGCGAGCATGTCGACGAGATCTTTGGCGACAGGCTCACCTTTGACGAAAAGGGCGAGCTGTGTACGCTCATCTACTACCCGCGCGAGAAGATCGAGCTGGTCCGCAGCCAGCGCGAGGACTCGCCCACCTGGTACAAGACGATGCTTGACCAGCTCATCATGGTCGCTCGCTCGCTTTCAAGCCGCTACACGCGCTCCAAGGTGCGTAAGGCCATCCCGCGCGACTACGCCTATATCATCGACGAGTTGTTGCACACGCACCCGGACGAGAACAACTATCGCGTGCGCTATCACGAGCGCATCGTGGAGTCCATCCTGGAGACCGCCAGCGCCGACGACTTTATCGAGTCGCTCGCTTCGCTCATCAAGCGCCTGGCCGTCGACCACCTGCACCTGGTGGGCGATATCTTCGACCGCGGCGGCGGCGCGGCCAAGATTATGGACCGCCTGCTCACCTACCATTCGCTCGACATCCAGTGGGGCAACCACGACCTGCTGTGGATGGGCGCTGCGGCCGGTGAGCCCGCCTGCATCGCCACGGTATTGCGCAACAACCTACGCTACGACAACTACGAGATCCTGGAGAACGACTACGGCATCTCGCTGCGTGAGCTTGTCGCCTTTGCCGATGCCACCTATACCGCCGGTGAGTCCATCACCCCGCTGATCAAGGCCATCAACGTGCTGCTCTTTAAGCTCGAGGGCCAGATTATCCAGCGCCACCCCGAGTTCGATATGACCAACCGCCTGTTACTCGACAAGATCGAACACGACACCGGCACGGTCACGCTCGCCGACGGCAGCGTGTGGCCGCTCACGACCAACGACTTCCCCACCCTCGACCCGGCGGACCCCTATACGCTCACGCCCCAGGAGCAACACATCATCGACAAGCTCGTGTCCGAGTTTGTCACCGCCGATCACCTGCATCGCCATATCGATTTCCTCTATTCCCACGGCTCGATGTACAAGGTCGCCAACGGCAACCTGCTCTTCCACGGCTGCGTTCCGCTCAACGAAGACGGCACCTTTAGCAGCATGAACTGTCTGGGCACCTGGCACGCTGGCCGCGATTATCTCGATTTTTGCGACCACATCGCCCGCCGCGCCTGGCGCGTGGGCGACCGCGACGCTCTCGACTGGATGTGGTACCTGTGGATTGGCTTTAACTCACCCGCCAGCGGACGCCTGGTGCGTACCTTTGAGCGCGCCTATATCGCCGATAAGAGCACCTGGGTCGAGCCAATGGATCCGTACTTTACGCTTACCAAGTCGCCCTCGGTCTGCGATGACATCATGCGCGAGTTTGGCGTCGCGCCCATGGCATGCTCGCCGACCGGCCACATCATCAACGGCCACACGCCCGTTAAAACTACCAAGGGCGAGCAGCCCATCCGCGCCGAGGGCAAGCTGCTGGTCATCGATGGCGGCTTCTGCCGCGCTTACCATCCCAAGACGGGCATCGCCGGCTATACGCTCATCTCGAGCTCGCGCGGCTGCCGCCTCAAGTCGCACCGGGCCTTTACGACGGTTGCCGAGGCACTCACGCGCAACGTGGACATCGAAAGCGAGACCAACCGTTTTGACCAAGCAGACCGTCGCCGCATGGTAAGCGACACCGATACTGGCGCCAAGATCCGCAGCCAAATCCAGGACCTGCGCCAGCTCCTCGATGCATATAGAAACGGTGCTATCGAGGAGCGCGCCTAGCACCACCCGCGGGGATTGGCTAAACTTGCTAAGTTTGTCATCCCCACGGCGCCCCGGCGCCGGCTTAAGGCAGGTACCATGCAAAAGCTCCTTGCGCAGATCATGAAATTTGGCGTCGTCGGTGTCATTGCCACGGTTATCGACTTTGGCATTATGAATCTGCTCCACTACGGTCTGGGCCTCAACATCCTAATCGCCAACACCAGCGGCTTTATCATCTCACTCATCTTTAACTACCTCGCAAGCATGAAGTACGTGTTTGCGCACAAGGAAGGCATGAGCCGCCGCCGCGAGTTCATCATCTTTGTCGTGCTTTCCGTGATCGGCTTGGCTCTCAACGACGGCATCGTGCTGGCGCTCAACGCCGGCCTGGGACTCGAGGCCAATATCGCCAAGATTTGCGCCACCGCGCTTGTCATGGTCTACAACTTTGTGACCCGAAAGATCTTCCTGGAGGGCGACGAGACCAAGTAGCTCGACACCCCTGCAGCATTACGGCGCCCACGGATGACGCGCACTCAGCGCAGTATCTTCCGTGGGCGCCGCTCGTTTACGGGCAAATTATCAACGTTTACGGATTAGCTCTTGAAAATTTGGCGAGTTCGTATAGTTCTTGGCAAAGACCTTACGTTTCCCTTGCAAAAGATCTAAAGTATCCCCTGCTCGATTCATCAACGCATTGGATGTGATTACGTGCGCAAGGCGCTGGCACAACCTCATACCAAGCAGTTCCTCAAGTTTGCTGTCGTGGGTCTTATCTCCTTTGGCATCGACTGGGGCATGCTCATTGCGCTCGTCGAGCTGTTTCACCTCGACTTTTTGATGAGCACCACGGTTTCGTTTATCACATCCGTCGTGGTCAACTACTGGCTCAGCATGAAGTACGTGTTCGACCACCGCGAAGGCATGAGCCGCAAGCGCGAGTTCACGATCTTCACCATCCTGTCGGTGATCGGCCTGGGCCTCAACGACCTGTACATGTTTGTGGGCGTCACGTTTTTGAGCATCGGCTACCAGGCCATGAAGGCCATCGCCACGTTCCTCGTCACCTGGTACAACTACTTCAGCCGCCGCTTTTTCCTCGAGGGCGCACGGTCGTAGTCGATTCGCTATTTGCTTGAATGTATAACCGGTTGGAATTCCCGTTCCAACCGGTTTTTTGTTTGCCGAGAGACCCGGCGACCCAGTCCCATTCGCATGAAAAACGGGCGGTCCGGATGTTGGTCCGAACCGCCCGTCTGGCGCGCTATGTCGAGGCCTCTAGCCCGTTACGTAATACCAAACGACGTTGTCACCATTGGAGAGAACGTAGTTACTGCAGGCCGTCATGGGCGTTGTGCCGTTGACGGAGTACATCCAGCCGCTCGTGCCGCCGTACTGTTTCTCGGCCAAACCACCAATCGCGGAGACATACGTACCGTACGACGAGCCATGTGCGTTGACAGAAAGGCCCAGCGCGCACAGGGCATCGTAGACGGTAGCGCCTTCGTTAAAGGTAAAGGTGCCACCAGAGGACACAGGATTGCCCACAGCGCTCGATGTGACCGAAACCGTCACTGTTACGTAGTTGGACTCCTGCGAGCCGCCCTGGCCGCCCGAGGAAGCGCTTCCGCCATTAGAGCTGGAGACTCCATCAGACGACTGACCGCCGCCCGAAGAAGCACCGCCAGACGCATTGGAAGTATCGCCGGCTCCTGTATTCTGGGCAGCGGATTTATCTCCAGACTTCTTGCCGTCCCGGTCCTCGGACTTCTTGCTATCCGAGTTTTTGTCCGATTCCTTGTTTGAAGACTCGGAATCGTCCTTGGACTTGGACTCATCAGAATGCTTGAACTCATCTTTTGCATCATTCGATGACTTGGAGTCCTCGGAACTGGCCTCGCCCGAAGCCATAGTCGAGCCAGACGCCTTGGTGTCCTTGGTGACGACGCTCTCCCCCGTCACGGCCTGAATGATCCAGTCGATGGACCAGGCGCCGCTCTCGGAAGGATGGACGAAGCCCAGCGAGACGACGATCAGAATGGTGCACGCGGCAGTCAAAACGCCAAGGAGCGCCTTGCGACGAGGGGCGGACGCCGCCGAAGCGGCGCCCTGTTGCTTTGTATCGTCGAACTGAATGAACGAGGAATCTGGTTGCTTGGGGTCAGCGTCCTTGGATTTATTGGACACAGCCCTCACCTACCGACGTTTGGTGAACACGAACACGCCGACGATGGCGAGACCGATGACGCCGGCGGCAACGCCAACAATGGCGAGCGGGTTGGTGCCGGCCTCCTGCTCGGAGGCACTAGAGGACTTCTTAGCAGTGGTCGTGGAAGCAGCACCCGTATCGGACTTGGAATCGGACTTCTTGTCGGACTTGCTGTCCTTCTTGTCAGACTTCTTGTCAGACTTCTTCTCGTCCTTCTTATCGGACTTATCGGAGTCCTTCTTGTCGGACTTGTTGTCCTTGGTCTCGGTCTTGGTCGACACCGTCGTCTTGGTCACCGGCTTCTTGCCCGGGGCAATAGCGCCGCCCTTCGAGCCGGAGCCAGAACCCGCGCCAGCGCCAGTGCCGGAATCAGTACCGGTACTAGAACCGCCGCCGCCATTCGAACCAACGCCACCGTTGCCACCATTAGTGCCAGAACCGCCATTACCGCCAGGGTTGGTGGCATTCTTGGTCCACTTGGCATACAGCGTCAGATCGGCCGTCACCGGCGTGGCGAAGTCATACGCCCGCGTGCAGGCTTCATCGGTATACCAACCGCCGAAAGTGTAGCCATCGCGTGTCGGATCGGCCGGCTTGACCAGCTTGCCATCGGCCGTAGCAACAAACTTAGTGTCGCAAGCAGACCCGCCGTTGGAATTAAAGGCAACCGTCCAAGACTCAACGGCCCCCAGCTTGAACAGCGTGCCCGAGTCATTGATGTAGTACAGGTTGCCAGATGCATCGGCAATGACCGGAGAGTCGCAGTGCTGGTAATGGCCAGCCGCATCATAAATCTGCGTCGCCTCTGCATCGCCGAGTGTATAGCGATACACGCCACCACCAGCAGAGTAGTTGACGTAATCCTTGCTATCCGCGCTGTTAACGGTAAAGTACACATAGGTCTTGCCGCCCTGAACACTCACCAGCGGAGTAGCAGCAATACCGTTAAATCCGGCCGGAAGTTCTTTACCGTCAGCAGCGGTGACCATCGTGGTCTTACCGGTCTTCAGATTATAGAGAGCCAGAGCAGAGCCAGTAGCCGTCTGTCCGCCGACAATCAAGTTTTCGCCAGCCACCGCCGGTGCGCTCATGTTATTAGTAAGACCCAGATCGACCGTCTTCTGCTCGCTCAGTACGCCCTTCGCCGAAAGCGAAATCACATGGAGCTTTCCATCGTGCGTCATCTGATAGAAGGTCGAACCATTGGACGGATCGGCGACACAGTCGGCGTTCGCGAGAGCGCCGAGCTTCATGGTCGAAACGACATCGCCCGTCGTCTTATCAATGCACTTAAGCGTGCCCGCGCTCGTAGGAACGATGGCATACTTATCCGTCAAAGCCGCACCAGTCCAGTAATAGCCCTCGGAAGCGTCAATGTTCTGCCAAGAAACTTCGCCCGTGGCAATCTTAATGCGCATAAAGGAGCCGTTGCCGTAGGTCGCGTTGTAATTCTCGTCATACGAAATATCGACCGAGCCTACATAGACGTACTCGCCGTCCGAAACGACGGTGCAGGAGCTCTGCGTCAAGTCCGTCAAACCAGGCGACAGCCACTTGCAGATCAGCTTGTCTGCAGTAATCGCCTGGACCGCACCGCCGTTGAGCGGAACGATGATAAGGCCATTGGTATAGATCGGGCGAGAGGTATAGCTCACCTTAGAGGCAAGCGGCGCAGAGGCAACCTTTTTGCCCGTGGACGAATCGATCTTAATGAGCTCGTTCTCGGTCGCGATGTACACAAAGCCGTTAGCGATGACAGGCTCGCTGCAGTTGGCATACTGCTGGCCAGACTCGGCCTTCCAATCGAAGGCCCACTTAAGACCGGCGGCCTGCGCAGGCGTCTTGGCATCCGTTACGGTCGAACCGTTGCCACTGTTGCCGTAGCCGGCCCACTCGGCATCCCAATTAGGAGTCGTCGCACTCGGGTCCACGACAATCTTGTCGGGATCGGGCATGGGCGATTTTTCGGTGGTGTAGGCAAATGTAACCTTGTCGCCGCTCTTGAGCGTGACCTGGTTGGCACAGAGAGATGAGGACTCTCCGTTGATATACAGATGCCAGTATTTACCGGTCGCACCATCATAGCCGTAAGACTTGTCTTCGAACGGCGAAGTAATGGACCAGTATGCACCACTCTGGGAGGCCTTGTAATCAATGCCCTTCGCCTTCAGAACCGTCTCAATAAGGTCCTGAGCCGTAGAGCCTTCGGGCAGGGAAACATTGCTTGCCGAGCCCCAGCGAGTATTGTTGCCGTTGACATCGGGGCCGATGATATCGGCGGATCCAAGCACCTGACCAGGGAGGGCATCGCTGTCGCCAGCATACATAAAGGTGACGGCGTCACCCTCATGGAGCTCGTAGGCACCAGCGCCAACGTCGGCGAACTTGTACTTTGCGTCGGACTTGCCCTTTACGTAGAAGCGCCAATAGCTATTGGTCGCAGCATCAGAGCCACAATAGGTCTTACCGTCAAGCGGCGAGGTAATGCCCCTAAGGTACCAACCCCAAGACTCTTCTGTAGCTTTGAGTTTAAGACCAGTCTGCTCCAACAGGTCCTTAGCAGTAGAGCCCGCCTTGAGACTCGTCTGGCCCGTCGAAGCCCAAACCTGCTGCTTGCCGTCCTTGTCCTTGCCAAGCACCTGAACGGAAGCATGGACAGAATCGGACGGCAACTGGTCTCCCCAGCCACCGTAGAACCACGTGACGGTATCGCCAGCATGGATGGTGACATTGTCCGCCGTATAGTCACTCGACTTGCCGTTGATAAACAGCTGCCAATAGGTCGAATAATCTTGGGGCGTACCCAGCTCAACACCGTTGTACTTAAGGCTCAGAATGAAGGAGCCCGCAGCAACGGCGTCAATATCATTCGCCTCAAGCGCGACCTTCGTAAGATCAAGCGCGCTCGAACCGGACGTCACCACATACTGCGCGTTGTCGACCCAGGTCTGAGTCTTGCCCTGGGCATCGCGACCAATGACGGTCACATTCGCAGCAAGCTGGTCCTTAACGACAGGGGACGCGCTACCAGCCGTATAGGCAAACTCAATCTTCTGCCCCTGGGTGAGTTTGACGCCGCTCGCGCCAACCGAGGAAGACGCGCCGTCGACGAACAGCTGCCAGTAGGCATGAGTCGTCGGATCGTAGGCAAGCGTGCGGCCATCGCTCGGGGAGGTGATGCTTTCGAGGTAGAAACCGTATGCCGTGTTCGGATCGTACTTCGCCTTGAAGCCCGTCTTCTCCTGCAGCTTAATGAAGGCATCCGCAGCCGTCGCGCCCTCGTCGAGCTTGAGCTGCGTAGGTGCCACCCAGGTCTGAGCCTTGCCGTCAGCATCGGTGCCGATAATCGAGAACGAGACCTCGACCTGCTTCTTGGCGACATCGCCGGTTTCTGTCGGGTTCTCTGTCTGAACGGCAGCCGCGGCGGCAGGTCCCGCTTGGCCAGCGGATGCCGTCGAAGACTGCTCGCTCGTGGCAGGGCTCTCCCCCGTCGTCGAGCCTTCGTCGCCAGTTGCTGCCTCTGTTGTGGCGGCACCAGCTGCAGGCGCGCCCTCGGAATCCGAAACCTCGGCCTTGCCCTGGTCGGCAGCACCGTCCGCGGCCCCCGTTCCCTCACTCGGCGTCGCAGCCTGAGCCACAGCGTCGGTAATGCCCTCGGCACCCTCGGCCCACAGCTGAGCCGGCGTGGTGCTGAAGGCCATCGCGAAGGCCAGGAATGCCACCAGGCAGCGCTTTGCCACGCCGCGCGCGATTACGCCACGGCGACGAAGCGAGGCACGCTGGCACTCGTCCTCAAACATATCCATTTGTCTCCTACTGTCTGTACTTGGAGCGTTGCCTTGAAGCTGCCCCACGTCATCGCGCATGTTGCGCTCGAGTTCCCCCATCGGGGTCCCCCTTCCCTCCAGAGCCCTATGCACACCGGCGGCATACGCCGCAGCCGCATGCAAGATGGGAGGCGATCCGACTTAACCTTAACGACTCGGGCGCGCCGTCCGATCTGCGACGCGAACATCCCGAGCCAAGAGGAATTACGGTTACTGGTACAGCCGGGGACTTGCACCCCGATTCTCCCAAACGCGTAGGAAAACCGCGCATTCGTGCGTCTCCGCACCACCATCTAGGCCATCGATTAAAACCGTCAATATGCTATCACGCAAAAGGGCCTCGCACTCAGGCGAAGCCCAAGGTAAAAGCTATTGTTTGCGATAGGAGAATGCGGTGACGGTCGCAGCCTCTAGTGCTTGCCGCCGTGGCTGTTGAGCCAGATATTGCGACCCAGCATAAGCGCCAGCACCAGCGCGCTCACGTAGCCCATAAAGCCAATGACTGGGATACCAAACACAACCGGCTCGATGCGTGCATAGTACACCACCGACGAACCGATAAACAGACCGGCAATCACAATCGCCATCGACATGCGGTCGATGATTCCGCCCAGCTGTCGCAGCGCCTTATCGCTGCTCATGATCTGCGTGTTCACCTTAAGCTGGCCGCGCGTAAGCATGCGCGAAGCCAGCCCCAGGTACTCAGCCGCCTCGAGTGAGCCCTTCGCCGCGCGATAGCTGCTCGCGGCAAGATCGCGCCCCATGTCGCGCACGCGCGCATAGGTGCTTTTCTCGTTTTTAATGTGGGTTTGGATGATCTGGATCATGTTGACGTTGGGCATGTACTCGGTCAGCAAACCCTCGAGCGTCACCATGCCGCGCGCGAACATCGTCACCACGCTCGGCAGCTCAACGTCATTCTTACGCGCGAGGTTTAACAGCGAGGTCAAAAACTCGCCGATATCCAAATCCTTCAGGTCAAGGCCCGCAAAGTCAGCCACGATAAAGTCAAGATCGGACAAAAACGCTGAATGATCGAGCTCGGCCGAATCGCCACGCGTCACGGCAAAGCGCATGAGCGAATCCTTGAGCTTTGGCACGTCGCCCTCGGCCACGGCGAAAATCATGTCCTTTACGATACCGCGATCGTGGCTCGACATGCGTCCGACCATGCCCAAGTCGATAAAGTAAACGATGCCGTCCTTGAGGATGATGTTTCCCGCATGCGGGTCGGCATGGAAAAAGCCGTCATCGAGCACCTGCGTCGAGTAGTCCTCGACAATCGCGGCACCGATCTTTTCCAAGTCATAGCCCTCGGCCACCAAGCGTTCAGGATCGGCGATCGAAATGCCGTCGACGTAATCCATAACCACCACGTGCTCGGTGCACAGGTCCAGATAGGATTTAGGGCACGTCACGCCATGAACGCTCTTATGGAACTCGTAGAAGTCGTTGAGGTTTTTGGCCTCGGCCAAAAAGTTGGTCTCCTCGCGAAACGAGGTCCACAACTCCTCGACTACGCCGTGCAGGTCAACGAATTGATCGGTGTTGACGAACTTGGAAACGATACGCACCACCGAGCGGATGATATCGATGTCCTGAGCCATCACCTGCTGCGCGCCGGGGCGCTGCACCTTGACGGCCACGTCCTCGCCCGTCACCAGACGTGCGCGGTGCACCTGTGCAAGCGATGCGCTACCAAGCGGATTGGGGTCGATCGCATCGAACATCTCCCCCAGGCGCAGGCCGTATTCTTCTTCCAGACAGCTGAGTACGACCTCGTACGGCACCGGCTCCACGTCGGAGCGCAGACGACGCAGCTCGTCGCAAAAGCGCTGCGGCAGAATCTCGGACCGGTTGGCCAAAATCTGCCCCATCTTGACGAACATGGGGCCGAGTTCCTCGAGCAGGCGGCGCAAACGAACCGGCGTGAGGTTATCCCACACGCGGTACTTTTTGACCAGGCGAACAATCTGCCCGATGCGTTCGCGACGACCCGCCGGCGTGAGCTGGTATTCCTCGTCCGGCGCCATCGCGTCGGGCTCCTCGGGGACCATATCGACAGCGCGCGGCTTCTTGCGAGCGCCCGAGACGACGGCATCGACCTCATCGACAACCGCCGCCTCGTCACCCAAGGGATCTAGATTGTTGTAATCGGTGGTGGAATCTGCCATCTGCGCTGCTACTCGGCCTCTACGGTATCCTTCGCATCGTCGGGCTCAACGGACTCGACGGGCACCGAGGTCACGTTGTCCTCGACCGAATCGACGATGTCGCGCACATGGGCCAGGAAGGCCGTGCGATCGGGGGCGGTCATAACGCGGACGCGGGCAAGGATGAGCTCGTCGAGCACGCGCTGGGCCGCGGTCTCGCCCTGCATGCCCAAGCGCTCTGTCAGATCGGAGATGGTACCGCCGGCCTGCTCGAACATGTCGGACACGCTACGGGCGATATCGGGGGTGGCGGTGTCCTTGCGGACCTGCTCGCCCTTGGTGTTAAGGTCGTCGAGGACCTTCTTGCCGCCTTCGACAGCAACGGCGGCAGCGCCAAAGCCCACGTTAATGGCGCCGTTAACAAGCTGATCGAGTTTCATAACCATGGTTGTCTCCAATCACAAACAACTGCATTGGCGTTCTTGTACCCAAGATTGAGCGAAAGCGACAAAGCGTTTTAGCGCTATTCGATCGACGGGAAACCCTTACCTCACGTTGTCGTTCATCGCAAAAGAGTTCTTCATGGCGCAGCTCGTGGTGTAGAGCACCTTGCCCAGTAGAGCATCGGTCTCTACGCGAACACGCTCGGCAAACTCCTCGTTGGCGCGTGCAAGCTCGGCAGACACCTCGGCCTCGGGCAGAGCGGCTACGGCAGCGTCGATGTCATGGATCTGCTTGTGGCCCATGCCACCGACCTTCTCCTGATAATCCTCGACCGCGCGACCGCACTCATGGAAGCGGGCGTCAGCCAGCGCGCCGATCAGGCGGTTGGCCCAGTAGAAGTTTTCGGACGTCACGCGAGCCTGCGTGTCGGCATAGTACTCGGGCATGGTCTCGACGTTGGCGTACAGCGGAACCAGCGCGTTAAACGAGTTGGAACCAAACGCCATCCACTGCACGGCGCGATAGGCCGGCTGCGCATAGGGACGCAGCTGCAACACGGCGAGCTGGCTGTTGCGGTTGATGCCGATGGGGCGATAAGCGCCGCGCGTGGCGGGCGTGCCCTTGCTACCGTAGCAGTCGTACTCCGTGCCCTGGTAGTGGCTCGAAAGCACGTACTTAATGTCCTCGATGGTCACCTTGCGCTCGGGCACGCGGCTCCAGGGGATATCGTCGCTCTCGGGCGTGTAGTCGGCGTCGGGGCCATCCCACACGTCGCTGGGGTTGAGGCAGCGCTGCATGTACCACGCGCGCGGCGTGTTGTAGACATGGTCGCTGTCGCTGTGCGAGCCAAAGGCCTCGCGCGGGTTAAAGACCGTCGCCGGACCGTCGCCCTCGACGCCCAGCGTCAGGTCCAGATGCCACTCGGCCATCCAGGAGCGCAGGTCGGCCGAGCACATGTGGTCGGTCTGGGCGCCCTCGGCGTCATCCAGGTCAAAGCTGTCGATACCCAGCTGGTTGGGCATGGTCACATAGGCGTCGTCAGGCACGCGCTTGGCAATCCAGTGGTGGCCGCCGATGGTCTCGAGCCACCAGATCTCGTCCACGTCGCTAAAGGCGATACCGTTGTTCTCGTAGGTGCCGTAGCGCTCGAGCAGGTCGCCCAAGATACGCACGCCGTCGCGGGCGGACTTGGCATACGGCAGCACCAGGGTCACCATGTCCTCCTCGCCCAGGCCACCGGGCTGCGCCGGCACATAGCCGTCCTCACCCTCGTTGCCCTTGGCGGGCACGTAGTCCACGAGCGGATCGGCGCCGCGGACGCGCTCGTTGGTGGTAAGCGTCTCGGTTGCGGACATGCCAACATTGAGCTCGTTGAAACCGGCCTCGGCCCAGATACCGTGGCCCGGGACAACATCGGGGACGCTCGTATAGCGCATGGGGTTATCGGGCAGCTCAACGGTCAGGTGGCTCAGAACGCTCGTGTAGACACGCGGCTGCTCGTCGGGATGCACTACGCGCATGCGCTTGGGCTCAAATACCCCGTTGGACGAGTCCTCGTTACGCGCGACCAGGGTCGACCCGTCGTAGCTTGCGTTTTTACCGACCAGAATCGTTGTGCACGGCATGCGCATCCTCCTTGAGCGAAGAAATCAAACGGCAACAGTGTATCGCTTCGGCGCAGAAAGGGCGAAACCACGGCCTCGGCAGCCCCCGTGGTCAAAAAATGCCAAATATGAGTACTGTCACAGGTAGCGCGCGCAGCCGTGGTGTAAGAAGCAAGGGAGGGCCATCGCCTAGAATCGTCAGCGCCTAGATATTCGACGAAAGGAAAGACGATGGCCCACAGCGACATTCTATCCCAGC
>DBGDSC010000026.1:0-23000 GCA_048402045.1 Collinsella sp.
CCGAGCTCGAAGAGCCCTATGGCCGCCTTCCTGGCCTCGACATCATGCTTCACCCTCAAATCAACGCGCATAAAGAAAGCCTCCCATTTCTCATGTCCAAGAAATGGGAGGCAGTTCAATGTTCGTTCTGGCGGGCTCAATCAGTAATACCGGCAGCGTGCTCGGCAGTCTAAGGCAAACCTTACGCAAACAGGCCGTAGATGCTGATGTTGGCCTTGGCGTAGAGGCCGTTGGCGTACTCGGTCCACTTGGAGCTAGCGCTCGAAGCCTGCGAGGAGTACTGCTGGTAGGCGGTGTAATAGGCGGTCATGGCCTGCTTGTAGGTAGCGCCATCGGCCGTAAAGGCATCGTCAGCGAAGGCCTTAGCGTAGGTGCTATCGGCGTCCTTCCAGGTGCCCTTTTCGCTATCCCACTCGTCGCCGGCAAGTTTGATGATATAGTCGGCGTAGTCCTTGCTCGCGGTCTCCTCGTTGCCGTCAGCAGGCTCGGTCGGGGCGGTCGGCATGCTTGCGGAGCTATCGCCCACCTTCTTCTTGTAGAGCTTCTGCAGCGTCGCGGACTGGCGGACAATCTGCTTGGCCTGGTCCTTGGACACGCCATACTGCGTGGCCATGGTCTTGTAGTCCGAAGTGCCGATGGAATCCTCGGCGTACTTCTTCATCTCCTTAGAGGAGACGGTAATGCCCTCGTCCTCGGCAGCATCGAGCAGAATCTTGTTGCGCACGTAGGACAGGATGACGTCGGCAGAGGGAGCGGTGTAGTTGCCATCGCTGTCCTTGACGGTATCGAGGCTGTACTGGCTCTCGATGGCCTCGCGCGCGGTGATATCGCTCTTCTTGCCGTTGTAGCTATAGCTTGCCACGGTCGAATCGAGCTGGTCCTCGGTCAGGGTCGACGAGCCGACACCCTTACCGCCAAGGCCGCCATTGCCAATAAAGAAGCCGACCACGGCAGCGATTACGATGGCGACCACAAAGGCGGCAATCATCGTCTTCTTGTGCCTGGATGCATGGTCGTCTTCATCGGAGTCGTCCTCATCCTGGGCCTCGGGCATCAGATTCTCGTCAGCGGCGTCCGCGGCAATCTGAGCCTCCAGACGGGCGTCCTCCTCCTCGGCCGTCGTGCCGGCGGCAATGTGCTCGGCAGACGTACCGGCGACCAGATCGATCTTCTCGCCCTCGTCACCGTCGGGGCCTTCGCCGCGCTCGATGATCTGGATGCCGTCGATCTCGTCCTTCTCGTCCTTCTTTTGAATCAGACCCATATCGGTTACTCCTTGTTAGGAAACATAGTCCCCAATAGAATACGCCCGACAGAGCGCCGGGCGTATTGATTCTTAGGTTATACGCAAACACTTAAGTACTATTTAGGCGTTTGCAGCGCGCATGCCTTAGGCCAGGTGCGCGATAACGGCATCGGCAAAGGCCTGCGTGCCCACGGCGCCCTCGACGGAGCCGGTCTGAGCACGACGCACGTCACCGGTAACCTGCTCGCCCTCGTCGAGCGTGGCAGAGACGGCGGCGCGAATGCGATTGGCAGCGTCGTTCTCGCCCAGGTGATCGAGCATCATCGCAGCAGAGAGAATCTCGGCCGTGGGGTTGGCGATATCCTGGCCAGCGATATCGGGCGCGGAGCCGTGCGTTGCCTCGAAGATGGCGCAATCGGCACCGATGTTGGAGCCGGGAGCCATGCCTAAGCCGCCCACCAGGCCAGCGCACAGGTCGCTCACGATGTCGCCGTACAGGTTGGGCAGTACCAGAACATCAAAGTCGTTGGGGTTTTGGACCAGGCCCATGCAGGTGGCGTCGACAATCTTGTCGTTGAACTCGATATCGGGATAGTTGGCGGCCACCTCGCGCGCCACGCGCAGGAACAGGCCGTCGGTCGCCTTCATGATGTTGGCCTTGTGCACGGCCGTCACCTTTTTGCGGCCGCAGCGGCGGGCATACTCAAAGGCATACTCCACAATGCGGCGGCTCTTGGCGATAGAGATCGGCTTGATCGAGATCGCGGAATCGGCGGCGAAGGTCTTTTGGCCCGAACGCTCGACAAGCTGCGAGAGCTCCTCGACCTCGGCAGCGCCCTCATCGAACTCGATGCCGGCGTAGAGGTCCTCGGTGTTCTCGCGCACGATGACCAGGTCGACGTCGCGGAAGCGCGAGCCATCGCCCGGCTGCGACAGGCAGGGGCGCACGCAGGCATACAGGTCGAAGTGCTTGCGCAGGGCCACGTTGACGCTGCGGAAACCCGTACCGACCGGCGTGGTGATGGGACCCTTGATGGCAACCTTGGTCTCGGCGACCGCATCGAGCACGTGCTGGGGCAGCGGCGTGCCAAACTCGTCCATGACGCCGGCACCGGCCTCCTGGACGTTCCAGTTGATCTGGACACCGGCGGCCTCGACCACGCGGCGCATGGCCTGCGTAATCTCGGGACCGATACCGTCACCGGGAATCAGGACTACATCGTGCGCCATAATCTGTTACTCCTCGTTTTCGGCGTCGTCAGATTTTTTAACGCTAGCACGCTTCTTCTTTTTTGAGAGATCCAGGCCAAAACGTTTAACAAGCATTTCGCAAATCTCGCTCGAACGGGCCTTGAGATAGCTGCCCTTGCCGTTCTCGGCATCGAACTTAAGGCGCAGTGCGAGCTTCTCGGCGACCTCGGCGTCAATCTCGCCCTGACCAAACTCGTACAGGCAACCGAGCATGTCGCGATACTCGAGGTCACCGTGGTAGCACTGGATGGCCTCGTCCAGGATGGACCAAGCCTCGCGCGAACGCTCGACACTCGTGGCGCCCCATACGCACAGCAGGCGGAAGGCGGCATAGCGCAGCGTGGAGGAAATCTCGTCGAACAGCGCCGTCTCGGCACCCTCGAAGGCGTCCTCCATCTGCTCGGGGCAGGTAGCGGCAAGTGCGGTCAAGGCGTCGAGACACTCCCAGCGAGTCTGGGCCTCGGGACGATCGAGCGCCTCAATCAGCGCAGGCACGCAGGGAACGACACGCTGCGGATCGCGCTCGGCCAGCAGGTGCAGCACGCGGGCGGCAAACTGGCGGATGCGGCGCGTGGGGCAGCCGAGCTCCTGGACCAGGCGGTCGACGGCGTTCTCGTTCTCCTCTGCCAGCTGAAGCTGTGCCAGCTCCTCGTCGGTAAGCTGTTCGTCTTTGTTTTCTGCCATAGTTACCTCTTCTTACTATTTATTGGCGTGCTTGCCAGCACCCTTGCTGTCGTCGGTGACCGAGATAAGCTGTCGGTCGGCAGCGCCATTGCGCCGGGCGCGGCGGCGCTCCTCGGCGTCACCCGCGTCGGCGGCGGCGCGATGGGACTTGTTGACGTTAAAGACCTCGTCGTGCTTGCGCCACGGGCCAACGGACTCGCCAAAGCTCATCTTAAGGCCGGCGATAAAGCCGCCGAGCCAGCCGATCGGCGCAAACTGCACCAACGGGAACAGCGAAAACACCCAGGTCAGCAGGACAACTGCCGCCGCGCCTGCAAAATTGGCGATCCAGTAGTCGCGCTTGGTGATCACGCGCTTTTCGCAGGCCCACTGGCCGCACAAAAAGCCAATGTAGATCGCAAAGAGAAAGAGCACCAGCGCTAGTACCACGAACGTCCAGCTCATGGGCGCTACTCCCCGTGATGGTGGCCGCAGCAGCACTCATGGCCGTCGTCATGGCCGTGGCCGCCGCAACACTCGTGGTCCTCGCCGTGATGGTGACCGCAACCGCACTCATGGTCGTCGCCGTGCTCGCCGCAACCGCAGCCGTCCTCGTGAGCGCCATGCTCCTCAGGACGATACTGCGACCAGTCCAGACCGGCGGCGATGGCGTCGGCCTCCTCCTTATAGAGGACCGTGATGGCCTGGGTGCCCAGCTTGGCACCACCGATGGCATCGAGCATGTCGTAGAGCGTAAAGGCCACGTCGGCGCCGGGCAGCGCAAGCTCGCGATCGTCGGCATAGGCGAGCGCCAAGCGCAGGTCCTTGATGAAGTGCTCGACCATAAAGCCGGGCTTGTAGTCGCCGTCGAGCGCCTTGGGAGCCAGGCTCTCCATGGCGCCGGACTTGCCGGTACCGCCCAGGATCATCTGGCGGGTCTTCTCCAGGTCAAGGCCGCTCAGCTCGGCAAATGCCATGGCGTCTGCCATGCCGACCATGCAGGCGCCCAGCGACACCTGGTTGGCGAGCTTGGCAGCCTGGCCCTTGCCGGCGCCGTCGAAGCAGCAGATGGTTGCCGCAAAGGTGGAAAGGACATCGCGGACCGGCGCGATGTCGTTCTCGGTGGCGCCCACGATAGCCGTAAGCGTGCCGGCGATAGCACCCGACTCGCCGCCGGTGACGGGGCAGTCAAACGCCATGCGACCAGAAACCTGGGCGGCCTCGGCAATGTCACGGGCGAGCTCGGGCGAGCTCGTGGTGAGGTCGATCAGGACCGCGCCGGGCTTAGTGCACGCGAGCAGGCCGTCGCCCGCCAGGTAGAGCTCCTCGACCTCGGAGGGATAGCCCACCATGGTAAAGACGACATCGGCGTTAGCCGCGGCATCGGCCGGCGTATCGGCCCAGGCGGCACCGCGCTCGATAAGCGCGGCAGCCTTGGACTTGGTGCGGTTGTTGACCGTGACGGGATAGCCGGCATCCAGGATGTGACCGGCGATGGGGGCACCCATAATTCCGGTGCCGATAAATGCGACAGAGAGCTTGTTTGCCATGAAACCTTTCCTTTTGGGTTGGGTGTTGTTACCAGGTTGAATACTCGGTGCCAGCGTTTGGGCTGTGAGTCGAGGGCGATTACGGACGCAGCACTTGCCTACTGGCCGCGCACGCGGCGGGCGATGCGGTCGGAAAGCGACGCCTTGTCGGCGCGGTTCTTACCCCAAAACGCGCAGGCCACCATGCCGGGGCCCACGTGCGAGCCAATGGTGGGGCCCACGGAGCTGCGAATGATTGTGACGTCGGCGCAGCCCTCCTCCTTGCGGATGGCGGCTTCGAGCCAGTCACCGTCCTTTTCGGCATCGGCCGTCATGATGGCGATGGGCATGGTGCGGTCGGGCACGTAGTTCTCGCGGAACGACTTGAGGATGGACTTGAGCGCCTTCTTGCGGCCGCGGTTGACGCCGATCAGCGACAGCGAGCCGGCCAGGTCGTAGGAGAGCTCGGGCTTGACGTCGAGCTTTGCCGTGAGCTGTGCCGCCGCGGGCGGAATGCGGCCGCCGGCAGCCAGCGCGTCAAAGCTCTCGAGCGTAAAGTAACCGTGGACATAGGTCTTGGCCTCGTTTGCCCAGTCGACCAGCTGCTTGGCGGTCAGT
Organism: Collinsella sp.; assembly: GCA_048402045.1. Lineage (GTDB taxonomy): Bacteria > Actinomycetota > Coriobacteriia > Coriobacteriales > Coriobacteriaceae > Collinsella. The sequence goes on from DBGDSC010000026.1 coordinate 5,308, forward strand.
CCCGCCGAACGCTGGCGCACGGCCTCAAGCGCCAAGAGCTCGCCGGTCGCACAGGGCAGAGCGTTGTCGACCACGTACAGCTCAAAGTTGGGATACTCGGCGCGCACGGCGTCCGCCGCCTGGCACGCGGAGTTGTAGCTCGACGACAGCGCCGAGGTAAAGCACAGGTAGACCGTGGGCGTACCCTCTTTGGCGCACTCGGTAAAGAACTCGATATAGCGACCGAGCGACACAGCCGAGGTGGACACGCGGGCACCGGCGCGCATGCGGTCGTAGAACTCCTTGGGTGTGATGCTCGACCAGATGTCATCCGTGCGCTCCTCGCCATCGATAATGAAGGGGAAGCCCAAGATATCGACATCGAGGTTCGCGGCGACCTCGGGGCTAAAGTCGCAGCAGGTATCGACGACGATGCGGCAACGGTCCGAATGACCGGCGGATGCGGCCTTGTCCATCAAAGCGACTCCTTACGTAAAAAGGCGGCCACCCGCATGGGATGGCCGCCAACCGTTAACTCATGCAAGTTAACGTATTTTACTCGTCAAGTGTTTCGATGCGGGGCTTGATGATGCCATATCCACCATTCTTACGGTGATACACCACATTGATGAGGCCAGTCGTCGCGTTCTCGAACACGTAGAAGTCGTGGCCGAGCAGATCTGTCTGCACCAGCGCCTGCTCCTCAGTCATCGGGGTGACGTCGATAACCTTCTCGCGGACGAGCAGGTCGTCCTCTTCCTCGGGCAGCAGCAGGTCGGCCAGATCCTCAACGCGCTCGACCGGTGCGACATCCGCGGCGCTGGCACCGCCCTGGCGGTTGTCCACAACCTTGGTCTTGAACTTGCGCAGCTGGCGGGTGACCTTATCGGCGGAGAGGTCGATGGCGGCGTACATATCTGCACCGTGCTCGGCAACGCGAATCACCGAACCGCGGGCACGAACCGTAACCTCGACGATTGCCGGGTTGGGGTTCGAGGGGTTCTTCTCATAGCGAAGTACAACGTCGACCGTCATGGGCTCGATATCGAAAACCTTGAGCGCCTCGCCGATCTTCTCATCCACATGCGCACGCAGAGCATCGGTTACCGTCGTCTTGCGTCCAGAAACCTTGATATCCATACGTGGCTCCAATCTGCCTCGGGGACTTACTGTACTGGCTATGTACCCATTGCCGTGCATTTAATCACGCGGATTCCTAAAGACCCGAATAACGATTGCTTGATACCGCATACCGAAGTCTCGTACTTTTCCATGGCAAAGTGCGCTATAGGAGGGAGCCGACGGATTTGTATTTGGTCCCGAAAATTGGCTTTGACCTGCTGGTTTTACAGGGATGAAAAAGCCGGGCTCCCCTATTGGGGAAGCCCGGCAGTGCGTGTTGAAACCGTGAAGAGGTGTCCTTTCCAACGTATAGGAGACACCACCCCTAGCAATAACTAGCTATTGAGTTTGTTAATGTCGTCGTCAGTGATGGTGCCTTCCTGGCTGGACGATTTGTCCTCGGAGGATGCGGTCTCATTGTTGGAATCGGAAGACTCGCTGCCGGAGGACGTGGTCTCACTGGACTCAGAGTCGCCCGGTTGCACGTTAGCGCCCGAAACCGTCTTAGTGGTGAGGTCGTAGGGCATCCTGCCATACCAGACGCAGTGGACTGCCTCGAGTGCACCGTCGACCGTGATGTCGTCGAGGGCATCGCTCACAGCACGACACAGTTCGTCATTGGATGAGAGGCCCGCAACACCAAGCGTCGAGGGCGCCTCGAGCGCACCGACATAGGAGACCTCGCTCATCAGGCGTGCAAGGTAGCCGCCGGCCGTGGAGTCGCAGATCACATAGTCGACCTCGCCGGACTCGAGCGCCTCAAAACACTCGTTGATGTTGGAGTAGGTCTTTTGGTTGGCGGTGATGCTCTGCTTAGCAAGCGCCTCCTGCGAGGCCGAGGACATCTGAACGCCCAGGGTGGACGTGTTAAGGGTATCGGTGGAAACGCTTAGCGACCCACCATCGTTAGTTTTACCGAACACGGAAGTGGCATCGTACAGGCAGGTGCCGAGCGAGCTAATGTCCCCGTCCGTGGAGTTAATCTCGCCGATAAAGATATCGGCCTTTTTGTCGCCGAGCGCGGAACCTGCCGAGGACGCATCGACAAAGGCGACCTTAAGGCCCATGCGGCTTGCGAGGGCGCGGGCAGCGTCGACTGCATACCCCGTGAGCTCGCCGTCAGCGCCCTGCATGGCCTGCGGCGCATCGGAGGTATCGAGGGCGACCGTCAGGGTACCGGGAGTGACCAGGGCATCGTCCGACACCGCCGGCGTGACGGTCTCGTACTCGATCTGGTCGATCGTGGGAGTCGTGAACGTAGACAGCGGGTTGAACGCGCATCCGCTCAGGCCCAAAACGGCGATGACTGCTGCGGTCCCAGCACCTAACCGAGCCGCGTGCATCAAGCTGCCCCTCACCATGTCCACTACCCTGCCTTCTGTGTCGTATACGATCCGTGCGTTGCGCGGAATATCAGGTTGTTCCCACCAGCTGACCTGGTATTTGACCCCACACTTGCGCACCGGGGTGTTTGCTCGGGAGGCCGCAGCCACCTTCACGACTGGCCCGCTCGCCCGCGAGGCGGTATTGCCCCAAAGAAAGTAGAACGGACGGTGCGGCTTACATCTAGGACGCGCCATGATCGCGCCGCGCGCACGCGGTCGCTTACGTGGATCCCTTTGACCGCGTCTGTCTTGGACTAGGACGGGCATTTCGTCCGTCCGCAACCACAGCCTGGCAGGAACGTAGCGCATTATAGCTAAGTTCAAGCTAAAGTTTAAGGTTAGGGGCGTTATTCGCATCGCGAGTACAGATTTCGCAGGTCGGAGCGGGCTATTCGTGCCCCTATGAAGCCCGGAGCTCCCCTACGGGGAGCTCCGGGGCACCCTTCTTAGGGTGCCGTGGCCAGAAAATGGCAAATATGAGTACTGTCACCAATTTAGTAACAGGCAATTTTTGCCTCTCGGACAGATTTTGCGCTCAGTATCGCTAACCTGATGCTTAGTTATTCTACATTTGTTTATTATCTTCTTACTTTACACCGCCTCAGAGTCCTAAATTCCTTGATTTTGCTGTTACTGATTTAGTGACAGTACTCATATTTGGCATTTTTTGGCCAGGGCATATATCCAACCCCCTATTTCTCGGCATTACTAGGCCGGTTTAAGCCCAAAACACGCTCGAAGCGTGTTAAGTAGGACCTCTTGTTTCTTTCTGCGAGCGTCAACACGGTTGCGATATCGTTTTCCCATGCGTTGGAATATGCGCCATGCGAGCGCCTCCATTGCTTCCATGTCGCAGAGCATTTCGTTGTTGACCGTCGCAACCTCGATTCCCATAGTAATCAAGCTCGTGTTGCGCTTTTCGTCGTGAATACGCCCGCCTCGAGACGAATGGCCCAGATCACCGTTGTATTCCAGGTCAAACCGCGCTGCTTCCTGATAGGCATCGCAGACCGCATGTGGCATGCCCGAAATCGCCTGCGCACGGTCATCGAACTCGATCTTGTAGTCGGTCTTAAAAGGTCCGCAGGCAAACCCGCCATAGGAAAACGGAAGCGAAAACAGGGCGAGCATGATGCACTCCATGGGTGAGCGCAGGTTTTCCGAAAGATAGGGACACAGACACTGTAGCTGTTTGGCCGCGTTCCCCTTGCATACCGCGAGGTAATCTGCCAGACGGTTGGGCATCAGCACCGGCTCAACCTCAAAGTAGCCCACGTCTGCTGGCTGGTCCTTGTCCTTTGCAAGTTTATTCGTAACAGGCGAGGTGTAGGGAGGCAGATACTTCCCGCGATCACTCAGCGAAATCTTAGAGCACAGCTCTTGGGCCAGGGCAAATGCCTGGATGCAACCGACCTCGCGCGCGACGGCTACGCAAAGGGCCTCGGGAGACAGACTGTATACACCCGGCTCCACCTCTAGAATCGAGCCGGCAGGCAACCCGGAACACACGGACCAGCCCACGCCAGGCATGCGGCGGCGCTGCGCCGCAGATCCCACCAGCAAGTACAGATCTTCTTGAACCTCTCCGCTTGCGGCCCCAATCCGCACCAAATCGGGAAGGTAGATATCCTCGGTCGAGGGCGACGACGTGCGTAGTACACGGCGCTCCTCCTCGGGATCAAGGTCCCTCCAGCTTATGTAGCCCATCTGCCGGCGCTCGGCGCGCATCATGCGCAGCGCCGAGGCGCCTGTTAGGATTACGGAAGCCGCTAGCTGTTCACCTGTCGGCTCGTTGCGCCGCTCAAACTTTACTGCCACAAAACCACCCCTACCAAACGCGTGCGATAGCAAGGCCATCGACAGCTGCAGCGCCGGCGCGCTTGAGCTCTGCCGAAGCCGCCGCCATGGTCGCGCCTGTAGTAATAACGTCGTCGATAAGTAGCAGGCGGCGTCCGTACACGTCCTCAACCGTCTCGTACATGCCTTGGACACGCTCGCGGCGCTCGTCGCGGCCGAGTTCACGCTGGTCGCCATGCCCGTACTTGACCAGGGCGTCCAGCAACGGCACACCCGAAAGATCGCAAAATGGACGCGCAATGGCCTCCATATGATCAAAGCCGCGCCGCCGAAACACTGCCGCCGTCGCAGGCACAAACACTACCGCATCCGCACCGGACAGCACGCCGCCGTAGCGATCGGGCGCTACGACCTGGGCATGCAGGGCCGTGTCATAGAGCAGCTCCGCCAAATACGGAGCCAGACGTTGCTCGCCTGCGTCCTTGTACGCTTTAATGATGCGCGGCAGCGGATGCGCATAGACGGCGCACGCCAGGCAGCGGTCGAGCGCTTCGACCATTGCCGAAGACGCGCCCTCGACCGAACACTCAGTGCACAGCAAATCCCCAAACGGGGCGCCGCATAGGGTGCAGCTATGACATGGGTCGATGAGCGTAAGCGCGGCCAGACAATCTTGGCAAATCAGCGCACCAGCGCGCTCGCAACCGGCACATCGCGTGGGCGACAACGCCTCAAGCGCCTCGTGTGCCGCCAGCTCGGCAAACGGCAGCAATTCGTCCGCAAACGGTAGGTCTCCGACACCCTGCAGACAGCTCAATATGTTCAGATGGCTCTTCAAGACACAACCCTCCCTACGTTCGGTCGCAGGGAGGGTTGTTGATTCAGCGCTATGATACCCCGATGCTCTCGGGGCAAGGCGGGCTAATCCGCTCGCGGGCGTTATTCGCCGGCGGGCGGTTGCGGTGCGGACGAGCTCGGGGTCGAGCCCTCGCCACCATCCTGGCGCGGTTTACGGGAACGGCGACGGCGACGGCGCTTTTGACCCTGGTCGGCCGAGCCCTCGCCACCACGGCCCTCACGCGGCTCGCGCTCATCGCGAGCGGCGCCACGCGAAGTCTTGGCAGCCGCTCCTCCGCCATCTCCGGGGCGACGGCGCGTGACCTTGACCTCGCCATCCGAAACCTGATCAGCCACAGAAGGAACCGAAGGCTTCTGCTGCGTGCCCGAGGAATGGCGACGGCGCGGACGCGGTGCGCGCTCCTCCTCGCCACGCGGCTTGCCACCCTTGTCGGCAGGCGCATCGGAACCCGAGCCGCCCTTGGGAGCGGCGCCGGCCTCGCGAGCGGCTACAGCGCGGAAGGCGTCCTCGCGCTCCTCGCTCGACAGATGACGGCGACGACGGCGCGTGGGGTTCATACCGCCGCCACGGTTCTGTTGCTGGGGCTGCTGAGCCTCACGCTCGCGGGAAGCGTTCTTGCCCGTGGCTGCGGCCTCGCCGGCATCGCCCGAGCCCGCGCGCTTGCGGCGACGACGGCCGCCGGCCGCCTCCTCGGCCTCGGACGCCTCGGCCTTGCCGCGGCCCTTTCCGCGGCCACGACCCTCGCCCTGGCCCTGACCGGCACAAGCATCGGATTCGGCATCGCGACGACGGCGCTTGGGCATCGACGTGCCGGCCAGACGGTCGGCACTCGACAGGCCATCGCCCACGTCGACGCCGTTCTCGCGATCGAGCTCCATGAGCGCCAGGCGCATCTCGGGCGACTCGATGCGCTCGAGCACATCGCGCGTCACGCAGTCGGGGCGGCAGCTGCAGCCCTGCTCGGCGGCCTTCTTTTTGCAGCCCTCCGAGCACGTCATATCGGCCAGGTTGACCTTAAAGACTTTACCGTTCTCCAGGCGCAGCACCAGCTGCTCACGCGGCGTGTCATATTCCTGGATACGCGCCTTGCCGAGCGGCGTATCGATGAGCGTCTTCTTTTTGGGCGCACGGCTCTTAAAGTCCTTGTACGCCTCGAACTCATAGCGCAGGCAGCACATCAGGCGGCCGCACACGCCGCTGATCTTAGACGAATTGAGCGGCAGGTCCTGCTCTTTTGCCATGCGAATCGAGACGGGCTCAAACTGTCCGCCAAAGCGCGTGCAGCAGAGCTCCTGTCCGCATTGGGCATAGCCGCCCACCAAGCGAGTCTCGTCGCGCACGCCAATCTGGCGCATGTCAACGCGAATGTGCAGCGTCGAGGACAGGTCCTTGACGAGCTGACGAAAATCGACGCGCTCCTCGGCCGCAAAGTAGAACACGGCTTTCTCGCCGCCAAACAGGTATTCGACACCCACCGGCTTCATCTCGAGGTCGAGATCTTTGACCAGACGGCGGAAATCGACCATGGCCTCATCGCCCTGGATGGCCAGGTCGTCGGCAAGCTGCAGGTCGATATCGCTCGCCACACGCAGCACGGGCTTGAGCGGCTGACCGATCTCGTCTTGCGGCACCTCGAAGGGATCGGCCGTGACCAGGCCAATCTCGGTTCCGCGCTCGGTGGAGCAAATGGCATAATCGGCCTCGAGGATATCCAGATCCTGCGGGTCAAACCACAGGTCGCGCGAGGCGTAGGTAAACTTAACGGGTACGACTAACGGCATTTCAGTGCCTTCCTGATATCGAACAGCATGACCTCGATGGCCAGCTGGGGAGTAACGTTTCTGGCAATGTTGCGCTCGGCGGTCGCGACCGCCTCGAGCGCCCGGGTGGCACCCGCAACATTCGTCGCGGCGGCAAGCCGCCCGATCGTGTCGCGCACGTCCTCGTTCACAATGTCTGCCGCCTCATCCTGAAGCGTCAGCAGCACGTCGCGCATGAGCGTCCGCGCGCTCGCCAGCGCTTCCATGATACCCGAACGCTCGCGCGCATTGAGTTCGCGCTTGTTGCGGTCCTCAAGCTGCTTCAATGCTCCACGCGACAGATAATCGGCGTTTTGCTCGAGCACCTTTTCCTGCGTGGACTTGACCTCGGCGAGCGGAGCCTTAACGGCGACGATGAGCGACTTGGCGCGGCTGAGTACATCGGCCTCGTCGGCGGCGATGAGCGAATCGATGGCGCGGATCATCTGGCGGCGAGCATCCTGGCGCTCGGCGCTCTTAAGGAACTCGATGCCGCGCGTGGGGCTCCCCGCCACGGCGACCGCCATGCGACAGCGTGCGAGATCCTGGCCCGTCGCGCGGCTCACGGCCTTCGTGGCCACGGCGGGCGACACCAGCCGAAACGGCACGCACTGGCAGCGGCTCACGATGGTGGGCAACATCACGTCTGCCGAGGTGCCCAGCAGGATGAACATAACGCCCTCGGGCGGCTCCTCGAGCGTCTTGAGCAGTGCGTTGGCGGTGTTGGCGCGCAGCTGCTCGGCACGGTCGATGATGTAGACCTTGGCCTTGGCACGGATGGGCGCCAGCGGCACGTCGTCGAGCAGCTTGCGGGTCTGGGCGATGAGGTAGCCCGTGGCGCTCTCGGGCGTGTAATAGTGCACGTCGGGGTGCGTATGGCGGGCGACACGCACACAGGTATCGCATGAGCCGCAGCCGTCCTGCTCGCACAGGAAGGCTTGGGCGAGCGCCCAGGCGGCATCGAGCTTGCCGGCACCGGGAGCGCCCAAAAACAGGTAGGCGTGCGATGCGCGGCCGCTGGCGACGGCGTTGGTCAAAAAATCGCGTACGCGCTCTTGGGTGTCGAGCTTGGCCAGCAGGCTTGCCAGAGCGGGGGCCATGTTACTCGGCCTCCTGGGCAAGCGCGGCGGTGACGGCGTCTTGCGGAATGTCGAGACCGTATGCGCGAATCTGCTGGACCGTCTTCTCGAAGACTTCCTCGACGGTCGCAGTGGCGTCGATGAGTTTTACGCGGTTTGGTTCCTCGGCGGCAATGGCGCAAAATCCCTGGTAGACACGCTCTTGGAAGGCCATGCCTTTTGCCTCCATGCGATCTGCCGCGCCACGGGCTGCCATGCGTAGCGCCGCCTGCTCGGGCGTGATGTGGTAGACGAGCGTGAGCGCCGGATGCGTACCGGCGACAGCTAGGTTGTTGGCATCGCGTACCATCTGACGGTCGAGGCCATCGGCAAACGCCTGATAGCAGGTCGTGGAATCGTAGAAACGGTCGCACAGGACCACCTTGCCGGCCGCAAGGGCGGGGGCGATGACCTCGTGCACCAGCTGGGCACGCGCGGCCTCGTAGAGCAGCAGCTCGCAGGTGTCACCCATCGCCGTGTTGGCGGGGTCGAGCAGCAGGGCGCGGATCTTTTCGCTGATGGCGGTACCGCCCGGCTCGCGCAGGCTCACAACCTGGTAGTCAGCGAGTTCAAGAGCGCGGGCAAGCAGGCGCGCCTGCGTGGACTTGCCGGCGCCATCGACGCCCTCGAGCGTGATAAAGCTATGTTGAGCGGGCTCAAAAGCCATGGGCGCAGCCCCTTCCTACAAGGCGCGTAAATGCAGATATATCAACCAAGCCATGATACCCCAGTGCTCGGTGCGTCCCCAATGGCTAAAGGTGCCTTTCCAAAGTTGCGGTGAAATAGGGACTGATTGAAGCTCTGAGACCGCCAAACAGTCCCTATTTCACCGCAACTTATGAAGGGGAATTTGGGGTGCTGGGTACAATCGTCGTATTGCATTGAAATGTGGCGAAAGGAGTGGCAATGTCTCGGTATTGCGCCTCGTGCGGCAAGCTTCTTGCAGATAATGCCAAGTTCTGCACCTCGTGCGGTGCACCCGTTGAGCAAACAACCGCGAGCGATAGCCAGCCCGCTTTTGAGCAGACCGGCTCCCTCGATACGCCGCAAGCCAAGGCGGACGACCCCCTCGCCTATCGCCCCGACCCCGCCGCAAGCCCCGCGGCCGTCGAGACCACGCAGCGCATACCCGTCGCGAGCGGCTCGCCCCAACAGCAGCCGGCTCCCGCATACGCGCCCGCTTCGCCACAGACCCCCACTCCCAAAAAGAGCGGCACCGGGCTGCTTATCGCCGTTATCGTTGTGCTGGTGGCGATCATCATCGCCCTGGTCGTTTTCTTTGTGATCAAGCCTTTCGACAGCGCCGCCACGCAGACGACTGCCGAGGTAGCTAAGCTGCACCATGACGTCGACGACGATGACCTAAAGCCTCTCGGCGATCCCAACAGCCTGTACGACGATGATGACGATGACGACGAGGATGGCGGCGAAGCAACGCTCTCCGAGCAGAACCTTTACCGCCGACTGAGCGAATACTACGACTTGCTCGAAGACCTCGACAACTACGTCCGTGGCTGCGCGCAGAACTTCAACGGCAGCTATCTGGAAGAGGATCGAACCACCCGTCAAAATCTCGCCGACGTCGCCGAGCGCACGGAAGACACCATCGAGCAGTATTACGACATCGTCGAGGACCTAGACGTCCCGACGAGCTCCAAGAACTACAGCCCCTGGAAGGACATCATCGCCCTGTACGACGACCTGGACCACCGCATTGACGCAATCTGTGATGCCTGGGAGATCAGCCTGAAATACGCCAAGCCTGCGGACCACAAGAATGAGATCGTGGCACCGCTGTCGCGCGACAACGTGGCAGGCACCAATGACAATAAGTACCGCCTAGACTTTGAGGAGCGCTATCCCGGCGCCAAACCCGTCGAAGTGAACTAGTCGCATGCGACGGTCTTAAACGACTAGTCATTCAAGAACGTCCCCAATGACTACGCAAAAAACGAGCGAGGATCATGGGACCCTCGCTCGTTTTTGTTTTGGGCTATGTTTCGGCTGCGCCGCTACTTGTCGGCGGCCGCCTTCTTGGTGGTCGTCTTTTTCGCGGCAGTCTTCTTGGCAGTCGACTTCTTGGCGGTCGAAGTCTTCTTTGCTGCTGTGGTCTTCTTCGCCGTGATCGCCTTGGTCGCAGTCTTGCGGCCGCGGGCGGGCTTCTTCTCCTTGGTCGGGCAGTCCATATTGACGCAGATACGCCACGGACCGCGCGCCGTGTTGACCACCACGATGGGAGCGCCGCACTCGGGACAGGTCTCGCCCGTCGCCTCGAGCTTGCCACGCGCCGGCAGCGGATAGCTCACGCCGCAATCGTCATAGTTGGTGCAGCGGATAAAGCGCTTGCCGCTCTTCTCGCTCTTGTGTGCGATCAGGTCGCCATGGCGTCCGGCCTCGGCACACACCTTGCACTCGCCCACCTTAAGGTCGGGCTCGTAGTTGGTGGGGCACGTGGGGTTCACGCAAATCTCGAAGGCCTTCTGGCGGAACGGCTGGCATTTAATGCGCGGCGCGCCGCACTCGGGGCACACGGCTGCCTCGCCCTCGAGCGGGCTCACCTTGACGCCGCTCGGCACCGGATAGGTCACATCGCAGTCGGGCCAGCCCATGCAGCCGATAAAGCTGCCACGGGTCTTGGCGCTCGTCTTCATAACCAGGTCTTTGCCGCACTTGGGGCAAGCGCCCACGCGCGCATCGGCCGTGACGGCGTCGCTGATGGCGTCGCCCAGCTCCTGCGTGTGCTTGAGCAGCTCATCGAGCACGCCAGCCAGCAGCGCGCGCGAGTGCGTCACGACATGCTCTTCGGTATCCTCGCCGCGCTCCACACGGGTCATGTCGCCATCGAGCTCGCTGGTCATATCGGGGCTCGTGATGCGCGGGGCAAACTGCGTCAGTGCATCGATGATGGCGATGCCCAGCTGACTCGGCTCCACGGGATCGTTTTTGAGGTAGCGCACGGCGTACAGGCGCTCGATGATGCTCGCGCGCGTGGACTTGGTGCCCAGGCCGCGCTTCTCCATCTCCTGCACGAGCTTGCCCTGACTGTAGCGCGCGGGCGGCTCGGTCTGCTTGGCCTCGAGCTTAATGTCGAATACGTCGACCGTATCGCCCTGCTCCAGCGGCGGCATCTGCTCGTCGCGTTTAAGGCCATACGGGTAGGCCTCGCGGAAACCCGGGGTCACGAGCACATCGCCCGAAGCCACGAACGGCTCACCGTTCACATCGAGCTCGAGCTTGGTGTTCTCGATGGTCGCGGGACCCATGAGCGTCGCCAGGAAGCGGCGGGCGATGAGGTCGTAGAGCTTGCGCTGGCCGCCGTCGAGCGTGGACGGATCGCCCTCGCCCGTGGGATAGATAGGCGGGTGGTCGGTGGTCTCGACCTTGCCGCGCGTGGGCTTCATGGGGCCGGCGAGGACCTTTTTGCATACGGGCGCCAGCGCCGGGTTGATCTTTGCCAGGTCGCTCACCACGGCGCCCAGATCAAGCGTCGCGGGGTACACGGTATTGTCGACACGCGGGTAGCTGATGAGGCCCGCCATGTAGAGGGACTCGGCGATGCGCATGGTACGCGCAGGCGAGATACCCTCGGCTGCGGCGGCAGCCTGCAGCGAGGTGGTCGCAAACGGCGTGGGCGGCTGCTGCTTGCGCGAGCGCTTGGTCACCGCGGCGACGGTTGCCGTCGCGACACCGTCGACATGGCCGTACGCCGTCTCGGCAGCATCCTTGTCGGTAAAACGCGCCGTCTTGTGTGCAATCTTAAAGCGGTCGTCCTCGGCGGCGCCCTGCGCGGCACCCATGCCGCGAATCTGCCAATAATCCTCGGGCACAAACGCCATGCGCTCGCGCTCGCGCTCGACCACCAGGGCGAGCGTCGGCGTCTGCACGCGGCCGGCAGAGCGCACGTTACCAAAGCCGCCGAACTTGGCGAGCGTCAGATAGCGCGTGAGCACCGCGCCCCAAATGAGGTCGATGTGCTGGCGGCTCTCGCCGGCGTCGGCCAGGTTCTGGTCGAGTGAGACGAGATTATCGAAGGCGTGCGTGATCTCGGCCTTGGTAAACGAAGAGTATTGGGCGCGGGCAACCGGCAAGTCGGGCGCCACCTCACGCACCTTGTTGAGGGCGTCCGAACCGATCAGCTCGCCCTCGCGGTCAAAGTCCGTGGCGATGATGACGCTGTCGGACTTCTTAGCCAGGTTCTTGAGCGAACGAATGAGCTCCTTCTCGGCCGGTAGCTTAATGACGGGTGCCCAGGTGAGATAAGGCAGGCTCTCGAGCTTCCAGCCCTTGATGGAAATGCCGTCGGCAAGGAACGGCTTGCGCTTGGTGTCGTACGGCGGGCGGGCCAGGCCATCGGGCATATCGGCCGGCAGCATCTCACCGTCCTCGGTCACCGAATACCAACCCAGCTTTTTATCGAACAGCACGCTGTCGCAAAAATCGGGCGCAAGGATGTGACCGGCAAGACCGATCGTCACGCACTCCTCGCCCTTCCACTCAAAACGGTAGATGGCGGTGTTGTACACCTTGTCCTTTTTAGGCTTACCCGTGGACAGCCGCTCGGCGATCTGACGCGCGGCGTCGTTTTTCTCGGCGATGATGAGCTTCAAAAGAGGCTCCTATCTCGTATCTCTGCGGCTACGCCCGCCCGTATGGCGGCCGACTTACGCCCTTGCTTGCTCAATCTGCCCGATGAGCCAATCGCACCAGGCATCCATGCCCTCGCCCTTGCGCGCGCTCACGGCAAACCGCGGCGCCTGCGGATTGAGGTCATCGAGTGTCTTAGTATACCTATCCATGTCAAAATCGAAAGCCGGGGCCACATCGACCTTGTTGAGCAGCTGCGCGCCGGCGTGTTGGAAGATGCCCGGGTACTTGATGGGCTTGTCGTCGCCCTCGGGCACAGAGAGGATCATGATGGACAGGTTCTCACCCAGGTCAAAGTCGACCGGGCAGACCAGGTTGCCCACGTTTTCGATAAAGATGACGTCAATGTTTTCCAGACCCACAGCCTGGTCGAACGCGTCGACGGCCTCCATGATCATGTTGCCCTCGAGGTGGCACAGGCCGCCCGTGTTGATCTGGATGGCGGGCATGCCGGCCTCCTTCATGGTAATGGCGTCGACGTCCGAGGCAATATCGCCCTCGATGACGGCGCAGCGCAGGCCAGCCTTGTCGCGCAGGCGCTCGTTGGTGCCCAGGATCGTGGTGGTCTTGCCCGAGCCGGGGCTCGACAGCACGTTAATCACGTAGGTGTTTGTCTCATGAAATCGCTGACGCAGCTGATCTGCCAGGCGCTCGTTGCGCGACAGAATCGGCGACGCGATATCAATCGTTTTCTCAGCCATACTTGGCACTCCTTACTTTAGCCCCTTTATACCCCGTCCCCAGGTGGCTGGCGGGCTAATCGTCGGGGGTTTCGATTTCGATACTTGCGATGTCGAGCTCGCGACCGTGCAGTAGGCGCACGTTGGCGCCGCCACACTGGGGACAGCGACAATGAAAGCGATCATGCTCGAAAACCTCGCCGCAATCCAGGCACTCGCTTTGCGGATGGACTTCCTCCACGGCAAGCTTGCAGCCGCGCGTGAGCGGGTCCTCGTCACGAAACGTCTCCCACGCAAAGTCAAGCGCCTCGCGCACGACCTCGGTCATATCCCCGATACGAAGCGTTACCAAAACGGCGCGCGAGGCCCCCGCCCCACGCGCCGCACGAATCACTGTATCGAGTATGCCGTTGACAATGCCAACCTCGTGCATACCGATTTACTCCTCGTCGTCCTCATCGTCCGAGAACAGGTCCAGACGACTCACGAACAAGCCCTCCTTGCCCTCGCGCGCGGTAATGACCACACGGGCGATGGCGAGCGAAATCTCGTAGAGCGAGAGCAGGGCGCCATACATGAGGCCCAGCGTAACGGGCGAGCCGTCGGGCGTAATCACAGCCGAGCCCACAAGCAGGCCAACGTATACGTAACGCCAGGCGCTGCGGAAGGCCGCGTAGGACACGATATGGAAGACGGACAGGTAGAAGATGATGAGCGGCAGCTCAAACGCCACGCCAAAGCCAATCATAAAGAGCAGCTCCATGTTGACGTAGTTCTCCAGATCGGGCAGCGCCGTGGCGACGGCCGAGGTTTCGCCGATGAGCCACTCAAAGCCCGCCGGGATGATGATGAAGTAGCAAAAGATTGCGCCCAGGAAGAACAGCACCGTCGAGGCGAGCACCGTGGGCACGACCCACTTGCGCTCGTTGGGGCGAAGCGCCGGCAGGAAAAACGCCAGAATCTGCCAGATGATCATGGGCGTGCACATGACCACGGCCATCTTGATGGCCAGCGAGAAGCGCAGGCCAAAGCCGCCGAGCGTGGTGGTGATGTAGAACTTGCCATCCGGCACAAAGGAGCGGATGGGATCTTCCAGGATGTCGAGCACCACGGGCGTGGCGAAATACAGCACGATGGCGGCGGCAAACACCGACACGACCACGATGGTCAGGCGGCGACGGAGCTCTCCCAAGTGATCGAAGAGCGGCATGCGCGCAGGTCCGATAGGCATTACTCATCGCCTCCCTTCGGGGCATCGGCGGCAGCGGCGTCGTCCTCGGCCTCGAGCTCGCGAGCGAGCTGGTCGACGACGGCCTTGCGCTTGCGGGGACGACGGGCGTAGAGGTCAGCCGTCGTGGGCTCTGCCGGCTCGGGCTCGGACTCGGGCTCTGCAGCAGGCTCGGGCTCGACGACAGGCTCGGCGGCAGCGGCAGGCTCGGCGCCCTCGGCCTCGGACTCCTCAGCAGCACCCTCGCCCTCGGCGGCACCCTCGCTCGCAGCCTTCTCGGCAGCAAGGCGGGCACGGCGCTCGGCAAAGGTCTCCTTCTTGGCGGGCGCTGCCGTCTCGGCGGCATCCTCGTCCGCATCGGAATCGTCATCGACGGCAGTCTTCTTGGGCTTGACCGGTGCCGAAGCGGCCTCGCTCACCGGATCGATAATCTCGGACTGAACAACGGCCGTCATCTTTTCCTGCGTCTCGCGGAACTGACGGATGGCACGGCCGATCGTGCGGCCCATCTGTGGGAGCTTATCCGGGCCAAACAGCAAAAAGCCGAAGACCACGATGATCGCGAGCTCACCCTCTCCAATACCAAACACACATACCTCCAAGGCTCGATGTGAGTCGAGCCCGCACCGCGCCATTCGGCCGGAACTCGTCTATTCATTCGGTCAAGTATAGCGCCCGGACGCCAAAACGTCCGAGCGCATCACAAACATATGCCAAACGGCATGCCCTTTTGGGGGCAAAGATTATGCAGCGGTGATCGAAATCTCCTGGTCGACACCCAACAGCTGAACCACGCGCATCACCGGGGGCTGCACATTGGTGCAGCTAAAGCGCTTGCCGTGGTCGACCGCGTGGTGCGCGGCGCCCACGAGCACGCCAATGCCCGTCGAATCGATGTAGCTCACCTGGGCAAAATCGAGCTCAACGGCCTCAGTGGGCTGCTCGAGCGCCAGGTCGATGGCATTGCGCAGGCTATCGGCGTTAGAGATATCGATCTCGCCGGTTACCTTAATGGTGTAGAGCTCTGGCGTGGGGTTGGTGGAAATACCCAAATCCATGTATACGCTCCTTTGTGTATCGAAAGTGCGGATAGTACGGGAAGCCGCGCGTTAGGCGCGCTCGGCACGCGCAAGCTCGGCAGCGACAAGCTTAACGGCCAGCACCAGCACATCGAGCGCGGCCTCCAGGTCCTCGACCGTGGGATAGCTCGGCGCGATGCGGATGTTGGTGTCGCGCGGGTCCTTGCCATAAGGCCAGGTGGCACCGGCCGGCGTGAGCTTGACGCCCAGGTCGGCGCAGAGCGCGGCGACCTTCTGGGCCGAGCCCTCGGGACCATCGAAGCTTACAAAGTAGCCGCCGCGGGGGTGCGTCCAGGTGGCGCAGCCCGTCTCGCCCAGACCCTCGGTGAGCTTGCGCTCGACGGCCTCAAAGCGCGGGCGCAGGAACTCGGCATGCTTTTTCATGTGCTCCTTGACCGCCTCGATGGTGGGAAGGAAGCGCACGTGACGCAGCTGGTTGAGCTTGTCGGCACTGATGAGGCCGGCCTTCAGGCGCTTGGAGAACTCCGCGATAACCGCGGGGCTCGCACCGATAAAGCCGATGCCGGCGCCCGGGAAGGTGATCTTGGACGTCGAGGCAAAGGCCACCACGCGGTCCTCGGTGCCCGCCGCGCGAGCAAGATCGAAGATGTTGGCGAGCTCGTCGGTCTCGTCGTACAGGTCGTGCACACAGTAGGCGTTGTCCCAGAAGATGCGGAAATCGGGCGCGGCCGTGGGCATCTCGACCAGGCGACGCACGGTGTCCTCGCTAAAGGTGATGCCCGTGGGGTTGGAATACTTGGGCACGCACCAGATGCCCTTGATGGAATCGTCGGCGGCGACGAGGCGCTCGACCTCGTCCATGTCGGGGCCGTTGTCGGTCATCGCGACGGGGACGTTCTCGATACCCAGATCGGCGGTGATGCCAAAGTGGCGGTCGTAGCCGGGAACCGGGCACAGGAACTTGACCTTCTTGCCGTCGTGCGCGGCCTCGTAAGCCTCCCAAGGGTCGCTACCACATGAGCCGCAACGCCAGAACATACCGGCGATATCGTGCTCGATCAGCAAGCTCGACGAGCCCAGCACGAGCGTCTGCTCGGCGGGGCAACCCAGGAACTCCCCCGCTAGCTTGCGTGCCGAGGGAATGCCCTCAAAGCAGCCGTAGTTGGAGCAGTCGACGTTGCCGTCGTGCAGATCGGCATCGGCATTGAGGATATCGAGCATGGGGCGCGAGATGTCCACCTGGGCGGGCGATGGCTTGCCGCGGGCCATATCGAGCGCCAGGCCCTTGGCCTTGACCTCGGAGACCTCGGCTTTGAGCGCCTCGATGGCGGCATCGAGTTCGGTGGTTTCCATCTTCTGGTAGATCGTCTGCATGGGATGCGACCTTTCGCGAAGCGGTACGTTGCAGTTCGTCTAAGTATAGACCGCCACCGTCGCAACGTTATGAAGCCGTGATAGATTAAGTCCATCGCAATGAATTACGAATCGCCGCGCATGCCGGCGTGGGGCGCCCAAGGAGGCACTATGGAGTACGGATCGTTCCAGGCCGAGGAATTCGGCGACCTGCAGCGCCTGGTCGACGGATTGTTTTACGACCGCCACGCCATCGACCGCCTGGATCTGATCGTACAGGCCGAAATCTTGGACCTGGCGCCCGATCTCATGGAGATCGTCAACCTGCTACCGCCCGGCTATTACGACCGCCAGTCACTTTGCGACCAGCTCAACTCCGCCTTGGCCGCCCACGGCTGGGGCGCCGTCTACGGCACCGTGGAATAAACCTCGAGGCCGACGATTTGGCCCGTTTCCCGACCCTGGCGAGGCTTGTTTTAGGGCTTGTGGCCAAAAAAGGGCAAATATGAGTACTGTTACCTTTTTAGTAGCAGCGATTCTTGGTCGAAATCGGCAAAGCTGGACTTGAAACTGGTAGCGCGCAGAGATGTGGTGTAAGAGGCGGGGCATGCCCCGCCTCTTCTCTTTCTTGAAAGGGAGGGGACACCGCCTAGAATTCGTCGTTGGAGTAATGAAGGTGACGAATGGAA
>DBGDSC010000027.1:0-13290 GCA_048402045.1 Collinsella sp.
CCGAGCTCGAAGAGCCCTATGGCCGCCTTCCTGGCCTCGACATCATGCTTCACCCTCAAATCAACGCGCATAAAGAAAGCCTCCCATTTCTCATGTCCAAGAAATGGGAGGCAGTTCAAGACGGAGCCGGGCCTTTTTTGCATTTGACCAGATAAAACCTGCCAAAATGAACCTGTCCCTTTTTGGCAGGTTAGCGGAGCTTGCTGGTCTCGAAGTACTCGGGGAACTGGTCCAGAACCTCGGTTTGGTTGCGGAACATCATGTGCAGGTGCTTGCTGACCAAAAAGCTCGCTTCGATGGGGTCGCGACCGGCGATAGCGCGGCGAATCTGCTTGTGCTCGTTCACGATGTCCTGATTGTCGAGAACCTGCGTGGCGGCGCGCAGCCAGCGGAAGCGCTCCAGGTCGGCATTGGTCTCTTCGAGCCACGACCACACGGTGCTGCGACATGCGATGCTAAAAATCATGTGATGCATGAGGTTGTCGCTCAAAAAGAAGCCGATGCGATCCTCTTCGGCCATGGCCTTTTCCTGCAGCACGATGGCGCGGTCGAGCTGCTCGATGCCGGCCGACGTGGCGCGCGCACAGCACTCCACAATCACCTGCTTTTCCAGATGCTCGCGGATGTAACAGGCACTCTCGGCAAGGGTGAGGTTGATGGGTGAGACGTAGGTGCCGCTCTGGGGCACGGTGCGCACCAGGCCTTCCTGCGCCAAGCGAACCAAAGCCTCGCGCACGGGCGTGCGCCCCATATCCAGGTCGTCGTAAAGTTGCTTGACGCCCAGCTTTTCGCCCGGCTTGTAGTCCAGGTAGACGATTTTGCGTCGAATGGTGTGGTAGGACTGGTCCTGTAGGCTCGTTTCCTGCTCGCCGACGTGCATCGATTCTTCCATAGCGCCTCGCAACTGTTCTATCAAACTCATATGTCAGTTGTTAATTATGCCGCGAATCAGCTTTCCGCGGTGGGTAATTCGGCTGTTGCCTGAGAACAATTGCGGCATCTTAGTCTTTGTTTACGCAAGGCTGCGCTCAATGTTGCCGTATCATAAGCCGTCGCAAACGTGAAAGAGAAAGAAGGAATCCCATATGCAACTGGCAAATATCGTACGCGAGCGCTGGAAGGGTGTCTTGTTCTGCCTGATCATCGCTATCCCCGCAACGCTGCTCGGCAAACAGATTGAGGTGGTCGGTGGGCCGGTATTCGCCATCCTCTTCGGCATGGTTCTGGCGCTCGTCTTTCCCAAGAATCGCCGCGAACAGCTCGCCGTCGGTGTCACCTATACGTCTAAAAAAGTCTTGCAGTACGCGGTTATCCTGCTTGGCTTTGGCATGAACCTCTCCCAGATTCTGTCCAAGGGCGCCCAGTCGCTACCGATTATCGTGGCGACAATCTCGACCTCGCTTGTCATCGCCTTTGTGCTCTGCCGCGTTATGAACGTGCCGAGCAAGATCGCGACGCTTGTGGGCGTGGGCTCGTCGATTTGCGGCGGTTCTGCCATCGCCGCGACCGCGCCCGTCATCGATGCCGACGATCGCGAGATTGCCCAGGCTATTTCGGTCATCTTCCTGTTTAACGTTATCGCGGCGCTCGTGTTTCCGACGCTCGGCGGTATGCTCGGGCTGACCAACGAGGGCTTTGGCCTGTTTGCCGGCACCGCCATCAACGACACCTCGTCCGTAACGGCTGCAGCGAGCGCTTGGGACAGCATGCGTCCCGGCGCCAATGTGCTCGAGAGCGCCACGGTGGTCAAGCTCACCAGGACGCTGGCCATTATTCCCATCACGTTGGTCCTTGCATGCTGGCAGATGCATCTGGCGCGCAAGGCCGGCGGCGACGCCAAAAGCACGTTCTCGCTTAAACGCGCGTTTCCCATGTTTGTGCTGTTCTTTGTGCTGGCGAGCGTAATCACCACGGTGCTTCAGCTTCCCGTGTCCATCACGGCGCCCATCAAGGAGCTGTCGAAGTTCTTTATCGTGATGGCCATGGCGGCTATTGGCTTTAATACCGATATCGTCGAGCTGGTCAAAAAGGGCGGCAAGCCCATCGCGCTGGGCTTTTGCTGCTGGATTGGCATTGCGTGCATGAGTTTGGGAATGCAGCACGTGCTGGGAATCTGGTAGAGAAGTAGCTTATTCGCGTGCTGGTTGCTGGTTGCTGGTGAGCGCAAGCCTGCGGTGGAGCGATAGGAGCTCTTGCGGGTATGGCTTGTCCGCAGGTTTATAAGTCCCGAAGAGCTCTTATCGCCCCGCCAGGATGGCGATGCGGGGCAACACCTATACTCGCAGGACGGCGCTTTCTGCCCTATAGTGTTTGGTGAGCAATATCGTTCAATTTTGAAACACTCGGTCGTGCGACCGTCGGCGGTTGCACGTCGCCGCGGACAGGGGCAAATCATGGATAGCGATGCCAAGCTGAACATCTTGACTGGGGCCCTGGCTGCTGCCGGGGCCTCGGCATTGGCAATCGATGCGCGTGGGGACGTCGCGATTTCGACCATGAATGACGCGGCGCTTGAGCGGGATGTGGCGGCTTTTGTCGCTGAGCGCCTCGACCGTATAGGAGACGGCGCGCGTCTGGTTATGGGACGTGCGGGTGCGCGCCTGAGCCTGACCGTTCGCCCCGCTGACAAAGAGAGCGTAAGCCTCTGGGTCGTCGTGGTCCGCGAGGTGCGCGGTGCCGCGGCGCATGCGGGCATCGAGTGGCTCAACGCCGACGAAGTTGAGGCCCGCTACGAATCGAGCGCGTACGGCATCGTTGAGGGGGCGGCCTCGGTGGCTGCGCCGGTTGCCGAGAGCTACGCGCGCGGTGTGCCCCTTATGCTCGAGGGCGAGCTGGGAGCGGGTCAGGTCGAGATCGCCAAGCGCCTCTATCTGGACGGTCCTTTTGCCGATCAGCCCTTTGTTTCCGTTGCGCTCGATGAGCTTACCGATCGCGGTTGGCGCCACGTGCTCAAAAGCTCCGAATCGCCGCTGTTCCAAACGGGGCTGACCCTTTGCATTGAGGGCTGGAATGCGGTTGGCCCCCAGCGCCTCCGCGAGCTGGTCTCCACGATGGCCGACACCGCGTTGGCGACGCGCTGCCATGTGGTGCTGACGGCGAATGACATGCCGGGCGGCAGCGAAAGTGATCAAGCCGCCTTTGTGACCGAGCGCTTCGCCTGTGCGGTGAGCGTGGCGCCGGCAATCGCCGAGCAGGGGGCCGCGTCGACGAAGGTTGCGCGCTATTTGGAATATCTCGCTGATGCATTTGGGACGGCAGCGCCCAAGCTGTCTGCCGCGGCGACGAAGACGCTCGATGTTTACCGCTGGCCGCGCAATTATCTGCAGCTCCGCGAGGTCTCGGAACGACTGTATATATTGGTGGGGGCGGGCACGGTGGACCGTGCTGTGGCGGAGGAAGTGCTCGCCCAAGAGGACGTGATTAAGACCGCAACTTTTGGCGCCCCGACACTCGAAAGCGACCTGTATATTCTGCGACCGCTGGCCGATACCGAGCGAGATATCGCGCATCTGGTTGTAGATCATCTCCACGGCAACCGAACCCGTGCGGCGGAGGTGCTGGGCATAAGCCGAACAACGCTGTGGCGCTTGCTGAAGGACGATGACCGTTGAGCGAGGCGCCCGTGACCGCGCGCGACGCGTGTGCTACAGTCCAAAGCGTTATTGTTTCGATTTGGTTACGGCGTGCGGGGGCGTATGGCTGAGACTACAAAACCGAGCCGCAGAAGGCGGAGTGCCGCGCCGGTCAACCGACGCACGACATCGGTGACGTGGGGCAAACACGCCTCGGGGTTTGATGGCTCGTTCAAGCGCACTAAATACGGCTATCCTTCGGCAAGCGCCCGCTTGGCCATGCAGGCCGAGTCCTCGTTGTGGGGCCGCAAACGCGTGGTGGGCTCAAAGCTCAAGCACGACGGAACGCTCGGTTACATCAGCCGCGGGGCGGCTCGTCGCAGCGGACTCAATCCGGCTGGTTGGCATCGTTATGTTCCGATCGCGGTCGTCATTGCGGTGATCGTCATCGCACTCGCTGCGCTTGGCTACGCCGGCGGTGGCGCCAACTTGGACGCAGTGTTTAAATCGCCCGAGCTCGCGCATGCAGGCACAGAAGTTGTCGAGGGCGCTCAGACCCAGACGGGCGTCGCGCCCCAGCGCGGTATCGTCGCGGCGGCTTCCACCATCGCCGACGCTCAAAAGGACGAAGATAAGCAAGGCGACGACGCCGAAACGGCCCAGACGAACGAAACGACGACAACTCCATCGGCAAGATAAGTTGCGAGTGGGACAGCAAATTTGGGACGGGGCCTTTTAGCTGCCCAAGTGCCGAATGCCAACAGTAGCTCATTCGATGTCAGTCGCCAGCAGCGAGCGGCCGCCGTTCGGTAGAACGGCGGAACTGTCTACTTCACGTACACCACGTTGTCGCGGCGCGGCTTTGCCTCGGGTAGCGTGTCCTCGGCGTAGCCCAGAATGCAGTGACCGACACCGCGCAGGCTGCCGTCGGCGGGCAGGCCCCAGCTGGCCAGCAGCTCCAGGCCCTCGGGCGAGTCAAAGACCTCATGCGCGCGGTGAATCCAGCACGAATCGACACCCAGTGCATAGGCGGCGTTGAGCAAGTTGCCCATGGCGAGCGAGCCGTCTTCCAGATGTGTGGGCACGCTGCGGTCAACCAGCACCACCACAACGGTCTTGGCGCCATAGAAGGGGTCGCTGTTGCTGCCCATGACCTGAGCGTTGAGCTGTGAGAGACGCTCGACGGTCGCGGGGTCGGTGACGGCGACAAACGTCACCGGCTGGCGGCCCATGCCGCTCGGTGCATATTGGCCGGCTTCGATAATACGTGCAAGCTTTTCGGCCTCGACGGGACGATCGCTGTAGTTGCGGCAGCTGCGACGGTGAATGAGTGCTTCGATAGTCTCCATGGTGTCTCCTTGCGGTGGCGTTGCAGATGCCCCGTTCATACCCGTCGGGCTCAAACGATAGACGGTCAATTGCCTGGCCAAAAGGATAGATTCCAATTGGGAAAGTAGGTTTGCATAAAAGTACCTTCAGAATGTGACAAACCAATGGGATGGTTAAACGTTTTATCCCGTCTACCCTGCGGTTTTTTACCACTTGCCTAAATGACGAACGCATAACCTCTGATAAAGGTTTTACTAAAGGAGTACCAACGTTTATCAATGCGCCGTGGTGGCGCCGGGCCAGGAGGTAACATCATGTTCCAGGCTGGAGATGTCGTCGAGACCGATTTCGAAGGATTTCTGAAGCTGCTGCGTTCCAAGACGCGCGCTTTCGTGTCGATCAACGATCACGAGTACTACATCACGCACACCGATGGCTATTGGCGTGTTCAGGATTGCGAGGCCCTCAACGACAAGGGCCACTTTACTGACTGCTCTGAGTTGGTCAACACGGTCTGCGAGGTCGTCGAGCTGCCGTGGATTGCCGGCAAGAGCCTGCATGACAGCTTCTCGGGCGCTACGGTCTATGAGGCCGTCGCCGCTTAACAGGCAATAAAACTCGATTTTCACGCGACCGCTGGCGCCGCCCCCGCGCCGGCGGTCTTTTTCTGCCGATAGGCCATAAAAATGCACGCATTTGCGGAGAGCCTGTTGACGATAGTCAAAACTCGGACTAATCTAGAGACACATAATTGGTCAAAAATCGGACAATTGAATGGTGGGATAGATGAATAGTGCGGTTACGCTGGTCGACTTCGATCGGTTGCTCAATGGACTCGACCATATCTATTCGGAGTTCTCGCGCGCCTGCGGCCTTTCGGACTGCGCCTATTGGATGCTCGTCGACACCAGCACGGCGGGCGGCAGTATTGCCGTAAGCCGTCTGACAAGCGAATGGTTCTACAGCAAGCAGACCATCAACTCGGCAATTAAAACCTTGACGGCGCGGGGCTTCGCAACGTTGGAGTTTGCCGAAGGCAGTCGTAAGAACAAGGTTGTGAGCCTGACCGAAGAGGGCAGGCGATTTGCCGAGCGTTATGCGCTGCCGGCACTCAAGGCCGAGCAGCGAGCCTTTGGCGCGCTTGAGCCATGTGAGCAGCGCGAGATTATGCGCTTGATCGGCAAATTCTCTCAGGTGCTCGGCGATGAGTGCGATGCCTTTAAGCAGCATATCGCTGCCGAGAGCCAAGCCGAGAATCAAGGTGAGGGGGAGTCGTGCGACTGTTAATGAGGTTTCTAAAGCCATATCGAGGGCTTGTCGCAGTGACGCTGCTGGTACTACTGGTGGATAACGTCGGTACGCTGTTGGTTCCCACGATGCTGGCGAACATGGTCAACACCGGTATTACCACGGGCGATGTCGACTACATTTTACGCAACGGCCTATACATGTTTATCGCGACCAGCATGGCTAGCGGCGGCACAGTGCTGGGCTGCTATCTTTCGGCGCGCCTGGCCGCCAACGTGGCTTGCGATATCCGCAATGCCGTGTACGACAAATCGCTCGAGCTCGCGGCCAGCGATTTTGAGCGCTTTGGCACCGGATCGATGATCACGCGCTCGCTCAACGACATCAACGTGATTCAGCAGGCGATTCTGCAGACGATTCAGCTGGTGCTGCCCGTGCCGTTTTTGGCTGTGGCGGGCATCATCTTCGCCTGGTTTATCGATCCCGCCATGGGCACGCTTCTGGGCGTAGTCGTTGCGATTGTGCTGGTGGCGGCGGTCTTTACGGTTGCCAACGCGGCGCCGATTTTTATGCGCCTACAGGGCTTTATCGACCGCATGAACGTGGTGCTGCGCGAGAATATTGTGGGCGTGCGCGTCATCCGTGCGTTTAATAAGGAGCGCCACGAGGAACGGCGTCTGGACGAGGTGTTTAGCGAATACGCCGCCAACGCCATCAAAGTCAACCACCTGTTTGTGGGCCTCGACAGCTCAAGCTTCTTTTTGATGAACATCGCCGAGGTGGCGGTGCTGTGGGTGGGCGGCAACCGCGTAGGTGCCCACGCCATGCAGATTGCGAGTATCTCGGCGGTGCTGGAGTATGCAATTCTGATCCTGTTCTTTGTGATGATGGCCCAGATGGTGGTGCTGACGCTTCCGCGTGCTGCCGCATGCCTGAACCGTGCGCAGCAGGTGTTGGAGATTGAGCCGAGCATCGTCGATGGCGAGCGCACGCTGGATGACGGGGCGCGCGAGCCCCAAGACGAAGCCGATGCGGTGGCCGTGTTCGACCACATGTCGTTTCGCTTTGACGATGCCGACGAGGACACCCTGTGCGACCTGAGCTTTGCCTGCCGTCGCGGTCAGACGACTGCGATCGTTGGCTCGACAGGCTCGGGCAAATCGACGGTGGCCAAGCTTCTGCTGCGCTTCCACGATGCCACCAAGGGCTCCATTCGCCTGAATGGTGTGGACCTGCGCGAGCTTACGCAAGACGAAATCCGCGGGCGCATTGCCTATGTGCCGCAGAAGGCGTGGCTGTTCTCGGGCAACGTGGCAAGCAATCTGCGCTTTGGCAACGAAGACGCGACTGAGGCCGACATGCTTCATGCGCTCCAGGTTGCCCAGAGCACCTTTGTGCTCGATCAGCCGCAGGGGATCGATACCCCGGTGGCGCAGGGCGGTACGAACTTTTCGGGCGGCCAGCGCCAGCGTTTGGCAATCGCCCGTGCGCTCATGAAGCATGCCGATCTATATATCTTCGATGACAGTTTTTCGGCCCTGGACTTTAAGACCGATGCGGCCCTGCGCCATGCATTGCAAGACGAGACGCGTGACGCTGCGGTGCTCATCATCGCGCAGCGCATCTCGACGATCTTGCACGCCGACCAGATCGTCGTGCTCAAGGATGGCGAGGTTGTGGGTCTGGGCACGCATGGCGAGCTTATGGAAACCTGCGAGGTGTACCGCGCCATCGCGGAATCGCAGATGAAGGGAGGTGAGTAGCATGACCGAGGAGCTCAAGAAGCAGGGCGGCGTTGATGACGCCGCTGCCGCGGGACTGGTCGAGGAAACGGCTGCCGCGTCGACCGAGCTGGATGACGCCGCCAAGGCTGCAGCCGAGCGCGAGGCTCGCCGCCAAGCGCTCTACGAGGAAAACGAACGTGCCGAGGACGAGCGCGCCCGCGCCGAGGCAGAGCGTATGCGCGACGTGGACGACGAAGACGAGGACGAGACACCTCGGGATACCTGGGCGACGGTGCGCCGCCTGTGGAGTGAGGCTGCCGGCGACCATTGGCGCTTCTATATCGTGTTCGCGAGCATTGTGTTCTATGTCATCTTTAACACTGCTGCGCCGGCATATAGCGCCCGCGTGATCGATGAGCTGTGGGGCCACATTCAGGTAGCGTTTGTCAACAACGCCACCTTCAGCATCACCTGGGAGAACTGCGGCAGGACTATCTTCATCTACTTTTTGATTTGGACGGCCGCCGCTTCGTTCTACGCGCTCCAGAGCTTTTTGATGTCGAGCGTGGCCGAACGCCTCAATCTGCGCCTGCGTAACCGCATCGCGCAAAAGCTCAACCGTCTACCGCTCGCCTATTTTGACGCGCATCGTCCCGGCGAGGTCGTCAGCCGCGCGACCAACGACCTGGACAAGATGTCCGAGAGCATGCAGCGCGGATTGCTGCAGCTGCTCGTGTCGATCGGCACGGTTGTTGGTGCTGTGAGCGTGATGTTCGTGTTCAGCGTGCAGCTTACGCTCGTCTTTCTGTTCTTTACGGCACTGTCGCTGCTGGTGACGAAGGTCGTCTCGCGCCGCACACACGATGTGACGGGCGAGCGCCAGGAGTGGGTGTCCAAGATTACGAGTGCGGTCGAGGAAGGCTATTCGGGCCGTCTGGTGATCCGCGCGTTTAACCGCGAACGTCAGAGCTCTGCCGAGGTGCACGAGGCCTCGGGCGAGCTGGCGCGCGTGAGTACCAAGGCCGACTTTATGATCAATGCTGTCGGCCCCGCGGTGCGCTTTATCGGCCGTTTGGCGCAGATCGTTATTGCGCTCGTGGGCTGCAGCATGCTGGTCGCCGGCCACATGACCGTCGGCGTGTTCCAGGCGTTCTTCCAGTTTATCTACGAGGCGTCCGAGCCCATGACGCAGCTGTCGTTTACCTTCAACTCGCTGCAGAGCGCGCTGGCGAGTGCAGAGCGCGTGTTCGACCTGCTCGATGAGCCCGAGATGGAGGCCGATCCGCTGTCGGACGAGGCCGCCAAGCTGCCGGGTCGCGTGGAGGGCCGCGTCTCCTTTGAGCACGTGCGCTTTGGTTATTCGCCCGACAAGCCGCTTATGCGCGACGTGTCGTTTACCGCCGAGCCGGGCCAGAAGATTGCCGTGGTGGGAACCACGGGCGCAGGCAAGACGACGCTCATCAACCTGCTCATGCGCTTCTACGAGATTGACGGCGGGCGTATTACGCTCGACGGCGTGGATACGAGCCGCATGGACCGCGGCGAGCTACGGCAGCAGTTTGGCATGGTGCTGCAGGACGCCTGGCTGTTCGATGGCACGATTGCCGAAAACATCGCCTACGGCTGCCCCGAGGCAACGCGCGACGAAATTGTGGCCGCCGCTCGTGCCGCGCAGGTCGACTTCTTTGTGCGCACCATGCCGCAGGGCTACGACACGCGCGTGGCCAACGATGCCGAGAGCATCAGCCAGGGCCAACGCCAGCTGCTGACCATTGCGCGCGTGCTGCTCAACAACCCGGCGATTCTCATCCTGGACGAGGCGACCTCAAGCGTGGACACGCGTACCGAGCTTGCCATCGGCCGTGCCATGGACGCGCTCATGCGCGGGCGCACGAGCTTTGTGATCGCGCATCGCCTGTCGACGATCGTGGATGCCGACCTGATCTTGGTCATGGATCACGGCAACATTATCGAGCAGGGCGCGCATAAGGAGCTGCTGGCTGCCGAGGGTGCCTACGCCGACCTCTACTTGAGCCAGTTCGCCTAATGTGACAAAGGGACAGTCCCGCATGTCACATCAAAAAGAAAGGCGCGCCGGGGATGGATTCCCTGGCGCGCCTTCTTGCGTTGATGCCGATGTCGTTTTGTGCCGCTTGCGTTCCTAGCGCTCGTCCACGAGCTTGGCGACGAGGGCTTTGAGCTCGGCCACCTCTCGCTCGAGTTCCTTGACGCGGCGGGCATTCTCGGTGATGCCTTGACGGTTGAGCGCGGATTGCTCGGCGGCATCATCGGGCATGTACTCGCGATGCTGCTTGGCGTCGAAGCTCTCCTCGAACACGCGGCAGCCGTTGCGCTTGATGATGCGTCCCGGCACGCCCACGACGGTGCAGTTGTCGGGCACGTCCTTGACGACGACCGAGTTGCCGCCGATCTTGACGTTGTTGCCGATGCGGATGTTGCCGAGCACCTTGGCGCCCGTGCCCACGGTGACGTTATCGCCGAGCGTTGGGTGGCGTTTGCCGGTCTCGTTGCCGGTGCCGCCGAGCGTAACGCCCTGGTAGAGCACGCAGTTGTCGCCCACAATGGTGGTCTCGCCGATGACGACGCCCATGGCATGGTCGATAAAGAAATGCTTGCCGATCTGTGCCGCGGGATGAATCTCGACGCCGGTGATGTGGCGGGTGATTTGCGAGAGCGCGCGGGCGAGCGAGCGATGACCGTGCTCCCAGAGCCAGTGCTCGGGCACGTGGTTCCACTTGGCGTGCAGGCCAGGATAGGAAAGGAAGATGACCAGACCGTTTTGTGCAGCGGGGTCTTGCGCCTGGACGGTCTTGATATCCTCGCGAATGGTATTGATAAAGCTCACCGGCCGCCCTCCCTTAGCGCCATGGCAATGCGATTCAATAAAGTATAGCGATTTGCTAGGGATTAGGAAGGACAATCTTGGCGCCATTGCGCTACAGATGTCAGTTATGCAAACTTGCTGGTAATGGAGTCATGCTTTTGTGGGGTTGCGCACGAGGGGGCACCGCAACCGTATACTGGTCAACTTGGACGTATCCGCGCCCACAACTGAGAGGTTTTACTTCATGGGTTTCATCAATTTTATCGCCGAGCTGCTTAAGGATCCGCGCACCGCGATCGCCAGCTGGATCGCCGCCGGCCCGCTTATGGCCTACGGCTGCGTGTTCCTGATCATCTTTATCGAGACGGGCGTGGTGTTCTTCCCGTTCCTTCCTGGCGATTCACTGCTGTTTGCTTCGGGCTTCTTTGCCCACAACGGTGGCTTTAACATCGTGGCCCTGCTGGCCGTCGCATGGGCGGCTGCCATCTTGGGTGATCAGTGCAACTTTATGATCGGTCACTTCTTTGGCAAAAAGATCATCGCTTCGGGCAAGGTCAAGGCCATGACGCCCGAGCGCATTAAAAAGTCCGAGGACTTCTTGGACAAGTGGGGCCACCTGGCTATTTTCCTGGGCCGTTTCTTCCCGTTTATCCGCACTTTTGTGCCCTTTATCGCCGGCATGGGCGGCATGCACTGGCGCAATTTTGTCATCTTTAACGTGCTGGGCGGCATTACCTGGTCGACGCTCTTCACACTGCTGGGCTACTTCTTTGGCGGCATCCCCTTTGTGCAGGAGCACTTTGAGCTGCTAATCGTCGGCATCGTTGCCGTGTCGATCATCCCGACCGTGGTCGGTCTGGTTAAGGCTAAGCTGGGCAAAAAGAACGCGTAGCTCGAGTCAGCGCGCAAACCGTGCAGTTGAGGCCCGTCACCGCTTACGGTGGCGGGCCTTTTTGCTTCGGTCAAATGAAAATACTTTAGTTAGTTAAAGAAAAACGTTTTATCCGACGCGCGTGCGGAGTACAATCTCGTGCATGCGAATCGACGTGCCATCGGCTTTGATGCTGCTCGCGTGTCCCGTCCGGCTCTACGCTCCGGGCGTGCGACGTTGCGACGCGGTCGGCCTCGGTCCTTGCGTGCGGGTTCGCGAGTATGCAACTGTGTATGTAAGGAGCGACATATGACTGTCGAGAAAAAGGATATCGATTGGGGTAGCCTCGGCTTTGGCTACATGAAGACCGATTACAGCTACGAGGCCCATTGGAAGGACGGCGAGTGGGACGAGGGTGGCCTGACCACCGACCACACCCTGCATGTCTCCGAGTGCGGCGGCATCTTCCATTACTGCCAGGAGGTCTTTGAGGGCCTGAAGGCCTACACCGCCGAGGACGGCAGCATCGTCTGCTTCCGTCCCGACATGAACGCCGAGCGTATGTACAACTCTGCGCAGCGCCTCGAGATGCCCCCGTTCCCCAAGGACAAGTTCGTTGAAGCCGTCAAGCAGGTCGTTTCTGCCAACGCCGCCTGGGTTCCGCCCTTCGGTTCCGGTGCGACCCTGTACGTGCGTCCGTTTATGATCGGCTCCGGTGACGTGATCGGCGTGGCTCCCGCTCCTGAGTACACGTTCCGCATTCTCGTGACCCCGGTCGGTCCGTACTTTAAGGGTGGCCTCAAGCCCGTCAAGCTGCGCGTTTCCGAGTATGACCGTGCGGCACCTCACGGCACCGGCAACATCAAGGCCGGCCTGAACTACGCCATGTCCCTCAAGCCCACGATGGAGGCCCATCGCGAGGGCTATGCCGAGAACCTGTATCTCGACTCCGAGTCCCGCACCTATGTCGAGGAGACCGGCGGCGCCAACGTTCTGTTCGTGAAGGAGGACGGCACGCTCGTCGTTCCGCAGTCGCACACCGACTCCATCCTGCCCTCTATCACCCGTCGCTCGCTCGTTCAGGTCGCTCAGGACCTGGGCATGACCGTTGACCAGCGTCCCGTCGAGTGGGCCGAGGTCAAGGCCGGTACCTTTGTCGAGTGCGGCCTGTGCGGCACCGCTGCCGTCATCTCCCCGGTTGGCGAGATCGACAACAAGGTTTACGGCGCCGACGAGACCGTGACCTTCCCGGCTGGCTACACCGAGATCGGCCCTGTGATGAAGAAGCTCCGCGAGACTCTGACCGGCATCCAGTCTGGTGCTGTCGAGGACAAGCACAACTGGGTTTACACCGTCGCGTAATTAGCCTTTCCTGTCCGGGCAGAGAGTAAGCTCCCTCCCGGCGCGTCCTCGGACATGCAAGAAGCCCTCGCTGCGCACTTCGTGCGGCGAGGGCTTCTTGCGTCCTGCGGAGTGCGCCGGGAGGGAACTTGTTCTCTGCCCTGCGGGTTCGGCGATGTCACAACGGGCAATGATTAATCTGAATAAAGATGGTGCGCGGCCTTTTAGGCCGCGCTTCTGCTTCAAGACTTTAGTCCGCTGGCCGCGCAGCGGCCAGCTTTAAACCACCCGCTACGCGGGTGGAGACAAACGGCTTTACAAAGCCACCCCTCCGACCGATATTGACGATTGTTCAGGCCG
>DBGDSC010000028.1:0-3385 GCA_048402045.1 Collinsella sp.
GACGTCCTCCGATCTCCCGGGGCCGGCCGATCCGGCCCTCAGGGTATCGGGTTCCCATATTCATCCGTACATGTACGGATGAATATGGGAGGTGTTCGGATGAAGTTGATATTCAAGGAAAGAAATAAAAATTTCTCTAGCACGCGGCGAAAATCTTTGTTACTATAGTCTAGCTAACGGGTTGTGGCTCAGTTTGGTAGAGCACTGCGTTCGGGACGCAGGGGTCGCTGGTTCAAATCCAGTCAACCCGACCAGAGCATGAGGAGGGACCGCTTCTTGCGGTCCCTTTTTTTAGCTAGTGTTGTGATACCGCGATACCCGCGGTATACTCATTCGAGCTTGTCTCGCTGTATTGTGGAGGTCTACATGTTTGGACTGAGGGCTCCTGAGCTCATCATTATTCTCGTCGTTGTCCTGATTATCTTCGGGCCCAAGAACCTGCCGAAGCTCGGCAAGTCCCTCGGCTCTACCGTCAAGAATATCCGCGAGGGTATGGAGGGCGACGATAAGGCCGAGACCAAGCAGGCCGAGGAGGTCGTGGTCGAGCAGTCCGAGGAGGACAAGGAGATCGCTGAGCTCGAGGCCAAGCTCGCTGCTGCCAAGAAGAAGCAGGCAGAGGACAGCGACGCGGACGCAGAGTAGTCCCATCCCTTTGGGGTGAGCACCTGACCGGCTTGCCCGCAGGCTAGCCGGTCTTTTTCGTTTTGTTGACAGTTGATTGTTTGATCAGAGTTGGGGAGATATCCGTATGGACGCAAGCCAGATCGTACTGACCGCTGAGGGCCGCCAGAAGCTCGTCGAGGAGCTCGCTTGGCGTGAGGGCGATTACGCCAAGGAGATCGTCGAGGACATCAAGGAAGCCCGCGCGTTCGGCGACCTTTCGGAGAACTCCGAGTACGACGCCGCTAAGGACAAGCAGGCCCAGAACGCCGCTCGTATTGCCGAGATCCAGGCCATCCTCGCCAACGCTCAGGTTGCTGCCACCACGGGCGACCTGACCGTCTCCATCGGTTCCACCGTTTCGCTGATTGATCCCAACGGCGAGGTCATGGAAGTCACGCTCGTCGGTACCACCGAGACCAACTCGCTCGAGCACAAGATTTCCAACGAGTCTCCGGTCGGTCACGCCATCATTGGTCACGGCGAGGGCGATTCCGTCGAGGTCGTTACGCCTTCCGGCAAGACTCGCGTCTACACCATCGCCAAGATCGCACGCTAGACCACGGTCCCGCGTAAAGGTATGTTTTCGCTCCCTGGGACCGAATCCTGGGGAGCGTTTTAGTTTGAGGAGCTAACTTATGGCAGAGAACCTGAACGCCGCCGATCAGGCATCGACGCTCAACGACGAGCGCGCCACCCGCCTGGCCAAGCGCGCCGCCCTGTTCGAGGCGGGCCAGAACCCCTATCCCGAGCACTCTGAGCTTGAGGACTACGTCGCCGATATCGAGGCTAAGTACGCCGAGCTTGCCGATGGCGAGGACACCGAGGACGTCGTGAAGATCGCCGGCCGCGTGGTCGCCAAGCGCGGTCAGGGCAAGATCATGTTCATCGTCGTGCGCGATGCGACTGCCGAGATTCAGCTGTTCTGCCGCATCAACGACATGGACGAGGCTGCCTGGAATACGCTCAAGGCCCTCGACTTGGGCGATATCCTGGGCGTGACCGGCGTGGTCGTGCGTACCCAGCGCGGCCAGCTTTCCGTTGCCCCTAAGAGCGCGACCCTGCTTGCCAAGGCCGTTCGTCCGCTGCCCGAGAAGTTCCACGGTCTTTCCGACAAGGAGACCCGCTATCGCCAGCGCTATGTCGACCTGATCGCCAATGACGACGTTCGCGAGACCTTCCGTAAGCGTTCGCAGATTCTCTCTACCTTCCGTCGCTTTATGGAGTCCGACGGCTACATGGAGGTCGAGACCCCCATCCTGCAGACCATCCAGGGCGGCGCTACCGCCAAGCCGTTCATTACCCACTTCAACGCGCTCGATCAGGAGTGCTACCTGCGTATTGCCACCGAGCTCCACCTCAAGCGCTGCATCGTCGGTGGTTTTGAGCGCGTGTTCGAGATCGGCCGCATCTTCCGTAACGAGGGCATGGACCTCACCCACAACCCCGAGTTCACTACGATGGAGGCCTACCGTGCCTTCTCCGACCTCGAGGGCATGAAGGCGCTCGCCCAGGGCGTCATTAAGGCGGCCAACAAGGCCATCGGCAACCCCGAGGTCATCGAGTACCAGGGCCAGACCATCGACCTTTCTGGTGAGTGGGCCAGCCGTCCCATGACCGACATCGTCTCCGACGTGCTCGGCAAGCAGGTCACCATCGACACGCCGGTCGAGGAGCTTGCTGCCGCCGCGCGCGAGAAGGGCCTGGAGATCAAGCCCGAGTGGACTGCTGGCAAGATCATCGCCGAGATTTACGATGAGCTGGGCGAGGACACCATCGTCAACCCGACCTTCGTGTGCGATTACCCCATCGAGGTCAGCCCGCTTGCCAAGCGTTTTGAGGACGACCCGCGCCTGACGCACCGCTTTGAGCTGGTTATTGCCGGCCACGAGTACGCCAACGCGTTCTCCGAGCTCAACGACCCGGTCGACCAGGCCGAGCGCTTTGCCGCCCAGATGGCCGAGAAGGCCGGCGGCGACGATGAGGCCATGGAGTATGACGAGGACTACGTGCGCGCCCTCGAGTACGGTATGCCTCCCGCGGGCGGCATTGGCATTGGTATCGACCGCGTGGTCATGCTGCTTACCAACCAGGCTTCTATCCGCGACGTGCTGCTGTTCCCGCACATGAAGCCCGAGAAGGGTTTCCAGTCCGGTGCCGCTGCCGCCAAGGCTGCCGAGGCCGGCAACGCCGCGAGCCCGTTCGTTAAGTCGCTTAAGCCCACGCTCGATTACTCCAAGATCGCCGTTGAGCCGCTGTTCGAGGAGTTCGTCGACTTCGATACCTTCTCCAAGAGCGACTTCCGCGCCGTGAAGGTCAAGGCATGCGAGGCCGTCAAGAAGTCCAAGAAGCTGCTGAACTTTACGCTCGACGACGGCACCGGCACCGACCGTACCATCCTCTCCGGTATTCACGCTTATTACGAGCCCGAGGACCTGGTCGGCAAGACCTTGCTCGCCATCACCAACCTGCCTCCGCGCAAGATGATGGGCATCCCCAGCTGCGGCATGCTCATCAGTGCCATCCACGAGGAGGATGGTGAGGAGCGCCTCAACCTGATCCAGCTCGACGCCTCCATCCCCGCCGGCGCAAAGATGTACTAGGGGGTTACGGCGTTTTACCAAACGCCGTAACTGCTCGACGCTGCGCGGGCCGCATTTGGACAATCTGACGTTCAACTTCAAGGGCGCGACCAGAAGGTCAGCGCCCTTTCGTTTCACGTCAC
>DBGDSC010000029.1:0-38309 GCA_048402045.1 Collinsella sp.
GGCCGCGCACGAGGCCATAAGGGAGGTCCTTGACCGCCACGGCGTGGCGGAATAGCCTTAGGCGCAAGGGGCGCTGACGCGGCCCTCCCTCTTACACCACAAAAATTCGCGCGATCCTGTCACAAATTTAGTGGCAGCAAATTGCACTGTTCCGGGCGCCGGGAATCCTCACCTGTCCAAAAACTGAGTCTAGTAATTCCCCATACGTCCAATAAAATTGGCTCTTTAACGATATTACTTATCGCTAAAGAGCCAAAATGATCTCAAACATATGTGACTAACTTGGCAACAGTACTCATATTTGGCATTTTTTGACCACAGGGTATCTAACCAACCCCCTAAACAGCCTCCAAACGCCTATTTTACCGCGCGCTCAGCCGCCTCGATCACGTGCTTGGCGAGAATTGCTGTCGTCACGGCGCCCACGCCACCCGGCACGGGGGTGATTGCGCCAACAACCGGCTCCGCGGCATCAAAATCGACGTCGCCGACCAGCTTGCCAGCGGCTTCGTCCCAATTAATGCCAACATCGATAATCGCCTGGTCCTCGCGGACCGCATCTGCGCCAATCGTGCGCGCGCGTCCAACGGCGGCAACCACAATGTCGGCAGCACAGCACTCGGCGGCAAGATCGCGCGTATGCGTATGGCACGTCGTCACGGTTGCGTTGCGCGCCGTAAGCATGGCGGCAACGGGGCGGCCAATTACCAGTGAGCGTCCGACCACAGCAACCTTGGCCCCATCCAGCTCAACGCCGTAATGATCCAGCAAAGCAAGCACGGCTTCGGCTGTGCAGGGGGCAAAACCCTCGCCGCGCCCCGAAAGCGTGGTGAGCAGTGAAGCCGGCGTCATGGAGTCAACGTCCTTGGCGGGATCGAGCGCTGCGGCGACGGCGTTCTCGTCAAGGCCGGCGGGCAGCGGGCGGAACATCAGACAGCCATGAACAGCCGAATCGGTATTGATGTCCTCGACGGCCGTCAACAGCTCGTCCTGCGAAACATCGGCAGGAAGCAAAACGCGGCGAGCCTCAATGCCAACCTTCTCGCAGCGCTTGAGGGCACCGCGCTCGTAGGACAGGTCGTCCTCGCGCTCGCCCACACGAACGATGGCCAGCGTCGGTACAACACCGCGCTCGCGCAGGGCTGCACAGCGAGCAGCAAGTTCCTCGGTCAAAGCGCGAGCAACGGGAGCACCCTTCAGCAGTTCAGCCATGGCTATCCTCTCTTCCTTGCAGCGTCGGAGGCGCGGCGCGCCAGCGCATCGGCGCGCGGCAACCATGTGTCGAGCAACTCATCACACGCCGTCTCGAGCTCCTCAGCACGAACGCGATCTTTCATAGACGTGGTGTTCGCAAAGAGCGTCAAGCTCGCGCCCTGCATAGCGGCACGGCAGAACACGGCGCCGCACGCCACATCGGACAGCAGCTGACGCGAACCCTTGTCGGCCATGTCCTCGAGCAGCGCCAGCGCACGCCCGCAGGCATCCATAATGCGATACGGCGGCATAGCGGCCACATGCAGCGCATCCTGAATCGCGGTCGCTCGAGCCGGATCGTCACGCGGAATACCGTACGCCGTGGACACCTGCCCGTAGGCACGAACGTCCTCGGCGACCAGACCCACAAGTTCCTGCGCCAACTCATCCGCCTGGGCAAACGCGCGCGTCAGATCGTCTGCGCGATCGGCAAGCGCAGGATTTGTCGCCCCATAGCGAGCAACCATCCCGCAAAGCGAGGCGCCCAGTGCACCTACAAAGGCGCTCGCGCTACCGCCGCCGGGAACCGGCTCGCGTGCGGCAAGCGCCTCGGCAAACTCTCGACATGTTTTATCCATCATCTCTTGGCTCATACGCACGCACCTTCAAGTCATATACATCGGTCGGGTGGCAACCGCCGACCGACCGCATCAATCACATAATGGTGCTAAGTCTAGCCCATAAGTACATGAGCGTCAGCGCACCTGGCCATCGCGGATTTCTATGACGAACGATAGGCGTCGGCACCGCAAACATGGGACACATGGCCCACCTTTCGAGACTTCCGGACGTCAAAAACTGAGGCATATCTATAAACAAGGAACCTGTTGGGGCAACGCCCACGCACGCGCGCCCCATTAAATCAACGGGCACCTCACCCCGGGGAGGGCCGACAGCATCGGTCCTCCCCTCTTTTGCGACCGCACATATTGCCACTTGTCGGCGCAATTCCAGCCCCCAGAATGGGACACATGGCCCACCCTAGCGAGCCGTCCACGCGTACAGTAAAGGCAGGTAATCCATGGACGATTACAGATCGAGGAGGACACGACCATGAAAAAGAAGGCCTTTGCGATTCTCACCCTCTGCATCAGTCTCTTTGCCGCGGTTGCCCTGGTGGGTTGCGGCGGCAGCGGCGGCGCTACCGGCAGTGGCGGTGGCGGCGGCGCAGAAAAGCCAGCCGTGGATATGAGGACCGACTTCATTTGGTTTAAGGTCGAGGTCCCCGAGGGCGTCGAGATCACCGACGTCGCAGGCGACACCGCCGACAGGGCCCAGTTTAAGTTCACCGAGAGCGAGCACGCCAGCGATCGCTTCATCCCCGTCTTCGATCCTGACAAGAACGCCGACGAGCTGTTCGACTACGAGGCAAAGTGGAATGCCAGCTTTGAGTGGACCGAGAATGACCCCGTCAAGTACAACGGCAAGACTTGGCGCAACGCTTCCTATACACACTCGGGCGGCGTAACGACCGAATACTTCACCGACGTTGACGGTGGCAGCGTGTATGTGCGTATCGACAACGTCGAGGAACACAAGGACGCCGTCGAGACCATGATGAAGTCTCTGGAGTTTGCCGACGACATCGCCGAGGCCAAGACCGAGGCCATGGACGCCAAGCTCGACGATATCGAGATCAAGCGTTAAGCGACTGGCGAGCGCAGCGGGAAACACGGGCGCAGTGCTAACAAGCGGCGGTACCCCAGCGCTTCGTACCCAGGGAGGGCCGGTAAACCGACCCTCCCTTTCTTATGCCGGTAGCCAACGAACGCGAGGATGCCGGACGCCGGAACCGCTCCAAATGTAGCAACAGTACGAAAACGACAAACACCCCAACACGTCCGCCCGCCGATTTATTGCGCCGCGCAGACAATTAAACCAGCATCTTTAAACATCTGAGCAGTATAGTGACCAAAACTATCGCATAACCGCACTCTACGAATGGAGAAGTTATGACCGAACACCACGCCATCAGCCGCCGAGCATTTACGTTGGGCCTTGGACTCGCGGCGTTGTCGCCACTTGCAAGCCTGCCCGAAACCGCGGCATTGGGCATTTGCCCACGAGCGGCATTTGCAGACGACGCTGCCACAGCGTCGGTCAGCCTCGACAATTTCGTCATTCGCCTTCGCCCCGCGGGCTATTTTCGCACCGCGAGCGTCAACGAAGACGGCAACGTCATCGGCAACGTCTGCCATCTGTTTAATGACGGCACGTCCAGCAAGCTCATCCTTGAGAACGTAACGACCAAGAATGACGATACAAACTGGTATGCTATCCGCACCTTGCTCAATTTCGAAGAGCATAAAAAGACGGGCTACAGCATTTGGTCGGTCGATGGCGACTCGGACAAAGACGGAAAGGTCATCCACGTATGGAGTGGCGAGCATGACGGCAAGCCCAGTCGCTCTTTTGCGTTCGAGCGTCAATCAAACGGAACCTATATCATCCGAGACCGCACGGTCGAGAAAGAAACCGAGAAAAAAGACATTAAGTACCTGGCAATAGAATCGAACGGCGAAGACCAGGACAACAATAAGATCTGCCATAAGAGTAAGAGTAAGAGCATTCCGTGGGAGCTCGAACTTATCGGTTACGACATGAAAAAGAACGATGCCACGGTTAGCAGCCTCGACTGGATTACGTACAGCAGCTACGTCGACGGACCATGTTGGATGAAATACGTCGACGACAACAAGTTCCTCGACGAGCTGAGCATCCCGGGCACGCACGATTCGGGCACCTGCAGCGTGGACAACGACACTGAGCCCCAATCCTCGCAAGTAAAATGCCAGCAGGATTACATTCCCACGCAG
The DNA here is from genome assembly GCA_048402045.1 of Collinsella sp. Taxonomy (GTDB): domain Bacteria; phylum Actinomycetota; class Coriobacteriia; order Coriobacteriales; family Coriobacteriaceae; genus Collinsella. Next base: position 4,071 of record DBGDSC010000029.1, read on the forward strand.
CTGCTCGAAGGCATTCGCTATTTTGATATCCGTCTCGGAAAGGGCAACAACCCTGGCATCGACCATGGGATGTACTACCTGCTCAAAAAAGACGCGTACTTTTTGCATCTTTCCGATGTCATAGGCTACTTCAAAACGTTTTTGAACGAAAACCCGACAGAAGCGCTCATCATGCTTGTATCACGAGGCAACGACGAGGCTACCGACGAAAGTGTTACGACGGCTTTCGCCAAGGTTTTGGACGACAACCCCAAACTGTTCTATACGTCGAGCCGCGTTCCCACACTGGGCGAGGTGCGCGGAAAGATCGTCCTGCTACGTCGATTTTGACTCGACGGCGACAGCGTAAGCGGCCACACGTGGGGACTCGACCTCACCGAATGGGATAACAAAATCGCAGCGCACACCGACAGCAGTTCCATGTGCCTCGTCCAAGACGCGCGGGGCTTTGAAGCCGCGGGGGAAACAGGCGACAAAGAGCCCTATTGCACCAAGGTATACGCCCAGGACAAGTACAAACTCACGGGAACCGACAAGCTCAGCTGGGTCGATAATGCGCTGAAGGAAACGACCGGGCGCACGCGCAACGAGGTAGATGTCGAGGACGATAACGGGGCCAAGGAGAAAGTCCTGGAGCGTTGCTGGTCTATCAACTACACCAGCTGCACGGGCTTGTCGCACGGAGGCAATCCTTTTACCTCGGCACGAGTAGTCAACGAGCATCTGTATAAGAGCCCGTACATCAATCCCAGCGGCATCGAGGATACAAAGTCAGATTACCTCAAGCACATTGGCATCATCGCATCCGACTTTGTTGATGCGGCGCTGGCCCGGAGCATCTACCAGCGCAATTACGATACGGAGCACAAGCAGACGGCTTCGTACTATCTCCCGTACTATCTCCCGACCCGCATGCGCATGACGTACGGCGACTCGCTGAGCGATGCCTCATTCCAGGACGGCAAGACCGTTGGCGAGGGTCATTTCCGCCTCGTCGACAGCAGCAACGTACTCAACGTGGCAGCTTCGGGCCATGCGTTTGCCATCGAATATGTGGATGTCGACGCCTTGGGCAACGAGACCGTTACGGAGCTGCGGGGCTCCGTGCCCATCGATATCGATCCACGCGCGCTGACGCCCCATTTTGAGGGACTCGAAGGCCTTAAGGCCGGCGAAGACGTGCGCGCCAAGATTGCGGCATCACTCGAGGGCAAGCTCGAAACCGATGCCTGCACGGCCCAGCTCGAGTTTGTGCACGACGCGAACGGCGCTCCGGGAACGGCGATGGCCGAGGGCGAGGCATTTACCGCGGGAACGTACTGGGTGCGCGTGAACGGTCTCTTGGGCAACGCGGCGCAGAGCTACACGCTCGCCAGCGATGGAGCCGCAAGCTTTACCGTAGCGGCCTCGGGCAGTGCAGGCGGCACCAGTAGCGGCACGGGTTCCAACGCAGACGGCGCCGACAAGAACGGCGGCGGCAACAAGAGCAAGGGCTCGACCGGAAAACTCGCCGACACGGGCGACGGCTCTGGCGTTGCCGCCGGGCTCGCTGCCGCCGCCGTGGCGACAACGGTCGCCGGCGCGGCGATGCTTGCCAATGACCGCGAAAACGTTGGGGACGACAGCGAATAGGCAAGCCCGCCTTTTAGACACATCGACTCAATTGGGGGGGGCGCAGAATACCGTTCTGCGCCCCGATTTTTACCTTAGCCCGAACACCGTTATCGGCTACATCACCATGTTCAGCGCATTCACGAACTCCTGAGCTTGGGAGCGGCTGCTCAGACTAAAGACACAGGCAGTCAACAGCCTGTTACGTAGGAAAACGTCGCGGCCCTTGATCCTGCTGACCCCCGTAATGTCCTTAAGATAAACAATCTCGGTGTGCTTGCCACCAAAAGTGCCCTTCTTGAGCACCTCGATGCGGTTAGGGTAGATCTTGACGTCTTTAAACCTACCCGAACCTTTGTCCTGGAACAGCAGCGTGTTGTTGTCCATACGCGTCACTCCCGCGGGGTTCGCTAAAACTGCCTCTATGGTCACATTTTAACCACCGCAAGGCTCCCATGCGAAGGTGCCAGACAACATAGCAATTCGTGTCCGCGCGAGGCTTTAAACTAAATGCGTTAAAGATGCATTCCACAAGAGGAAAGTGGGGCGACAGTGATGGGTGAACTAGTAAACCGTGGAGAATCGGCAATCGTGCCCGAAGGTTTTTACAAGCAGGTCTCCTCGATTCTCAACGCCGCTCGCGACAAGGCCTATACCGCCGTTAACTTTGCGATGGTTGAGGCATATTGGGAGATCGGCAAGAGTATTGTTGATGAACAGGGCGGAGAGGAGCGCGCCAAGTATGGCGATGCACTGATCGACGAACTTGCCGTTAGATTGACTAAGGATTTTGGCAGAGGCTTCAACGCCAGAAGCTTAAGATACATGCGTCAGTTTTATCTTGCGTTCCCAATCCGGAACGCGCTGCGTTCCGAATTGAATTGGACACATTACCGCAGGTTATCGCGTATAACCGACCCTGATGCTCGAACATGGTACATGAACGAATGCGCCGATTCTCGTTGGAGCACGCGTCAGCTCGAACGCCAGATCAACACCATGTTCCGCGAGCGCCTACTTGCCAGCAAAGACAAAGAGGCCGTCATCCAGGAAATCCAAAAGAGCGCCCCGGCTCGTCGCCCCGAGGATATCATCCGCGACCCATATGTACTGGAGTTTTTAGGTTTCTCGGACGATACTGCGTTTCGCGAGAGCGATCTAGAGCAGGCGCTCATCACGCATCTTCAGAAGTTCCTGCTGGAGCTTGGCCGTGGTTTCGCTTTCGAGGCGCGCCAAAAGCGCATCACCTTTGATGGGCGCCATTTCTATATTGACCTTGTTTTTTACAACTATCTGATGCGCTGCTTCGTGCTCATCGACCTTAAGACGGACGACCTTACGCATCAGGACCTGGGCCAGATGCAAATGTATGTGAACTACTACACGCGCGAGCTCATGAACGAAGGCGACAATCCGCCCATAGGCATCGTGCTCTGCGCGGACAAAAGCGATTCGATTGTCGAGTACACGCTGCCCGAAGACAACGACCAAGTGTTTGCCGCCAAATACCTGCCGTATCTTCCAAGCAAGGAAGAGCTGGCGCGCGAGCTGAGTGCCGAGTACCGCGCCATCAACGAAGCGACCAATGGCGAAACGCAAGGGTAGCAGCACGTTGCGACCGAAGCCACCGCAGCCGTCGCAGGCGCACTCGCGGTTGCGACGCACGCTACGAAACAATACCGGTCATGGACGCCGGCAACGACATTCTAGCCGTGGCTGGCGAGCGTGACCTGACAGGCAAAGACGCGGCCTTCGTCTGATGTGGGTCCATTGGCTGCCACAGAAAAGGGCCGGTTGCAGCCGGCCCTTTAGACGATAATACCTGCGTTGCCCGCGCTTCCGAAGTGTGACTAGCTGAGGAGCGGGTTCCGCGGCACAACCTGATTTTACCCAGTGAGGAGGCTCTTTTGCAGCCGCTCCACTGTTTATTTACATCTGGCACCCTCAAACAATCAGACGGCAGCCCGCACTCCTGAGAGCTGCCCCGCACCCCCGGCCATCACCTTACGGCAACAACCGGTGCTACTCCCCTACTTCCCAAATAGCGCACCCAGCAGACCGCGGCGTTTGGGCTTCTCCTCTCGGTAGGAACCCTCGACGGCGGCTGCAACCTGGCGCGGTTGCTCGCCGCCTCCACGGCGCACGATCTGGTACAGGAAGGGCGATTTAACGTATTTGACCTCGACGGGCGTGGCGTGCACGGTGCTCTCACCGGACAGATGCAGGCTCGGGCTGAGCGGCGCCACGACGTGCGTTTCGCGCTTGTCACTAAACACCACCGCGGCCGCGCGGCCCGTCTGTCCGTTTACGGCAATGCGCACCTGCTCGCCATCGCGGCTGTCCGTCGCCGGACGATCGACAAAGTAGACCGGCACCATCACCAGGCCATCCTTATGCTTGCGGGCCTTGCGCGCCCAGGTTCGGATGCTCTTTTTATTGAGCCCCAGTACGGCCTCGGCATCGTTGCCCGCAACGTCGAGCGCCAACTTATCAATGACCACCTGGTCCTTGGTAGATGCATCGACTGAGACGACGCGAAAGTCACCTTCCTGCATGGCGGGATCGAACGGACCGACCTTGGCAAAGTCCCACGGCTCCAAAATGCCCATGAGGCGAACGTCCAGGTAGTTTGCCCTGGGGTATGCCCAGTCGAGCACCTCGTAGTACACCAAGGCCTCCTTGCTCAGGCCCTTGCCCGGGAAGCTCGCCATCATGCGCAAGTCCGCCAGCGCCATGGGGAAATAGAAGAGCATCATGTCGTTTTGGATCGCGTCTTCCACGTCGTGCCCGGCAAAGGCATCCGGATACTGGCGCACCAGCTGCAGCGCGTTGGCACGTGCCTGCTGCGGCGAGATTTCGCAGGGAATACCCTGCTCGGGCACATACTCCGCACCAACGCCCATGGTCAGGCGCTTGCTAAACGTCCCCGGCTTGAGCAGGTCCGCAATGCCGATCTTATTGCCGCAGGACGGGCACTCAAACACACGCTGCGTTGACTCGCCCTCAAAGGACGCTCCGCAGAAGGGGCAAGGAATGCTCACATGCGTGGCCTCTTGGAACTCCTGCGCCGTGCCGCGATCCTCCCACAGCAGATGTTCCAGGACCGACTGATTGCGCCAGTGCGCATTGAAGAAATACCAGTCCGGGTCCTGCGGGCGCTCGAGTTGCGACACATGCGTGAGTTTGAGCAGTCCATCCACCACCGTCAACGGCGTATGGCGAATACCCAAAGCGCTCTTGGGCTCTCCGGCGTCCGCCTGCCACGGAACCACCGTGCCGCAATAGGCGCACTCAAAGCTGCGCTTAGCCTGGTGCGAGTACATAGGGCCGCCGCAGTTTTGACATTTAATGGCAAACATCTCGTCCATGGAAACGTCCTCCTTTGCACAGGGGCTGTCGACATTAAGTATGTCGAGCAAGCAGGCACATGCCCATACCCATGTGGCCCAAAATGGACCACCCAGGCAGACGAGAAGGCTCGCTCGTTAGCACCGGCAGACTATTGCTGCATTTTCTGAGCATCGGCGCACGGCGCCCCCGTGCGAGCTACACTATCCCCTTAAACATGATTGTGAGGACGACCGCTATGCTATTTGTAAATCGGCTGGTACATACGCTTGTTCCCGGCAGCGAGAGCGAGCCGGTCGATGCATCTTGCCGCACCAACGCGGGCTTTTCCGCAAGCCTCGTCTGCATTGGCCTCAACATCACCCTGTGCCTGGCCAAGGGCATCGCGGGTCTGCTCGCCGGCTCCGTCTCCCTCATCGCCGACGCTTTCAACAACCTCTCCGATGCCTCGAGCAACATTGTGAGCCTGCTCGGTTTCCGCCTTGCCAGCCGCCCGGCAGACGAAGGCCACCCCTATGGTCACGGCCGCTACGAGTACCTAGCCGGCCTGTTCGTCGCCGTCCTGGTTTGCGCCGTCGGCATCAACCTGATTCTCGAGTCGGTCACTAAGATCATCAAGCCCTCGCCCACCGCTTACACGTTTATTTCCCTTGCGGCACTGGCTACGTCCATGCTCGTTAAGCTCTGGATGGCAGCGTTCAACCGCACGCTGGGCAACCGCATCGATTCCGAGACGCTCATCGCCACGGCGCAGGACTCCAAAAACGACGTCATCACCTCGGGCTCGGTCTTGGTGGCGGCGCTTATTTCGCAGACGACCGGCTTTGATCTCGATGGCTGGGCAGGCCTGGGTGTGGGCGTCTTCATCTGCATCAGCGGTCTGGGCCTGGTGCGCGACGCCATCAGCCCGTTGCTGGGGCAAGCGCCCGACCCCAAGCTCGTCCAGGCAATCCGCGACAAGATCATGTCCTATCCGCAGGTCTTGGGCACACACGACCTCATGGTGCACGACTACGGCCCCGGTCGTCAGTTTGCCAGCGCCCACGTGGAGATGCCCGGCGAGGGCGACGCGTTTGAGCACCACGAGATTCTGGACACCATCGAGCACGACATCAAGCGCCAGATGGGCATTGGTATCACGCTGCACTGCGACCCCATCGCGACAACCGGCGATGACTTGCGCGGCTGGGTCAAGCGCGGCGTCATGCAGATCGATCCCGCGCTCTCCATCCACGATCTGCACGAGCACGACGGGTTCGTTTCGTTTGACCTGGTGCGTCCCGACGGCTTTGACATATCCGACGAGGAGCTGCTGGAGCTCGTCACGCGCATCGTGCACGAGCGCCGGCCCGATGTCTCATGCGTCGTCACGTTTGATTCGGGCTTCAGCTCGCCCGAGCGTCCGGCCGAGCAGCTGTAGCCCCGCTCCGCTCGTCCGCTAGTTTCCCTGCGCGCCCGAGATGCCGTTTTGCAGGGCGTTCCAGGCATCCGTCGCCATGCCGCCCAAGTTCTGCGCGGTATCGCCCAGGTTCTGAGCGGTGTCGCCCAGCTCCTGCGCCTTGTCTCCCAACTCCTGCGCCTTGTTGCTCAAGTCCTCCAGCGTATTGGAGCTCGAGCTGTCGGTACCGCTTTGGCCGTCGGACGAGTTGCCCGAACTGTTCTTGTGCGTGAGTTGAATTTCGAGGTTGCCGTTGTCGTTATAGTAGGCAGAAGTAACGACCCAGTTGGCATCGACGACGGGCGTTGAGCCATCATCAGTCAGGACCACGGCATTCGAAAGATCGGCGCCGCGCGACTTGAGGATCTTCTTGGCGTTGGACCAGTACTGCCCCGGGATATCACTCAAATCGACGGTGCTAGACGAGGCGGACTCGGTTTGCTCGGCAGTGGTATCGGCCGTTGAACTCCCTCGCTTGTTGAGCATGCCCGACACGATGGCAAACACAACCGACAGCGCAAAGAAGATCGCCAGCACGATGAGGATCTTCTTAATCACGCTCGACGAACGCGACGGCGTCTCTTCCTCGTCCTCGCCATATTGCGGAATCGACTTGGGGTACTCGCGATACGGCTCGCGCGACTCGTAGCGAGGCTGCGCCGTGCGAGGCATATACGTCGTCTGCTGAGGCTGCGGAATGGGATTCTGCGGCAGGTCATCATAGGGATTCGGCGTCGAGGCGGCATAAGAATCCTGCGGCGCGTAATCAAACGGGTCTGCCGCCGCGTTGCCATAGGGGCTTTGCAAAGATGCAGCGTAAGGGTCCTGCGCCGCGTCGCCATAGCCCATAACTCGTGTGGGCTCGGCAGAAGGCTGCGTCGCGGCGGGGTCGACATAACCGGGGTTGGGAACAACGCGGGTCGCATCGGCGCTATCGCCAGCCTGCGCGGAACCGCAGCCGCCCATCACGGTTGTCTTGTCCTGATCCATGCAACGATTCCTTTCCGTCGCCTGTAAGCATCAAGTTATCCATGCATTCTACCAGCGCAAAAGCCTATGATGGGCAGAGTCCGTCGGTATCTACAAGACATGCGCGGGCCTAAGGATCAAAAAGCCCCGCCGGGCCTTGGTAGGCGCGACGGGGCGGGCAAGCGGCTATGAGCAGCGAGCTTAGAACAGGCCGGTGATGTTGCCGTCGTTGTCGACGTCGATGTTCTCGGCCGCAGGGACCTTGGGCAGGCCCGGCATGGTCAGAACACTGCCAGTCAGTGCGACCACAAAGTGGGCGCCGGCGGAAACCTTGAGCTCACGCACCGTGATGCGGAAGTTCTCGGGAGCGCCCAGGGCCTTGGCGTTGTCGCTAAAGCTGTACTGCGTCTTGGCGACGCACACCGGCAGGTTGCCAAAGCCATTCTCGCGCAGCTCGGCGAGCTGGCGCTTGGCGGCCGGCGTAAAGTCAACGCCGTCGGCGCGGTAGACCTTGGTGGCAACGGCCTCGAGGGCATCAGCGACATCAGCGCCGTCCTCATAGGCAAACTTGAGCTCGCTCGGCTGCTCAATCAGACGCATGACCTCATCGGCAAGCTCGAGCGCGCCCTCGCCGCCCTTGGCCCAGACCTCGGAAAGCTTAACGTTGACGCCGAGCTTCTGGCACTCGGACTCAATGAGCGCGAGCTCGGCCTCGGTGTCCGTCGGGAAGCGGTTGATGGCGACCACGCAGGGCAGACCATATACGTTCTGGATGTTGTCGACGTGACGCAGCAGGTTGGGCATGCCAGCCTTGAGTGCCTCGAGGTTCTCCTCGTTGAGGTCGGCCTTGGCGACGCCACCGTTGTACTTCAGCGCACGAGCGGTCGCGACGACCACGACGGCGCTGGGGCGAACGCCCGTCATGCGGCACTTGATGTCGAGGAACTTCTCGGCACCCAGATCGGCACCGAAGCCGGCCTCGGTAATGGCGACATCGCCAAAGCGCATCGCCATACGCGTGGCCATGATGGAGTTGCAGCCGTGGGCAATGTTGGCGAAGGGACCGCCGTGGACAAACGCGGGCGTACCCTCGAGCGTCTGCACCAGGTTGGGTTTGAGCGCGTCCTTGAGCAGGGCCGCCATGGCACCCTGAGCCTTAAGGTCACGGGCGCGGACGGGCTCGCCGGCAAAGCTGTAGCCGACGACGATCTCGCCCAGGCGCTCCTTGAGGTCGTTGATGCTCGTGGACAGGCACAAGATCGCCATGACCTCGGAGGCAACGGTGATATCGAAGCCGTCCTCGCGCGGCACGCCCTGGGCCTTGCCGCCAATGCCGTCGATGACGTGGCGCAGCTGACGGTCGTTCATATCGACGACGCGCTTCCAAGTGATGCGCTTAACGTCAATACCGAGCTGGTTGCCCTGCTGAATATGGTTGTCGAGCATGGCGGCCAGCAGGTTGTTGGCGGCACCAATAGCATGGAAGTCACCGGTAAAGTGCAGGTTGATATCCTCCATGGGGATGACCTGAGCCCAGCCGCCGCCGGCAGCACCGCCCTTAACGCCAAAGACGGGGCCGAGCGAAGGCTCGCGCAGGGCCACGGCGCTCTTGACGCCGCGGCGACGCAGGCCATCGGCCAGACCGATGGTCGTGGTGGTCTTGCCCTCGCCCGCAGGCGTTGGGTTGATAGCGGTCACGAGAACGAGCTTGGCCTGGTGATCAGTCGGCTCGTTGAGCAGTGAATAGTCGACCTTAGCCTTGTCGAAGCCGTACGGAATAAGGTGCTTAACGTCGACGCCGGCGTTCTTGGCCACCTCGGTAATAGGCAGCGGCGTGACAGAACGTGCGATTTCGATGTCAGTAGGCATGGGCGGTCCTTTCGTTACCGAATGAGAAAAAGACCAATTCAGCATAGCACGGGCGCGCAATAGTAAAACGCCCATAACCGATGAACGGCGATATGTTTACCCGATGCCCAGCGATAGCCCAACAGCCCGCCATAATAAAGCGCCCTAAACGGTAGGTTCAATCCCCAGGTGCTCAAAGGTGCGAAGGGTTGCCTGACGGCCCTGCGGCGTACGAATCATCAACCCGCACTGCAGCAAATAGGGCTCATAGACATCCTCGAGCGTGCCCGGGTCCTCGCCCACCGCGCTGGCAAGGGTCGTAAGTCCCACGGCACGACCGGAGAACGTCTTGGCGAGCGTCTCCAAAATGCGAATATCCATCCAGTCCAGGCCGAGCTCGTCGATCTCAAAGAACTCGAGTGCCTGACGGCAGATATCGAGCTCAATGGGACCGTTGCCGCGCACCTGCGCATAGTCGCGCACGCGCTTGAGCAGGCGGTTGGCAAGACGTGGCGTGCCGCGCGAACGCGAGCCGATCTCGAGTGCACTGGGGTGGTCGATCGTCACGCCCAGGATAGTCGCCGAGCGCGTCACAATCTGCGCGAGCTCCTCGACCGTGTAGTAATCCAGGCGATATGAAATGCCAAAGCGGTCGCGCAACGGGCCGGTCAACATGCCTGAGCGGGTCGTTGCCGCTACCAGCGTAAACTTGGGAATATCCAGGCGAATCGAGCGAGCCGCCGGACCCTTGCCAATCACGATATCGAGGGCAAAGTCCTCCATCGCGGGGTACAGGACCTCCTCGACCGAACGGTTGAGGCGGTGGATCTCGTCGATAAACAGCACATCACCCGGCTGCAAGTTAGTAAGGATGGCCGCCAGGTCACCCGTGCGCGCGATGGCAGGGCCACTCGTGGTCTTGATCTGAGCGCCCAGCTCGTTGGCGATAACGGTGGCCAGCGTGGTCTTGCCCAGGCCCGGAGGACCCGAGAAAATCACGTGGTCGAGCGTCTCGCCACGGCTCTGCGCCGCTTCGATCAACACGCGCAGACTCTGCTTGATGTGCTCCTGGCCACAGTAGTCGTCCAGGCGCTGGGGGCGCAAAGTGCGGTCGACATCGAGGTCCTCGGGCGTTAGCTCCGAGCCCACCATGCGCTCGCCGTGCGCCATGGATGCCGCCGGCGAGTTGCCGGGCGTCGCCCACAGGTCCTGAGAGTCATCGGCTTCCCACATCACGCATCCATTCCGAGTCGCTTAAGCGCCGCGCCGAGCAAGTCCTCGACACGCATATCCTGCCCATCATACCCGCTCAGGGCAACATCGGTCTCCTGCGGACTAAAACCCATGGAAAGGAGTGCCGCACGGGCATCATCGATCGCCGAAGGAGCGGCGGCAGGAACCGGCATCGCAACCTGGCCGGGAATCACGTCGACCGGCACAAAGCCCTTATCCTTGGCAAAGGTGCTCTTGAGTTCCAGGATCAGGCGCTGAGCTGTCTTTTTGCCCACACCGGGTACCTTGGCCATGCCCTTGTCGTCCTCGGCCATCACCAGCGAATACAGCTGCCCCACGGTATAGGTGGAAAGCACGGCGAGCGCCAAGCGCGGGCCAACGCCCGAGACGGACACGAGCCGGTCGAACATCGTGCGCTCATCCTTTGAGGAAAAACCGAAAAGTGTCATGGCGTCCTCGCGCACCTGCATACGCGTGTAGAGGCGGACCTCGCCGCCGGGCGTCGGCAACGTGGCCGCAGTGCTGCCCGAGATGCCGAGCTCAAAGCCAACGCCCGACACATCGACGACGGCCGAGCTCATCGTGGCCTCGACAAGCGTTCCGTGGAGCTGGGAAATCATCAGTATCCGGTTCCTCTCTGTTGATAGAACTCGCCACCGGTGAGTGCGCGGGTGCGGCTGAGGTTTACGTGGCAGATGGCGCAGGCCAGGGCATCGGCGGCATGGTCGGGATGCGGGTCGTGGTCGAGCTGTGTTAGCGTGCGTACCATGTAGGCGACCTGCCGCTTGTCCGCGGCGCCGGTGCCCACCACAGCCTGTTTGATCTGCATGGGCGTGTACTCGCCAATCTCGAGCGCGCACTCCGAAAGCGCCACGAGCGCGGCACCGCGGGCATGCGCCGTGGGGATGGCCGAACGAACGTTGGCGCCAAAGTAGATGCTCTCGACAGCAGCCGTGTCGGGTCGATAACGCTCGACGACATCCTTAAGGTCACGGGCGATATGCGACAGGCGCACCGCGAGCGGGCTGCCCGCGCTGGTCTCGATGCAACCGTAGGCACGGCAGCGAACCTCGCCACGCCGCTCCTCGATAATCCCCCAACCCGTATGGGCCAAACCGGGGTCAATGCCCAAGATAACCAAGCCAACCTCCCCTCGTCACCAGCACAGCACAAGGCAAGGCCCCGCGCATCATTCACGAACGTCTGTTCTAGAATAACACAACGCTAGCCCTATAAGTCAGCCGAGATCGAATTGTAGGTTGAGTATACGCAAGCGAGCGCCCGCCAGAGCGAGCAAGGTGCCTTGAAAGAGGAGGGCATTGACCTGGCGGTCATGTCCGACGATTGAAAGGCAGATTGCCGCTCTGGCGGGCGCGCAGCGACCTAGTTCTGAGAGAAGAACGGAAATTGTCGGGGATCAACCGGCGGATGCGGCATCGGACCACCCTGAGGCCCACCCTGCGGTCCGCCCTGGCCGCCCATCATCTTATCGATGGCGTCCTGAACCTCGCCCTCGAACTTTTTCATTCCCTCATGCAAACGACGCTGACCGTCCTCAGAGCGCAGCTCCTCCATCTGCTCGGGCGAAATACCCAGTAGCTCGCCCAGCACGCCCATCATCTCGTTTCGCACGCGCTCGCTCGTATCCTCGTCAGCAAAACGGCGCACCTCGGCGCGCGCCAGCGAATCGACCGTCATACGCTCCTTGCCGTTAAGCCCCAGGTCGGACCACGCGAGCATATACGGCCAGGCACGCTCGGCAAACGAACGGGCCGAGACGATCGGCGCCATCGGCAACATGCGGCGGGCAGTCTCACCCTGTCGAACGAGCATCAGCAGCAGCGAGCAAGCCTCAGGCTTGCCAGCGGCCATCGGGATGTCGTCGAAAGCTCGATTGCGGTCCACGTGCGCCTCGAGCGCGCCATCGACCTCACCCGGCTCAAGCCCGCCGAGCAGCTGTGCCGCGCGGTCGAGCATATCGACCGGACCGTCGAGCGTCGAGAGCGCCTGCGCCAGCACTCGCTCCATACAATCTTCCACCGCGTTGAGCGTCACGAGCTCTTGGGGCACCACGGCAGACGTGCGGTTGCGCACACGCGCCACAAACTCAAGCGTCGACAGGTACACATCGCCAAAGGGCGCAAAGTCGCCCTGGTAGCCGCCGCAAAGCGCCGGCGCCGCCAGCGCGTACTCGGTTTTGGACAGCGGGCTCAGCGCCATCGCACCCAGCTCGAGCGCCGTGTCCTCCAGCATGAGGCCCAGCGTGCGCGAGCGCAGACGCTCGGCATCGCCCGCCGACACGTCGCGATCGAGCACACGCGCCGCATCCGGTGCATCGCGCTCGACGGTGCGAATGTGCAAACGCTCGGCGATGGCGCGGACGGCGGCGCAGCGGGCAGCCTCGGCCTCTTCCTGCGCCGGCGTAAAGATACGGTTGCGCCCCAGCACCAGGCCAATCACGTTGCGCGGGCCCAGAGCGTCGACGGCCAGCGCCGCCAGCAGGGACGACGGCAAGTCACCCTCGAGTGCCACCACAGCACGCGACGCACCGTGGGCTCGGGCGTTGTCGCGCACGGCGAGCACCAGCGCCCGCCACAGCCACTCCTCGGAACGAAACTCGGGCAGCTCGTGGTCTTCCAAGGCATCGAGCATCACGCCGCGTTGAATCTCCTGAACCAGCAGGCTCTCCTCAAAACACGGCGCTTGGGCCACCACGCGGCCGCAGTCGTCGAGTACAAACGACCCGCCGGTATACACCGACTCGTCATAGGCACCGACCGGCGCCATGCAGGCAAACCACACGCTGCGCTTGGATGCGATCTTACGGTAGGCGCCGCTGCGAACGGCGGCAATGGCGGCAGTCTCGCGGTCGGTCATGTCAAACGCGTTGAATTGGAAATACGCAATGAGGTCAACGCCGGTCGGCAGCATCTCGAGCTCGCGATCCAGGTCAAAGATTACGGCGATGCGCACGCCGTCCACGTCGAACACCGGCGGCGCCCAACGTGTGTCGTTGTTCTCGCCACGCTGCAGGGCAATGCTCGAACGCGCCGGCACCACATGACCGTCCTTGAGCATCATGTAGTCGAGCAGCGGCTGGCCCTCAAACGAAACCGCCGCGGGCACGATGCAGATCATGTCAAGCTCCTGGATACGCTCGGCGACACCAGTCAAGCCGGCAAGCACGTCGTGCTCAAAGTCGGCAGCGCCCACCAGGCCACCGGGCATGGCGCCCATAAAGAGCGGAGCCGGAACGCACAGCACGCGCGCCCCGCGCTCGTGGGCCAGACGAGCCTGGTCCTCGATGCGGCCGCAAATGCCCTCAATATCACCCAGGCGCATATCGATCTGTGCAAGCGCGAGCTTCATGGCCCAGCCCTTTCCGTCGTAAACCATCGAAATCGTAGTAAAAGCGCCGGCCGCATAATGCAGCCGGCGCTTGCATGTGCATATGCTAGCTATGATACCCCGAGCGGGGGCGCGCTCCTAGAATGTCGCGGACCACAGCCCGTGCAGGTTGCAGTAGGCATAGACGGTACCGGTCTTGGAGCCGCCCGCAAAAAACGTCGCGGGTTTCATGCCGGGCTCAAGGTAATGGACCTCTAAGCGGCCCTCGGCCTCAAGGGCGATCCACTCAATGTAGTGCTCGGGCAGGCTGGGGTGCTCGACCGAGCCAACGCGTGCGCGAATCACGTGACCGTCGCGCTCGGTCTCGACAACAGGCACGTGTTTCTCGTGCGCCGCGTCCTCAGTGTTTGCGGTCAGTTCCGTGCAACCGGCAGGGGTCGCAACGCCGTCGTCAAGGGCAGCGATGAGCTTACCGTCGGGGTCCTTAAAGAATTTCGCCATGATGTTCTCCTTTGCTGATGTGCCAATGTTCTTGATGGTTCTTATGCCCAAAGGCAGACAAACCATCCACGGCATTGCAAATGAACACATAACGGGCGGGGACGATGGGGCAGCGCGTGCCATCCGCCCTGGCGGCCCCACCCGAGCGGGTTAGCGCCCGTCGCCGCCCAGCAGCGCCAGAACATCTTCGCGGGTAAACAACGCCGACGAGATGCCGTCGCCGCCGAGCACGCTGTTGACCAGATCGCGCTTGGACTCCTGCATCTGCATAATGCGCTCCTCGATCGTGTCCTTGGCGATGAGCTTGTACACGGTCACGGTATGTTGCTGGCCAATACGGTGTGCACGGTCGGTCGCTTGGTCCTGCGCCGCCACGTTCCACCACGGGTCGTAGTGGATGACCACGTCGGCAGCCGTCAGGTTAAGGCCCACGCCGCCCGCCTTGAGCGAAATCAAAAAGACCGGAACCTCGCCCGCTTGGAACTGCGCAACCATCTTGGCACGGCCCTCCTTGGACGATGCGCCCGTGAGCTTAAGGAAGGCGATGTCCTCCTTGGCCAGGCGCTTGCCGATGATATCGAGCATGCCCGTAAACTGGCTGAACAGCAAGATACGATGACCGCCGTCGAGTGCTCCGTGGACGAGCTCCATGCACGTATCGAGCTTGGCGCTTCCCGCCTTGTAATCCTCGTAGTGTAGACGCGGGTCGCAGCAGATCTGGCGCAGCTTGGTGAGCTCGGCGAGCACCTTGAGCTTGTTTTTCTTAAACTCGGATGCCTCGCGGTGCTGCACTTGCTGGGCAATGCGGTCCTGGTTGGCCAGGTACAGCTTGCGCTGCTCGCCGGTGAGCTGAGCCACGACAGTGTCCTCGATCTTCTCGGGCAGATCGGCCACCACGTCTTCCTTGACACGGCGCAGCACAAACGGCGACACGAGCGCCTGCAGGCGAGCGGCACTGTCGCCCTCGGCATGCTCGACCGGGCTTTCGAAGCGCTTGGCAAACGACTCGCGCGTGCCCAGCAGGCCCGGCATCAAAAAGTCGAAGATGCTCCAGAGCTCGGACAGGCGGTTTTCGATGGGTGTGCCCGTCAAGGCAAAGCGCACGCCGGCCGGCAGGCGCTTGGCGGCGCGCGCCACCTGGGTGAGCGGGTTTTTAATGTACTGGGCCTCGTCGAGCACAACGCGAGCAAAGTCCTGCTCGGCATACTCGTCGATATCGCGCCGCATAAGGTCATACGACGTCACGACCACGTTATGCTCGGCCACGCCGGCAATCTGTACGCGACGCTGCGCCTTGGCGCCCACGACGGCGCACGCATCGAGCGAGGGCGCAAAGCGCTCCAGCTCGGCGGTCCAGTTATACACGAGCGACGCAGGGCACACCACGAGCGTGGGCTTGGTGTCCCCCGTCTCCACGCGCGCCAGGATATGCGCGATCATCTGGAGCGTTTTGCCCAGGCCCATGTCGTCGGCCAAGATGCCGCCAAGGCCCAGGTGTTCGAGCGAGCCGAGCCACTGGTATCCGTCGACCTGGTAGCCGCGCATCGTTGCCTTGAGCGATGCCGGCACCGTAAAGTCCATCTTGCCGAGCGTGTCCAGACGCTCGACGGTACGGCGGAACGCAGCGTCGCGATCGGCCTCGAGCGCGGGCGTGCGCGCGAGCATGCTATCGACGAACAGGGTGCTCGACGCGGGTAGCGACACGCCGTCGAGCAGGTCGACGGCATCGACGCCCAGGTCCTCGGCGAGGCCAAACGCAGCTCGGGCGCCCTCGTCCAGGCGAATGATGTCGCCCGACGTAAGGCGCGCAAACGTTTGATGGCGCTTGTAGGAGTCGAGGTAGATGGCAAGGTCTGCCGCCGAAAGGCCGCTCGCGCCCAGCTCGACGTCGAGCAGGTTGCTCTTGACGGTCGCACGCACCGAAAGCTTGGGCGCAGGGCGGACCGAGACCTGGCGCAGACGGTCGCTGAGCATGACCTCGCCCAGCTCGGACAGGGCAGACAGGCCCTCGGTCAGCAAGTGGAACAGGCTCTCGTCATCGCGTTCCTCAAACGCCAGGCCGCCCTCGTAAAAGTCGAAATACAGGGCCGCCGTGTCCATGACGCGAAACTCTGCCACCTCGTCGCGCGACGGCACGCCCGGGCGCTGCTCTTCGAAGGGACTGCCCGGAGCGCCCAGGCTAAAGAGATCTGCCGACCAGTCGCCGTAGGTAACCGTAATTTTGCAGGTCACGAGTCCATCGTCGACGCCGATCGCCATGGCAAAGCCCGGCTCGGGCGCCACGGTGTCGAGCGCAGCGGGCGCGGTAAGGTCGGTGTAGTCGCGCAAAATGGGCAGCGCCATACGACAGAACTCCCCCACCTGGTCGGCAGCGATATGGACCGGCGTGCGACAGGGCAGCAAGCGCGATAGGAACGGCGCCGCATGCTGGGAAAACGCCACATCGGCGCGGCGCGCACGGCGGGTGTCGACCAGATAGGCAACGTCGCCCGAAGCAAAGCAGTATGCATCGGCCGGCAGGCGCAGATCGTAGCTGCCACCAGCCGCCGGCGCAATTTTGGCGGCAAGGAGCGGTGGGCGCTTAGCGGACGCCTCGTCCTCCCCTTGCGGAGACAGCTCAACCGCCACGTCATAGGTGCGATGCGTCGTCGTCCCCCGCGACCAGGCGGGCTCAAAGGAGATGGTCTGGCCGCGCAGCAGGTCCAGCACATATACGATGCTATGCTCGGACAGCGGCAACTGACGCTCGGCAACAAAACCGCTGCGGGCAAAGTCGTACGACGCCGAACGCGAGCTTGTGATGTCATCGAGATAGGCAACTGTCGTCACAACAAGGTTGAGCAGCTTTGTCGACACGTCTTCGAAGGCTTCGGGCGTATGGACAAACGTGAGCTTCTTGCCGTACGAGAAGGTGCCGCCTCGGACATAGGCGTCGGCCATGCCGTCGATATCCTTGACCACGTAGGACACCGAACCGCAGCGAATGCGGAACTCGAGCGCCCAGCTAAAGCGGTCGGCGAACAGCGGATTGTAGTACGGCACCAGCGAGGGCTCCAACACCGCCTTGGGGGCATCGGGATCCACACTGCTGGCGAGCTTGCGGCGCATGCTCGCCAGCTCATCCATGCGCGCGTCCGAAAGATCGGAGAGCGCCGCCATGAGACTGGGGCTCGTGGGGACGGGCGCCGGAAAGGGAAAGTTGGGATTGACGGCCGGCGCTTTGGGCGCGGTGCGCGCGGGCTGTTTCGGCTGCGCCG
Source organism: Collinsella sp. (assembly GCA_048402045.1). Lineage (GTDB taxonomy): Bacteria > Actinomycetota > Coriobacteriia > Coriobacteriales > Coriobacteriaceae > Collinsella. Next base: position 21,624 of record DBGDSC010000029.1, read on the forward strand.
TAAACGTGCGGACCGGCGTGCGCAAACCTTCGACGGGCTCGGCGCCGCTGGCATCCAAATACGCCAGAGCCGTGGCAATAGCGTGCTTGCACATACCGGGGTAACGATAGGCGGCGGGGCAATCGCAGTCGTAGTCGATCACCTCGTGCTCGTCCATGTCGAGCGCCACGTGCGTCTTGTACAGGTCGCCGCGCGAACCGCGCACCGAGCCCTCAACCGTCACGTTTTTGGAGAAGCGTGAGCCGCTGTCCTCAATCGACAGCACGGCGCCGTTGAGCATGAGCGAGCGACCCTTCATAAAGGTGCCGCTCAGCGCCGCCTCTTTCCGGAGCGCCTGCACAAACGTCCCCTGCGCCATCACTTCCTCCAATCTCACCCGGGGTAGCTTAGATAACCGTCACGCGGCCTTGGTTTCCGACGATGGCCTTTGCCTCTGCCAGCAGCGGAATCGAGCGTGCGTTGACCTTGGCCGGCACCTCGGCACGCAGCACGCGCCCGTCCACCTGCTCGATAAAGATCTCCACGCGGTCGCCGCCCGGGTTGGTGGTGAGCACCGTGGCCAGGCGCGCCATATTGCCCTGGCTAAAGCGGCTGTTGGGCACCATGACCTCAAAGACCTTGGGCTTGTTTTTCTCCTCGCTAAGCTCCAGCGGCACAATCTCCTGCGCGATGATCTGGTCGCCGCGGTCCGAGCGCTCGAGCTTGCCCTTAATGCGCACAAACGCATCGGACAGCTGCGCGCCGGTCTCGGGATCGACCTCGCCGTACAGGTACCCCTCGGCCTCCTTGTAGGTCTTGGGGAACACCACGACCGTGGCCTCGCCTTCCATGTCCTCGAGCTGCACGATACCCATGGGATCGCCGTTTTTGGTCACGCGCTTGGACACACTCGAGACCATGCCGGCCCACCACAGCGCCTTGCCCTCGGGAATCTCCTGGTTGATGGTACCGCCCGTGGGGTTTTGCACCTCGTAGCCGGTGTCGATCTGCGAGAACGAGAAGTCGCGCGCTTTGCTAAGTGCATACTCAAACGGGCGCAGCGGGTGGTCCGAGACATAGATGCCCAGGACCTCCTTCTCCTGGCTCAGCTTAAGGTGGCGGTCCCACTCCTGGCCATCCGGATCGGGCACGCTGACCTCGAAGCCCGAGCCCTCAACGTCGCCAAACATGTCGAAGAACGACGTCTGGCCGCTTGCGCGATCTTTCTGACGCTTTACCGCGGCATCGATGATGTTCTCGGGGTTGTTCTTGTCCACAAAGTGCATCATCTGGCGGCGCGGATACCCCGTGGAGTCGAAGGCGCCTGCCTTGATGAGCGATTCGATCACGCGACGGTTGGCCTGGCTCGAGTCCACGCGCTCGACAAAGTCGTGCAGTGTCTTAAACGGGCCGCCCGCCTCGCGCTCTGCGATAATCGCCTGCGCCACGCCGGTGCCCACGCCGCGAATGCCGGCCAGACCAAAGCGCACGCCTTCCTTGGTAGCCGTGAACTCGGTGCCGGACTCGTTGACATCTGGCGACAGCACGGGGATGCCGTCGTGACGGCACGCCGAGACGTAGTGCACGATCTTGTCGGTCTTGCCCGTATAGGACGTCAGAACGGCCGCCATGTACTCGTGCGGATAATGCGCCTTGAGCCACGCCGTCTGCATAACCAGGATAGCGTAGCCGGCGGAGTGCGACTTGTTGAAGGCGTAAGACGCGAACTCGAGAACATCGTCCCAAATCTTCTGGGCGACCTCGCGCGTGTAGTTGTTCTTGATAGCGCCATTCATCCAGTGGTCGTAAGTGGTCTCGTCCGAGCCATCCTCCCAGTGGAGCACCGTCGACGTGAGCAGCTTAATCTTTTTCTTAGCCACGGGCTTACGGATACGCGAGTCCGATTCGCCCTTGGAGAAGCCGCACATCTCGACGGAGATGAGCATAACCTGCTCCTGGTAGACCATGGTGCCGTAGGTTTCGCCCAGGATGTCGTCCAAGCGGTCGTCGTAGGAAACGGCCGGCTCCTTGCCGTTCATACGGTTGATGTAGGACGAAACCATGCCGGCGCCCAGCGGGCCCGGGCGGTACAGGGCGATCAATGCTACGACGTGCTTGTACTCGGTGGGCTTCATGTTCTTGATCGTGGCCGTCATGCCGGCGGACTCGACCTGGAAGACGCCGGCAGTGTGACCGGAGCCCATGAGCTTAAAGATCTCGGGATCGTCAAAGGGAATCTCTTCCTCTTTGATGTCGATGCCGAAGTTCTTTTTGATGTTGGCCTTTGCCTTGGAGATAACCGTCAGCGTACGCAGGCCCAGGAAGTCCATCTTGAGCAGGCCCATGTCGGCGACGGTATGGCCCTCGTACTGGGTAATCTCGACGCCGCCCTTGGTGTCGAGCTTGGTGGGCACGTGCTCGTTGACGGGGTCGCGGCAGATCAGAACGGCGCACGCGTGCACGCCCTCGCCACGGGTGAGGCCCTCGATAGAGAGCGCCGTGTCGATGATGCGGCGGGCGTCGTCGTCCTTTTTATAGGCCTCGGCAAAATCGGGGTTAAAGAGATCCTCTTTGCCGGGTTGCTTGTCGAGCACCTGCTTGAGCTTGACCTTGGGGTCGCTCGAGACCATCTTGGACAGACGCTGGCCCATGTAGACCGGGTAGTCCAGGACGCGCGCGGCATCGTTGATGGCCTGCTTGGCCTTGATAGTCGAGTAGGTGATGACGTGGGTGACCTTCTCGGGGCCGTAGAGCTGGCGAACGTGCTCCACGACCTCGAGACGCCGCTCATCGTCGAAGTCCATATCGATATCGGGCATCTCGGTACGCTGCGGGGACAGGAACCTCTCGAACATCAGACCGTTCTCGAGCGGGTCGAACGCGGTGATGTTCATGGCGTAGGCGACGATAGCGCCAGCGGCCGAGCCACGGCCGGGGCCAACGCCGATGCCGTTGTCCTTGGCCCATTGCACGTACTCGGCAACGATCAAAAAGTAGGCGGCAAAGCCCTTGTCGCAGATGACCTTGTATTCGTACTCAAAGCGCTCTTTGATGTTGACGCCACCGATCTCGCGCGTGGCCCAGTCGTCGCCGTAGTGCTGGCGCAGGCCCTTCTCGCATTCGCGGCGGAACTGGCTCTCGTGCGTCTCGCCGGGATCGAGCAACGGGAAGCGCGGCAGGATGATGGAGTCCCAGTCCAACTCCACATAGCACTTGTCGGCGATCTCGAGCGTGTTGTCGCAGGCCTCGGGGCAATACGGGAACATCGCCCGCATCTCCTCCTCGGTCTTCATGTAGAACTCCGAGCCAGTCATGCGCATGCGGTTGGGGTCGTCGACCTTGGCGTTCATGCCGATGCACATGATGACGTCCTGCACGGGCGCGTCCTCGCGGCGCAGGTAGTGGAAGTCGTTAGTGGCGATGACCTTGACGCCCACCTGCTTGGCGATATCGATGAGCGTGCGGTCCATCTGCTCGTCGGTCAGGCCGTTATCGGTGGTAATGCCGTGTTCCTGAATCTCGATATAGAAGTCGCCGGGCTCGAAGGTATCACGGAAGGTCTCGGCCCATTTGATGGCGCCCTCCATGTCGCCGCGGTCGATGTATTTGGGGATGATGCCCGCGATGCAGGCGCTCGTGCAGATCATGCCCTTGGCGTGGCGGCGCAGGTTGTCGAGCGTCACGCGCGGCTTGTAGTAAAAGCCCTGCACGGCGGCCTCGGAGACCGTCTGCATCAGGTTGACGTAGCCCTCCTGGTCCTTGGCCAGAAGGATCATGTGGTAGAGCTCGGGCTTGTGATCGCGGGCGAGCGTCTCGTCCGGCGTAAAGTAGACCTCGCAGCCAAAGATGGGCTTGATGACCAGCGGCGGCTTGAGCTCGTCGATGTTGCCCTTCTCGTCCCACATGGCCATGTCCTTCACATACTGGGCATGCTCGCGCGGGTTTGCCTCGGCGTCGGGCTCCACCAGCTCGTCGCGGCGGTCCTTTTCCAAGAAGGCTTTGTCGTGGCTCCACGTCTTGTACTCGGGCGTGTTGTGGTTGACGGCGTCGCAGGCCAGCGCCAGATCGGGCACGCCGTACATGTAGCCGTGGTCGGTGATGGCCACGGCAGGCATGCCCAGCTCAACGGCACGGTTGACCATATCCTGGATACGGGTTGCGCCGTCGAGCATGGAGAAGACAGTGTGGTTGTGCAGATGGACGAATGCCATGTGATGAGCTCCGATGCGGGTTCGTGTTCTGACTGAACGATTTTACCGCACGGCACGGACAGCACCCGAACCTAGCCAAACCCACACGGCTCCTCTTGCAGTTGCGGTGAAATGCGGACTGTTTGGCGGCTTTTTTGGCCAAAACAGCCCGTATTCCACCGCAAGTTATTGAGGGCTAGAGGTTGTAGGTGACTACCTGAGGCTCGGCGGGTTCGACGAAGAGGGTCGGATCCGGCTGCTCCACGCGGACGAACTTGACGGTCACCGTCTCATAGCCCGCCTTGTGCAGAACGTCCGAATAGACGCGCGCCTGCAGGGCATGCTTCTCCCGCAGCTGCTCCGGCGTCTCGTCCGGTGTGCCACCCGTCTTGTAGTCGATGACCAGCGCGCGTGACGAATCCGCCGGGTTCGTCGCCAAAGCGTCGATGGCGCCCTCGGCATATGCACCGTAGCGAGCGATGTCCTCGTCCTCGCAGCCCAGCGAAAAGAACGGCACCTCGGCGCGAACGCACGGCCAGGCAAGCAGCTCGGCACGGACCGCCGACTTGAGCCAGCGGTCCAGGGCAACGTCGAAGCGCTCGCGCTGCTCCGGCGTCAGGCGCCACAGGCGCGCCAGCGCATCGGCACGCGCGGCGGGCAGCTCATCGGCACCCATCTCGATCAGCCACTGGCAGGCGGCATGGAACGCCGAGCCCAGCGCCATGGGGTTGCCGGCGGGCTCAACGGCGGCCGCGTCTGCATCGGCCATCTCCGAGCCATCCGACTCCGCATCATCGCCGGCCTCGTCCATGGGCACGTGTGCCTCGGCGGCACGGTCCTCGGACTCGGCATGCAGCGCCGCGGCGATCGACGAATAGCTGTACGAATCACGCGCCGGGAACGGACACGTGCCCATGCGCACGCCCACCGCCTGGGGATACACGAGCTCAAACGCATCGGGCTCGGGGTCGGCAGGACCGGGAACGGTGGCGCGGGCATCCGCACCGGCACCCTCCGGCTCCGCATCGCCGCGGACAAGCCCGCCCTCGACATCCAGCGAAGCGTTGGCCTCAAACGCCTGCTCGCCAAAGGTAAAGTCCGCGAGCGAAATGAGCTCGTAGTCGCCCGGCTGGGAGTTGTCGAACACCAAGTGGTCGGCATCGAGCTGCGGCATGCCCAGGCCCCGGCCAGGCAAAATGCGGTGCAGCACGTCATAGGTCAGGTCGGATTCGACGTCGAAAGACGGCGCCGGCACCTTACCGCGGCTCACGGCGACGTCCATCGCCAGAATCACGAGCTCGCGCGCACGCGTCATGGCGACGTAGAGCAAGCGGGCCCGCTCCTCGAGCGAGAGCTGCAGGTCGTCGTTGCGCAGGCGCACAAATGCCTCGGCGGGAGAACCCGTCGCACAGACGTCGTCCATAAGTTCCGGCGAAAGCCACAGCGACGTGCCCTTGCCCTTAAATGCGTGCTCAAACTGCTTTTTGACGTCGTCACCCTTGACGAAGGTCCCGTCGGCGAGTTTAACGCCATCAAAGCGTGCCGGCAGCGCCACAACCTGCGCGCCGCCCTCGACACGCCCCATCTGGGCAGCTCCGGTCGACTTACGTACGCCAAAGCACTCGGAAACCGCCACGACCGGATATTCCAGACCCTTGGACGCATGCACCGTCATGATGCGCACCGCGCCGTTGCCCTCCTCGTTGAGCGCGCCCGGCGCCTCCTTGCCCGCCAAGAAGCGATCGAAGGCGAGTGCAATGGAACGCGGCGAGTTGCCGACCTCGGCCTCTGCCTCGGCCACGGCATCGAGTGCCTTGAGCACGTTAGCGGCGATGGCCTTGCCCTCGGGGCCACGCTGCGCCAGGCGCACAAACCAGCCCGAGGCGTTGACCACATCGCGAGCGATAACGGCAAACGAATCGCGGCCCACGCGACGGAACGCATAGCGCAGCACCTCGCGGGCGCGCGTCAGCAGCGGCAGATCCTGCAGGCCGGGCACGTCACAGTCACTCATAATGCCCGCATCGATATTGCGGCGCGAGGTCTCCCCCGTCTGGTCGTCGAGCTTGGTCGCCAGCGCCAAGAACTCCTGGGCGCCGAGCGCAAACATCGGCGAGGCCAGCAGGGGCATAAGGCCCTGCGCCGTGTCCGCCGGGTTGGCAAGCGCGCACACCAGGGCGCGAATCGTCTGCACCTCGGCAGCCTGGGCAAAAACCGAGCCGCCCGCGATGACGCAGTCGAGTCCCTGGTCGCGAAACGCTTGAGCGTAGACGTCGGCATTGGTCATGCGGCCCAGCAGCAGCACCATATCGCCCTGAGGCTGTTTTTTATCGGCAAGCGCACGGAACCGCTCCGCAATTGCGCGGGCCTTGGCCTGTGTGCGCTCCTGCGTACTGCCGCCGGCAACGAGCAGCGCTTGGCGGCGCGAGGCCTTTGCCCTGAGCTTGTCTTCGCGCTTATCGCTCGGCTCAAGATCCAAAAAGCCCTGCATAAGGCCACCGGTATCGCCGTCAAAGACACGCGCCACGTAGCGCAGGACCTCGTCGTGACTGCGGAAGTTGCGCACGAGTTTGACAAGCTCACCGGCGGGTGCCCCGGACGAAGCGAGGACGGCGCGCGGGATGCTGGCAGCTGCCGCCGCGCCCGAAGCGCCCACCTTGCGCTCCTGGCGGCGGAAGACCTCGACCTCGGCACCACGGAAGCGATAGATCGACTGCTGCGCGTCGCCCACCGTGCACAGCGCACGCTCGCCCGCACCCGTCAGGTAGCGAATCAGATCGACCTGCATCTGATCGGTGTCCTGGAACTCATCGATCATGACCATCTTAAAGCGGCCCTCGTAGGCGGCTCGGATGGCGGGGTAATCACGCAGCGCCTCGTATGCCATGCGCAGCAGATCGTTATTATCGAGCGCGGACTGGTCGGCCTTGAGCGCGCGGTACTCCGCCTCTACGGCACGGGCAAGCCCCGTCAGCGCATCGAGCGCCGGGTCGCCGCAAGCCAGCACAATGTTGACAAACGTGTCGGCCGCCTCTGCCTTGAGCAGCTCGACGTTCTCCTTAGGGAACATCTTGCTCGCGCGCGGCATGCCGCACGACATCATGAGCCGCGCCACATCCGCCATGGTCTTGTTGCTCGCCTCGAACGCGTCGATGGCCTCGAGCGCCACCTGCGCCTTCTCGGTCGCGGCCTTGCTCGCGCCGAGCGCCGCACGATAGGCATCGGCAAGCGCCGAGGTATCGGAGCAGCCGCGAAGCACGCACACGTCGTCCATGCCGCCCGGCAGTTGGCTGGACAGCTCCAGCAGATCGCGCACCAAGCCCTTGATGGTGGTGCCGCCGCCAAAGGGACCGCCCTCGCCCGCCATGGGATACCAGGCATAGAGGGCTTTGAGCGAAGCGGTAAGCTCGGGAGCGGCGTCGGGCGCCGTCGCGCGGCCCAGCACATGCTCGACAGCCTGGTCCATGAGCTCATCGGTATCCGTGAGAACGGTGAATTCGGGGTCGATGCCCAGCTCCAGCGCATGCGCGCGCAGGATACGCGAACACATGCCGTGGATGGTCGAAATCCAGGCGTCGTCAACCGTCAGGGCTTCCTCGTCCATGCCCTCTTCGATAAGCGCACGGCGCACGCGGTCGCGGATCTCGGCCGCGGCGTCCTTGGTAAAGGTAATGGCGAGCACCTGGTCCAGATGCTCAACGAACGGACCGGATTCGGGCGAGAGCGCGTAGACGATACGGCGCGTGAGGGTGAAGGTCTTGCCCGAACCAGCGCCCGCCGAGACAAACAGCGGGCGGTCGAGCGTTTTGACGACTTGCAGCTGTTGCGGCATCAAAGTCGAAAGATCCATGGTCTACACGTCCCTCCTTACAAACGTTCCTTCGTGGTTATACGAGCAGCGCGCATGCGCGGCCTGAGCCGACATCGGATCGACGGCAGCCACGACGCCCGCCTCGAGCTCGCGCAGGCGCTCGGCAATGCCAGCTTCCACGCGGTCGAGCAGCGCATCGAAGTCCATATTGCCGCCCTCGCCCGGGAAGCCCTTCTTAAGGCCCGGAATACGACCGTCGCCGCGCTCCTCCTCGAGCAGCTCGTCACTCGCGGCGCCGCGCAGCGCCGGCTTGCCGCCCTTGGTCGAAAAGTAGAGCGCCGCGCGCGTGTTCAGGTCCAGCGCCCGCCGCATGGCCTGCGCGTAGATGAGCGTCTGGGTATGTGGCGGCAACCAACGCGGGTCGTCGGCGGGCACCGCGCACGTCTTCTCGTCGAACACCGTGGGGTCGGCGAGCTTATACTCCTCGACGCCCGAACGATGCTTGTAGTCGATCACCACGGCACGGTTCTCGGCATCCACGTCCACGCGGTCGATGCGCCCGCCGAGCGGCCAACCGGCATACTCGACCTTAAGCTCGTTAAACGCAAATTCCAGGTAGCGCGGAACAAAGGGCGCAAGCGCCTCGGACTCATAGGCGAGCACGCCCTCCAGCTGCGGCAAGATCTCGGCCACCTGGCGTTCCTCCACCGGAGAGAGCGGCACGAGCGGGCCCTCGGTACCGCGCTTGCCGGCGTGCTCGGCCAGGGTCTCGTCGAAGACCTCGCGCAGCAGCTCCTGTGCGCGCGGCAGGTTCATGGGCGTCACGCGCTCCATACCTTCCTGCGGCAGGCGAGCATGCAGGTGCTCCAACACGTCGTGTACAAAGTTGCCCTTCTCCATGTTGCCAAAGCCCGCATCGATAGACTGGGGTTTTACGCGATAGGACACAAACCAGCACAGCGGACAGGTGGAATAGGCCTCGATCTGCGAGGCGGACGTCAAGCGTGGCACAAGCGGCGCGTCCTCGCCCTCACCATCGCGGCGGCGCAAAACCAGATACGGCACGACCTCGGCACTCAGATGCTGAGGGGCTTCGCATGCGACCCGCTTGCGCTCGAGCCCTTCGCCGGCGGCGGGGTCGAAGTCCCTCACGATATCGCCCTCGCCCACGCACGTCGCCTTGGCGGCGCCGGCGGCCTTGTCGGCGTCAGCGGCCTTGGCGTGCGCGCGCAACTCGGTCCACACGGCAGCCGGATAGCACTCGCGCGCCTGACGGTCGTGGGTCACGCGGGCAAGCACAACGGAGCCGCGCGCAGCCTGCATCGCACGCCCAAAGCGCACGCGCAGCAGGGCGGCGGGCTCAAGCGTCACGCCGCCGCGATCCAGCTCTTCCGTCAACGTGGCCAACGGGCCCTCCTCATGCGAGAGCGGATAGCTGTCCAAGTCGACATCGGCAAACAACACCGCATCGTAGCTGTTGGGACGCAGCGCTGCCGCATCGGCAAGAGACACAAAGCGCACCTGGGCACGCGGGGTGCGATCGACCTCGTAGGTCTCGTAATCGTAAGCGGTACTGCGCTTGTCCACCTTGGTGCGGACGCCATCGAGCACGGGTACGGTCGCCGCCTGCGACACGTCGAGCGCGCGGGCGTCGTTCATAAGGATGTCGATGGCATGGCGCAGCAGGGCAGTCTCGGCCTGGCGACGGGCCTGGCCGTCGAGACCGCCAAACGCGCGATCGGGCAGCGCCTCGGCAACGGCAAGCATGGCCTTGAGCGCCGTCACGGGCTTGTCACGCCACAGCGCTTGGAACACGTCCGAGACCACGCACGGCACGTTCTTAAACCAGTTCTGGTCGCTGGCCGCCTTACGCGCACCCCTCACCTGGCCCTGCACGCTCTGCAGCAGACTCTTGACGCCCGCAGTGGTCTTGCTGCGCGACAGGCGCATGTTCTTATCGAAGGTTCGCGCGCTGGCGGCATCGGCGCCCGAAAGCGGACTGTAGATCCAGTCGGTGAGCTCCGGGGCGGGCCACCACTCGGTCTTGGAGGCGCTGCCCTCATCGGCGGCCTTCATGCGCTCGATCAGGTTGACAAGCGCCGTGAACTGCCTGCCCGCGATGGATTGGGAAAACGCCGTGAACTCAGTCGTCTCGGCCGCAATGTGACGCGCCGCCAAACGGGCGGCAAGCTCGCCGAACAACTGGGGAGCCCGGGCGGACACCACGAGCACGCGCGCAGGATCGGCGGGTGCTGCAGCGCCGTCGCGCGGTGCGGCACCTTCGCGCGCCTTTGCCAACTTATCAATAGCATTCGCATAGGCATAGGCGCGGGCATGGGGACCGGCAACCTCTATAAAGGCAGGCTGAGCGGCGGGCTTAGAGGCAGTCTTAGACGCAGCAGCGTCCTCCCCCAGCGGCGCAATCTCAAACAGTACGCCGCGGGCATCAAAGGCCGCAGCAAGTTCCTCGCGCATTGCCGCCTGCTCGCGGGCGAGCAGCACGACGACCTCTCCCCCGCCATTCGCCACGGCAGACAGCAGCTCAAGCAGGCCGTGCGCAAACGACGTGACACCGCGCACGTACACCGCACGAGCGCAGGCAGGCAAGTTGTCGGCCAAGGCGCTGGCCATCATATCGGCGGCCTCGCAGGGCTCAACCAGATCTCGGCGGTCCAAGCCGCTCGCGTAGGCGCGCAGCAGCTCGAACACACGAGCCTCGGCGTCGCTTTTGGGCTCGGGCTGGCAAACGCTGCCACAGTGGCGTTCGGCACCCGTCCCCGCCACGCCCGGAAGCACATCGCGAGCCATGCGTGCGAGCATGCGCACCGTGCCCTGGCTACGAGAAAGCGGCTGCAGGTCGGCATCGTCGCGACGGGCAACCATATCCGAAAACAGCATCTGGCGCTGCAGGTTGTCGACGAAGCTGCGGCCGTCGCCCATCAGCTCCCACAGTGAACGGAGCCACGATGAGGGGGTCTTGTAGTCAACGCCCAGTGAAGCGCCGGCCACCGCCGCATCGTGACGGCACAGGTCGAGCTCGGCAAACGTAGGCGCCAGCAATACGGCACGTCCATGGCGGGCAACAAGGTCGCTCAGCAGCGCCGCCTCGGCATCGCTCAGGTCTGCGCCGGCATTGGTGGTATAGATTCGAACAGGCATGGTCCTCCACTCAAACTGTTCGCAATAATCAATGTATCCATCCTACCCGCCCACGCGGACACATTTGCCCCACGCCAACAGATTTGATCCCTTGGGGACGGAGGAAAACGGATCATCGAGGGGGTCAGTCTAACCCGGTGATCCGTTTTCCTCCGTCCCCAAGGGATCAAAAAACCGCCCCCGGAGGAGCGGTTTTGCACAATTCGTTTTTGGCGCGGTCTACTCGCCGTCCTCCAGCTTGATGAGGATCTTGCGATAGCCACCGTACTCGCCGTTGAGCGCCTTGGACACGCGGCTCACCGTGGTGGACGAAGCGCCGGTGCGAGCCTGAACCTCAACATAGGGCTCGCCCTCATCCAGATAACGCGCGACCTGCAGGCGCTGCGAAAGATCGCAGATCTCGCGCGGCGTGCAGATATCGGTCAAAAACGCTTGAATATCCTTCTCGTCGTCCAAAAGACTAAATGCGTGGACCAGCTGCTTGACATCAGGCTTGTCAAACATGTTCTCGATATTCATCGATCACCGCCAAACCCGCCAAAAGGCATCGAAGTTGATACTGACATCGGGCATCGTTCGCCCGTTCTATGCAATAAAACAATGCATGGGTCATTTGCCCGTAGCAGTGTAGCACACCACCAAACTAAAGCGACAAGACTCTCTGCCAGCGGCGCGTTTTTCAGGACGAACGCCGTTTTGAAACTAAATGCGCACGTAAGCTCCACGAATATTTGCGACAATGGGCGTCCAAACAAAGCGACACACTGTCTGCGCAGAAAGGGATCACACCATGCGCTTTATGCTTAGCTGGCTCTTCACCTCGATCGCCATCGCGATCGCCACGTTCCTCGTCCCCGGCATCCAACCCTTCGGTTTTGCCGAAGCCTGGGTCTGTTTTGCCTTTGTGGGACTGTTCCTCAACATCGTCGACTCGCTCGTAAAGCCGTTCCTCACGGTCATTTCGCTGCCGCTCACCATTATTACGCTTGGCATTTTCCAGCTTGTGGTCAACAGCTTTATGCTCGAGCTCGCCAGCTACCTGTCGGTTAATCTCCTAGGCGCCGGCATTTCTATCGCCAGCTTTGGCTCGGCCTTTATGGGCAGCATCCTGGTGTCCATCATGCGCAGCATCCTCGACGGCGTCGCCAACGATTAGTCCAATAGACATAAAGCGCGGGCCAACCCACCACAGGTCGGCCCGCGCCATCACATTCTGTTAGAGCCCTAGATGACGTAGTCGTAGCCCTCGTTGGGGGCGACGAGCGCATCGAGCGTCACGCCGTCGAGGTAGTCGTTGATGAGCTTGTCCAGATTCTTCCACACGTCGAGCGTGGGACACTCATCAGATCGCGAGCAACCCTTGCAGTCGCCATCCAGACAGGCGACCGGTGCTAGGCTGCCCTCGGTCAGACGCAAGATCTCGCCCACCGTGTACTGCTCGGGCGGGCGCGTGAGCACGTAGCCGCCGCCCTTGCCACGCATACCCGAGAGCATGTTGGCACGTACGAGCGTAGCCAAGATGTTCTCGAGATATTTCTCGGAAATCCCCTGTCGCGCCGCGATCTCTTTGAGCGGGATGCGACCGGCCGCCTGGTGCTCGGCCAGATCGACCATAACGCGCAGGGCATATCTGCCCTTAGTAGAAACCAACATATATAGTGCTGCCTTTCGGTCATTTAGTCCGTAGAAATTCTAGCCGAAAAATTGGTTTTGAAAATACCCGTTCCGGTCAAGATGGTTAATCAACTTGCAATAAACTCCTATTTCCTATTGCATTACTAGGCTTTAGTGTCTAGTATGCTTCCCAACAGCAAAACGTACAACCTATAAGGTTTGTGGGTTTCGCTGCTACACACACCGTAAAGCCACAAGGTATCCAGTCATTTGAACACTTTGGAGGTTCACCATGAGCAATGTTTACACGTCCATCGACCAGCTTATCGGCCACACCCCGCTTCTGGAGCTCACCCACTTTGAGGCCGACGAGGACCTCAAGGCCCGCGTGCTCGTCAAACTGGAATACTTCAACCCCGCCGGGTCCGTTAAAGACCGCGTCGCCAAGAACATGATTGACGAGGCCGAGAAGGCCGGCAAGCTCGTGCGTGGCGGCGACTACACCATCATCGAGCCCACGAGCGGCAACACCGGCGTCGGCATCGCCTCGGTGGCGGCGGCCCGCGGCTACAAGGTGATCATCACCATGCCCGAGACCATGTCCGTCGAGCGCCGCAAGCTGATGCAGGCATACGGTGCGCAGCTCGTGCTCACCGACGGCTCCAAGGGCATGAAGGGCGCTATCGCCAAGGCGGAGGAGCTGCAGAAGGAGACTCCCAACAGCATCATCGCCGGCCAGTTTGTGAACCCCGCCAACCCCGCCATCCACAAGGCCACGACCGGCCCCGAGATCTGGGATGACACCGACGGCAAGGTCGACATCTTCGTCGCCGGCGTTGGCACCGGCGGCACCGTGACCGGCGTGGGCGAGTTCCTCAAGGAGCAAAACCCCGAGATTCAGGTCGTCGCCGTCGAGCCCGCCACCTCCCCGGTGCTCTCCAAGGGCCAGGCCGGCCCGCACAAGATCCAGGGTATCGGTGCCGGCTTTGTGCCCGACGTCCTCGACACCCAGGTCTACGACGAGATCATCCCCGTCGAGAACGACGACGCCTTTGCCACCGGCCGCGCCGTGGGCCACAAGGAGGGCGTGCTCGTGGGCATTTCGTCCGGCGCCGCCGTGTGGGCCGCACTGCAGCTGGCCAAGCGCCCCGAGAACGAGGGCAAGACCATCGTGGCGCTGCTCGCCGACACCGGCGAGCGCTACCTGTCCACGGCGCTCTTCCAGGACTAGAGCTTCTCGTTCTTAGAACGAGTCCAAGGCACGCCGGTCTCCCCTCTCTTCTGGCAGCCTGAGCTCATCCCAACAGGGTGTCCCACAGGACGCCCGAACTTGCTACAATGTCTGCGGCGCGGAACCAGCCTCCCGCGCCGCTTTTCTTTTTTGGCCACATGCCACCAAGGAGAACCTCCCCATGCACAATAAGCGCGTGCTCGTCGCCATGAGCGGCGGCGTCGATTCCAGCGTGACCGCGTACCTGCTCAAAAGCCAGGGCTACGAATGCGTCGGCGCCACCATGCGCCTCACCTGCCCCGCGCCCGATCCCGTCACAGGCATGAGCAAGGTCGATCGCGACATCGCCGACGCGAAGGCCGTTGCCGAGCGTATCGGCATCCCCCACCACGTGCTCGACCTGCAGCAGACGTTCGACCGTAGCGTGATCGAGCGCTTTGTGAATGCCTACCAGGAGGGGCTGACGCCCAACCCATGCATCATCTGCAACCGCCACATTAAGTTTGGCGCATTGCTGGATGCGGCGTTGGATATGGGCTGCGACTATATCGCCACGGGCCATTACGCCAAGACGAGCCAGGCGCCCGATGGCACGTGGCAGCTGCACCGCGGCGAGGACCCCAAAAAGGATCAGAGCTACTTTTTGTATTCGCTTACGCAGGAGCGCCTGGCGCACACGATCTTTCCGCTGGCAGGCCTAGACAAAGAGCACGACGTGCGCCGCATAGCCACCGAGCAGGGCTTTGTTAACGCCAAGAAGGCAGAAAGCGAGGACATCTGCTTTATTCCAGACGGTGACTACGCGGGCTATATCGAGCGCCGCTGCGGACATCCCGCTGCACCGGGCGACATTGTGTGGCGCGACGGCAGCGTGGTCGGGCGCCACAATGGCGCGCTGCGCTATACCATCGGCCAGCGTAAGGGCTTGGGCGTCGCGATGGCGCATCCCGTGTACGTAACGGGCGTCGACGCCGTCAACAACACCGTGCATCTGGGCGAGGCAGAGGACCTGACGGCCGCGTCGCTCACGGCTAATGACTGGATCTGGAGCGCGCCGGACGCGCGCATGGAGGCCGAGTTGGACGCCGGCGGCATTCGCGTGGGCGCCAAGTATCGCTACCGTCAGAAAGACCAAGCGGCGACCCTTACGCGCAGCGCCGACGGACAAATGCTGCTGACTTTTGACGAGCCCCAGCGCGCCATCGCCCCCGGCCAGGCAGTCGTTATCTACCGCGGCGACGTCGTCTTGGGCGGCGGCACCGTAACCGCCGCCCTCAAATAGCCGTACCCCCAATAAGTTGCGGTGAAATAGGGACTGTTTAAGCGTTTCAGGCCGCTAAACAGTCCCTATTTCACCGCAACTTAGAGAGGACGGCCTCGGTCGGCACTGCTGTGTCAGCCGAGGCCGCTACATCGTTAGCGCTGGACGTAGGCGCGAACCAGCTCGTAGGTGTTGCGCACGCCGTCCATGTGGCTGCGCTCGTAGTTGTGGCTCGCGTACACGCCGGGGCCGATCAGGCCATGGCGAATGTCGTAGCCAGCCGAAAGCGTGGCCTCGACGTCCGAGCCGTAATGTGGGTACACATCGATCGCGTAGTCGAGCTCAAGCTCGCGCGCGATATTGGACAGCGCCGTCACCAGGTCGTAGTTGTACGGACCGCCCGAATCCTTGGCGCAAATCGACACCATACGCTCGGTGCAGCCCAGGTCGTCGCCCACGCAGCCCATGTCCACGCTGATCATCTCGCGCGTATCGGCCGGCACAAAGGCACCGCCGTGGCCGACCTCCTCATACACGGTAAAGAGCAGCGAAACCTTACGCGAAAGCGTCACCTCACCAGCGGCGACGGCACGCGCCAAGCCCAGCAAAATGGCGGCCGACAGCTTGTCGTCCAAGAAGCGGCTCTTAATGTAGCCGCTCTCCGTCACTGTGGTGCGCGGGTCCATAGCGATGATGTCGCCGGTCTGAACACCCAGCTCGAGCACATCGTCCTTGCTGTCGACATTCTCATCGAGCAGGATCTCCATGTTCTTCTCGATGGTCTTGACCGGCTCATCGGCCACATGCGCCGAAGGCTCGGTGTTAAGGACCACGCCCGTGTAGACATTGCCGTCACGCGTGTAGACGGTGCAGTTCTCGCCATCGGCCGTGGACCACTGGTGCCCGCCGAGGGTCGTGGGGCGCAGGCGACCATTGTCCTTAATGGAGCGTACCATGGCGCCCAGGGTATCGACATGGCTCGCCAACACGAGCGGCTCACCCTCACCACCAAGCTCAACGAGCACATTGCCCTTATTGGAGCGATCGGGCCCAAAGCCCATATCGCGCAACGTCTCCATCAGATAATCAGTAGCCGCACGAGTAAACCCCGTAGGCGAAGCGATAGAAGTCAGCGTCTTAAGCTGTCCTGCGATATAGGAGAGCGTCTCCTCTAGAGAAGCATCAATATTAGAAGTCATATGCATCCTTCCAAGTAAAACTAAGACCGAGTCCCGATTTTAACCGTTCTGCACGTGCAATGCCCCAGGAGCCGAGCCGACTCCAGACGTCCCCGCACCGGTTTTGTGCACGTGCACGGTTTACAAGATCGCGCGAATTTTTGTGGTGTAAGAGGGAGGGCCGCGTCAGCGCCCCTTGCGCCTAAGGCTATTCCGCCACGCCGTGGCGGTCAAGGACCTCCCTTATGGCCTCGTGCGCGGCC
>DBGDSC010000030.1:0-8464 GCA_048402045.1 Collinsella sp.
GTTCCTTCAACTGGGAAAATGCCGCCCCCGGGGCCCGGATGGGGCCTCGGGGGCGTTCGGCTAGCTGCGGGAACGTCCTATCCGCTCAATGTGTTCGGCTGAGATCGGAAATCAACCCAGCGCTCTAACTCGCTCTTACAAAACGATGCCGTCCATGGAGTTGGCGACGTTCTCGACCAGCCCCGCGCGCACGGCTTCGGCCGCCGCGAGCGTACCGTTTTTAACAGCCTCGACCGAGGTGGCGCCATGGCCGATTAGGACCACGCCACGCAGGCCCAAAAGAATCGCACCGCCCTTGGCATCACCAGAGAGCTTGGCCTTAATCTCGCGCAT
The DNA here is from genome assembly GCA_048402045.1 of Collinsella sp. GTDB lineage: Bacteria > Actinomycetota > Coriobacteriia > Coriobacteriales > Coriobacteriaceae > Collinsella. The sequence goes on from DBGDSC010000030.1 coordinate 334, forward strand.
CTGCTTTTTGATGAGCAGCGCGGCGATCTTGGTGCCGAGCGAGGCCATAAAGGCACCCTTGAGTTCCTGCAGCAAAAACTTGGCAGCGCCCTCGGTGGCCTTGAGCGCAATATTGCCCGACATGCCATCGGCAACGACGACATCGAAATTGCCCGAGGTGAGGTCGGTGCCTTCGCAGTTGCCCACAAAGCCGGGAACGGCGGCTTTCATGGCCGGGAAGCAGGCCTTGGTAAAGTTGGAACCCTTCTCGTCCTCGGTGCCATTGGCAAGCAGGCCCACGCGGGGATGCTCGATGCCCAGGACGACGCGGGCATAGGCGCTACCCATCTGGGCAAAACGCACCATGTCATCGACCTCGACATCGGGGTTGGCGCCCATATCGCACAGCACCGTCAGACCGCCGGCGCGATTGGGCAGCGCATTGGTCAGACAGGGACGCACCGGCTGCTTCTTGCCTTCGGCCATATATCTAAACGGCGTCACATAGGCGGTGGCGGCAGCGGTCATGGCACCGGTCGAGCCGGCGGAGAAGAACGCGTCCGCGTTGCCCTTTTTGATGGCGCGGCAGGCAAGCACGATCGACGATTTACGCTTGGTCATCACGGCGCTAATGGGATCGTCATCCATGGCGATAACGTCGGGTGCCTCAAGAGCCTCAACACGTGCATGGGAAGCAGCAAAGGGATTGACGATTTCAGCGGGGCCAGCTGCCAAGACCTCGATATCGGGATCGGCGGCAAGCGCAGCCTCGATACCATCGAGAACAACCTGAGGTTTCTCGTCTCCGCCCACAACGTCTACACAAACGCGAACGTTACTCATATACATGCTCCTTATACAAAAATGGCCGACTCATTGAGCCGGCCATTGTGGTTCCATTTGGAACGGCATCGCATCCAGAGTATACCGTTACTCGGTAACGATAACCTCGCGGTCCTTGTAGAAACCGCAGCTGGGGCACACGTGGTGCGGAAGCTTGACAGCGCCGCAACGGGGGCACGTGGACTGAGCCGCAGCCGAAATCTTCATGTTGGCGGAACGACGGGTGTGAGTGCGGATACGACCCTGCTTTTGTTTAGGTACGGGCATAGTGACCTTCCTTATGAACTATCCAGTGTGGCGATTACGCGCAAGTAGCGATACTACCACAGTTTTACTCATCGAGCTTGAGATTCTTCAATGCTGCAAATGGATTTTCCGTGGCAGCGGCCCATTCTGCCTCTGCCTGTGCGGCGCATTCGCATTGCTCGACGTTGAGATTGCAACCGCAAGTGGGACACAGACCGCGGCAATCGGGCTTGCAGAGCACCACAAACGGCGTGTCCATGACGACCGCGTCGTTGATGGGCTCACCCAGATCGACGATGCGGTCCTCACCCAGGAGCTCGTAGCCGTCCTCGAAGGCCTCGGGATCCTCGGGCTCCTCGAAGAGGTAGAACTCCTCGATCTCGCCGGCGATATCAAACGAAGCGGGCTCCAGGCAACGGTCGCACTCGCCGGTGGCGTGCGCGCGGACCATGCCCGTGAGCAAGACACCGGTACCGGCATTGGTAAAGACAACGTCGTAGTCGATGCCGTCCTGTAGCTGGTACTCCTTCTCGCCCACCGTGTAGGTGGCGACATCGACCTTGCCGGTCAGCGGATACGAATCTCCGGGAAACTCAAGCTGCTCGGAAAGATCGACGGTAACGCTCAGGAACTCAGCCATTACCACTGACCATTCTGTTGGGCGGCACCCTCGTTGAGCTGCTGACGGCAACGGGTAACGGTGCCAGTCAGGCTCTTGAGGTTCTCCTCCAGATGCGTAAAGACCTGCTCTGCATAGTCCTCGGCAGCATAACGCGTCTCGCGCTCGTACTGCTGGGCACGATCGCGGATGTCGTCGGCCTGCTGCTGCGCAAGGCGGACGATCTCCTGCTCACCGGCAATGGTGAGGGCCTGCTGCTGAGCGTCGGCGATGATGGAATCGGCCTGGGCGGCGGCGGAAGCCATAAGCTCCTCGCGCTCCTTAAGGATACGGCGGGACTTCTGCCACTCCTCGGGATAGCTCATGCGGATCTCGTCGAGGATGTTGAAGAACACGTCGGCGTCGATGACCTTGAACTGAGCGTTCTTGCCGAAAGGCGGCTTGGCTTCCTCGATCAGCCCTTCGAGCTCATCGACCAAGCTGACGATCCTATCGCCAGGAAAATTCTCGCCCGGCATCCGGTCTCCTTTCATAGGTAACATATCATCGTGCTAGTTTACCACATGCCACCAGGCAATAAAAAACGTCACGAAAAGCGATGTCTGAGCGCTTCGACCACGTTGGGCGGCACAAACGTCGATACATCGCTGCCGAGCGAGGCGATCTGGCGAACGACCGAGCTCGAGATGTAACCGTACTGCGGAGCACTCATGACAAAGATGGACTCCAGCTCGCTATCCAAGCGATAATTGAGGTCGGCCTGCTGCAGCTCATACTCAAAGTCGGTCATGGCGCGCAGGCCCTTGACCACGGCCCCCGCCCCCTGCTCACGAGCGAAGTCGACCAAGAGGCCGGTAAAGGGCAGGACTTCGACGCCGTCGATATCACCGAGCGCCTCGCGGGCCAGCGCCACGCGCTCATCGAGCATAAACGTGGTGCCCACACCGTTTTTACCCTGCGACTCTGCAACAGCGACGATCACACTGGGAAAGATGCGGCGGGCGCGGCGGATCACATCGATATGGCCAAACGTGATGGGATCGAAGGTGCCCGGGACGATCACGCGGTTGATGGTGTCATTCATGGGCGTCCTCCTGAAACGTCGTGGCATCATTGTTGTCAGCATCGGTGCCGGCGCTATCGCCCTCACCATCGTCATCGCCGACCCAACGGAGCAGGTCGACCGAGGTAATGCCGTAGCGCTTCTCACGTACAGTCTCAAAGTCTGCCGGATGCGCGCCCGCATCGGCGGCGGCATGCTCAAACAGGGCGTAAGCGCCAGACGCAAGCAGACCCTGCTGGGCCAGATTCTGCAGCAGTTCCTCGACCGGCTCGGCACCAAAAGCATAGGGCGGGTCGAGCAGGACCAGATCAAAGGGGCCGCCCGGTACACGACCGCGTGAGGCACTCGTCAGCATGTCGCCCGTGACCACGCGCCAACGCGCACGGTCATGGCAGAGCGACTCGATATTCTTGGTAATGAGCCGCGCGGCGTTGCGATCGATCTCAAACGTCGTGAGCGAGCGGGCCCCACGAGAGAGCATCTCTAACCCTAAGGCACCGGAGCCGCCAAAGGCGTCCAACACACGAACCTCGTCCAAATCGAAATCGAATGCCGACATGACCATAGATGCGCACGCCTCGCGCACGCGATCAGTCGTGGGGCGGGTGACATCGCGACCACGGGGCTCCTCGATCTTACGACCGCGCCATTCGCCGCCGATGATTCTCATCCTCCGCTGACCTCCTTAAAGATATGTCGATAACGCATGGCGACCGCGTCGCGCAAGGGACGCGTCGCCACAGAGTCAAGGTTGCAAGCATACCGCAAGAGCTCGACCGCGTCCAAATGGGCCCACTCGATCAGCTCCTCGTCGGCGTCCAGGTCGACAAAGCGCAGGGTCACACCACCATGCTGGCGATAACCCAGGATCTCGCCTTCATGGCGCAGGCGCAGGTCCATCTGGGCGAGCGTAAAGCCGTCCGAGGTCTTTTCGAGCGACTGGAGACGGTCTTGTGCCGCCGATGCGCCGCCGTTGCCCTTGGAGTGCGTCATGACCAGGCACGTGCCCGACACACTGCCACGGCCCACGCGGCCGCGCAGCTGGTGCAGGGCAGCCAATCCAAAGCGCTCGCCGTTCTCGATGACCATGACGGTGGCGTTAGGCACGTCGACGCCCACCTCGACCACCGTAGTCGAGACGAGCACGTCAATCTCGTCACGCTTGAAGGCATCGATAACCTGGTCCTTCTCCCCCGCCGGCATGCGGCCGTGAAGGCGCTCGACGGTAAGCCCCGGCAACGCAAGACGCAGTCGGTCGAGCTCGGTTGCCGTATCGTGCAGCGGCACGGGGACGGTTACGCGGCCCTCGTCGTCGCGAGCAATACCGGGCACGTCTTCCAGCTCATCGGCCGAGTCACTCGGCTCCACGAGCGGACAAATCACGTAGGCCTGCTGACCCTTTTCATGCGCCTCGCGGATGGCGCCATAGGCGAGGTCACGGCTCGACTCGGTGAGCACGCGTGTCGTCACGCCAGCACCAGGGACGGGCCGATGGCGAATGATGCTCGTGTCCAGATCGCCGTAGACCGAAAGCGCCAGCGTACGCGGGATGGGCGTCGCCGTCATAACGAGCAGATCGGCACCCGGCCCCTTCGCGCGCAGGGCGTTGCGTTGGCCCACACCAAACCGGTGCTGTTCATCGATGACCACGAGCGACAGATGCTTGAACGCAACGTTATCCGAAAGAACCGCGTGGGTGCCAAAGAGCACGTCAAGCTCGCCCGATTCCAGCTGTGCATGGATGCGCTCGCGCTCTGCGGCCGGCGTGGCACCCGTCAGAAGTGCCCAGGACATGCCGGCCTGCGAGAGCAGAGGGCCGGTCTTATCGGCATATTGGCGCGCCAGCACGCCCGTGGGCGCCATAACGCAGGCCTGCGTGCCGCTATCGGCAGCCACAGCCAGCGCGCAGGCGGCAACGGCGGTCTTACCGGTACCGACATCGCCCAGCAGCAGACGGTTCATCACGCGCCCGCCATCGCACATGTCATGCAGGATGTCTTGGAATGCGGCCTCCTGCTCGTCGCTCAGCGAAAACGGAAGGGCCTGTTTAAGCGCGCCCAGATGCTCGCCCGCAGTGTGGGCATAGGGCACCACATCGACCAGGCCGCCGTCGTTGCGCAGACGCAGCGCCAGCTGCAGGTAGAGGCACTCCTCGTAGGCAAGACGCCGGCGTGCGATGTCGCGCTCAGCCATGCTCGAGGGAAAGTGGATCGAACGCAACGCGCGGGCATTGCTCATGAGCTTCCGCTTTGCGCGCAGCGGCGCGGGAATCGGATCGAACGGATTGCCGACGACCTCGAGCGCGCCGCTTACGATGCGGCGCATCCACGCCTGGCTCACGCCATCACTCACGTAATGGACCGGCAGGATGGTGCCTGCGGCACGCCCGTCCTCGAGCTTTTCAAAGTGCGGCGAGGCCATCTGCTTAAAGCCGTAGGCAAACTCGACCTTGCCCATCACGGCCAGGCGGTCGCCCTGCTTAAGCTGCTGGGCAATCCAGGGCTGGCGGAAAAAGGCGACCTGCAGCACGCCCGTCTCGTCAACAAGCGAGACCTCGGTCACGTGCATGCGCGGACGCGGCTGCTTTTGGACGATACGGTCGACCGTGGCGATGATGGTGCACACGGTACCGATGGGCGCCATCTCGATAGACCAAGAACGGGTAAAGTCGAGGTATCGATGAGGGATATGGAGAAGGAGGTCCCCCACCGTCCGAATTCCCAGACGGCGAAGGGCCTCCTCACGTTTACCCGAAACATATTTGAGTCGCGCGATATCCTCGTCGAGCGCATTGCTCTGGGCAAAGCGCTCCGAGACGCGCGGCACGGAGCACAGCTCGGACATGGGCAGTTGCCTACTCGATCGAGAAGATCACGGGATAGAGCGGCTGCTCGCCACGATGGGCGTCAATCTCCAGATCGGGCTGAGCCTCCTCGATAGCGTCGACGATCTCCTGGAAGGCCTCATCGGACAGCTCCTCGCCGGCCAGAATCGTCAGCGCGTCGCCCTCCTCTTCCTCCTGCATGCGGTTGATGCAGTCGAGCGTGACCTGCTTCACGTCGGAACCGACCACGTCGATGGAGCCGGCGATGATACCCATGACGTCACCGGAGTGAATCGGAGAACCGTCAGAGGCACTGGAGTCGCGCACGGCGCGGGTGACCTCGCCATCGCGGACCTCGCTGATGGCGTCGAGCATGGCGGCGACGGCATCCTCGAGCTCGGAATCGGGCAGGACCGCGAACAGCGCGGAGAAGGCCTGCGGGACGGTCTTGGTGGGAACGACGGCGACCTTCTTGTCGGTGCAGGCTGAAGCAGCAGCCTCAGCGGCCATGCGGATGTTGCCGTTGTTGGGCAGGATGATGACCGAGGTCGCGTTGACCTGGTCCACCGCGCCCAGCAGGTCGGCGGTCGAGGGATTCATAGTCTGGCCACCGGACACGATCACGTCGACGCCGAGGGACTTGAGGATGTCGGCCTCGCCGGAACCGGCGGCAACGGCGACAAAGCCCAGCGCCTTGGCGGGCTCGGCGGCCTTTTCCTGATCCTCGTGGATCTTGGCGGTACGGTCGTGGGCCTCCATCTCCATGTTGTGGATAAAGACCTCATAGATCTGACCGAGCTGCAGCATGTGCTCGAGCACCAGGTTGGGGGTGTTGGAGTGCACATGGATCTTGTAGTCGGGATAGGCGCCCACGAGAAGCTCGCAGTCGCCCATGGAACCCAGGAACTTAAGGCACTCGTCCTCGTCAAACGGGGCGTCGGCCTTAAACAGGAACTCGTTGCAGTAGCGGAACTCCGAGCCCTCCCAATCGTCGTTGGCCTCGATCTCAACGCGACCAAGGGCCGCGTCGCGGGCAGAGACAGCGGAATCAAACGTGGCGGAGAAATCCTCGACAACGGTGCTGCGGCCAAGTGCTGCAGCCACAAAGTTCTCAAGGAAGATGGCGAAGCCAAAGGCGCCGGAGTCGACCACGCCGTTCTCCTTCAGAACGGGCAGCAGGTCGGGCGTGCGGGCGACGGACTGGTACGCCTCGACGACGATAGCATCGAGCGCATCCTCGGCCGAGAACTTCTTCTTCTCGCACTCATCGGCCTTGGTCGAGACATCGCGCAGGACCGTGAGGATCGTGCCCTCGATGGGCTTGCGGACAGCCTGGAAGGCAACCTTGACGGCACGACGGAAGGCGAAGGCAATGTTGGCGGACGTAATAGGCTCGTCGGCAGAGACAAGACCCTCGGCCACGCCGCGCAGAATCTGCGAGGTGATGACTCCGGAGTTACCGCGGGCACCCATCAGGGAGCCGTGGGTGATGGCGCCGGCGATGGCCTCCATATCGGCATCGGCGAGAAGGGCGGAAAGCTCCTTGGTCACCGAGGCGAGCGTGAGCGACATGTTGGTGCCGGTGTCGCCGTCGGGTACGGGGAAGACGTTGAGCTTGTTGATCTCCTCGGCCTTGTCGGAAACGGCAGCCGCAGCGATCGGAAAACAGGTGCGAATGGTCTTTGCAATCATGGGTATTTGAATCTCCGTTTTCGGATGCTAGTTCAGACGGCTCTTGAGCGCGTCGATATGGATGCCGATCTTAAGGCTGGCGGGATCGATCTGGGCGATCTCCTGCAGGGTAAAGGCAACGGAGCTCGAAAGATTGTGGCAGACGGACTTCATGTTGACGCCGCTCTCGAGCACGACGTGAAGATCGACCGTAAGGCCGTTCTCGTCGGCGGAGACAAGCACGCCCTTGCGGAGGCGCTGACCGGCAAGCAGGCGCACGCTCTCGGCGCCCTGGAGCTGTTCGGCCATACCGACGACGCCATAGCACGTCATCGCGGCATAACCGGCAATATCGGCAATAACGTCGTTCGAGACGCTCAGGCTGCCGTTAATGGTCTCAGACACAAGAATCTCCTTATCTGGTGCTCGCGGCACCATCTCGTGGGAGCAATCATTGGAATATTCTACAACGACCGCGCCATGTTGAGGTGGCGGGCCTCGGGATTACATCCTCGACACGAAATGTTGATACGGTAACGTTCGCGAACAGCGATCGCGGCATGAAAAAACCCGCCGCATAAGCGACGGGTTTTACAACCTGGCTCCCCGGGTAGGACTCGAACCTACAACAGCGCGGTTAACAGCCGCGTGCTCTACCATTGAGCTACCGAGGAATAGGTGCGTGCTCTCAAGCAACGAAGTTTATTATACGGACGAATCAGCTCAGGGCAAGAACTTTTTTAAGAAATTTTCCGACCTAATCATTGGCCTTGAATATCAACTTCATCCGAACACCTCCCATATTCATCCGTACATGTACGGATGAATATGGGAACCCGATACCCTGAGGGCCGGATCGGCCGGCCCCGGGAGATCGGAGGACGTC
>DBGDSC010000031.1:0-29264 GCA_048402045.1 Collinsella sp.
GTGCCTTGAAACGAGGCGGCATTGACCTTCTGGTCATGCCGCCGAAGTTGAAAGGCAGATTGCCGCTCTGGCGGGCTTGCAGCGTCGAGCAGTTACGGCGTTTGGTAAAACGCCGTAACTACATTAGTTCGCAAACAGCTGCTGCGAAGGCCACAGGATCCTCGGGGAGGATGCCCTCGACCAGCAGAGCCTGGTCATAGAGCAGACCGGAGTACTGCTTGATCTTGTCGGCGTCGCCCGCCTTCTGAGCAGCGACGAGCTTGGCAAAGACCGGGTGCTTGGCGTTGAGCTCGAGCACGCGCTGGCTCTTGGGCATGCCGTCGGGCGCGCCCTCGGGTCCCTTCTGGAGCACCTTCTCCATCTCGAGCGAAAGCGGGCCCTCGGTGGTGATGCACGCGGGAGCATCGGTCAGGCGCGCAGAGACGGCGACCTTCTCGACCTTGTCGCCGAGCGCCTCCTTCATAGCGCTAAAGAGATCTTCGTTCTCCTTGGTGGCGTCCTCGGCCTCCTTCTTCTCGTCCTCGGTCGCCAGGTCAAGATCACCGGTCGCGACGTTCTTGAGCTCCAGATGACGATCCTCGACCTCGGGCTCGGCACCGTCGGCCACAGCCTTTTCGGCAGCCTCGCGAGCTGCGTCGTCCTCGTAGATCTTGGGCATATCGGCGGCAACGTACTCACGCATAGCTTGGAACGTGAACTCATCCACGTCCTGCGTCAGCAGCAGTACATCGTAGCCGCGGTCGAGCACGCCCTTTACCACGGGCATCTTGGCCAAGCGCTCACGCGAGTCACCGGCGGCGTAGTAGATGGCCTTCTGATCCTCGGGCATGCCCTTGGCATACTCGGCCAGGGTAATCATCTTCTGTTCCTTGGCAGACCAGAACAGCAGCAGGTCGGCGAGCTCATCGGCCTTCATGCCATAGCTCGAGTAGATGCCGTACTTAAGGCCGCGGCCAAAGTTCTCAAAGAACTTCTCGTAGGCCTCGCGGTCGTTGTCACGCATATCCTCAAGGTCGGCGGTGATCTTCTTCTCGACACGCTTGGCGATAGCCTTGAGCTGACGGTTCTGCTGCAGCGTCTCGCGCGAGATGTTGAGCGACACGTCGGCGGAATCCACGACGCCGCGGACAAAGTTGTAGTAGTCGGGCAGCAGGTCGTCGCACTTCTCCATAATCAGAACGTTGGAGCTGTAGAGCGCCAGACCCTTCTCGTAGTCCTTGCTGTACAGATCGAACGGCGCGCGGCCCGGCACAAACAGCAGGGCGTCATACTCGAGCGTGCCCTCGGCATGGAAGCTGATGGTGCGCGCAGGATCGTCAAAGTCGTGGAACGTGGACTTGTAGAACTCGTCGTAGTCCTTCTGCTCGACATCGGAGCTGCGCTTCTTCCAAATCGGTGTCATGGAATTGACGGTCTCGAGCTCCTGGTAGTCCTCGTACTCGGGCTTGTAATCGTCGCCGGCATCCTCGGGCTTGGGCTTCTGGCGGCTCTTGGACACCATCATCTGGATCGGGTAGCGCACATAGTTGCTGTACTGCTGAATCAGGCTCTTGAGGCCCCACTCGGTCAGGAAGCGATCGTAGGTCTCGGCCTCGCCGTCGGCATCGAGCTTCTCGTTCTCGCGCAGCGTCAGAATGACATCGGTACCATGCTCGGCGCGCTCGCCGTCCTCGATGGTGTAGCCCTCAAGACCGTCGGATTCCCACACATGGGCGACATCCGCGCCATAGGCGCGGCTGACGACCTTCACATGGCTGGCGACCATAAAAGCCGAGTAGAAGCCCACGCCAAACTGGCCGATGATGTCGACATCCGAACCCTGCTGCTCGGCATTTTCGGTCTTAAACTCCTCGGAGCCGGAATGGGCGATGGTGCCCAGATTGCGCTCGAGCTCCTCGGCGGTCATGCCAATGCCGTTATCCGAGATGGTAATGGTGCGGGCGTCTTTATCAAAGGAGACGCGAATGGCCAGGTCGCCCTGGTCGATCTTGACGCTCGGATCCTGCAGGCTCTTAAAGTTGAGCTTGTCGACGGCGTCGCTCGCGTTAGAGATCAGCTCGCGCAGAAAGATTTCCTTATTGGTGTAGATGGAGTTGATCATGAGGTCGAGCAGTTTTTTGCTCTCGGTCTTAAATTGACGCATGTGCAGTCCTTTCGCGCTACCCCCGTCCGCAAAAACGGCCCGGTCGCCCGAGCCGCATCGCAGACCTGCTATGTTCAGACTTAGATTTTATAACCCATTAGCGCGCATATATACATACGGAATCGAAAAACTGTATGTCTAAGCGCTCCGATGCGCCAATTGCCAAGGAGTGTCCCCAACTGCCGGCAGAAAAGGAACGTCCCTATCTGCCATCTACGCGCTTGGCCATCCAGACATGGGGTTGGCCCTCGTCTTCGTAATCTACCGGGGCAATTTGCGTGTAGCCCGCCTTTGCATAGAGCGGCAGCACGTATTCCTGCGCATGCAGCTTAATAAGCTTAGCGCCGGCATCGCGTGCACACGAAGCACTGGTCTCGACGATCGCACTCGCCAGTCCGCGACGACGCATGCTCGGCAGCACAGCCACGCGCCCCATAATGTAGGTCTCCTCCGCCGCAACGCCTTCGTCCAAGTCGCACGCCGGCGACACCGGAGCCTCTGCGTCAGCCGCGCGCTCAAGCTCTTCGGGAAACACGCGCGAGCAACCGGCAAGCTCGTCGTCTACATAGAGCGTCACATGAATGCAGTTCGGATCCTCGTCGATAGCGTCGAACTCATTCTCGTAGCCCTGCTCGTCCATAAAAACGACGCGGCGCACCAACGCCGCGTCATCAAAGCATCCCGTCTTAAGTTGGATATCCATGGCTGCCCTTTCATTCAATGCGAACGTTAGGGACAGATTTTAGCGAAAATGAGCTCCGCGTACGCTAAACTTCGCGCGAGCCTTCGCCAGGCAGTCGTAATGACCCACGTTATGGGCATCGCTCGCGATGAAGCTGTACAGGTTCTGATCGAACAGGCGCTGTGCCGGCTTTTTCTCGCGACCAAAGCGACCGCCGGCAATAAAGTCCGCCGAAGCCTGCAGCTTGCAGCCCATATCGACCAGGCGCTCCGCCACGCTTACATCCTTTTGAACCGCACGATAGCGCTCAGGATGAGCGATGATCACCTGGTAGCCACGGCACTGTAAAACGTAAATCGTGTTCTCGTACTCTCTAAACGCATACGCATCGGCATGCGTCGAAAGCTCGAGCAGAAACTCGTTGGTCCCATCGAAATGCAAGTGCTCCGCGGCATCGATACCAAGCTCAACGAGCTTTCGATGGTTGACCTCGAAGCCCATCTGGAGCGGAAAACCGTCAGCGTTATCACGCAGCAGTTCAAAGGCATCCCACATCTTGTCGTAATCAAAATAGGGATCACGGCAGTGAGGAGTGCAAACGATTCTGGTTACACCGGCCCGCTTGGCAGCCTCGAGCATCGCCAAGCTCTCATCGAGATCGGCGGCGCCGTCGTCTACACCCGGCAAGATATGGCAATGAATGTCACGCATAGGTCAGCCTTAATCAACTAAACGTTTGCTCGGTTGGTGAAGATGCCCTTTTTGGAAGTCCCCCGATCGTCGGAGCCCTTCTTCACCTTCTTACCGTCCTTGGTGTAGTAGGAGTAGTAGTACTCGCTGGTCTCGGTCTCGCAGTAGTTCATAACGGTACCGATGAGCTTGACCTTTTCGGACTTCTTAAGCTGGCCGATAGCGTTGAGTGCCTCCTCGCGCTTGGTGAAGTCCTCGCGCACCACGAACAGCGTGCCGTCGGTCAGACTTGCGATCTCGGCAGCATCGATGAAGGTGCCGACCGGGGGAGCATCAAAGATGACGTACTGAAACTTGGCGGACAGTGCCTTTACCAGCTTGGCAAAGCGGTGAGAGACGATGATGTCAGCAGGATTGGGAATATGCGGCTCGGCATCGAGGAAGTAGAAGTTCTTCTGACCCGTCTCGACAATCGCCTGGTCAATGGAGATCTGCTCGGAAAGAACCGCATAGAGTCCGCCGCGCGAACGAACGCCGAGCATATCGGAAAGGGACCTGCGGCGCATATCGGCCTCGACCAGGAGCACGGACTTGCCGCTCGTGGCGATAGCCTGGGCAAGGTTGATGGAAACCGTAGACTTGCCCTCGTTGGGAATCGAGGAGGTAACGGTGATGGTGCGAATGGGGTCATCCACGCTCGCAAAGCGGATGTTGGCCAGAAGGGTCTTGGCGGCATTCTGTACAACGAGCTTATCGGTGTTCTTTGCCTTAGCCATGCCTATTTACCACCTTTCATAGCCGGAATTCGGCCAACAACGGGAATGCCCAGGAGCTCTTCTGCCTCTTCGGCACCGCGGATGCGGGTATTGAGCATGTCTGCCAAAACGACATAGGCAACTGCGATAAAGATACCGGCGAGGAACGCGACAGCAACGTACAGCATACGCTTGGGACCGCTGGGGGCTTCGGGGGTCTTAGCCTCGTCGATAACGTTGATGCTCTGGGCAGCGCCGACGTTCTGAGCGACCGTACTCACCGAACTAGCTATGGCCTTTGCGACCTCAGCCGTCTCCTTGGCATCGGTGCCGGTAACCGAAAGCGTAATGACACGCGTGGTGGTCTCGGAGGAAACAGACACCTTGTAGTCATCCAGATCGGTGAGGCCCAGTTCCTTGGCGGCGCCGCTCTTAACGCTATCGCTATCCAGCAGCGTGGCGATATCGTTGGAAAGCATCTGGCTCGCCGAGAGATCGTTGTAGCTCATCTGACCGCTATCGTCGGTCTTGGCGAGAATGTACATGCTCGTCGTCGCGGTATAGGTGTTGTCCATCGCAACGAAGGACACGATGCCCATGGCGATCGCGCAGACCACCGGAAGGGTGATGACCAGCTTGAGGTGCTTCTTCAGCAGCTGGAACAGTTCGAGAAGGGTCATGCAGCTTGCCTTTCATTTCCCCAGTTCGGATTGACAAAACTGTCTGTATGTTATCGCATCTTTTTACCGAGACCAAACTCTATACATAAGAAACAGGCTCTCCTGTAAAAATGTCGGAAGCAATCGTAAAATTGCACAACAACGCCGCACCCGAAAGTCAAATGCGGCGTCTACATCAATATCTGTGTTGTATCGCTATGCGAATGGCTCGTCCTGCTGTATGGGAAACGTCACCGTAATGGTGGTTCCCACGCCCAACTCGCTCGACAGATCAAGCGTGGCGTGATGATACAGGGCCGCATGCTTGACAATGGCAAGCCCCAGGCCGGTTCCGCCGCGTGCCTTGGACCTACTCTTGTCCACGCGATAGAACCGCTCAAATACCTTGCCCTGCTCTTCAGGCGCGATACCGATTCCCGTGTCGGCGACAGCGAGGAACGGATGGCCTTCGTCGTTGGTGCCGCACTGCAGCGTAACCGTACCGCCGGGCCGATTGTAGCGGATGGCGTTGCTTGCCAGATTATAGATGAGCTCGTCGACCAAGCGCGACACGCCTTCGATGACCACAGGCTTGGTCTCATGACTTATCGTCACATTCGCCTGACGGGCAACCTGTTCAAGACGCTGTTCAACCGCGTAGATCGCACGCGAGAGCTCAATGGGCTCCGTGGACCCAATGGGCACTGCCTCGCCTTCAGTTGCACGTTCGGCCTCGTCCAAGTTAGACAGCGTAAGGATGTCGTTGACAAGCGCTGCCAAGCGGCCCGCCTCACGATAGATGCGACCACCAAAGTTGCGTAGGTCGTCCTCGCCCTCGACCATGCCATTTGCGATGAGCTCGGCATAGCCCGAAATCGCCGTAAGCGGCGTCTTGAGCTCATGGGTGATATTCGCCGTGAACTCACGGCGCATACGGTCGTTGTCCGCTAGCACCGCCATTTGGCGCTTGAGTTCCTGGCGCTGCGACTCGATACGCTCAAGCATGGGGACCATCTCGGCATAGGCGTGCTCATAGCTACGGCGTGGGTGATCCAAATCCACCTCTTGCAACGGCGCGATGATGGCACGGGACTCACGGCGCGCCATAAAAAACGAGAGTACTGCACCCGCTGCTGCGATAAGCAGCATCGGCGCCAGCATCGACAGCAAAATCGCCGCAACGCCAGGCTGGGCCTGCGCCAAGCGAACGACCTGGCCGTTATCAAGGGTGACGGCGCGATACAGCATAATCTCGTCGAGTGTAGAGCTTGCGCGCTCCGCGGAACCCGAACCACTCTCAAAGGCCTCGATGACCTCGGGGCGATCGCCATGGTTGGGCAGTGTGGAAGGCGACGCCTCGTTGTCGTAGGCAACAGATCCGTCCTTATTGATCAGCGTGATACGAAGATCCTCGCGATCGAGGCTTCGCAAGAACGGAATGGGCTCCTGTTGCTCGTCGAGGGCGGCAGCAATGAGCTCGGTTTCCTGCGCCAGATTGGCACTCGTGGCATCCGCCAAAGTGTTTTGCACAAAGAACGCACCCAGCACCGTAAACGCCACGATAACCGCCATGGCGCAGACAAAGATCGTCACAAAAACGCGGTGCGACAGCGTATGTTTTCCCTGGGGGGCGAAGACCACGGGTTACTCCTCCGATGCGGTGGCCGCGGTGTCGTCGCCTTCGGCACCATCACCGGCAGAAGGCTCGGCCAGGCGATAACCCACGCCGCGCACGGTCTCGATGGCCCTGGCATGCTCGCCCAGTTTTTGGCGAAGCGTCTGCACGTGCACGTCAACGGTGCGCGAACCGCCGTCGAAGTCCCAGCCCCACACGCTCTGCAGCAACGACTCGCGGGTAAAAACCACGCCGGGCTTGCGCATGAGGTACTCGAGCAGGTCGAACTCGCGCAGGGTGAGCTTAAGCGGCTCGCCGGCAACGGTCACCTCGCGATGGCTGGGCGAGAGCACGATGTCGCCCACGCTGAGCACATCGCTCGCCTGCTTGACCATGCCGCCGCGACGCAGCAGTGCGCGGCAGCGGCTCGCAAGCTCCATGAGCGAAAACGGCTTAGTCAGGTAATCGTCCGCACCGCCATCGAGCGCCATCACCTTGTCGAGTTCGGTGTCCTTGGCGGTAAGCATCATGATGGGCACCGTCGCCGTCAGGCGGTCGGCACGCAGTCGACGCATAATCGCCAAGCCATCGGTATCGGGCAGCATGATGTCGAGCAGGACGGCATCGGGTACCCGTCGCGCCACGGCAGCTTTAAACTCGCCATCGCACGAAAAGCCCTCGGCCTCGATTCCCTGCTTGCGCAGAGCATAGACCGTCAAATCCCTGATGTTGTCGTCGTCCTCGACGTAGTAGATCATGTTGAACCCCTTTGCGGCCGGTATGACCGCATCTTAACCCTAAAGGCGCCTGCACTCGATAGTATCAGCCAAAACGGCCCGTCAAATAATCCGCCGTGCGCGGATCGGTCGGATTCTTAAAGAGCTGCGCGGTGGGCGCGTGCTCCACCAGCTCGCCCAACAAGAAGAACGCAACCGAATCGGAAATACGCGCGGCCTGCTGCATGTTGTGTGTAACGACCACCAACGTGCACGTCTCCTTGAGCTCGCAGGCCAGCTGCTCGACCACCAGCGTCGACACGGGATCGAGGGCCGAGGTCGGTTCGTCCATCAGCAGAATTTCGGGCTGCACGGCCAGAGCACGGGCGATACACAGGCGCTGCTGCTGCCCGCCCGAAAGACCCAGGCCCGACTCCTTGAGCTTATCCTTGACCTCGTCCCACAATGCGGCGCGGCGCAGGGAGTCCTCGACAAGCTCATCGAGCACGGCGCGATCGCGCACGCCCATGCCGCGCGGACCATAGGCCACGTTGTCGTAGATGCTCATGGGAAACGGGTTGGGGCGCTGGAAGACCATGCCCACGCGCTGACGTAGGCGGCAGATGTCGTAATCGCCCAGGATATTCTGGCCGTCGAGCGCAATCTTGCCCTCGATGCGGCAATCCTTGATGCCATCGTTCATGCGGTTAAAGCAGCGCAGCAGCGTGGACTTTCCGCAGCCCGAAGGCCCGATGAACGAGGTGATCTGCTTGTCGCGGATTTTGATGTTCACGTCCTTGAGCGCATGATGGTCGCCATAGAACAGGTCGAGGCCCTCAACATCGATGCGCGTCGGCGAGGCGGCAAGGTCCTCTGCCGTGGGGCGCGTCGCATCCCCAACTTCGCGCTCGTGCGCGGCCTCGGCCTGCGCCTCCATGAGTTCCTCAAGCTCCGTGGGCTCCATAGCCGCAGCAGCCGTCATACCGCATACCTCCATATCGATATCAATTCAGCAGTATCGATAGTAGGAATTGCGGCTCATACGCACGTGAGCGCATTGTCAAGTGTTTGTAAGGGCAGCCTGGCTATGCGGCGGGCAACTCGATGGTGAATACCGTGTGCTCGGGCGTCGATTCGCACGCAACGGCGCCGCCGTGCGCCGCGACAATCTCCTTGGCAATGGCAAGGCCCAGACCGGCACCGCCACGATTGGTCGCACGAGCCGCATCCAGACGGTAGAATTTCTCAAAGATCACCTTGAGCTTTGCCGCCGGAATCGGATCGCCCTGGTTGATAAAACGCACCCGCACGCCGCCATCATCCATGCGCCTCGCCTCAATCGTGATCGTCGAGCCTTCGTAGCTATAGGCGACGGCGTTTTTCATAATGTTGTTGAAGACGCGGGCCATCTTGTCGCCATCCACGAGCACCGTCAGGTCCTCGCACACATCAACTTGGGCCTCCTTATGCTGCTCGTTGAGGATGGGATAGAACTCGTCGGCCACCTGTGCCAGCAACAACCCCAAGTCAACGTAACCGCGCGTAAGCACGATATCGTGGAAGTCGAAGCGCGTGATATCGAAGAACTCCTCAATGAGCGCATCAAGCCGATGCGCTTTGTCGAGCGCCACGCCCGTAAATCGAGCACGCTGCTCAACCGGCAGATCGGGTGCCTCCTGCAACAGCGAAAGATATCCCACCACACTGGCAAGCGGCGTGCGCAGGTCATGGGCAAGGTAAGTGACTAGGTCGTCCTTGCGATGCGACTCGTCGCGCAGAGCCTGTTGGACCTTACGCTCGCTATCGCGCACGCTGTTGAGTGCGCCCTCGACCTCAAGAAAGTCACCGTCGATGTTGTCCCACGCGTCGGGGTGATCGATCAGGCGATCCTGGATACGGGCGGCAAGCACGCGGTCGGCATGCTGTTCCCCCTGCTCATAGCCCTGGTAGTACAGCGCGCGACCGCAAAAGAACAGAACACACACGGCAAGCGCCAAGACAAAGCCGAGCATATTGAACACAAAGGCAGCGTCGAACAGCACCGGCCCCTCGATGCCGCCGAGCGCCATGGCACCGATCGCCAATGTGATAGCCCATGCGGCCCCGCCAATCACCACGCAACGGCGTACGATTTCAAAGCGATCGATCAGCAAAAAGCCGATGAGCAGCACCGCCAGGATGCCGACGATGTTGTCAATGCCGATCAGCAGCAGGCTCAGCAAAAAGAGCAGCACCGTCGCGAGCGCGCGATTGTCGACAACCGACCTTACATGCTCAAAAAGTCGATCGGGCACCTCGAATGCCTGCCTATCGTCTTTTGTCATATCCACTTCCCCACCATCAAAGGCGTTATTCGATTATGTAGCCGACGCCCCAGACGTTTTTGATAAAGCGCGGCTTTTGAGCGTCATCGCCGATCTTTTCGCGCAGGTGGCGAATGTGCACCATCACCGTATTGTTGGAGCCGGGCATAAAATCCTCGTTCCACACCGCGCGGAACAGATCCTCCACGGCCACCACACTGCCGCGATGCTCGACCAGATACAGCAAGATGGAATACTCGATGGGCGTGAGGCGAACCGGCGCACCGTCCACCGTTACGGAACGGGCATCGCGGTTGATCTCTAGGCCGTCGAACTGGATGGTCGGCGACTCGGCCGCCTGTGCACGGCTACCGTAGCTGGTGTAGCGACGAAGCTGAGCGTGCACGCGCGCGATGAGCTCCAGCGGGCGGAACGGCTTAACCACGTAATCGTCCGCGCCAAGCGAAAGGCCCTCGATCTTGTCTTGCTGGGCATCGCGCGCCGTCAGCATGATCACGGGATAGGTATGGCTGGAACGGATCGTACGCAGCAACTCAAGCCCATCGATATCGGGCAGCATGACATCCAGCAGCGCCAGATCGAACTCCTGCTCCAAGATTGCCTTGGCAGCATCGGCCCCGCTATAGGCGACCTGTACGTCAAAGCCTTCTTTTGTAAGGTAGATACCAACCAAGTCGGCGATGGCCTTTTCGTCATCAACTACCAAAATGCGCTCGTTCATGCGTGCTCCTCTCGCGCTCCATTATGCCCGAGGGGGCGCACGCCACACACAACAAGCGTGGGTGATTAAGTCGGCCTTAAGCACCCTTGTGCCCGTTCGGGCGCGGATGTGGGCCACGCACGCACGCACGCGATGATCGCCGACACCGGCAAATGATATACTCTAGTTCCAGAAGAGACCATCCCGTCGAAAGCGAAATCTGTGAAGTCCCTCACCTCTTTTGCAAAGCGCTCAGCTCAGCTTGCCGCCGGCTTTGTCTGCGCTATCGCCCTTGCCGCTGGCGTGCCCACCGTCGCCGGCGCCCAAGTACTCACGACCGACAATGTTTGCGGCAAAACCGCCGATGCGCGCGGCATCACGGCCGAAAATCTGCCCGATATCGATGCGACCAATGCGCTCGTCATGGGCAAAGACGGCACCGTCTACTACGGGCGCGGCGCCGATGAGCAGGTCAAAATCGCCTCGATCACCAAGGTCATGACCGCAATCCTAACCGTCGAGAATTGCAAGATGGACGAGAAGGTCACGGTGAGCAACGCCGCAGCCACCGTGGGTAATTCGACCGCCGGCTTGCTCGAAGGCGACGAGCTTACCGTGGAGCAGGCACTGCGCGGCCTGATGATTCCCTCGGGCAACGACGCCGCCGTCGTGCTCGCCGAATATGTGGGCAAGAAGATCGAGCCTAAGACCAAAGACGCCGAGGCAACCTTTGTGAAGGCCATGAACGAGCGCGCTAAGAAGCTCGGCTGCACCGGTACGCTTTTTGAAAACCCGCATGGTCTGGACTTTGATGAGTGGGCTGGCGATATGCACTCAACCGCACACGACGTAGCGCTGATGATGCAGGAGGCCATGAAAAACGATACGATCCGCGAGGTCGTAGCGAGCGAGGATTCCTGGATCGAGGTCACGGGCGCCGACGGCACCGACCATTCGCATTCCATGGACACGCATAACTATTTGCTGGGCCAAGATGGCAACATCGGTGGCAAGACCGGCACCACCGACGATGCGGGCTATTGCTTTACGGGTGCCTACAACCGCGATGGCGACGAGATCTACACCGTCGTTTTGAACTCCACCACCACCGACCAGCGCTTTACCGATACCGCAACCCTTGCCAATTGGTACTACGGTCACAAGGTGACGGTCGCAATCGCCAACACGCAGGAAAAGACCGCCAACGGCAACCCGCTTATGGCACGCATTAGCCAGACAGATTGGACGGACAAGACGATCGACGCCACGCTCGCCGACCCCACGGCGCAAGCGACCGTGTTTTCCCTTGCCGGCGAGGTGACCGAAAAGGTTAGCTACGACGATCTTTCGGGCACGGTGCATGTGGGCGACAAGGTGGGCAGCGTTACGCTCAAGCAGGACGGCACCAAAATCGCCGTTATGGACCTGGTTGCCGACGAGGAAGGCGCAGGGCCGAATCCCATTGAATGGATACTCGTGAAGCTCGATCGCTTGGGCCGCCGCATCGACAATCACCCGCTCACAGCCGAGAGCGAGATCGTAGCCAAGGCGCCCGAGGTGTAGGGCTGGGGGAACATTACATTTGAGATTGGAGAGGCGTCCAACGGGCGCCTCTTTTTGAATACCTCTTAAACGGGATGCGTCAGAATCACCAAAGCGACATTGCTAGCCGTTTACCTTCGCTGTGTCTTTTCGGACCTTGAAAACGGGTCCACCGGGCATGCCAGTAGATCCTTTCGACCTCCTTGGTCAAGGCCCTGAAAAGATCCCCAGATGAGGGGTCTGCCCCAGGACACAGCGATTGCCAGGCACCCGTTTCTCCGATGGTGCCCGCACTCGTCATAACAAGATCGTCGCTCCGCCTGCGAATGGAGACACTAACGGAGCGGCCATTATGGAACCCATGGATATCGACTTTATTTATGCGCCCATCAGCTAGATAACTAATCATGACATTGATGCTGTCACCATACTCCGGCAATTCGAAGCCGTGGGAATCCATCAATAGCTTCACATCCTGATGGTAAATGCGGGCCTCGACGACATTCTTGGGCATTTTCCCCGTCTTTGTTGGAGAGCAAAAGCTGATGCTTGGCTCCTCTTCGCTCATGCCTCGGTCAAACCTAAGCATGCACGGGCATACCGACTCAATGGTTCGCAAGGCGTCCGCCGCGACCTTTTCCTCGGTAAACATCTCCACGTCGATGCCGTTTTCTTCCATATAGGCACGGTTTTTACGTTGAAGCTCTAGCCGAGCCGCAGCCTCCCCATCTCCACGCTGTTCCCAATTTCCGGAGTCGGCGACATTTCGATCGAATGTAGAATCAACGGAACATGGCGCTTGCTGTTGAGTCGGATCACTGTCGCCGAGACGCCTTAGCTCGGAGCGTCTCATCAGTAGTGTCACAATATCAAACAGCCAACCAAATCCAAAAAGGCCAAAGGTAAAGAGATATAGAAAGAAGCTACCCCACATCCGTGCATACGCCCTATGAGCGCCCGACCACCCAAGAAGGAAGCATAGCAAAAGCGCCTTGTTTGCCCTGTCAACCGACGTAATCTCTCGAGTGAGAGATTTCTGTTCAGGCTTCGCCAAAGGTGTAATTTCATGCGATGAAACAGTAATTGAGGACGTCCTTGACGCCGAGCTCCGAGCGCCTGATTTAGCAACGGCGCGAGCGACATCCCCAACTCCGACGGTCGTTCTGCTGTATACGGCATTGTAAGCAGCCTTCTTCGGATTTTTGATCCACCCCATGCCCTTCTTACCATAGCCGGGGATTATCGCCCGCCTTACCGCGCGCTTCGCTCTGCCGGTCGTTCTTGCCTTGAGTGATGTCTTTAGATTCGGCTTACGCAGCCCGACCTTTACCATATTTCTACTCCATCCCCTCGGAACCCCACACCGGGGTGCACGAGCACGCCTGGGTCTCCCCGTTTTCAAGCGCCCCGTGTTTGCCTAATGTTCACGCCCTTTCGGACTCTAATCCCCAGCCGCCATTCTTGATAATAAAAAAGGGCCCCAAATGGGACCCTTCTTCAAAGTCATACTGGCGGAGAGCTGGGGATTCGAACCCCAGATGCCCTTTTGGGGCATACTCGCTTAGCAGGCGAGCACCTTCGGCCTCTCGGTCAGCTCTCCGTAACAGCCGTTCTATAGTAACCAAACAGCCGAAGTTGGGCAAGGGGAATTTTGAGGCGTTTCCTCTTTTACCTCTCTTTTACCAGTAAACGTCTCAGTCAATCATCTCAATCTGTAACATCTGCAGGCCGTAATCCCCTCCAGATGTTACAGATTGAGACAAAGATACAAGGACGGCCCCAGCGACAGCGCGGACAGCCCATTCTTTATTAGTCCTCTCGAACGGTCTCCAACAGATAATCGCGCATGTACGGAATTGCAAACGAAACACAGCCATAGCCCGCGGGCTCAATCAACCCCGCATCGATCAGACGCTTGCGATATGACCCAACTTTGTTCGCCGACAAACCCATCTTCTTGGCGATATCGCCGTTGGCGATATCGACGCCCTCGCATTGAGCCATCGCCGCGAGATACTGAAACTGCCGTTCCGACACCCTGCGCAGCGCTGGGGCAATCACCATAGCATTAAAGCTATCAAGAGCCGCCTGGATACCCTTACGAGCCGCCTCTTCGCTCACGCTCTCCGCCCCACTGCGCGCAGCAACCTGCCAAGCGTAATATCCGACCAGCTGGACCATAAAGGGATAGCCTGCCGAAGCTTTTGTTAATAGCTCAGCGGCACCTTTGTCGAGCTCCTTGCCCGCTCGTCTCATCGTATCCTCAAACGATCCGCCAACTTCAAAATCGGAAAGCCGAGTAAGTTCAACATGTTTGGCTCGCTGAAGGAACGTCAACGTATCATCCACCACCACGCCATCTACCGATGTCGGCAGCCCGGCGAAAGCGAAAGCGACATTCGCTCCTTGGCGGATCAAGAGCTGCATCTCATTGCCTAGCTCGCGCATTTCCTCAGTTGAGGCATCCTGGATCTCGTCGAGCGTAATGAGCAGACCACCGCGCTTCGCAGCATCGTACATCGCCTCGCCCAGATGAGAGGCCGACTTCGACATCTCCATGGAGCCAAGGCTGACCCCTAAAATCGATGGGGAAATCGAGATTGATTCAAGACGAATGTTTCGCTGCAGAGCCTCGAGGATTCTATTGCAAAAACCAGCATTGGAGGCAACGTCAACGACCTCGAATCCTTTTTTGCGTGCAAGGTCACCCAATGCATTAAGGAGCACCGTTTTACCTGTGCCTCGGACGCCCGAGATGCGCATGAGTCGATCGGGGGCACCAGGACCATTCTCAAGAGCCTCGGCAAAGTCATCCAAAACAGTGTCCCGTCCGATAAGCTCAGGCGGATTCATGCCCGCCGTTGGCTTAAAGGGGTTAACAGCTTTCGTCATTCTGCCCTCCTCTGCTAGTTTTAACAACTTTAACAAAGTTTAGCAACTTTAGCAGAGTTTAACAGTTTTAGCAGGCTCGGCGGCTTTATGCCTTACCGATCCTGCCGGGTCCTCCCGCCCGCGCCGATACAAATAGCGCGGTGCGGCCCCTCTATATCGCCCCTACCCCAGCGAGCGACTGAGGGAGCCGAGCTCATCGTTGCCCATGGTGCGCCACATTTGGAAGATGCAGACGCGCGCCAGGAAAAAGAAGCCGTTATCGACCAGCTGCACGGCGGCATCCGCCAGCTGGTTGGTCACAGCGGACACGGGAGGCAGCTCGAGCCCGGCCTTACGGATGGTCTCAACCGCATCCTCGAACGTCGGCGGCTCGTTGACGCCCATCTCGTTCATAAGGCCCTGCATTTCCTCCAGCGCGCTGCTACCCGACTCCTCGCCGCGCGGCACGAGGCGGTAGCACGCCAACGCGAGCTCGAGCTGGTCGCAGTTCCAATAGGCAAACGCCAGACGATAGAACAGATAACCGATTGCGGAACGGTCACTGGCAATGCGCAGGCCGTGGCGCGCCACCTCGATAATCTCGTCAAAGCGCTCCAGGCGCGCCAGCACGTTGATGAGCGCAAAGTGCGACTGCATGGACGAGCGAGCCAGATCGTAAAGACGACGCACCTCGGGCAATGCCCGTTCAAAATCCTCCTGCTCGGCGTAATAACTGCAGATCTCGTGCTGGGCAAAGTACAGCGCATCGGGAGCACGCAAAATACGAACGGAGCGGTCTTCCTCCATTACCGGCAGCACCATGCGTACCAGCTGGTTGTCGCAAAACTGCGTCTGGACCGGACCCGTTGCCAAAAGCTCGGCAACGGCACACTTGGCCTCCAGCTCCTCAACAAGACGGGAGAAGCCCTCAAACGCGCTTGCACGGTCAACTTTTGCCTGCTCGCGCAACTCAACGACGCGCGCCACATACGGGTCGTCGTCCATCTCCATGACCTCGAGCTCATCAGCCGTATCGGCAAGCAGCAGGTCGCGCAACGCCGGCGGCAGCGAACGGTGGTCGTCACGCGGGCGAGCGTGAACCTCTGCAGGCTCAATCGCATCCGGCGCGTCCGACTCATATGCCTCAAGCATGCGCTTGCACGGCATATCGTCCATATCCATGCTCTCAAGATCCTTGGCGACAGGCACGCAATTGGCCAGATAGGCCGCACGCCCAAAGGAATATGTTGCAATGACGCGCTCGCCCTGCTCGGCGTCGGGAGCCGCAATCTGAACATAGCAGCGCGCAATGCAGGCACCTGCGGCAAAGCAAGCCGCTGCCAGCGTAAGCGCCACGCGCGCGTCGTGCTCCGCGGCCCAAATCACACGCGCGTTCTCGTCCAACTCGCGCCAGACATCCTCCCGGGCGTCGTATTCACGTTGTGGCATGGCATCCACGACAGAGTGCCCAAACCGAACGAGCATAATCCCCTCGGCAACGTTTGCCCGATAGGTATAGTCGAGCCGTGTGACCACGTTAAGCGCCTCGACGATACGCGCGAAGCGGGTACGCACATCCCACTCACCGCCCGGCTGGCAAGCTACCGTTCCGGGTTTGCCCCACGGGTTGTCGCTCGAGGTCGTATCGAGCAGTCGGGGAACATCGTTGGTCGTCTTGGCGATATGCCACGCATCAAAGAGCGCGCAGCCCTCAAGGCTCGGCGAGGATGCCGCGGGGGCCAATCCGGCCCCGATGCGCTCAAGGATGCCGGAGAGGCGGTTGAGACAGCACTCGATGGCAAGCAGCATGTCAATCTCGTCCTGGTCCAGCAGGCTACGATCAAAATTGAGATAGAACAGCTTTGAGCGGTCAATGCGCGCTAGGCTCATTTCGGACTTGGCAGCAATGGTGCGCAGGCGGGGCAAGTCGATCTCGCTCATCAGGGCGGCGGCATAACGCTCGATACCGCTCGGATTCTCGGCATGGTCAACACGGTAAAGCAGCGTCTCGATAGCATCGGGGAGCGGTGCCGTGTCAAAGCCCAAAAACACCTCGACCGGCTCGGGCAACTTTACGAGTTTGATCTTGTCGACAACGTTTTGCATGCCTGCATCGAGACCGTCGACGCCCGCCGTGTTCGCAATAGCGCTTTCGGAGTTGGCAAATATCACGTAGCGCAAGAACATCGAGGCCATGAACTCGCCGAAAGGAAGGGCGCGGGTCGAATTCCATGTCTCGTGGTCGGACTGCTCGCGCATGGGGCCTTCGGGAGAGCCGGCAGTTCGCGCACACGCGCGCATTGCACCGTTAGCTTCCCTCACCATAATCTCGCCAATACTGGAATCGGACTCGTGAAGGACCAGCTCCATGTCAGGGTCCTCGGGCAACGGTACTTCCCGAACAGGGCGGTCAACCTTATAAACCTTGCCCGACACGCTCACGTAGCCCAAGAGCGATATGTGAGTTTTGCCGACGAATTCGACGACATAGCACGACTCTTTGGGGTCCTCGCCAAAGACTTTCCAGACAACACCATATGAGCGCCCCGCAGGCTGCTCTGGCATCGATGGAAAACGCTTTTTGGGGTCGAGAAACCTGAGCTTGTATGTCGGACGCTCTGCCACGAAATATCACCCTGATCAGTCGTTGAAAGAAGGAGTGGTCGCGGATGGGCCGCGACACCTACTCGGAATCTTACACGAGTCGATAAGAAATAGTCCGCTTCACGTTCGCGCCTCGACCGAGGTTCGAATCCATGGGATGCCGGCGTAAAAGAAAAGCCCCCGTTGCCGGAGGCTTTAAGTTCAAATGGTGCGGCGTATAGGATTCGAACCTATGACGTTCTGATTCGTAGTCAGACCCTCTATCCAGCTGAGGTAACGCCGCGACTTGTTGATTATTATGCACATGGACTGAATAATGGTCAAGCATTTTTTCAAAAAAAGTTATTGAATTTAGTTTTTACTCATTTGGAGGGCTTGGTGCGATCTTCGATGCCTCGCGATATAGAAGAGCAGTCGTTGTTGGGAGCTTTAAAGTCTATTGGTGCGACGTATAGGATTCCGCGCATCCACTCCGGCTTCGACCGAGGTTCGAATCTCCGCAATGCTCCCATATAAGAAAAGCCCCCGTTGCCGGGAGCTTTAAAGTCAATTGGTGCGGCGTATAGGATTCGAACCTATGACGTTCTGATTCGTAGTCAGACCCTCTATCCAGCTGAGGTAACGCCGCAACGCACGGATTATTATGCACGCGAGCCCCCGATGGGTCAAGCGACAATTTGAAAAAATTTTACGGAGTGGTGATTAGGCTGTGCACACCCCGACCGAGGTTCGAATCCATGCATGGTTGCCATAAAAGAAAAGCCCCCGTTGCCGGAGGCTTCAAGTTCGATTGGTGCGGCGTATAGGATTCCGCGTATCCGCTTGCGCGGATACGCACCGGCTTCGCCCGCCTGCCGGCGGACTCGCCCGCGGGCTAAAAACGCTCCGCGTTTTCTTTACGCCCGCGCCTCGACCGAGGTTCGAATCCATGCGGTGACCGCCTAAAAGAAAAGCCCCCGTTGCCGGAGGCTTTAAGTTCGATTGGTGCGGCGTATAGGATTCGAACCTATGACGTTCTGATTCGTAGTCAGACCCTCTATCCAGCTGAGGTAACGCCGCAGCGCAAGACATATAAAACCACTTTAGTTCGTTAGAGTCAAGCAAAATCTCAAACTTTTTTCGCGCGAGCCACAATTTGTTACGCTGCGCCACGAGCATCAGCGCTTTTCGTGCGATCGATTGGCTTTTCGATCACATCGAACCCGGCGCCAAGCTCCCCCAGAAGCGACCGCACCCGTTGGGCACAGTCGTAGTCGGCAAACGAGATGCTCAGCATTCGGGCCACCTGATTAGAAGTTCCAACACCATAGAAGTGCTCAAGGACAACAAGCGCCTCATGCGCCACAAACGTCTCGACCACATGCGGCGACTCCTCATAGCACCATTGCGTCAATGGCCCCTCACTCGTCTGCCGAACCACCAAGCCACCCATACCCGACGGCTCGCACGTTACCAGCAGGTGCTCCCCGCCCTCATCGCTCTGGAACAAAACAACCCGCTCGTCGAACAGCTCCATCACATCCCCTTTCTCTTGCTCTTAGCTAGCAAAAGCATAGCAGGTAAATGGCTGTATACAGAACGTTTGTTCGTGTGTTTTCTATCGAGCTGTCCGCACGGCATGGTATAGCCGTACACAAAAAGGGCGCCCCTAAAAGGAGCGCCCTCGCAAATCGCCTATGCAGCTAGCTTACGCGACCGGCTCGATCTTCTCGAGGCCGCCCATGTAGGGACGCAGAACCTCGGGGATCGTGATGGTGCCGTCGGCGTTCTGGTAGTTCTCCAGAATGGCGGCCATGGTGCGGCCAGCCGGCAGGCCGGAACCGTTGAGGGTGTGCAGGTAGCGCGAGCCCTTGAAGTTCTCGGGGTCGCGATACTTGATGTTGGCGCGACGGGCCTGGAAATCGCCGCAGTTAGAGCAGGAGCTGATCTCTTTGTAGGCGTTGTAGCTCGGCAGCCAGACCTCGATGTCGTAGGTCTGACGGGCAGAGAAGCCCAGGTCGCCGGTGCACAGGCTAATCACGCGATACGGAAGGCCCAGCTGCTGAAGCAGGAACTCGGCCTCGGCGGTCATGCTCTCGAGCTCCTCGTCGGACTCCTCCGGCTTGGTAAACTTGACCATCTCGACCTTGTCGAACTCGTGCTGGCGGATGATACCGCGGGTGTCGCGACCAGCGGAGCCGGCCTCCTCGCGGAAGCAGGGGGTGAAGGCGGTGTAGCGGCGCGGCAGGGTATCAGCATCGAGAACCTCGCCGGCGTGCAGGTTGGTAAGCACGACCTCGGCGGTGGGGATCAGGAAGTTGTCGCCCGAGACGTGATAGGCGTCGTCCTCGAACTTGGGCAGCTGACCCGTGCCAAACATGGTCTGACGCTTGACGACGATGGGCGGCCACCACTCCTTAAAGCCACGGCTGGTGTGCGTGTCAAGGAAGAAGTTGATGAGGGCGCGCTCAAGACGGGCGCCGGCGCCACCGAGAACGGTAAAGCGGCTACCGGAGAGCTTGTTGCCGCGCTCGAAATCGAGGATGTCGAGGTCGGTGCCCAGGTCCCAGTGCGGCTTAAAGTCGAAGTCGAACTCGCGCGGGGTGCCCCAACGACGGCGCTCGATGTTCTCGTCCTCGTCCTTGCCGTACGGCGTGGCCTCGCAAGGGATGTTGGGAAGGTGAGCCATAAAGTCGTACTGCTCCTGCTCGAGAGCGGTGCGGCGCTCGGCCAGACCGTCAATCTTCTCGTTGACGGCGCGCACGGCCTCCTTGGCGGCCTCGGCCTCGTCCTTCTTGCCCTCCTTCATCAGGGCGCCGATCTTCTTGGACTCGGCATTACGCGTGGCCTGGAGCTCCTCGACCTCGGTGATGACGGCACGGCGCTCGTCGTCGAGCTCGAAGAACTTCTCTCGATCCCAAGACGTCTGGCGGTTGGCCATGGCGGTATCGATGGCATCGGGGTTCTCGCGAACAAACTTGATATCAAGCATTAGATCCTCCGGCGATATACATTCCATTTAGGTTGCAACCTTGTACATGTATGGGCAAGTATATACTTATGAGCGTTTACGACCCAACCCAACTACGCAAGAAGGCACCCAATGGACGCAGTTTTTTCCTTTTTGTTTGGCACCCGCACCGGTTTTGCCATCCTTTTCGCCGGCGGCATCCTACTGTTTGCGATTCTTGCCTTTGTAATGGAGAAGCGCACCCATAAGATGTATGTCGACCGCGGCCCCAAGGACGAGGACGATCAAGACGGCTTCTGGGACTAGCCTGCCAAAAAGAGACAGGCTTATTTTGGTCGGTTTTATCTGGACAAACGCAAGCGCCCCGCCACTGGAATTGATCCAGTTGCGGGGCGCTTTTTGCTCAAGATACAAAACCGCAGGAAAAACCTGCCAAAATAAACCTGTCCCTAAATGGCAGGTTTTACTGGAGGGTGGCGTCGATGGCCTTGACCAGGGCGCTGCGCATGCCAGCATCCTCGAGCGCGACGACGCCCTTGATGGTGGCGCCGCCGGGTGAGCATACGGCATCCTTCATCGCCGCAGGATGCTGACCAGTCGCAAGCTGCAGCTTTGCCGTGCCCAGCACCATCTGGCTCACAATGCGATAGGCATCGGCGCGCGGGATACCGTGCTTGACGGCCGCGTCGCCCAAGGCCTCAATCGCCATGGCGACAAATGCCGGTGCGCAACCGCCCACGGTACCGCCCACAAACAGCAGACTCGAATCGAGCTCGACGACGGTGCCAAGCTTTCCGAGCAGACCGAGCACCACGGCACGCTGCTCATCGCTAAGCGTGGAAGCCTTCTCGCAGGCGATAACGCCCTCGCCCACCGAAACCGGTGTGTTGGGCACCGTCGAGATGTGTGCGACACCCGGCAGGACCTGCTCCCACTTGGCGCTATCCCAGGTCCAGGCGACCGAAAGGACAACCTTGTCGGCAAGGGTTTCTTTGAGCGGAGCGAAGACCTTCTCAATCATGTATGGCTTGACCGCAGCAACCACGATATCGGATGCGGCGACAACCTCCGCCGCATCACGACAGGCAACCATCCCACGTGCCTCACAACGCTCGACCAAGGCGTCGTAGTGGCCCGCGCAGGCGCACATATCGCTCGCAGCCACACCGGCGGCGATCCAGCCATCGGCCATAGCGCTCGCCATATTGCCAAAACCGACAAATCCGATCTTCATATCTCATAGTCCTCTCAGACACGCTCTTCAAAACGAAGGCTATTGTCCCACGGCATTGTTTCGTATTGCCGACCTATTTGTGATACGGCTCGCCACGGCTGATCTTGCAGGCGCGGTAGATTTGCTCCAGCAGCACCACGCGCGCCAAGTTGTGCGGCAAGGTAATACGTCCAAAGCTGAGCATCTCGTCGGCTCGTGTGCGCACGTCATCGCTCACGCCGTCCGATCCACCAATCACAAAGGCGATGTCGCTGTTACCACGCAGCATAAGATCGTCGAGCCGCGCCGAAAGCTCCTCGCTCGAGCGCTCTTTGCCCTCAATGGCAAGCAGGATCACATGCGCTCGAGGCGGCAGGGCTGCGAGAATCGCCGCACCCTCCTTGTCGCGTGCGGCATCCACGCCGCCCACCTTAGCCGGGTCGATATCGGCCACCTCGCGGATATCCACCTTGGCATAGGCACCTAGGCGCTTGGTGTACTCAGCGCACGCGTCCTTCCAAAAGCGCTCCTTGAGCTTACCGACGCAAACGACGGTGTATTTCACGCGCGTCTACTCCTTCGAATCGTTTTGAACTTTGCTGGCGGTCAGCATCTGCTCGAACATCGAGGCCGACTGCGAGAAATCGCTCGGCAGTACGACCGTCGATGTTTTACCCGTGCGAGCGAACTCTGTCATCATCTCGGACCACTGCGTAAACATGAACAGCTGGTTGGCCTCGTCGTTACCGACACCCGTCTCCTGGATGATCTCGAGCGAATCCTTGATGCCCAGCGCGATGGCCTTGCGCTGGTTGGCGATGCCTTCGCCCGCCTTTTCCATCGCCTCGGCCTCGGCGGTCGCCTCGGTGACGCGCTTGATGCGGTCGGCCTCGGCGAGCTCCTGCGCAGCAGCGCGCTTTCGCTGGGCAGCATTGATGTCGTTCATGGAGTTCTCGACCTCGGTCGGCAGCGCGATCTTGGTGATGAGTGTCGACACGAGGGTAAAGCCGTAGGCAGCCATCTGCTCGGACACGGTGGCATTAACGTCCTTGGCGATGTCATCCTTCTTGGCAAAGACCTCATCGAGCGTATAGACAGGGATGGAAGAGCACAGGGCGTCGGTGATGAAATCACGCATCTGGTCGACGGGCTCCTGCAGCATGTAGTAGCTCTTGTAGATGCCCGAATCTGCCGGGCCGGCGCCCATGTCATAGCTCACGTGGTACTGAGCAGAGACCTCAAGGCCGATGGTCACGTTGTCCTGGGTCTTAACGTCGATGCCAAAACCGTTTTTCATGGTGCGCAGACTCACCGTGGCGGCCTTGCGGTCGATCACGGGCACCTTCATGTGGAAGCCCGCGTTGACGATGCGATTGAACTTGCCCAGACGCTCGATGATCACGGCATGCTGCTGTTCAACGACATAGCAGGCGTTGGGGAGCAGCAGCAACAAAATGATGATGGGAAGTAGAAAGCTCGTAAGAGCAGCGATAATACCGGACAACAGCATGGTCTCTCCTCTGATAGGCACACGTTGGCACTAGGATACCCGCACGAAGCAGCCACGTGACACCAACAGGAGGCCCATAACAAAAAAGCCCCCATTGCTGGGAGCTCTTTCAATCAATGGTGCGGGCGAAAGGACGTCCGCGTATCTGCTTCGCGGATCCGCGCCGGCTTCGGCCGCCTGCCGGCGTCCTCGCCAGCTCGCTAAAAACGCTCCGCGTTTTCTTGGCGCTCGCTCCTTCGCAGGTTCAAGTCCCCGCGATGGGCCCATAACAAAAAAGCCCCCATTACTGGGAGCTCTTTCATTTAATGGTGCGGGCGAAAGGACTTGAACCTTCATGGGGTTGCCCCCATACGGACCTGAACCGTACGCGTCTGCCAATTCCGCCACGCCCGCGTGCAGGAATTAGAATAACGGAGCACCATCGCGAACGCAAGAACTATTTTTGAAAAAGTTTGCAGGCATTTTCCCAAGCTGCTCGCGCGATTGCCTCAGCATCCTCGCCGGTACGATCGACACGGTCGTTGACCAGCGTGTTTGCCGTGATAGAAATCATTGCCGGCTCGCACTCAAGACCACGAATGGGCTCCGGCGCCATATAGGGACAATCCGTCTCGAACAAAATGCGATCGAGCGGGGTCGCCGCAAATGCCTCGCGCACGTCGTCGTTGCGCTTAAAGGTGGCCGCGCCGCCATAGGCGATATAGCAGCCCAAACCCACAAAGCGCTCCATTGTGGCTCGATCCTCGCCAAAGCAGTGCAGCACGCAACCGGCCTGAGGCACACCTACCTCGCGCAGCACGTTGTACGCATCAACGTGCGAAGTGCGCTCCCCATCCGAGTCCTCGTGCCGCAGGTGCAGCTCCACCGGCACATTGCGGCGCACGGCAACTTCGAGCTGACGTGCCATGCAATCAATCTGCACGCTATGGGGCGCCGGCGCGATGTCGTCATCGTAATCCATGTGGTAGTCCAGGCCGATCTCGCCGATACCGGCGCACAAAGGATTATCGAGCGCGGCAACGACCTGCGCGTGAATGTCGTCGGTATAATCCGGCGCGCCATAGGGATGAACGCCAGCGAGATACTTGATCTGCGGAATATCCCGCATCGGTAGAATTTCGCGCACCAGCCAGTCGCTATAGTCCGTCACGCTGCGCTTGTCGGCGATGGGGTCGAGCATCGTCACCAACAGGTCGACGCCCGCGGCTTTCGCGCGCACGAGCGTCTCGGGCACTTCTTTGCCCCAAAACGAAAGCAGATGCGCATGCGTGTCGGCAAGCGGTGCCAAGGGCACGGGGCAGGCAACCGTCTTCTTTTTCTTGGTAAACGTCACGCGTTCGGCATTAGGCGTCATGGATTAGCTCCTGGGCCAGGCGGACAAAGTCAGCAACATCGAGCGTCTCGGCGCGCGTGGTGGGTGAGATACCGCAAGCCTCAAAGGCGGCATCGAGCACGTCCTTGGCAAAGCCGTTGGCGCTCATGGAATTGCGGATGGTCTTGCGACGCTGAGCAAATGCGGCGTCAATCACGCGGGCCACAAACTCGTGATCGAGTCCTTCGGGCACCACGCCGTCAACACGGTCGATACGCACGACGGCCGAGTCCACGTGCGGTGCCGGCATAAAGCAACGCGACGGCACCTCAAAGCGACCCGTCACCTGCGCATACAGGCCGAGCTTTGCCGTATAGCCGCCATAGGTCTTATTGCCCGGCACTGCGGCAATGCGATCGGCAACCTCCTTTTGAACCATGACGACGGCGCGCTTGAGCGCGGGCATCGTCTGGAAGAACTGCAGGATGATCGTCGCCGCCACGTTATAGGGCAGGTTCGCGACAAATACCGTCGGCTCACCGCCCGCAACCTGCTCAATCTGCTCCGGCGTCACCCTGAGCGCGTCGCCCATGATAAAGCGGAAGTTGGCGTAGTCAGCGGCATGGGCATCGAGCACCGGCTCGAGCTCGGGGTCGGCCTCGATCGACGTGACGCACGCCGCCTCCTGCAGCAGCGCAAGCGTGAGCGTACCAACGCCCGGACCGACCTCGAGCACGCGCTCATCGCCCGCAAGCTCGGAAAGCTCGCAAATGCGCTCAATTACATGGTTGTCGATCAGGAAGTTCTGGCCCAGGCGATGCTTGGTCGCAAGGCCAAACTCCTCCAGCAGCTCCCTTGTTGCCGTGGGGTTTGCCAAAGGCGAAGTTGTCATAGTTGCCTCCTTAGCATGGTGGCGGCGTCTTGAAACAAAAGGGCATGGACCGTTGCGGCCATGCCCTTACATCTAAACAGCAAATTGCCGATATGGCGCGCGGCGGCTTAGCCCAGACGCGGGAACAGCGGCTCGCCCTTCTCGACGGGCTGACCACCGGCAAGCAAGCCCCAAGCGCAAATGCCCTTGAGGTCGTCGCTCGCGGCCTCGTCCTCGCACGACAGGCGGCGCAGGGCCTCGGCAGAAGTCTGGGGCATGAGCGGCATCAGCAGGTGAGCGGCGATGCGGATAGCCTCGAGCAGGTTGTAGATCACAAATGCCAGCTCGTCAGCCTTGGTCTCGTCCTTGGCAAGCGCCCAGGGCTCGGAGTCCTCGATGTAGTGGTTGGCGGCATGGATGAGCTCCATGACCTCGTCCTTAGCTCCACCGTAATCGAGCACGTCCATCTTGGCCATGTAGCGCTCGACCAGGCCATCGGCGATCTTTGCCAGCGGGTTTTCTAACGCATCGAACGACGCGGGCTTGGCGGGCGCGCAACCGTCAAAGTACTTGCCGCTCATGTTGAGCGAACGCGAGATAAGGTTGCCCCAGCTGTTGGCCAGGTCGGCGTTGTAGACCTGCTCCATGCGATCGAAGCTGATGGCACCGTCGGTGCCGGGGACGACGTCGGTCATGAAGTAATAGCGATAGCCCTCGACGCCCAGCATGTCGATAACGTCCTGCGGAGCGATGGCGTTGCCGCGGCTCTTGGACATCTTCTCGGCCTTGCCGGTCTCGGCATTGCGCACGGTCAGGAAGCCGTGGGCAAAGACGTGCTCGGGCAGGGCCTCACCGATGGCCATGAGCATGGCGGGCCAAATGACGCAGTGGAAGCGGATGATGTCCTTACCCACGATGTGGAACTGCGCGGGCCAACGATAGGCCAGTTCGGCACGCGCCTCGTCGGTGTCGACGCCGTAGCCGACGGCCGTCATATAGTTGAGCAGCGCATCGAACCACACGTAGGTCACGTGGCCCTCGTCAAACGGGACCTGAATGCCCCAGTCAAAGCTCGTGCGGCTCACGGAAAGGTCGTTAAGGCCGCCCTCGACAAAGCTGCGCACCTCGTTCATGCGGAACGCAGGCTCGACAAAGTCGGGGTGCTCGTCGTAAAGCTTGAGCAGCTTGTCCTGGAAGGCGGAAAGCTTAAAGAAGTAGGACTCCTCCTGCACGCGCTCAAGCGGACGGTGGCAGTCGGGGCACAGGTGCTGGCCGACGCTGCCGTACTCCTCGTCGCCCTTCTGGACCTGCGTATCGGTGAAGTAGGTCTCGTCAGGCACGCAATACCAGCCGTCGTAGCTGCCCTTATACAGGTAGCCGGACTCCTTCATGCGCTCCCACAGGTACTGCACGGCATGATGCTGGCGCGGCTCGGTGGTGCGAATGAAGTCGTCGTTGGAAATCTCGAGCTTGCTCCAAAGCTCCTTGAAGTGCGGAGCCTGGCTGTCGGTCCACTCCTGCGGCGTCATGCCATGCTTGGCTGCGGCCTCGGCGACCTTCTCGCCGTGCTCGTCCATGCCGGTCAGGAACTTAACGTTGTAGCCAGCGGAGCGGCGATAGCGAGCCTGAACGTCGGCGATGATGGTGGAATAAGCCGTGCCCAGGTGCGGATCGGCGTTGACGTAGTAGATGGGCGTCGTGATAAAGAACGAAGGCTTGCTTTGATCCATGGGGTTTGTCCTCCAGAAAAACGTTGCATACAGGGGATGATTCTAGCGCAAGGGCTGGATATCCTCCATCTATTGCATATCGAGCACCATGGCATAGACATCGCGCTTGCGGCGCGAATACTTCTGAGACAGGCGCTTGGCCACCGCAGAGGCGGGCTCCCCCTCCTCGAGCGCGGCGCGGATATCCTCGCGCAGGGCCTCGTCGGGATCCGCTGCCGCGGCGCCAACCGGTACGATGCCAGCCTCCTCGTCCTCGCTCGGCGGCGCGATGACCAGCGCGATCTCGCCCTTTACCTCGCCGCGAGCACGCAGCTCCTCGGCGAGCTGGGCAGCGGGCCCGCGCAAGACCTCCTCGTGCAGCTTGGTGAGTTCGCGGCAGACGGCAACCTCACGCTGGGGAAAGACCTCCGCCACGGCCTCGAGCGTCGCCACGATGCGATGTGGAGACTCGTAGAAGATGAGCGCGCCGGGTACTACGGCAAGGCGCTGCAAACGGCGCACGCGGTCGCCGTGCTTTCGGTCCAAAAAGCCCTCGAAGAAAAAATGCTCGCAGGGAATGCCGGACGAAACGAGCGCCGTGACGCAAGCAGAGGGCCCGGGAATAACTTCTACGGGCACATCGGCCTCACGCGCTGCCTCGACCAGCACCTGGCCGGGGTCGGACACACTCGGCATGCCGGCGTCCGAGGCAAAGGCGAGGGTCTCCCCCGCCAGCAGGCGGTCGACCAGGCCGGCGGCGCGACTGGCGATCACATTCTCGTCGCAACGGACAAGCGGCTTGGAAATGCCCAGGTGCATCAGCAGCTTTGACGTCACACGCGTGTCTTCGCAGCAAATGGCATCGGCGGCGGCAAAGGCCTCGCCAACGCGCGGGGACAGGTCGCCCAGGTTGCCGATGGGCGTGCCGACCACATAGAGTTTGCCCGTATGGGCGCTGTTTTGCGTCATATCAACCTATTCAATCATGCCGCGCTCGAGCGTACCGAGTGCCGCGCGGGCGTCCCATGCTGCAATGCGCTTCTCGGTCTTCCACGTTTGGAAGAACCAACCGGCAGCCGGCGCAAACGAAGCCAGCTGGTTGGCGATAAACACGCGCTCATAGGCATTGCGTCCCTCGGGCGTAACCGACGAGTTGGCAAAGATCGCCGCGCCCGACCATTCACCAACCAAAACGGGGAATCCGGTCGAGATTGCCTCCTTGAGCTCACGCTTGTTGCGCGAAATCGCCGTTGTCAGGCCGCGGGGGCTCGTGATGTCGAGCGCATACTCGTCGCGGTAATGGTACAGGTGAAGGTCCATGTAGACGTTCTTGTACTTGGCACCGCGCATAAAGTGCTTCCACTCGCCAGGGTGTCCCGAAGAGGAAAAGACGACAATCTTGTCCTCGGGCATATACGAACGAACGAGCTCGTACGCATCACGATAGAAGTTGCGCAGGTAGTGCGCCGGAATACCGTCTGTCATGGTAAAGAGGCTCTTGCGTACGCTCATCTGCGGCGTATCCAACAGCTCGATGCCCAGCAGGCTCTCGGCCTCGCCGTAGCGATCGGCCAGGCGCTCGAGCACATCGAGCGCAACGTGACGGCCATTGGTGGACGAATGCCACTCAGCGACGACTTCCGGCGTCGTGGGCGAATCGTTGGAATCGCCCTGACCGCCGGGTACCGTCGCCAGATCGAGCAGCACGCGGATGTTGTACTTGGCGGCCCACTCAATAGCACGGTCGATATAATCGACGACCGAGATGTAGGAAGCGTCGGACTCCTGCGAGCCAAAGGCATACCACGGCACCGGCAGGCGCACGGCGTTGAGACCGATCTGCGCCATACGACGAAAATCGTCCTCGCTCACAAACGTCTCGTAATGGCGACGCATGCGCTCGTTATAGGCAGCGATGCCCATAGCCTCCTGCAGCTCGGCTGCATTGGATGCTCCGGTCGCTGCATAGAGCGACGGGGTCACCCAGGGCTCGGGAATAAACCAGCCAGAGAGATTAACGCCGAGAATCCTCTCCATCACGGCCCCCTTCGAATCGCGCAGGCCGAACCTGCATCGTATTGCATAGGAAAAGTATCGTTTTGAGTATACCCGCGCGTGCGGACAGGCGACCGAACGGTCTGCAAAGTGGCGCAAAAGTGGGAGGAATGTCCGGGCAGACGGGCCCGAGATGGCGCGCCGAAATGCACACGCGCGCCGGAAGTAGGCGACCGGAAAGCGTGCCCCGTTTTTTCGCAAGAGACTGGGATGTATTTTCCGTTCAAGATCGCGCGAATTTTTGTGGTGTAAGAGGGAGGGCCGCGTCAGCGCCCCTTGCGCCTAAGGCTATTCCGCCACGCCGTGGCGGTCAAGGACCTCCCTTATGGCCTCGTGCGCGGCC
>DBGDSC010000032.1:0-81854 GCA_048402045.1 Collinsella sp.
ACCAACGACGTGCTGTACAAGGAGGGCCTGGACCTTCTCGTCGTGCCCTCCGCCGAGCTCTCCCGCGGCCGCGGCGGCCCGCGCTGCATGAGCATGCCCTTCTGGCG
The DNA here is from genome assembly GCA_048402045.1 of Collinsella sp. GTDB lineage: Bacteria > Actinomycetota > Coriobacteriia > Coriobacteriales > Coriobacteriaceae > Collinsella. Next base: position 108 of record DBGDSC010000032.1, read on the forward strand.
CGAGGACCTCTAAGTCTTTCCGTTTCCGGTGCGGTCTCCCTACAACCGCACCGGCTTCGCCCGTTAAACGGGCAACACTAATATTTACGTAATTCATTTCTTCGAAAGGAAACAAACCATGGGTGTTAACCTCTCCGGCCGTAGCTTCCTCAAGCTCCTCGACCTCACCACCGAGGAGATCGAGTACCTGCTCAAGCTCTCCAAGAACTTCAAGGACATGAAGCGCGCTGGCGTTCCGCACCGCTATCTCGAGGGTAAGAACATCGTTCTGCTCTTCCAGAAGACTTCCACTCGTACCCGCTGCGCCTTCGAGGTCGGCGGCATGGATCTGGGCATGGGCGTCACCTACCTCGATCCCGGTTCGTCGCAGATGGGCAAGAAGGAGTCCATCGAGGACACCGCCCGCGTTCTCGGCCGCATGTATGACGGCATCGAGTTCCGTGGCTTTGCCCAGGACGACGTCGAGGAGCTCGCTGCCAAGTCCGGCGTGCCCGTGTGGAACGGCCTGACCACCGAGTGGCACCCCACCCAGATGCTCGCCGACATCCTGACCGTCCAGGAGAACTTCAACTACGACATCAAGGGCAAGACCCTCGTCTTCATGGGCGACTGCAAGAACAACGTCGCTCGCTCCCTCATGGTTGTCTGCTCCAAGCTCGGTATGAACTTCGTGGCCTGCGGCCCCGAGGAGTGCATGCCCGCTGACGACGTCATCGAGGCCTGCAAGCCCATCGCCGAGGCCAATGGCTGCACCATCAAGCTGACCACCGACGTCAAGGACGGCGTCACCGGTGCCGACGTTATCTACACCGACGTGTGGGTCTCCATGGGCGAGCCCGACGAGGTCTGGGCCGAGCGCATCGCTCAGCTTACCCCGTATCGTGTTACCTCCGAGGTCATGGCTATGGCCAACCCGGGTGCCATCTTCCTGCACTGCCTGCCCAGCTTCCACGACACCAACACCACGATTGGCGCCGAGAAGTGCGAGCAGTTCGGCATCACCGAGCAGGAGGTCACCGACGAGGTCTTCGAGAGCCCCGCTTCCAAGGTCTTCGACGAGGCCGAGAACCGCATGCACACCATCAAGGCTGTCATGTACGCCACGCTCAAGTAAGAGCATCTAGCATCTCGCTCGGGGTGTCTTGCTGCACACCCCGAGCGGCTTTGTCTGGTAAATATCTCGCGTCGGGCGGTGGGCACGGCACGGAAGATCCGCTTAGCGCGAGAAAGTTAAATGATTTATGAAGGGGGGATGAGAACCATGACTGAGACCGCTAAGAAAAAGCGCGGTATGCCTTCATCGTTCACCATTCTTCTAGCTCTGCTGGCAATTGTTGCAGTGATTACCGTTATCGTCTCCGGCACGTCCGGCGGCGCGGTTACTGCAGCCCGCCTGAGCGATTTCTGCACCGCCCCGATCCTGGGCTTCGCTGACGCTCTGCCCGTCTGCCTCTTCGTTATGATCCTGGGCGGCTTCCTCGGTATGATGACCGAGACCGGCGCTCTGGACAACGGCATCGCCGTTCTGGTGCAGAAGCTTAAGGGCAACGAGATCATGCTCGTTCCTGTCCTTATGCTCATCTTCTCCCTCGGTGGTACCACCTATGGTATGTGCGAGGAGACCGTTCCCTTCTACGCCCTGCTCGCCGCTACCATGATGGCCGCTGGCTTCGACCCCATGGTCGGCGCCGCTACCGTCCTGCTCGGCGCTGGCTGCGGCTGCCTGGGCTCCACGGTTAACCCGTTCGCCGTCGGCGCTGCCGTCGACGCTCTGACCGGCGTTGGCATTGAGGTCAACCAGTCCATCATCATCGGCCTCGGTGCCGTCCTGTGGATTGTCACTACCGCTATGTCCATCGTTTTCGTGATGAACTATGCCAAGAAGGTCAAGGCTGACAAGGGTTCCACCATCCTGTCGATGCAGGAGCTCAAGGACGCCGAAGAGGCTCACGGCAAGGCTGCTTCCGAGGTCCACAAGGAGGTCAAGCTCACCGGTCGTCAGAAGGGTGTTCTGATCGCCTTCGCCTTCACCTTCGTCGTCATGATCGTCGGCTTCATTCCGCTAGCCGATCTCAACGAGGGCGTTGCCAACTTCTTCGACGCTGGCGCTGTCTACGACGCCGATGGTAACGCCGTCGTCCAGGGCTGGTCTGCCCTGATCACCGGCCTGCCCATTGGCCAGTGGTACTTCGACGAGGCTTCCACCTGGTTCTTCCTCATGGCCGTCCTGATCGGTATCATCGGTGGCCTGTCCGAGAAGCAGATCGTCAACACCTTCATCACCGGCGCTGCCGACATGATGTCCGTTGTTCTCGTTATCGCCCTCGCCCGTGGTATCTCCGTCCTCATGGCTAACACCGGCCTCGACGTCTTCGTCCTCGACGCTGCCGCCAATGCCCTGGCTGGCCTGTCCGGCGTGATCTTCGCTCCCATGAGCTTCCTGGTCTACTTCGGCCTGTCCTTCCTGATCCCCTCGACCTCCGGTATGGCCACCGTCTCCATGCCCATCATGGGACCGCTGGCTGTTAAGCTTGGCTTCTCGCCCGAGGTCATGGTCATGATCTTCTCCGCCGCCATCGGTGTCGTGAACCTGTTCACCCCGACCTCCGGCGCCATCATGGGCGGTCTCGCCCTGGCCAAGATCGAGTGGACGACCTGGCTCAAGTTTGCCCTTAAGCTCATCGTCGCTCTCTCCGTCGTCTGTGCCGTCATCCTGACCGTCGCCTGCGTGCTGCTCTAAGTACCCAACGGGTACCCCACGGAAACCTTGACGATCCTGTAGAGGATCACCTGGTCATCGTCTGTCCGGTGGGGTAAACCCACCGGTAGACTCCTACCTTTAGCCCCCTCCCGTTCCGTGCGCGGGAGGGGGCGCTCTTATGTTGCGCGGTTCTACGAACCGCGCAACCAGTCGACGCTGCGCGCCGTCCAGAACGACAATTTGTCATTCAAAAGGCAAGGCATGACCAAAAGGTCTATGCCTCGCCTTTTTCATGCCAACTTGTACGTTCTGGACGGCGCTCGCTGTCCGTCCTCTGCCTGCGGCGCTTTCCATTGTTGGTGCAGAGGGCGCTTTGCCTACTCTGGCGGGCTTTCGCTGGCTTATGCTCAACCTGCGACGTTTCCATTATTGATACAAAGGCCAGGTTTGTTTGAACCAAAAAGGGGAAGTTGCGGTGGAATAGTTCCCGTTTGGCCGTCTTGAGGGGTTAAACGGGAACTATTCCACCGCAACTTATCGATGGCGTGTTTGGTTGGTGCCAGTTGATTGCTTGGGCGTTGGGGAGGGTCTGCTCCGTTATAATCGCCTAGAACATTAATTGGAAACGGGACGGGAGCCATACATGCGCCAGGGTTTCGACAACGCGAAGTATATCGAGCTGCAGGCTGCTCACATTAAGGAGCGCATCTCGCAGTTTGGTGGCAAGCTCTATTTGGAGTTTGGCGGTAAGCTGTTCGATGACTATCATGCGAGCCGCGTGCTGCCGGGTTTTGAACCGGACAGCAAGTTCCGCATGCTCAAGAGCATCGCCGACGATGTCGAGGTTATCATCGCGATCAACGCGAACCACATCGAGAAAAACAAGGCTCGTGGTGACCTCGGTATTACCTATGACGAGGATGTGCTGCGCCTGGTTGACTTGTTCCGCGGCAACGGCTTTGCCGTTGCGGCTGTGGTCATCACCCAGTATGCCGGCCAGCCCGCCGCCGATGTGTTCCGCAACCGCCTGAACGCGCTCGGTATTCCCGCCAAGCTGCACTATCCCATCGAGGGGTATCCGCACGATGTCGATCTGATCGTTTCTGACGAAGGCTACGGCAAGAACGAGTTTGTCGAGACCACGCGTCCACTCGTTGTCGTGACGGCACCCGGCCCCGGCTCGGGCAAGCTCGCCACTTGCCTCTCGCAGCTGTATCACGAGCATAAGCACGGTACCGCCGCCGGCTATGCCAAGTTCGAGACCTTCCCGGTCTGGAATCTTCCTCTGACGCATCCGGTCAATATTGCCTACGAGGCCGCCACGGCTGACCTCGACGACGCCAATATCATCGATTCGTTCCACCTTGAGGCCTACAACAAGACCACGGTCAACTACAACCGCGACGTCGAGGCCTTCCCGGTAGTCCGTGCCCTGATGGAAAAGATCTTGGGCAAGAGCCCCTACCAGAGCCCTACGGACATGGGCGTCAATATGGTCGGCTTTGCCATCACCGATGACGATGCCTGCCGCGACGCTTCCAAGATGGAGATCGTCCGCCGCTACTTTACCGCGGTCGAAAATGTGCGCCGTACCGGCGTGGGCGATGAGCAAGTCGACCGTCTCAAGATTATTATGAAGAAAGCCGGCATCGATAAGAACTACTCACCGGCGCGCTCGGCGGCCCTCACCAGGGAGCAGCTGACGGGTGGTCCCGTGGGTGCCATGGTCATGCCCGATGGCTCCGTGGTGACCGGTAAGACCTCCACGCGCCTGGGCGCCGCAAGTTCGCTCATTATGAACGCCCTCAAGCATGTCTCGGGCGTCGACCTTGAGCTCGAGGTCATTAGCGATGAGGCGATCGAGCCCATCAGCAAGCTCAAGACGCATTTCCTGGGAAGCAAAAACCCGCGCCTCCACACCGACGAGACGCTTATGGCGCTGTCGATCACCTCGGCCACGAGTGAGACGGCCGCTCGCGTCCTTTCGGGCCTGGAGCAGCTGCGCGGTTGCGATGCCTTCTTTAGCGTGATCATCTCGCCGACGGACGAGACGGTACTGCGCAAACTGGGTATCAACGTGTGCTGCGAGCCCAAGTTTGAGCGCCGCGGTTTCTTCCATCGCTAAGTTTGAAGCACCGCGGTAATTGCATTGCATTTTGGCCGTATCGGGTTAGCGCCCGGTACGGCTTTTTGATCAATAAAGCGCCTATTTCGGCGAAAAATAGCTGTTTACCTGCCTAGAAACAATTTGAGCGGTATACAATAACCGTAACTGTTTCATCCTTAGCGGGATGCCGCATGATGGATATTACCTGCCATCGTGAGGTGTGTCGGTCGCGCACGGCGCGTTAGATGCTCGTGCTCGGTTTGAGGAGGCTGCTATGGCGGGCAAGGGTCGTGCGAGTGTCAACGATATGAAGCGTGTCGAGGTGCTGGTGTTGATGGAGATCGACCAGCAAACCGAAGACAATGGCGGGCCGTATGGTTTCTCGCGCAAAACGCTTGCCGAGCGCGTGGGGGTTTCGCCGTATCGTGTCCGCGCCGCAATCGATCGCTTGGATTCCGAAGGCATGATTGATGTCGTCTCGCGTTATAGCGACGACGGCGGTCAGCTTGCAAATGGCATTTGCCTCACCGAACGTGGCGAGTGGTATCTTGAGGGCGTCCGTACCGGCATGCTCGTTCAAGAAATGCTTGAGGACGAGGTTGCTGATCGATAGCAGCATGTAACCCTTGCCACAGCGACGTCGCCTGGGAAACCGGGCGGCGTTTTGTTTCAAGATTGAGAAATGCAATCGCATGCGAGAAAAATTGCGAACGGTCCGCGGCGCGAGTATTACAATGAAGACCCGTAAGATGTGGATAAACAACTTCTACGGGAAGCGCAGGTAACTCAATATGACCAAGCATGTGTTCGTAACCGGTGGCGTGGTTTCGTCCTTGGGCAAGGGTATCACCGCGGCCTCGCTGGGCCGTCTGCTCAAGTCGCGTGGCTACAAAGTAACGATGCAGAAGGCCGATCCGTATCTGAACGTCGACCCCGGTACCATGAGCCCCTTCCAGCATGGTGAGGTCTTCGTTACCGAGGATGGTTACGAGTCCGACCTGGACCTGGGTCATTACGAGCGCTTTATTGATGAGAACCTGACCCGCGATTCCAACTTTACGACCGGCGCCATCTATAAGAGCTTGATCGCCCGCGAGCGTCGCGGCGACTTTTTGGGCGGTACCGTGCAGGTGATTCCTCACGTCACCAATGCCATTAAGGACAAGTTCCGCCGCATCGAGGAGCAGACCGGCTCCGATGTAGTCATCACCGAGCTGGGCGGCACGATCGGCGACATCGAGTCGCAGCCGTTTGTCGAGGCCATCCGCCAGTACCGCAAGGAGGCCGGCCCCGAGAACGTCTGCTACATCCACGTGTCGCTCGTTCCCTATATCGCCGCCGCCCACGAGGTCAAGACCAAGCCCACGCAGCATTCCGTCAAGGAGCTCCGCAGCTTTGGCATCCAGCCCGATATCATCGTGCTGCGCTCCGACCACCATATCGATGACGCTATCCGCGGAAAGATCGCAAGCTTCTGCGACGTCGACACCGATTGCGTCTTTACCAACGAGGACTGCGCGAGCATTTACGATGTTCCGCAGCTGCTTGCCGAGCAGGACTTTGACCTGCGCATTTGCGAACGCCTGGGTCTGGATCCGCGTGAGCGCGACATGAGCGAGTGGAACGAGTTCCTGCGCAAACAGAATCACGCCAACCATCACGCCGACAAGGTGAAGATCGCCGTCGTGGGTAAGTACACGCAGCTGCCCGATGCGTACCTGTCGGTTATCGAGGCCCTGCACCATGCGGGCGTCTTCTACGATCGCCATGTGGACGTCCAGCTGGTCGACGGCGAGAGCCTCGACGAGCAGAATGTCTCCGAGGTTCTGGGCGACGCCTCGGGCATCCTGGTCCCTGGCGGCTTTGGCAAGCGCGCCCTGGAGGGCAAGATCCTCGCGGCCGAGTTTGCCCGTGAGCACAAGATTCCGTATCTGGGCATTTGCCTGGGTATGCAGGTGGCCGTGTGCGAGTTCGCCCGCAACGTCGTCGGCCTTGCCGGCGCCAGCTCCTCCGAGTTCGATCCGGACGGCCCGTTTAGCGTCATCGATCTGATGAGCTCGCAGGAGGACGTGACCGAGAAGGGCGGCACCATGCGCCTGGGCGCCTATCCGTGCAAGCTCGCCGCCGATACCCTTGCTCGCGAGGCATATGGCGAGGAGCTCGTCTACGAGCGTCACCGTCACCGCTTTGAGTTCAACAACGCCTTCCGTGACCAGCTCGAGGACGCCGGTTTGGTTATCTCGGGTCTGTCGCCCGACGAGCGCCTGGTCGAGATGGTCGAGCTGCCGCGCGACGTGCATCCGTGGTATGTGGCAACCCAGGCTCATCCCGAGTTCAAGAGCCGCCCGACCAACCCGCAGCCGCTGTTCCGCGAGTTCGTGCGCGCTTCGATCGGCCAGCACGAGGGTGTCGACCGTCTGCAGGTGACGCCCATGAACCTCGCTACGGACTAAGGGTGCCGGCGAATAAGGAACATACCGAAGCTACTCCCTCGTCGCTCGCCGTGGCGGCGGGGGAGTATCTCGATTACCTTGCGGTCGAGCGGGGTTTGGCGCGCAACACGATTGCGGCCTATCGTCGTGACCTGACGACGTACTGCGCCTATCTAGAGCGGGCGGGTATTGTGTCTTTTGAAGAGGTGACCCGTCAGGTCGTGGAGGGCTTTGTTGCCGATCGCCGCGACGGAGGCTATTCCGACGCCTCGGTGGAGCGCGCGCTTGCTGCCGTGAAGGGCCTGCATGCCTTTTTGGTGCGCGATGGGGCCGTGGCCCAAAACCCGACGGCGGCGTTGCGCCTGCCCAAAAAGGCAGATCGCCTGCCGGAATACCTTTCGGTGGAGGATGTCTCGGCACTGCTCGATCAAGGCTTTCCCGAGGGCGAGATGGGACTGCGCGATCATGCCATCTTGGAAGTGCTTTACGGATGCGGTTTGCGTGTGAGTGAGCTGGTTGGGCTCGATGTGGGCGATATCCATATTGATGACGGGTTTGTCCTGGTGCGCGGTAAGGGCTCCAGGGAGCGTCTAGCCCCGTTGGTGGGAAGCGCGGCGCGTGCCCTGACACACTATATAAGTGACGGGCGTGCTCTCCTGGCAGCCCATGCTCACGGGACGGAGACCTTGGCGGTCTTTTTAAATAAGAACGGACGTCGCCTGTCGCGCCAGGCCGTGCATGCGATATGCGAGCGGTATGGGCGCCAGGTGGGGCTGGTGGGGCTCCATCCCCACACCTTGCGCCACTCCTTTGCCACCCACATGCTCGCGGGCGGTGCCGACCTGCGTGTGCTGCAGGAGATTTTGGGCCATGCCGATATTTCGACCACGCAGGTCTACACGCATGTCGACCGCACGCAACTGACCGAGGTCTATCTGGCGGCGCATCCGCTGGCACATCGCTAGCACCTCGTTGACCTGCATATTTATAAATATTAAAGGGGACGGGCCCCAGATTGCCGAGACGCACTTTTGCGCGCATGGGCAATCTGGGGCCCGTCCCATTTTTCGCCAGACACCGACGCGGTGGTGGGCCGTGTGTACCGTGGGTGGGGGAGTCGGGGCGATGTGAACGGTGTGTAAAGGGACGTAAAAATCGCCTCAAGGTCAACTTGAAGGTTGAGGTTCGCGGGCGTGGTTCTACAGGTGGCATCCCGCCTTTGCTGTAAACACAATATATTGTGTTTCCGAACATATGCTCGGGGGTGTTTTACAACATATTGGGGGTGGAGTGGTGGGGTGGGGTGGGGGAAGGGGTGGGGAAATGTGTTGAAAAATGGGGCGGTTCCCCATATTATTGATGACGTCGACAGGCGGGGTGGTTCCCCGCGTACGTGCCATCTGAGTAACCGAGGGGAGGGCGCACATGGGAATGACGGGTGCATACGAGCGCAATCTCGATGCAAAAGGTCGTCTGTCCCTGCCTGCACCCCTTCGCGAGGAGCTTGGAGAGCACGTTCGCGTGTTCAAAGCCCTGGATGTCGATGCTCTGTACGTGTTCTCTGCCGAGGCCTTCGATAAGTGGGTCGAAGGACTCTTCGCGGGTCGTGAGGGCCACGAGGGTTTTAACCCGCGTGACATCAACGACCAGAAGCTCATGAGGGCGATCAACAAGCGCACCACGTCGATGGATGTGGACAGCGCCGGTCGTATCGGTCTTTCTGAGTCTCTCCGCAAGCAGGCGAACCTCGACCGCGAGGTCACGATTGTGGGCAACTACGACCACCTTGAGGTTTGGGACCGCGCTACGGCCGATGAGGACGATGATGACGAGGCCCTGCTGGACCTCTTCTTCTCGTAAGGGCAAGGCACGAGTAACGGATGGAGCGTGGGATCTTGACACAAGAATATCGGCATGAACCTGTCATGCTCGGCGAAGTGCTTGAGTCGCTGCAGCTAAAGAGCGGCTCCGTCGTCTGCGACTGCACCCTTGGCGGTGCCGGCCATTCGGTAAAGATGGCCGCGCAGGTGGGGGAGACCGGCCTTTTGCTCGGCGTCGATCAGGACGACATGGCCCTCGAGGCCGCTGGCGCCCGTCTGGACCGCGAGGTTCCCGGCGTACCGCATCAGCTGCTGAAGGGCAACTTCGGCGACTTGGACGAGCTGCTTTGCTCGGCCGAGGTGCCCGGGGTCGATGGCTTCCTGTTCGACTTGGGCGTTTCGTCGCCGCAACTCGATATCCCTGGCAGGGGCTTTTCGTACAACGAGGACGCCCCATTGGACATGCGGATGGATCCGGGTAACAACACCTTAAACGCAGCTGAGGTCATCAACACCTATAACGAACACGACCTCGCCCGGATTCTACGCGTCTACGGCGAAGAGAAGTTCGCCTCGCAGATCGCGCGTGAGATCGTGCGCCGCCGCGAGCATGAACCGATCGAAACCACCGGCCAGTTTGTCGAGATCATCAAGGCGGGTATCCCGGCTGCCGCTCGTCGGCATGGCGGACACCCGGCCAAGAAAAGTTTCCAGGCCATTCGCATCGAGGTCAATCACGAGCTCGATGTGCTCGAACGAGGGCTTGATGCCGCCACCAGGTGGCTCAACCCGGGCGGACGTATCTGCGTCATCTCGTATCACTCGCTCGAGGACCGTATCGTAAAGAACCACTTTAAGGAGATGAGCCAGGGGTGCACGTGTCCGCCGGAGATTCCGGTGTGCGTGTGCGGCAACGTGCCGATACTCAAGGTCATCACCCGCAAACCCTTGGTTGCCCAGCCTGATGAGGTTGAGCGCAACCCTCGGGCGAGATCAGCCAAAATCCGCGTGGCGCAGCGTCTGTAGGCGCGACCGCGCGATATTGGACCTCCCGCTCGCACCATAAACGAAGCTTAAACACACTACCAACGTACTCGGGATGGGAGGCGGCATATCATGGGCTACAACACTTCAAGCGCAGCACTCGCCTATGATATGAACGCCATGCCCGCCTATCGTGAGACGCCGCAGGCCCCCGTTGCTCCCCGTGAGCAGCGCACGCCGCGCTTTGATGTCTACACGGGCGCGGGCCGTCAGGCAAACCAGGCGGTAAGCCCGGTTTTCATGAGCGTTCTTAAAACGTTTTGCATCATTGCGGCTATCTTCATGACGATCGGCGTCGCCCGCGTGGCGCTCGCCGGCGTCACGGCCCAGGTGCTCAACAGCAACGCCGAGCTTACCAACACGCTCGAAAAGGCGACCGATGAGAGCTCCGACCTGGAGGTCATGCATTCGGTCTATGGCGCCGACACGCGCATTCGCGATCTTGCGGGCGCTTATGGCATGGTGGAGCCCAGCGAGAGCGTTACACTTGATTTTTCGCAGGATGCAGCCGCGGGCGCCAATGCAACCGCGACCGCTCAGTAACAAGACGGTAGCTGAGTATGACAAATGACTATCGCCACGGTCCCGATAGGGGCCGTGGTTCTGGACGTCCCTCATCGCGGGGACGTTCTGGTTATCAAGGAACGGGTCGGCCATCTTACAACGCCGGGCAGTCCCGTGGCAACGACCCGGCGTCGCGACTTCGTGGCTCGGGCGGCCCTCAAGTGCATAACACCAGGTCGCGCAAGAGTTCGTCGACCGAATGGCTCACAGGCGCGCCTCTGCCTCGCCGCAAAGCCGTCATGGGATTCATTGGGCTTGGCTTGGGCTTGGGCGTCTTTCGCCTTGCCGACTATCAAATTGTCGAAGCCGATAAACTGCGCGAGCGTGCCGATGCGCGCCGCCTGCTTGCGCAGACCCTCTATGCCAAACGCGGCACCATCTACGACCGCAACGGTAACGTGCTGGCGTCGTCGGTCGAATGTCGCAACATCGCCGTGAACCCGCAGCTTGTCGAGGATGTCGACAAGACGGTGTCGGCGCTGGTCAAGGCGACTGGAATCGATAAAAAGACCTGCCGTAAGCTCGTTGAGTCCGATGGAACCTGGGTGTATATCAAGCGCCAGGTGGACGAAGACGATGCTGCGGCGCTGGAGAAGAAGAACCTGCCCGGCGTGCTTTTTGAGCAGGCCATGAAGCGCGTATATCCATACGGCAATCTGGCATCGCAGGTGCTGGGTGTAGTGAATGTGGACAACGACGGCTTGACGGGTCTCGAAAAGCAATACAACAAGCTTCTGACCGGCACGAACGGTTCTCTCGTACGCGAGCGCGCGAGGGACGGCAGCTATATCGCGGGCGGTGCCTATAAAAAGGTGGCCGCGGTCGACGGCGTTGATATCGTGACGACGCTCGACGTCAATATCCAGCGTGCGGCCGAGGATGCTCTGGCAGAGGCTGTCGAGAAGACAAAGGCCAAGAACGGCTCGGCTTTGGTCACCGACCCCACGACCGGTGAAATTCTCGCAGCCTGCTCGTACCCGACCTACGACCAGACCGATCTGGAGAACGCCAAGACCGAGGATATGAACCTGCGCCTGGTCACCGACGCCTACGAGCCCGGCTCGGTCTTTAAGACGCTCGTGGCGGGCGCCGGCTTCGACTTGGGCGTCGTGCGATCGAGTACGTCGTTTGAGGTGCCGGCGAGTATCAAGGTGGGCGACGATACCGTTACCGATGCCGACAAGCGCGACTATGCCATGACCATGGATGTGCGCGAGATGATGCGCCGTTCGTCCAACGTGGGCTTTGTCCTGGTGGGGCGCAAGATCGGTGCCGACGACTTTGCCGCCTATGTGGACAAGTGGGGCATCGGTCACAGCTCGGGTGTCGATTTTCCGGGCGAGAGCCTGGGCATCGTCAAGGAGCGTGACCAGTATGACGGCGCCACGCTGGGTTCGATGAGCTTTGGACAGGCGTTGTCTGTCTCGCCGATTGAGATCGCACGTGCCGTGGGCGGCATCGCCAACGGCGGTGTGATGATGACCCCGCACTTCTATAAGTCCAGCAAAGGCGACGAGAAGGACTGGGGCGAAGGCGAGCGCGCGATTTCGGAGGACGCCGCATCCCAGGTGACATCGTGCATGCAGACGGTCGTGTCCGAGGGAACGGGCGTTGGCGGCGCGGTTGACGGCTATGACGTGGCGGGTAAGACCGGTACGGCCGAACGAGCCGACGAGAACGGCGGCTACCTAAAGGAGAACTACATGTCGTCCTTTATGGGTTTTGCGCCGGCACAATCGCCCAAGGTGCTGTGCTATATCACGCTCGACGGAACGCCGAGCGGCTCAGATGCCGCTGCGGTGCCGTTCCAGTCCATTATGGCCAATGCGCTCGACGTGCTGGGTATTCCGCACACGAAGTAGGGGGTTACAATCTTTGGGGCGTGGTTTGTTGTCCCATATGAGGGGTGTTCACATGCCCTGCACCACGCATGCGCGGCGCTGGGATACAATACGCCGATAGCATTATTAGGTTTACAGGGGAGCTGCAATGATAGAGATCGCCGTCAACAACCTCGCGGCCGCAACAGGGGCCCGAACCGTGACGGGAGAAGCCGATCGGGTATGCCGCGGGTGCGTTATCGACTCGCGCCAGGTCGGGGAAGGGACGATTTTCGTCGCCTTTCCCGGTGAAAACGTCGACGGCAATGATTTTGCTTCCCGTGCCGTCCAGTCGGGTGCCGGCGCCGTCGTGATGACGCGTGAGCCCGAGGCCGAGCTGGTCTCGCTGGCGCAGGACAAGGGATGCGCCATCCTGCTGACCGATGATCCCGAGGAGTTTCTGCTGCGTTTGGCGCACGCGTACCGTCTGGAGCTTGGCTGCCTGGTCGTTGGCATTACCGGTTCCATCGGCAAGACGACGACCAAGGACGTGCTCGCCGCTGTGCTCGCCAAGCGCTATCGTGTCTGGGCCACCAAGGGCAATTTCAATAACCTGATCGGCATGCCGCTCACGGTGCTTTCCGCTCCGGCCGATACCGAGGTCCTGGTGCTCGAGATGGGCATGAACCATTTCCACGAGATTGAGCGCCTGTCCCAGTCCGCCAATCCCAACCTTGCCATCGTGAGCAAGATCGGTACCTCTCACATCGGCATTTTGGGCAGCCGCGAGAACATCGCCCGCGCTAAGGCCGAGATTGTCCAGGGTATGTGCGCCGCCGGCGACTTCTTGCCGCTGCTGGTTTTGGGCGGCGAGGACGACTTTACGCCGTTCATTCGCGATACGTTCGCCCAGCCTGCTGGTATCGACGTGATGCTGGCCGGCGTCTCGGACGATGATGAGGTCCGCGCCCGCGACGTTCGTGTTGATGACGAGGGCCGTCCGGTCTTTACGCTCGATTTTGGCCAGGGCGAGACGATCGATACCATGCTTGCCATCCCCGGCGTGCAGTCCGTTCCTAATGCCGTTAAGGCCGCCGCGGTTGCCTATCGCCTGGGCGTGACGCCCGAGCAGATCGATGCTGCCTTTAGGGGCCTCACGATTACCGGGCACCGCCAGGAGATCAAGCGCGCCAAGAGCGGTGCACGCATCGTCGATGACTCCTATAACGCCAGTGCCGAATCCATGGCTGCTGGCCTCGATCTGCTGTGCTCGCTTTCGTGTACGGGGTCTCGCATGGCGATCCTGGGCGAGATGGGCGAGATGGGCGATGAGGCTCCTCGCATGCATGAGCTCGTGGGCGCCTATGCCGCCGCCAAGAAGCTCGACATGCTGGCGTGCGTGGGTGGTGAGCTGGCCCAGCTTATGGCCGATGCCGCGCGCATGATGGGCATGGACGAGGACCGCATCCAGGTGTTCTCCGATTATCAGCAGGTGCTCGACCGCATGGGCGGCGCGCTTGAAAAACATGATGTTGTACTGGTCAAGGGTTCCCGTTTTGTTGAGCTCGACCGCTTTGTGGAAGGTGTGTGCTAGCCCATGTTCGGCAATCCCTCGTATCCAACGTATCAGGCTTTTTTGGGGCTTGGCATCGCCGCTGCCATTGCGCTGCTGCTCATGCCGTGGTGGATCAAGCTGCTCAAGGTCGAGGGTATCGGCCAGCAGGTTCGTGCCGACGGCCCCAAGCGTCATTTGGTTAAGCAGGGAACGCCCACCATGGGTGGCGTTGTCATCCTCGTCGCGATCTCGCTGACCTGCCTGCTGATGGGCAAGCTCACCACCGAGCTCGTGCTCGTGCTGCTCGCCACGCTGGCGACCGGCGTGCTGGGCCTGATCGACGACCTGACCTCCGTTACGCACGGGCGCTCGCTCGGTCTGACGCCTCATGCCAAGATGATCGGCCTAACCATTATCTGTGTCACCTTTACGGTACTTGCCGTCAACTGGTGCGGCGTCGCCCCCGAGATTCGTTTTCCCGGCGGCCTGACGATTGACCTCGGTGTTCTTTCGACCACCATCTGCGGCCTTTCGTTCCCGTGGCTCTACATTGTCTTTTGCTGGCTGATGATCGCCGGTCTTTCTAATGCCGTGAACCTGACCGATGGCCTTGACGGTCTTGCTGGCGGCACCTCCATGATCGCCATGCTCGCCATGGCTGCCATGGCGTTTTTGCACGGAGACGTGAACCTGTCCATCTTCTGCACCGCGTGTGCCGGTGCCTGCTTGGGCTTTCTGTGGTTCAACTGCTATCCGGCGAGCATCTTTATGGGCGATACCGGCTCGCTTGCCCTGGGCGCCGCGTTTGCCTGCACGTCCATCATGACCAACACCGAGGTCGTCTCCCTCATCATCGGCGGCCTGTTTATCGTTGAGACCCTGTCGGTCATGATTCAGGTTGTCTACTTCCACTTTACGCACAAGCGCGTCTTCCTTATGGCGCCCATCCATCATCATTTCGAAAAGAAGGGCTGGGCCGAGACCAAGGTCGTCATCCGTTTTTGGATTATCGCTGCGGCCTTTGGTGCCGTTGGCCTTGCTTTGTTCTTCCAGTTGGGATAGTGGTCTTTCATGCCTCTTGCTGATGTCTTTAGCCTGCTCGTTTTGGGTCAGGGCAAATCCGGTCTCGATGTCGCCCGCTGGGCGCTGGCACATCCCGAGCGCGTAAGCGCCGTTACCGTGTATGGCGGCGGCACCTCTGAGCCCAATGACGCCACGCGTGCGCTCGAGGCTGCTGGTGCGTCGTTTGTCTATGGGGCCGAACAGGTCGAGGGCGCCTATGACGTGTGCGTGACATGCCCGGGTATTTCGGAGTTCTCGTCCTTCTTTAAGGCGGGGCGTGAGCATGCCGCCCAGATTATGGGTGAGCCCGAGTTTGCCTATCGCCTGTCGCCCGATAACTGGATTGCCATTACGGGTACCAACGGCAAGACGACTACCACGTCGCTGACTGATTATCTGCTCAAGGCTGCCGGTGAGGCCAGCGTAGCTGTCGGCAACATCGGCGAGCCGCCGGTCAACGAGATTGACGGCCGAGCTCATAACGAGTGGTTTGTGGCCGAGCTCTCGAGCTACCAGATTGCTACGACCGCCGAGCTTCATCCTCGCGTGGCGGTGCTGCTCAACATCACTCCCGACCACTTGGGCTGGCATAAGAGCCATAAGAACTATGCGCTTGCCAAGATCAAACTGTTTGACAATATGGTCGATGACGATCTGGCGGTTGTCGACGTCGAAGACGCTGGCATTCACGAGTTCGATGAGTACATCTACACGCCGGGTCGTCGCATCTGCAAGGTCGCTTTTGACGAGCCAAAGGGTGAGGATGTCGCCTTTGTGCGCGATGGCAAGATGATCGTGCGCCTGAAGGGCGTCGAGACCCCGCTCATCGCTACATCCGAACTCAAGATCTCGGGCCATCACAATGTTATCAATGCCCTGTGCGCTGCCACGGTTGCCCTGGCAGTCGGTGCCGATGTCGATGGTGTCCGCCGCGGTCTGGCTTCGTTCCAGCCGCTCGAGCACCGCGTGGAGCCGTGCGGCGAGATTGACGGAGTGCGCTACGTCAACGATTCCAAGGCGACCAACACCGACGCGGTCGAGAAGGCACTGACGGCATTTCCCGATGACGACGTGATCTTGCTGCTCGGCGGCCACGATAAGGGCACGCCGCTCACGGACTTCGCGCGCGTTGTTATGGATAACGTGCGCTCGGTCGTCTGCTTTGGCGATGCGCGCGAGCGCTTCACCGCCGCTATGGACGAGGCCGATGTCGATGGCGATGTGGATATCGCCCAGGCGGATGACCTACGCGATGCCGTGGACGTTGCCCGTTCGCTGTCGAGCCGTGGCGACGTGATCTTACTTTCTCCTGCGTGCTCTTCGTTCGATGAGTTCTCGGGCTATGAGGAGCGCGGCCGCGTGTTTAAGGACTATGTGGCCCAGCTTGCCGCTGCAGCGAAATCGCAAATGGAATAGGGGTTGCCGGTGAGAGAGGAGAGCCCCCGACAAGGTATGAGGAGGCCCGACTCGGACCGTGCTTCCTCGCGGCGTAGCACGCCGCGTTCCGGTCGCGGCGGGCAGTCGTTTAGCGAACGCTATATTGCCGGCGTTCCCGCCCGCATCATGCGCCCCCGTTTGATATTCATGGCCTGCCTGTTTACTTTGGTGTGCTTTGGTCTGCTGATGGTGTACTCGGCGTCTTCGGTCGAGGCGCTGCACGAGAATGGCTCGGCGACGTTTTTCCTGGGTCGACAGGCCGCGTTTGCCGTGGTTGGTGTTCTGGCGCTGATTGCCATCGTGCGCGTTTTGCCGGACAGCTGGTTTGGGGAGGATGTGCTTAGGATCTTCCTTATCGGCATGATGTTCTTGCTTCTGCTGGTGTTCTTGGTGGGCAGCGGCAGCCGTGGCGCCACGCGCTGGCTCAACATCGCCGGCATTCAGTTCCAGCCTTCCGAGTTTTTAAAGCCATTTGCCATTGCGTATTCGGCCATCATGCTCGACCGCTTCTTTTCGCCCGGTGGCAACATCAACGAATTCCTTCGCAAGATGGGCATCTACCTGGGCATTTCGCTCTTTCTGATCTTTATCCAGCCCGATTTCGGTACCGTTCTGATCATCCTGTTGACCCTCATGTGCATGGCGTTGTTTGCGGGTCTCGACCCCAAATTTATCATCGGCGTGATAATCTTCGGCATTCTCGTGATCGTGATTGCGCTTGTTGCAGAGCCGTACCGTATGGTGCGCATTCAGGTTGCCTTGAACCCTTGGGCCGACGAGTATGGTGACGGCTATCAGGCCACGCTTGCCATCATGGCCTTTGCCTCGGGCGGTCTGTTCGGCCGTGGCATCGGCAACTCAACCATGAAGTACTCGTATCTGCCCGAGGCGCACAATGACTACATCCTGGCTATCATTGGCGAGGAAGTCGGCTTTGTTGGAACCGTGCTGTTCTTCTTGGTGTTTGCGATGCTGATCTACTCGGCGTTTCGCATTGCCGAGCAGGCGACCGATCGTCGGGGCGCGCTCATGGCGTCTGGCTCCGCGGTCATTCTCGCGGTGCAGTTTTTGATTAACGCGCTGGGCATCCTCAACGTGTTTCCCATGACGGGCAAACCGTTGCCGTTTATTAGCTACGGCGGTTCGTCGATTATTGTGTCGCTCATGCTTGCCGGGTTGATCCTGCGCGTTTCGTACGAGAGCGCCCGCCGCGATGAGTATGACCGCCGCCGTGAGAGCTTTGCCGTTATGGATGAGAGTACCGCCGGCGTGCCCCACGTGCGCGGCGAGCGTTCTTCGCGTAACGGTTTTACCGTCCTGGATGGCTCTGCGACCGAGCCGGCAGCCCGCCCGCGTCAGCGAACGGCGCCGCAAGGTCGTCCTCAGCGCCCCACTCCTCGCAATGCGGGCGGCGGATATAATCGAATCGATTTGAACTCGGACCCGTCGGCGCGTCTGCGTACCGACGACCAGGGACCGCGCGTACGAAGGGACTACCATGACCGATAAAATGACCGTTGCTATTGCAGCCGGCGGCACGGCAGGGCACATCAACCCCGCGCTCGCCTTGGCCGAAGAGCTGCGTGATCGTGGCCACCACGTTGTGTTCGTGGGCCAGTCGCGCAAGCTCGAGGGTCGTCTGGTCCCCGAGGCTGGGTTTGATTTTGTGCCCATTACGGTCACTGGCTTCGACCGCTCCCGTCCTTGGACGGCGCTGACCTCGCTGTGGCGTGTCAACAAGGCCAAGCGTGCGCTCGCCAGTCATTTCTCAAAGGTCGGCAAGCCCGACGCTGCCATCGGTTTTGGTGCCTATGTCGAGGTTCCGCTGCTGGGGTGGTGCAAGGGCGCGGGCGTTCCGTATCTGCTGCATGAGCAGAACTCTGTTCCGGGCCTGGCCAACAAGATGATGAACTCCCACGCCGCCCGCGTGTGCATCTCGGTGCCGGCAGCGCGTTCGGTCTTTGAGCGCGAAGGTGACCCTGACCACGTGCTCATGACCGGCAACCCCGTACGTCGCTCGGTGATCGAGGGCGATCGCGCTCGCGGCCGCAAGGAACTTGGCGTTCCCGAGGACGCTACGCTGCTGCTCGTCTTTGGCGGTTCACTTGGCGCCCAGCACCTCAACGAGCGTGTGGTTTCGCTCAAAAACGAGCTGCTTTCGCGCAAGAACCTCTATGTGTTGCATTCGACGGGTGCCGACGGCTTTGAGGAGACCGAGAGCGCTTTGGCGCTGACGCCCGAGGAGGCGAAGCGTTACCGCGTCCAGCCTTACATCGACAACATGGGCGATATGCTGGCTGCTGCCGATTTGGTGCTCTCGCGTTCGGGCGCATCGAGCGTGGCCGAGATCGCTGCACTCGCCGTGCCTTCGGTGCTCGTGCCGTACCCGCATGCGACGGCCGACCACCAAACCACCAATGCCCGTTATCTAGTCGACGCCGGGGCCGGTGTGCTCTGCGCCGATGCCGATGTCGACGGTTCTGCCTTTGCCGATGAACTGCTGCACCTGGTCGATGACGCGGCGGCGCGCGACGCCATGCGTCAGGCGGCGCGTGGTCTGGCTCAGGATAGGGCTGCCGCTCTTCTGGCGGATGCGGTAGAGGGTTTGCGTTAGTTAGACGGGATATCGTCGGTCGCCCTCGCGCTGATGCGGTAGGTGCGGTACAGTTAACGGGTTACAGGCAGTGTTTACGCAAGGAGTACACGAGCACATGGCTGATTCCCAGACTGCAACCTCCGCGCCCGAGTTTAAGAGCGCCCACTTTATCGGTATCGGCGGCGCCGGCATGAGCGGCATCGCCCTCGTTCTGCACGAGCGCGGTTATGCCGTTACCGGCTCCGACCTTAAGACGTCACGCTATATCCGCCAGCTTACCCGCGCTGGTGTGAAGGTGCATGTGGGCCATGAGGCCGCCACGATCGACGAGGTCAAGCCCGACGTGGTTGTTGTCTCCACCGCTATTCCGGAGTCTAACCCTGAACTCGTGCGCGCTCGCGAGCTTGGTATTCCCGTGTGGCCCCGTGCCAAGATGCTCTCTGCTTTGGGCCACGGCTACACCACCGTCGCTGTTGCCGGCACGCATGGCAAGACCACCACGTCTTCGATGTGCGCCACCATGCTCGACCGCATGGGTCTGGATCCGAGCTTCCTGATCGGTGGCATCGTCGAGGGCTATGACACGAACGGCAAGAACGGCTCGGGCGACTACTTTGTCGCCGAGGCCGACGAGTCCGACAGCTCCTTTCTGTTCCTGAACCCAAACGTAGTCATTGTGACCAACGTCGAGGCCGACCATCTCGATCACTACTCGGGTATCGAGGAGATCGAGGCCACCTTTGCAAAGTTTATGGGGCTGGTGGGCGAGGACGGCACCGTCATCGTTTGCGGCGAGGACCCGCATCTGGTCGAGCTCGCCAAGTCGACGGGCCGTCATGTGCTTTCCTATGGCTTTGCCGAGAACAACGACATCGTCTGCGTGCATCCGGATGTCAAGGGCATCCAGAGCGACTTTATCGTTCGCTTTGAGGACGGCACCGAGCACGCTGTCGAGATTAAGAGCAACCCCGGTCGTCACAACATGCTCAACGCCACGGCCGTCTTGACCGTCGCCCATGTCCTAGGCCTCGATATCGACGCCGCCGCTAAGGCACTTTCGAGTTTTGAGGGCGTCCGCCGTCGCTTTACCCACGTGGGCGATATCGACGGCATCACGGTGGTTGACGATTACGGCCATCATCCCACCGAGATCAAGGCGACGCTCGCTGCTGCCTCTTCGCTGGGCTACAAGCATGTCGACGTCGTGTTCCAGCCGCACCGCTATTCGCGCCTGCAGGCTCTGTGCGATGACTTTGCCGATGCCTTTGCCAACGCCGATAAGCTGCTGCTGATCGATGTGTTCTCCGCCGGCGAGATGCCGATTCCGGGCGTTACCTCCAAGATGCTCGCAGATACTGTTTGCGCCAAGCATCCCGGCAAGGAGGTCGTGTACTGCTCCAGCCGTCTTGAGCTCAACCAGGAGCTTGAGAAGCTCGTGGGCGAGGGCGACCTGCTGCTCACCATGGGTGCCGGCGACGTTACGACCGTCGGCCCCGAGTTCATCGAGTATCTGACTGCCAAGAAAGACGCTTAACCTCTATGGGTCTGTTTAACGCCGTCATGGCGCTTTCGGGCATGATCGACACGGACGTAGTCGAGGATGAACGCCTTGCGCGTCATACGAGTTATCGTATCGGCGGCAAGGCCGACCTCTTTGTGACGTGCCATAGCTACCATGCCCTGCGTCGCGCCGTGGCGGTGCTTGACCGCGAGCAGGTGCCGTGGGTGATTATCGGCAAGGGGTCCAACCTGTTGGTTGCCGATGCCGGCTATCGCGGCGCCGTTATTTCGCTGGGACGTGAGTTTCAGCGCACGGTTGTTGCCGAGGACGGCTGCACGCTGACCGTTGGCGCGGGCGTGATGTTCGCGCGTTTGGTCAACGACGCCTTGTCGCGCGGGCTTTCGGGCCTTGAGTTCGCGGTCGGTATTCCCGGTTCGGTCGGCGGCGCCGTGTCCATGAACGCAGGTACGCGGACCGAGTGGATCGGCTCTCTTATCGAGGACGTGGTCACGTTTGATCCGGCGTCCGGTATTAAGCACTATGCAGGGTCCGAGATCGCTTGGGGGTATCGCGAGTGCAGCTTGCCGCGTAACGAGATCATTCTCGAGTGCGTGCTCAAGCTCAAACCCGCGTCCAAGGCCGACATTCGCGAGCGTATGGAGCGGTACCTGACGCGCCGCAAGCGCACGCAGCCCATGGGCCGTGCATCCTGCGGATCGGTCTTTCGCAACCCGCCCGACGCAAGCGTGGGCAAGTTGATTGAGGATTGTGGATTAAAGGGTTTTTCGGTTGGCGGTGCGGAAGTTTCGCCCGTACACGCTAATTTTATCGTTAATAACGGAACCGCCTCGGCCGATGACGTGGCCGCGGTTATCAGGCATGTGCACGGAAAGGTGAGGGAGGCGTATGGCATCGAGCTCAGACCGGAAGTTAAATTCCTCGGCTTCTAGAGCATCGAAACCAACCTTCCGCCGCGCCGGAGGGCGTTCCGGCGCACCTGCCCAGCCTCAACATAAGCCCGCCATGCCCTCCAAGTCTGTTGGCCCCGTTCGTCCTGCCAAGCCCCCGGTCGTCGGCTCGCAGCTGGGAGGACGCCCCGCTTCTAAAAAGACGAGTCGTCCGGCTCCGCGTCCTTCGGTGACGCCCAAGCCGGCGATGGGCACCAAGACCTCCCGACCCATGGCGACGCCCAGGCCTTCGCTGGGAGCTCGTGCGCCGCATGCCGGTCGTACGTTGCCTGGCGCTAAGCCGCGTTCGCTGACATCGGTACCCGCCGCCAAGGCGTCTTCGGCAAAAAAGGGCCTCAATCCTCTGTCATCGCTCGGTGCCATGGCGGGTAAGGCGACCGACGCCGCTTCTGCCATCAAGGGTAAGGGCAAGATCGCGGGCGGTATCCTGGCAGCCGTGGCCTTACTTGCCATTATTGCCATCGTCGTCATCAACTCTGGCCTGTTCGCCGCCACCGATATTCAGATTCATGGCAGCGAGCATGTGACCAAGCACGACGCCATGCAGCTCATCAGTCTTCCCGAGAACACGTCGCTCTTTAACGTGGATCCCGATCAGATTACCGAGGGCCTCAAGCAAAACCCGTGGGTCTCGGGTGTGGATGTCCAGCGCCAGTTTCCCCATACGCTTATCATCACGCCGACGGAGCGTAAGGTTATCGCCATTGCCTATATCAGCTCCGACGACCTTGCCTGGGCTATCGGAGACGATGACACCTGGATTGCTCCGTTGTCGACGTCTGTCGAGGTTGACGACCAGGGAAACGTCATTACATCGGGGGAGGGTGCCAACACCCTGACCGGCATCGATGCGGCCCTGGCGCTTGCCAAGCACTACGGCGCCGTGCTGTTGACTGATGTCTCGGCCGATGTCGCACCGGTTTCGGGTCGGGCGGTGAGCTCCAAGGCCGTCAAGGCCGGCCTGGATTACGCACGCGGTTTTTCGAGCGAGTTCTTGGACCAGGTGAAGGATATTTCCACGCCTTCCGTTGAGGCTATCTCGGCAAATCTCGACAACGGCGTCGAGGTGTCGCTGGGCGATTCGGATGATATCGCCAAGAAAGAACGCATCGTGACCAAGCTGCTTTCGCAGGTAGAGGGCGTAACCTATATCAATGTACGCTCTCCGGGCAACTACACGTTTAGGAACGCACCGACCGCCTAGCATGCTAAATGGCTTTGTTGAGGGGCCATACCACGCCGTTTATCTGGTTTGTTTGGTTTTCACGGTCAATTATTTGACTGAAACGCTCATAATGTGCAAACATAATACGGTTTACCTTTGCATTTACTTTCAACCTGAAGGTTAATGTGCGCAGGGGTCAACCCATGCTATGGCTATAACCTTTGTTCGGAGGACCGACATGCACGAGACAGAGATCAACAACTACCTTGCCGTCATTAAGGTGGTCGGCGTCGGCGGCGGCGGTACCAACGCGGTCAATCGAATGATCGAAGAGGGCATCCGCGGCGTCGAGTTTGTTGCCATCAACACCGATGCTCAGGCGCTCGCGATCTCTGATGCCGATATCAAGGTGCACATCGGCACCGACCTTACCCGCGGCCTGGGCGCCGGCGCCAACCCCGAGGTTGGCCGCAAGGCTGCCGATGAGTCCCGCGACGATATCGCCGAGGCGCTCGCTGGCGCCGATATGGTGTTCATCACCTGCGGCGAGGGCGGTGGTACCGGTACCGGCGCCGCTCCCATCGTTGCCGATATCGCAATGAACGAGGTCGGCGCGCTGACCGTCGCCGTCGTGACCAAGCCCTTTACCTTCGAGGGTCGCAAGCGCAAGAAGAGCGCCGAGGAGGGCATCAAGACCCTCTCCGACTGCGTCGACACCATGATCGTTATCCCTAACGACAAGCTGCTCGACATCGCCGAGAAGAAGACCACTATGCTCGAGGCGTTCGCGATTGCCGATGGCGTTCTTTCCCAGGGCACCCAGGGCATCACCGACCTCATCACCGTCCCGGGTATCATCAACCTGGACTTCGCCGATGTTAAGACCATCATGAAGCAGGCCGGTACCGCCATGATGGGCATCGGTACCGCTTCTGGGGACACCCGTGCCGTCGACGCTGCCCAGCAGGCTATCTCCAGTCCGCTGCTCGAGAGCTCCATCGATGGCGCCACGCGTGTCCTGCTTTCCATCGCCGGCTCCAAGGACCTGGGCATCCAGGAGATCAGCGACGCCGCCGACGTTGTCGCCAATGCCGTCGACCCCGAGGCCAACATCATCTTCGGTACCGTTGTTGACGAGTCCCTGGGCGACCAGGTGCGCATCACCGTTATCGCCACGGGCTTCTCCGACTCCAACGTCAACCGTCAGGACGAGCTCTTCGCTGCCCAGCAGTCCCAGAGCAAGGCTGCTGCTTCTACTGAGCCGCAGCGCACTGCTCCGGCTACCAGCCCTGCTCAGGCTGCCCCGACTCGCAACGTCGGTGGTACCGAGCTGCCCAACTTTGGCAACGATCAGTTTGAGCTTCCCGATTTCCTCAAGCGTGGTAGCTTCTAGTTCGTTTTTCTCAACGACCTGCATGGGGTGCGTCCGATTGGGCGCACCCCTTTTTTGTTGTGGTTCGTCTTTGTAAACGAAAGCCTCCAATCTCCTTACGTTCCCTTTACGTTTGGTCCGTACTGCTGCGGGTATCCTTTTGATGAAGTATGGCAGCCGTATGACACGGACTGCTGCGGCGTCGCCGCGATACTTGTGTTATTAGGAGGCTTTAGTATGGCAGCACGTGCGGACAACGTTTCGCGTGTCGACCATGATGGAGTTACGTTGGTAGAGGGCGCGACGCACGATGTTCGTTTTGCCTTTACCGAGCGCACCGGTGGCGTTTCCGAAGATGCGTACTCCTCGCTCAATCTGGGCTCGCATGTAGGCGATGACCCCTTTGCCGTTCAAGAAAATCGCCGTCGAGCGCTCGAAGCCATGGGCGCCGCCGAGTGCGAGCATAATCTGCTCGTGCCCAATCAAGTACATGGTGACCATGTCGTGACGGTGACCTCGAACGGCGCCGATGATCTTGAGAACATTCGCGAGCAGATTGCCGAGGGCTGCGATGCCATCGTCTGTACGGCCCATGAGGTACCCGTGCTGCTCTGCTTTGCCGACTGCGTTCCCGTGGTGTTGGTGGCTCCCAACGGCTTTGCCGTGGTGCATTCTGGCTGGAAGGGCACGATTGCGCGCATTTCCGCCAAGGCGTGCCAAGCGCTCTGCGAGGCGGCTGGCTGCACGCCGGAGGGCATCTCTGCCTATATTGGGCCCCATATCCTGGGCGACGAGTACGAGGTGTCCCAAGAGCTTATGGACCGCTTTGCCGCCGAGTTCGCGTGCATCGATGCTACCGCTTCCCGTATGCTCGATCTTTCCGCCGCCATTCGCGAGGCGCTGGTGGATGCCGGTGTCGATGTGAATGGCATTGTGGACACCAAACTTTCCACCGTGCGTCAAAACGACCGCTTTTATTCCTATCGCAACGAGGGCGGCACCTGTGGGCGCCATGCTGCGATCGGCGTGATGCTATGAGAAAGATCGCATCGGTCCTGAGTGCGGCAGTGCTCACGCTCACGCTGTGCGCCTGCTCCTCGGGATCTTCTACCTCTTCCATCACCGTTGCCGGCTCTACGACGTGCCTTCCCATTGCCGAGATCGCGGCCGAGGGCTTTAAGGAAGAGACCGGCATCGACGTGCTCGTCTCCGGCCTTGGCTCATCTGCTGGCATCGAAGCTGTTAGCGCCGGCACCGCCGATATCGCCAGCTCCTCTCGTGGCCTCAACGCCGATGAGCAAGACCTGGGCCTGACCCCGATCGTAATCGCGCACGACGGCATCGCAGTCATCGTGAACGACGACAACCCGGTCGACAATCTCTCGACCGAGCAGCTCCGCGATATTTACGCCGGCAAGATCACCAACTGGAAAGAAGTCGGCGGAGAGGACCTGAAGATTCAGGTTATCAACCGCGACGAGGCGTCCGGTACGCGCGAGGCCTTCCGCACTATCGTGATGGACGGCACGCCGTTCGATCGTCGCTCGGCCGTTCTTTCGGGCACGGGCCAGGTACGCGATGTCGTGTCCCGCTCGCGTGGCGCCATTGGCTACATCTCGCTGGGTTTTGTCGAGAGTCTCAATGCCAAGACCTCGGTTAAGGCCGTCTCGGTCAACCATGTCGAGGCATCCGAGAAGACGGTCGCAAGCGGCGGCTATCCCATCTCGCGTGACCTTTACTTCTTTGTGAAGGGTACGCCTTCGCAGCAGGCGCAGGACTACATCGACTATGTGACGTCCGAAAAGATGGACAAGCAGGTTCGCGAGGCGGGCTTTATTCCCGTCACCAACGACGGAAAGGGGAGTGAGTAGCGTGGAAGCACAGGAAACCTCCCAGATTGAGCAGGAGACTCAGGCGCCCAAAAAGCGTGAGTTGGCGTTGGTGTCGCGCAGCACCTATCTTAAGGAGAAGGCGCTGCAGTGGATCTTCTTTGCCTGCGCGTTCTTGGCGGTCGTCACCGTCATCCTGATTTTTGTCTTTACCACGTACTCGGCGCTGCCGGTCTTTACCGACATCGGCCTGGCGGACTTCTTTAGCTTTACATGGGCACCCTCTGAGGGCCACTACGGCATTATGTCGCTGCTGGCGGGCTCTGGCCTGGTGACGGTCGGCGCGCTCGCCATGGGCGTGCCGTTGGGTGTGGGCACAGCCGTGTATCTGGTCGAGATTGCCAGCAAGCGCGTGCGCAGGCTCATCAGCCCTGCCGTCGACCTGCTGGCGGGCATCCCCTCCATTATCTACGGCTTCTTTGGCATGGTCATCATCCGTCCGTTTATCGCGCAGCTGACCGGCGGCCTTGGCTTTGGTGCGCTGACGGCGTGGTTCGTGCTCGCCATCATGATCGTCCCCACCATTACCACGCTCACCATCGATGCCCTCAATTCCATTCCCATGGGCATTCGCGAGGCATCCTATGCCATGGGTGCCACCAAGTGGCAGACCATCTACAAGGTCGTGCTTCCTGCAGCCAAGCTGGGCATCGTCGATGCAATTGTCTTGGGTATGGGGCGTGCCATCGGCGAGACCATGGCCGTGCTGATGGTCGTGGGCAACGCCCCGGTCATTCCGGATAGCATCTCGAGCCCCATCTCGACGCTCACGAGCCAGATCGCGCTCGACATGAGTTATTCCTCGGGCCTGCACCGCTCGGCGCTCTTTGGCATGGGCGTTGTCCTGTTTATCATCTCCGCTGCACTGGTGGGTATCGTCCGCCTGATTTCCAAGAAGAGGGGGTAGGCTATGTCCGGTTCCGTTGACACGACGGTCGATACGACCTCGTCGCGCGAGCGCATCAAGCGTGCCCTTTCCCATGGCAAGAAGGGCCGCATCAACAAGGACCTCTCCAACAAGATTATGCTCGGCGTGTTTCGCGCCGCGGCCTATATCACCACGCTGGTGCTGATCGCCATCATCGCCTACGTGGTCATCAACGGCCTGCCGCATATCTCGCTCGACTTTATCTTTGGCTGGCCGCAGGGCGTAAACGCCGAGGGTGGCATTTGGCCCACAATCGTCTCGACCGTCTACGTGACGGCGCTCGCCATGCTCATCTGCACGCCGGTTGCCGTCTTGGCTGCGGTCTATCTGGCCGAGTACGCCAAGCAGGGCAAGGTCGTCGATATCATTCGCTATGCTGCCGATGCCCTGGCCTCGGTGCCCTCCATTGTTATGGGCCTCTTTGGCTACGCCTTGTTTGTCGAGGCCATGGGTCTGGGCCTTTCGATGGTCTCGGCTGCCTTGGCGCTGGCACTTCTGATGCTGCCCATCGTCATGCGCACCACCGAGGAGGCAATCCGCGCCGTTCCGCGCTATATCCGTTGGGGTGCATACGGCCTGGGCGCCACCAAGTGGCAGGTCGTCTCCAAGATCGTGCTTCCTTCGGCTTTTGGCCGCATCGCCACCGGAATCGTGCTTGCCATCGGCCGCGCCATCGGCGAGACCGCGGTGGTGCTCTACACCATGGGTCAGGCCATCAACCTGCCTATCTCGCCGCTCGATTCCGGTCGTCCCATGACCGTTCACCTTTATCTGCTTGCCAATGACGGCATCAACATGAACGCAGCTTACGGCACCGCGCTTTTGCTGATGGCGATTATTTTGGCCTTCAACCTGTTTGCGCGCTATCTGTCGCGCAAGCGTCGCTAGTTAAGGAGTCCCATGTCCGCCTATCAGTCCGCTCCCACGCCGGAGCAAGCGGCCATCACGGCCAAGGATTTCAACTTTTGGTACGGTGACTTTCACGCGCTGACGGGGCTCGACCTCAACATTGCCAAAAACGCCATCACCTCGTTTATCGGCCCTTCGGGCTGCGGCAAATCGACGTTTTTGCGCTGCATCAACCGCATGAATGACCTGATCGAGGGTACGCGCGTCGAGGGCACCATGACGCTCGACGGCAACGATATCTATGCCGAGGGCGTCGATCCGGTCGACCTTCGTCGCCGCGTGGGCATGATTTTTCAGCAGCCCAACCCGTTCCCCAAATCCATCTACGAGAATGTCGCTTTTGGCCCTCGTCTGCAGGGCGTGACTAGCAAAAGCGACCTCGATGACATCGTGGAAGAATCGCTCAAGCGCGCCAACCTCTGGAAAGAGGTATCCAATCAGCTCAACAAGGACGGTTTGGCGCTCTCGGGCGGTCAGCAGCAGCGTCTGTGCATTGCGCGTGTGCTTGCGGTGCAGCCCGATGTCCTTCTGATGGACGAGCCCTGCTCCGCCATCGACCCCACGTCCGTCTCCAAGGTCGAGGATCTGATGGCCGAGCTGGCGCCCGAGATGACGATCATCATCGTCACGCATTCTATGCAGCAGGCCGCTCGTATTAGCGACTACACCGCATTTTTCTTGCAGGAAGTTGCCGGCGAGCCCGCCACGCTCATCGAGTATGGTCAAACCGACGCGATCTTCACCAGCCCGGTGGATTCACGGACGGAAGACTATATCACCGGCCGCTTTGGCTGATCGGTGCGACTAGTCCCAAGCCGATCGGACCTGGTCCGGTGCGTATTCACTGTGCGGGCGGCATGACCGCACCCAACTGATTGGAGTGAACCATGCGCAAACTGTTTTCCCGTCAGCTCATCGAAGCCCGTCACGAGATGCTGAGCATCTACGAGGCCGTCGATCTGGCCCTCCACGATGCCGTGAAGGCCTATGTGACCGACGATCGCAAGCTCGCCACCAAGACCAAGAAGCGCACGCTCTCGATCGATGCGCGCTGCGCCAACTTGGAGGCCGTGTGCTACAACCTGATCGCTACGCAGTCGCCGGTCGCCTCCGACTTCCGCTTGCTGCAGACGATCATCTACGTCGACTTTAACCTGCAGCGCATGACCGATAAGGTTCGCCAGATCTGCCGCGCCACGCGTCACATGGTCAAGGCCGACATCTCGCTGCCCCAGGAACTCGTCGCTACGGTCGAGGCCGAGGCCGAGGCTGTTTACCAGGTGCTGGGTTCGTCACTTTCTGCGCTCGTCACCAACGACATGTCCATCATCTGCAACCTGGCCGGCGAGGACGAGCCGGTGCATGCGACGTACGAGAAGTTCTTCCGCACCTTTAACCGCATGGACACGGGCGATTTTATGGACGACGACAGCAACTATGACGACCTGCGCCGCGCCATCATGGTTTCGCGCTACCTCGATCGTATCGCCTCGATTTCGATCGATGCCGCCTGCCGTCTGACCTTCCTTTTGACCGGACAGCGTTTGACTGCCGGCGATATCGCCCGTACGGACGAGGATGAGCTTGAGAGCATGCGCGTGCCTTCGGGCGAGGGTGTCATCATGAGGCCTGCCGTCGATGCACACTATGTTGCCAAAGTGCCCGCTAACGAGGTGAGCGAGGGTCTCCGCTACCTGCTCGAGCACCTCGAGGACGAGGACGATGGCGAGGACGACGAGGAGTAGGGCGGCCCCGTTCGTCGAAAGATTGTAAATACCTAAGTGAGCGCGGCCTTGCACATGCGAGGCCGCGCTCTTGCGTTAGCATGGGACTACTTGTTTGGCTGTCTGCGGAGGCGATTGGCAATGGATAACTATTTGGACTTGATACGCGCTCGCCGCGAGCAGATTCTCGAACGTTTTTATGCAGCACTCGATCGCGCGGGCCGTCCCCACGATGCCGCGCGCCTGATTGCCGTCTCCAAGACTGTTGGCGTTGATGAGACCGTTGCCGCTATTCAGGCGGGGTATCGCCATTTTGCCGAGAACCGCCCGCAGGAGCTCGTTCGCAAGCTTGCGGGCCTCGTAGAGCATCCGGAGCTACCCGAGGTGCGCTTCGATATGATCGGCAACCTGCAGACCAACAAGATCAATGCGGTTCTGGGCTCGGCCGAGCTGATTCATTCGGTGGGATCGCTGCATTTGGCTCAGGCTATCTCGAGCCGTGCGGTCCGCAAGATTGAGGCGGGCGTGCTCTCCGGCCCCCAGCGCGTGCTGCTCGAGGTCAATGTGAGCGGCGAGGAGTCCAAGGGCGGCTTTTCGCCCGACGAGGTTCGAGACGCCGCGGGTGAGCTTGCGGAGCTTGAGGGAATTTGTGTGCAGGGCCTTATGACTATGGCGCCACGGGGGAATAAGGATGTGGCGCGCCGCACTTTTGCCGGACTTCGCGAGCTGAGGGATGAGCTGGAGGCGGCGCATCCCGATTTGAACCTGCCTGAGCTTTCCTGCGGCATGAGCGAGGACTTTGAGCCTGCTCTTGAGGAAGGCTCTACGCTCGTTCGCCTGGGCAGGGTAGTATTTAGCCCGGAGTTTGCAGTAAAATAAGGCTCTGAAGTGCGCACTGATTATCAGAGCGCCTGCACTAAACCGCGAGAGGACACAACCATGGGCTTCCTTGACGAGATTAAAAATAAGATGCACCTGGGCGGCCAGCAGGGTTACGACCAGGGTTATGGTCAGGACGACGACTACGGCTACGATGATGGCTATGACGACGGCTACCAGAATAACGGTTACAGCGGTGCCTCGGGCGAGGGCTTCTATACCCAGGACGAGCCGAGCAACGGCCTGTTGGGTCAGACGCGCCGCGGCGAGGCCGAGTCGGTGGCCGTGTACACACGCTCCGGTCAGCTGGTCGGCGACGATTCTCGCCATGCTACGACCTACAACCCGCCATCGCGCTCGCAGGAGACGGTTGCGGGCGGTTATCGTCCCGGTGCCTACGACACGCCGTCGAGCTATGCCGAGAGCACACGCGCCCGCGCTGCTGCCCCCGCACCTGCTCCCTCACCGAGCGATGCCTCGGCGTATGCGAGCAACATCATCAACGCTACGCCGCAGCTGCCGGCTTATGTCCTGCGCCCCGAGAGCTATGACGACGTGGAGACCGTCGTGCGCCGCGTGCGCACCAAGCAGCCTGTCGCGCTGATTTTTGTGGGCGTTCGTACCGAGGTCGCCAAGCGCGTCCTGGACTTCTCTTACGGCTTTGCCTGCGGCCTGGGTGCCACAGTCAAAGAGGTGGGCGATCGCGTGTTTATGGTGCTGCCCGCCGGTTGCGAGGTCAAGGATTCGGACCTCAAAAAGCTCCGTGCCGACGGCTACCTTAAGTAAAGACAAGACGAGGAGATTCTCATCAACATCTACACCATTGTCCAGCTGGTCAATACGCTGTTCAACTTTTACTCCACGCTCATCGTGGTCTACTGCCTTATGACGTGGATCCCTATGAAGCAGGGCGGATTGCTACAGGATATCGCCGCTGTTCTAGATAGCGTGTGCGGCCCGTGGCTCAATTTGTTCCGCCGGTTTATCCCGCCCATGGGCGGCGTCGATTTTTCACCGGTCGTTGCGATTATTGCGTTGCAGTTGGTGCAGAAGCTGGTTCTGCAACTTCTTATAGGTATACTCATATAAAACTGGCTTAGTAACTCACGTCGGGCGCACAGCGCCAAGGCGAAGATAAAGGAGAACTTGTTATGGCTATTACCCCTGCTGACATTCAGGCTCAGACCTTCTCTGAGGCCAAGCGCGGCTACGATCCCGCCGAGGTCGACGTCTTCCTGGAGACCCTGTCCTCTGAGGTCGACGCCATGCTCGCCAAGATTGTCGATCTTAAGGGTCGTCTGACCGCCACCGAGCAGCAGCTCGCCGACACGCAGGCCCAGCTCGCTCAGGCTCAGGACGCTGCCGCGCAGGCCGTTCCCGCCGCCCCTGTGGCCGCTCCCGCACCTGACTTCTCCGCTCAGGAGCGCCAGATCTCCGCTGCCCTGATCGCCGCCCAGCAGACCGCTGAGGGCATTGTCAACGACGCCAACGAGAACGCTGACCGCATCCGCAACGAGGCCGACGCCAAGGCCCGCGAGGTCATCCGCCAGGCCCTGACCGAGAAGCAGGCCGAGCTTGAGGAGATCGACCGTCTTAAGGCTTCCCGTGAGGAGTTCAAGGCCGAGTACCTCAAGCTCATTCAGCACTTCATGGACGATGCTCAGAACTCCTTCCCGTCCGATCTCATGGCTTCCACGCCGGTCGGTTCCGCTGCTTCTCCGGCTGTGACCGTTCCTGCTGCCGAGCCGCTGCCCGTCGCCGAGCCGGTTATCCCCGTTGTCGATCCCTTTGCACCGATCGACAACTTTGCCGCCGACGACCTGGACTAACATCCAGCTATCATTTAGCGCCTAGAAAGGGCCCGCAGTTTGCGGGTCCTTTTTTGTGGCTGTACGCAGTCTGCAAAACAAAACGCCGAGTCCTGCGTTTGAGGGCGCAGAACTCGGCGAACGGATGAGCGGGCAAAGGTAGATTTTAAGGCATGTCCCAAAGATCTACTTGAGGAGGAAGTCGGGGAGGGGAATGGTGCGGGCCTCGCGATGTTCGGAATCGGCGATGTGGTCGGCAGGATAGCCGCAAACGAGCATGTGATAGGGATAGATGCCCTCGGGCAGGTTGAACTGCTCACAGGCCACCTCGGGCTTAAAATGACACACCCAGCACGTACCCAGGCCCTGCTCTTCGGCCTCCATCATCATCTGATCGCACACGATCGAGGTGTCGATGGCACTGGAGTTCATCTGGTCATAAGGGCGCACCCAAGCATCGTCGGTAACGCTGCAAATAAGGAAGATAAGCGGAGCCCCAAAGATAGACCCATCACGAGCAAAGCGCGGCTGACAAGCAGCAGCCTTTTCCAACAACTCCGGAGTATCAAGCACCATCACACGGGTTGGATGATTATTACAAGCAGAAGGAGCAATACGCCCAGCCTCAACAATGGCATCCACCACAGCCTGCTCAACAGAACGATCCTCAAACAAACGACAAGAATACCGAGAACGAGCCAGATCCAAATATGACATACAAGCCCTCCAACAATTAAAAATCAAACAAACCCAAAGTAACCAAAAGAGTACCCAAAGCAGCAATCGGCCAAACGCTCATCAAGGGCCAAAGTGTCCGAACGGGTACCAAAGGTCCCTTCAGCCAAACCCCCATTGCGCTAAAACTATCAGCCAAAGTTCCAATGGTGGTACATAAGGGAGCGGGCCCGACCACTGATAACCTTTTGAACGACTCTGCTTGCAGCCGGAGTGAAAAAAGGTTATCAGTGGTCGGGCCCGCGACCGATGGGACATGTACCCCCAATTAACTGTTCTTCATGACAATCGAATCCACAACATCAGCCACATTCTCACAGCAGTCAGCGCAGTACTCCAGGAAGGCGTAAACGTCACGCCAGGCGATGACCTCGAGCGGGTCCTTGCCGTTGACGTGCAGGTTGCGCATAGCGTTGATGTAGAGCTCGTCGGCCTCGGACTCGATCGTGTTGATCTGGATGACGAGTTCGCGCAGGGTCTTGGACTTGCGGTAGTTGGGCAGCTCGACCATCAGGTCCTTCATGGCGCGGCAGGCGTCGGTCACCTTGTGGGCGATCACGATGGCATCGGGATGGATGCTCTGGATGTTGGTGAAGTAGACGCGCTGCACGACGCCTTCGATACGGTCGAGCACAGTGTCGAGCGAGCAACTCATCAGGTC
Source organism: Collinsella sp. (assembly GCA_048402045.1). Classification (GTDB taxonomy): domain Bacteria; phylum Actinomycetota; class Coriobacteriia; order Coriobacteriales; family Coriobacteriaceae; genus Collinsella. Next base: position 33,785 of record DBGDSC010000032.1, read on the forward strand.
CAGATCCTCGCGCTCAAGCGGGGTGATAAAGGCAGTGAGCAGGGCATCCTCGAGCTCATGGTGCTTCTTGTCGGCCGCATGCTCAATCGCATGCATCTCCTCGAGCATGTCGTGGATCTGCGCGGGATCAAAGTTCTCGAAAATCTTGATGAGCAACTCTGCGGCCTGGACAGCAAGGTCGGCGCAGGCGACGTAGTTGTCAAAGTAGAACGAATCGGGTTTCTTTGCCATGAGTGGGTCCTTTCGAGGCGAAGACGGGTGGGCGAAGTATTACGGTCCGGATGGACGCTCGGTTTGACTAGATGAACATCATGAACAGCTTGGCCATGACAAAGCTGATGAGTCCGCAGGCGGGGAAGGTGAAGAACCAGGTGAACATCATGTCCTTGACCACGCCAAAGTTGATGGCCGAAAGGCGCTTGACGGCGCCGACGCCCATGATGGCGCAGGTCTTGATGTGGGTGGAGGACACAGGGATACCGGTAAGGGTGGCAAGCAGCAGATTCGCGGCGCCTGCGAGGTCGGCGGAGAAGCCCTGATACTTCTCGAGCTTGACCATGCTCTGGCCGACGGACTTGATGATGCGCTCGCCGCCCACGCTGGTGCCGATGCCCATGGTGGCCGAGCACAGCAGCATGATCCAGATGGGGATGCCGGCATCGCCGACGCTCGTCTGGCCGTTGGCGAAGGCCACGCCTAAAAAGAGCACGCCGATGAACTTCTGTCCATCCTGCGCGCCGTGCATAAAGCTCATGGCCGCAGCGCTCGCGATCTGAGCGTATTTAAAGAAGACGTTTGCACGTCGCCTATTGGCGGCGGCAAACAGAATCGAGACGAGTTTGCACAGGATCCAGCCCATGACAAAACCCAGACCGATGGAGAGCGCCAGGCCGTAGATGACCTTCATCCACTCGTGGACGTTGACGCTGTTCGCGCCGCCGAGGGCGATAGCGGCACCGGTCAGGCCGGCGATAAGACTGTGGCTTTGCGAGGTGGGGATACCAAAACGCGATGCCGTGGCACCGTAGACGACAATGGAGAACAGAGCCGCGCAGAGGCACGCAAGCGCCATGGTGCTGTTTCCGCCAAAGTCGACGATATGTGAGATGGTGTTGGCGACGCTCGCGTTAAAGTGCGTCATGATGAGCACGCCCAAGAAGTTGAATGCGGCGCTCATGAGAATGGCGGCGCGGGCGGGCATGCAACGCGTAGTGACGCAGGTCGCGATGGCGTTGGGCGCGTCGGTCCATCCGTTGACGAAGATGGCGCCGAGCGCGAGAATCACGGTGACGGCAAGGACTGGGTTCGACACAATTTGGCCGAGGAAGGTTGAGAACGTTACGTCCATATATGGGCTTTCTCGAAGTTTGCAGACACGTTACAAAAACATGATAAATCGTATCACCTCCTGTGGGTTTCTTTACCGAGTTCTGATGGGAGAAGTGAATTTTTTGGCACTAAAATTGAATATTAGCCCTGTTGACCGCGGGTATTCTTTTTGCTAACACGCCATGAGGACACGTGTGCGCGCCCCAACACCCCAAAACCACAGTCTGTTCGCTTTACAACATACAAACATGCGTTCGATAATAGAGGGCATGGAATATCGACAGACAGACGGCAAAACTCGGCGCGTGCACAAGCAGTATGTGGACGTCGTGGCTCGCATCCTCGCGGGCGGACAGGTCGTGCCGGTCACCGTCTGCTGGGTCGACGGCCGTTGTTTTACGATCGACGAAATTATCTCGACCACCGGGTTTGGCCTGATGGTCCACGGCATCCGTACGGCAACATATAAGGTGCGTTTTGGCGGGCACGCGACCGAGTTGTATCTGGAGGACCAGACGCGCGAGCGGGTGGACGGCTCGCAGGCGCACGTGATGCGTTGGTGGGTCTGGGCCTTTGACCGCACGCTTGAGGGCGAGCGCCGTAGGTAAGGACGCGCGGCATTCGGGTACAATGGCAGGAATCTTGTCACCTACGGCGCTGTCGTGGCGCTTTTTGAAAGGACGAAGTATGAACGATATCCAGGGCTATCAGAACGGCCCCGTCGAGAGCGGCGCAAGCCGCGCCAAGGAGATGTCGCCGCGCGCGTACAATCTCGCCATGTCTGCCCTGATCTTCTTGGGCTTTTGCGCCATGGGCGCCGGCGCCTACTTTACGAGCACCATGTCGTTTGCGCGCATGATGATGAGCGGCGCCGCCTTGCCTCTGGTCTTTGGCTCGTTTATTTTGACCATCGTCGGCATGGTCATGATGTCGGCTGCTGCGGGCAAGCAGTCCGTGGGCCTGTCCCTTGTGGGCTACGTAATCTTTGCGAGCACCTTTGGCCTGACCGCGTCGTTTGGCCTTGCCAACTACGACCTGCCCACCATCAACACTGCCTTTATCGCCACGGCCGCCATCACCTTTGTCTTTGGCGCCTTGGGCGTGACGTTCCCCAAGTTTTTCCAGCGCGTATATGGCATCGGTTTTGGCATTCTGCTCGCTACTATTCTGGTTGAGATCGTGCTGATGTTCATGGGCGTCTCACAGACCATCACCGATCTGATCGTGATCGTGGTGTTCGCCGGCTTTATTGGCTACGACACCTATGTTGCCACGACGGTGCCGTCTACGCTGCCCAACGCCGTGCTCATGGCGTCCAATCTGTTCGTGGATATTATCAACGTGTTCCTGCGCATTCTGAACATCCTCGGCCGTCGCGACTAGTGGCGAATTGCGGCGGTGCTTGCCGTACGTGCAAATCGATGCGAAAGGCGGTCCTTCGGGGCCGTCTTTTTTGTACGCGGCGGGGTATCATGGATGGGAAAAGCCGATAGCGGCAGAGACCGAGAAAGGTGACCACTTATGGCAGACGTCGACAACAGGAACCGTAACCGCAGGTCCAACCGAGCGGGTCAGCCCAATCCCAAGCGCGAGGCCCGTGCCAAGGCCGCCGAGCGTCACGTGGCAACTGTGTCCGAAGCGTGCGCCAAGGATATCGAGCGTTCGCTTGCCGGCGTGTGCGAGTTCGATGGTATGCCTGCCGGTTTTGTCGCGGCGATGAAGGCCAAGGTTCAGAGTGCTGTGGCCGCCGAAGAACAGGTTGCCGAGGACGTCGAGGGCGCGGAGGCTGCCGAGACCGAGACGGCGCCCGAGACCGAGGCAGCGCCTGAGCCTGCCGAGGAAATCGCCGAAGCTGAGTCCGCGCCTGCTGAGGAGCCCGCTCCGGTTCTGCCTGAGGTCACCGTGCTCGATGCCTCCGCCACGCAGGCCATCCTGGACAACGGTCGTGGCTATGCGCAGTTCTGCGACATGGCCGTGCTCGCCTTTGCCTCGTTCACCAACCCGGGCGGTGGCTACATCCAGGGCTATCTGGGCCAGGAGGCCACGCTGTGCGCCGATTCGTATCTGTACAACGTTCTCGATAAGCAGCGCAAATGGTACGGCGAGAACCGTCGCCGCAACATCAACTGCGAGCTTTACCGCAACCGTGCGCTGGTGGTGCCTGCGGTGCGCTTCGACCGCAACCACGTGCATGCATACGCCGACGTGATCGTGGCCGCCGCGCCCAACGTTAAGCGCGCCCGCCAGGAGTATCGCGTGAGCGACGATGCTCTGCTGGACGCCCTGCGCGACCGCATTCGCTTTGTGCTTGCCATCTGCGACGAGCTGGGTCGCGAGAAGCTCGTACTGGGCGCTTGGGGCTGCGACAACAACGGCTTTGACGCCGAGGCCGTGGCCGAGCTCTTCCGCAAGGAGCTCGCGTCGGGCGACTTTAAGGTCAAGCAAGTCTTCTTTGCCGTGCCTTCTACGCGCTGGGATGAGGATTTTGCCAAGTTCGAGCACGTGCTGGCAAACTTCCCCGAGCGCAACGAGGAGTCCTATGCCCAGGTTGCCGCTCGCGCTGCGGCAGCTCGCGCCGCCGAGCAGACCCAGGCTGCTACCGAGGATGATGAGGACGATGACGATTGGCGCAAGTACCTGTAATCGGTACGTGCCGACAGATAGGTCGAGCCGGCGGGAGGGCTGCTCCCGTCGGCTTTTTACTAAAGGAAGGGCTTACGATGAAAAACGTTCTGTGCTTTGGTGACAGCAACACCTATGGCTATGATCCGGCTGGTATGCGCGATGGCACCGCGGTGCGCTATGCGCAGGATGTGCGCTGGTGCGGCGTGGCACAGCGTGACCTGGGCGAGGGCTGGCATGTGATTGAGGAAGGGCTCAACGGCCGCACGACGGTGCGCGACGATATGTGTCATCTGGACACTAACCTCAACGGCATTCGCGCGCTTCCGATGCTGCTCGAGGCCCATAAGCCGCTGGACGCCATTGTGATCATGCTGGGCACCAACGACTGTAAGACGGTCTTTAACGTGACAGCTTCCGATATCGCCCGTGGCGCCATGGCGCTGATTCGCACCGTCCGTGCGTTTCCGTGGACCGACGCCGCGCCTTGTCCGCGAATTCTGCTGATGGCTCCTATCAAGATCAAGCCGCAGATCGCCGATGTATATATGACCGATTTTGACAAGCATTCCGCCGAGGCCTCGGAGCATTTTGCCGAGTACTACGCGCACGTGGCCGAGCAGTTTGGCTGCGACTTTTTGAATGCAGCGGAGTTTGCCGAGCCGGGCGATATCGACTATCTGCATATGATGCCCGAAAGCCATGAGAGCCTGGGTCACGCCGTGGCAGTCAAACTCCAAGAGATGCTCGGAGAGTAGCGCGACCCCAAGCCACCGCAAAGGTGCCTGTCCCCTTTGCGGTGGCTTGGGCTGCGAATCTTAATACTGCCACATGTGGTTGACAGGGCCGGAGCCTTTGCCCATGTCAAGGCCGGCGGCGAGGGCGCCCGTTAGGTAGGCCTTGCCGGCGTTGACGGCATCGGCAAGATCCATACCCTGGGCCAGCGCGCAGGCGATGGCGGATGAGAGCGTGCAGCCGGTGCCATGCGTGTTGCCGGTCTCGATGCGCTTGTGGCGGAACCACGTGGTGAGCGGATCGCCCAGGTGGTTGCCCTCGTCATCGAGCGGCGCGGGCTCTGCGAGCACATCGTTGGCCTCGTTGACAAAATGCCCGCCTTTAACGAGGGACGCGCAGCCAAAGCGGCGGGTGAGGAGCATGGCAGCGTTTTGCTGTGTGCGCTCGGAATCGACCTCGTAGTCGAGCAGCGCCATGGCCTCGGGAATGTTGGGGGTGATGACTGTCGCCAGCGGGAACAGGCGATGCGTAAGCGCTTCGGCGGCATCCTCGGCAATGAGGCGAGCGCCCGACGTGGCGACCATAACGGGGTCGACGACCACGTTGGCTGCGTTCCATGCGCTCAGGCGATCGGCGATAACTTCGATAATCTCGGTGGACGAAACCATGCCGATTTTGACTGCGTTGGGGCGAATATCGTCAAAGACGGCGTCAATTTGCGCAGCGACGATATCGGGGGAGATATTCTGCACAGCGGTGACACCGAGCGTGTTTTGTGCGGTGATGGCGGTGATGGCCGTCTCGGCATACAGACGGTGCGCCGTGATGGTCTTAATGTCTGCCTGAATGCCGGCGCCGCCGCTGGAATCGGATCCCGCGATGGATAGAACGGCGGGTACCTTACTGCGATCCATGTTCGCTCCCTTGTCCGGACGGATTCAAATGGGTCTTTTATCCCGCATTATAAAGATGCCCGGGCCGGCTGTATGCCGAACCCGGGCGGGCGATGCAATCTTTACGCAAATGTAAGCAAATGTTCACAAGTCAACAATTGACGGGCGTTGCAGAAGGCTTGCTGGCGATTGCCCTGTAAAGGCTAATCCTCCATGCCAAGATCGATCGTCGTGCCCTCGAACACCTTGTTGACGGTGCGGACAGCACACATCTTGCCGCACATGGTACAAGTACCCTCAGTGGCGGCAGGGGATTCCTCGTAGCGCTTCTTGCCGGTGACCGGGTCGAGAGCACACTTCCACATGGCATCCCAGTCGAGTTTGCGGCGTGCCTGGCCCATCTTGTCGTCCATGTCGCGGGCGTGCGGCACCTTCTTGGCGATATCGGCGGCATGTGCGGCGATCTTAGTGGCCATGAGGCCGTCAAGCACATCCTGGGCGTTAGGCAGGCATAGGTGCTCTGCCGGCGTCACGTAGCACAGGAAGTCGGCGCCGGAGCTTGCGGAGATGGCGCCGCCGATGGCTGCGGTGATGTGGTCGTAACCCACGCCGATATCGGTCGCCAGCGGCCCCAGCACATAGAACGGGGCGTTGTGGCACAGGCGCTTCTGCAGCTTCATGTTGGCGGCGATTTCGTCGAGCGCCATGTGGCCCGGTCCCTCGACCATAACCTGGACGCCGGCGGCCCATGCGCGCTTGCACAGCTTGCCCAGCTCGATCATCTCGGCGGTCTCGGTGGCGTCGTTGGAATCGTAGAGGCAGCCCGGGCGGCAGGAATCGCCGAGCGAGATCGTCACGTCGTACTCGTGGCAGATCTCGAGCACCTCGTCGTAGAACTCGTAGAAGGGGTTCTCATTGCCGGTGACCTCCATCCAGCCAAACAGCAGCGAGCCGCCGCGGCTGACGATGTTCATGAGGCGGCCGGTCTCCTTGAAGGTTTTGATGACCGATTTATTGATGCCGCAGTGGATGGTCATAAAGTCCACGCCGTCCTCGGCGTGCGCGCGCACGACCTCGAGCAGGTCATCCTTGGTAAGCTTGACCAGCGGCTTTTCCATGTAGCCGATGGCGTCGTACATGGGGACGGTGCCCACCATGAGCGGCGTCTCGTCGATGAGCTGCTGGCGGAACTGGCGTGTCTTGCCCGAGTTGGAGAGGTCCATGATGGCGTCGGCGCCAAAGTCCTCGGCGATCTTGACCTTCTTCCATTCCTCGGCGGCATCGGCCTTATCGCCCGAGATGCCCAGGTTGACGTTGACCTTGGTGGAAAGGCCTTCGCCGACACCAAAGGCGCGCATGCCTTTTTTGATATGCACGATGTTGGCGGGGATGGCGATGCGGCCGTCGGCCACGCGCTCGCGGATGTACTCGGGGGCGCGATGCTCGCGCTCGGCAACCTTCTTCATCTGCGGCGTGATCTGCCCGGCGCGGGCGAAGTCGATTTGCGTGACGAGCTTGGGCTCGGTCTGTGTGCTCATTGGCACGGCTCCCTTCGTTGGCATTACCCATATCAGGTTTGCGGGTCAGGGCGGGCGCGCCCAATCTCAGCCTGCCGTCTTGTCCTGCAAGCCCCCCGTTTATGTAATGGGCTCAAGTATAGCTCGAATGGGTACGATTGGCCTAACGAGCGTGCCCGTGAGGAGGCGAACATGGAAGACAAGCATCTATATCGAGAGATGCAGTGGGATGTGTCGACCGAGGAAAGCCGTGCGCACCATGGCCTTGTCGCGATTGGTTTTGCGGTGCTTGCCGTGTTGGTGATTGCCTTTTGTATTTGGACGTTTGGCGGTCGCGGCGGCGCTGCCTGGGAGTTTGAGGCTGATGATAGCCTACCGATTATGACGGTGAGGAGTACTGGCGGTAATGCCAATACGCTCGCCGTTCCGGGCGATTATTGGTACCCGCGCGATGAGTTTGTGCAGTTGCAGCTGAGTGGTGGGTCCATTCCAGGTGAAGAGATCGAGCGCGTGACGTTTGACGCGGCACTCAAAACGCTCACGGTGAAGCTCAAAGATCAAGGAGATGTGCCCACGACCATGGATATCGCCCTGACGGAATGGCGTCTGGAGCCTCCGACGGGTGTTGCGGTGTCCGAGGTTGAGCACGTCAAGATTGTCTATCAGGACGGTTCGACAAACGGGATTGCAAAGGCCGATGGCTTGGCGGAGTAACGGGGTGTTTGGAAACGGCGGGCCTATTGTGCCTGCGCGTTCATGAAAACCAGGGTGTTTTTGTCTGAAAGCTCGGGGATGTGACGATAGCCGATGTTGAATGCGGTAAGTTCGCTTGCATCCACGAGTTTGTTTTCTGCCATCCAGCGCACCATGGAGCCGCGCGCTTTTTTGCTGGCGGTCGACCGTTGGATGGGCTTGCCGTTGCGGACGCCTTCGCCAAAGAGACATGTGACGACCGTGGCATCGGTGGTGAGGCGGGTCAGAACGGCTTTGGCGTATTCCACGCTGGCAAGGTTGACGATCGTAGCGTTGGAGTCTGCCGGAGCGATAGCCCGTGCGAGCCTGTCGCCCCAAAACGCGTAGAGGTCTCGGGCGCCGTCGACGGCAAGCTTCGCGCCCATCTCCAGCCGATACGGTTCAACGGCATGGAAGGGGCGTACGCATCCGTAAAGGCCCGAGAGGATCCAGAGATGGTTTTGCAGCCAGTCGAGCTGTGCGGCATCCATGACCTCGGGCGCCATGCTTTGGTATTGGATGCCGTGGTAGGACATGACGGCGGGGGAGATTCGACGCGCGATATCGGGATCGGCGAGGTCGGCATCGCTCAGGACGGGCATAAATTCGTGAAGCGTATCCAGGCACGTTGTAAGCAGCCTGTCGCTCACGTTCCATAGTGTCTGCAGGCCGCCGCTGCCTTCATCCCGTTCGATATCTAGCAGTGCGCGGTGGAGGCGAGCCGTCTCGTGCGCAAAAGGCGGAATGCCCAGGACTTCAAAAGCATCTTGGGCCGCGCGCATCTGTTTGGCGGGCGAAATGATGACCTGCAGCATGGACTCTCCTCTGCCAAAAAAGGAAGTTGCGGTGGAATACGGTCTGTTTTGGCCGTTTATGGGCCAGTTTAGTCCGTATTTCACCGCAACTGATGAAGGGTTGGTTAGGCGCGCTCGAGGAAGGCCTTGTAGCCGCGGTAGGCCTCGTAGATGTCGGCCTTGTTGGCGACCTCCCACAGGGCATGCATGGACAGGACGGCAACGCCGGAGTCGATGACGTTCATGCCGTATTTGGCCATGATGTAGGCGATGGTGCCGCCGCCGCCCGCGTTGACGCGACCGAGCTCGCAGGTCTGGAAGTCCACGCCGGCCTCGTCCATGATGTCGCGGACGAGGGCCACGTACTCGGCGTCGGCGTCGTTAGATCCGCCCTTGCCGCGGCTGCCCGTGTACTTGTTAAAGCACAGGCCGCGACCCATGAAGGCGGCGTTCTTGGTCTCGAACTTGCCGGCGTAGCCCGGGTCGAAGCCGGCGGACACGTCGGAGGAAAGCATGCGGCTGCGGGCGAGCGCGCGGCGCAGGGCCAGCGGGCTATCCTCGCCGGCGAGCGTCATGATCTCGGCGACGGTGTTCTCGAAGAAGCGGCTCGTCATACCGGTGGCACCCACGGAACCGATCTCCTCCTTGTCGACGATGAGTGTGATACTCGTGCGCTCCACGTTGGCGACGTTGATCTGGGCGAGCATGGACGGATAGGCGCAGACACGGTCGTCGTGGCCATAGCCCAGAATCATGGAGCGGTCGAGGCCCATGTCACGGGCCGGGCCGGCGGGCACGACCTCGATCTCGGCGGAGAGGAAGTCCTCCTCCTCGACGTCGTACTGCTCCTTGAGGATGTCAAGGAACATCTGCTTGACGGGCTCCTTGGGGGCGTCCTTGTCGTCCTCGTCAAACTTGACGGGGCGGCCGCCCACGATCACGTCGAGGATCTCGGCATCGACGGCGTCCTTGGCGGGCTTGGACATCTGCTCGCTCGAGAGGTGGATCAGCAGGTCGGAGATGGTGAAGACCGGGTCGTCCGCCTTGTCGCCGATGTTGATGTCGACGGTGGTGCCGTCCTTTTTGCAGATGACGCCCACGAGTGCAAGCGGGGAGGCCACCCAGTGGTAGCTCTTGACGCCGCCATAGTAGTGCGTGTCGAGATAGGCCATGTCGCCGGCCTCGAAGGCGGGGTTCTGCTTAAGGTCCAGGCGCGGCGAGTCCACGTGGGCGCCCAGGATGTTAAAGCCCTGCTCGAGCGGGGCGGTGCCCAGGTTGACGAGCATGAGGTCCTTGCCGTGATTGGCGGCGTACACCTTGTCGCCGGCCTTGAGCGCGTGGCCCTCGGCGATCACGGTCTCCAGATTGACGTAGCCCGCCTCCTCGGCCATCTTGATACCGGTCTTGACGCACAGGCGCTCAGTCTTGTTCTCGCTCAAAAACTGCTTATAGCCGCGGCAAAGCTCCTCGAGCTCCTCGATCTGCTGTGGCGTGTACTTTTTCCATGCGCAGGGACGCTCCATGACGCAGGCTCCTTTCGGATCGATCGTGCTGGTTGATGTACCGTGAGCCATCGTATCACGCGCGGGCCCGCGGCGGCAGGGAAGCCTGATGTGCAGTGGCCGTGGGGCGGGGAGCGTGTAAACTGGAGTGAGCAAACCGTGCCCAGCCCAAAGCGAGGTATTCAATATGTCTGACAAGCGCCGTACCTTTGCCGTCATCGACGGCAACTCGCTCATGCACCGCGCCTTCCACGCCGTGCCGCCCACCATGAACGCGCCGGACGGTCGTCCCACCAACGCGATCTTTGGCTTTTTGAATATGTTCCTCAAGATGATTGACGCCTTTAATCCCGACGGCGTTGTCGTGGCGTTTGACAAGGGCAAGCCGCGCGTGCGCATGGAGATGCTGCCGCAGTACAAGGCTCAGCGCCCGCCCATGGGCCCGGATCTGCACGCGCAGTTTCCCATGATTAAGGAGCTGCTCGCCGCGCTCAACGTGCCGATTTTGCAGTCCGAGGGCTGGGAAGGCGATGACATCCTGGGCACTATGGCGCGCCTGGGCGAGCAGGCCGGCTGTGACATGCTGCTGGTGACCGGTGATCGCGATATGTATCAGCTCGTGACCGAGCACGTCAACGTGGTCTCGACCCGCAAGGGCCTGTCCGACGTGGCGATCATGACGCCCGAGAGCGTGGACGATCTGTATCACGGCATCACGCCGGCGCTCGTGCCCGATTTTTACGGTCTGAAGGGCGACACGTCCGATAACATCCCCGGCGTGCCGGGCATCGGCCCCAAAAAGGCGAGCGCGCTCATTGCACAGTACGGTAGCCTGGACGAGGTCATCGCACATGCCGACGAGGTCAAGGGCAAAATGGGCGAAAACCTGCGCGCGCACATCGACGACGCGCTGCTGAGCCGTAAGGTGGCGACCATCCGCACCGATGCGCCTGTTGAACTCGATTTTGAGGCGACGTCCTTCCCGGCGTTTTCTGCCGATGAGGTTTCCGCGGCGCTGGGTACGCTTGGTATCACCGCCATGCAGAACCGTTTCTTGGCGCTGATCGGCGGCGAGGGCGGGGCTGCTGCCTCCAGTGTGTTTGAGATGCCTACGATGGTTCGCGCGGCCGCGGGCGATGCTGACGCGCTTGGTGCCGTTGCGGCTGAGATTTCCCGCGCGATTGATGCCGACGAGTGGGTCGCCGCCGTGGTGGACGACGACAAGGAAGAGGGCGCGCTCTTTGGACTGACGCGCACGCTGTGGCTGGCGACGTCCAAGGGCCTGTTCGCGCTCGAGGAGGGCGACAGCGGTGCGGCGGCTGAGGTTGAGGGCTTCAACTTCGCCCACGGCGTGATTGCCGGCGTGCTCGCGCGTCTGTTTATGGAGGGCCGCGTGGCGAGCCCGGACATGAAGGCGCTGTTGCACGAGCTTTCGCCCATCGATTCCTCTGAGCCCGAGCTCATGGATCCGCTGGCAGCCGATTCCACGCGTATCTTCGATACCGTGGTCGCTGCCTACCTGCTGGATTCCGACCGCTCCGAGTTCGATGAGGCATATCTGGCCGATACCTATCTGCAGATGGCGCTGCCTGCGGCGCGCGGCGCAGAGGGTGCTGGTGAGGACGCTCCTGCGCCCGCCGCTCGCACGGCGGCCTTAACGCTGGCGCTGGTCACATCGCTGCGTGACCGCATGGCCCGTGAGAATGCCGCCAACGTGTTCGATGGCATCGAGATGCCACTCGTGCCGGTGCTTGCCAAGATGGAGCGCGCGGGCATGCTCGTGGACCCCGACCGCCTGCGCAATCTGTCCGAGGGTCTGGCGACCCAGATTGCCGAGGTTGAGCGCAGCATTCGCGACCTGGCAGGTGACGAGACCTTTAATATTGGCAGTCCCATGCAGCTGTCGCACGTGCTCTTTGATGTGATGGGGCTTCCGACCAAGGGCCTCAAGAAGACTAAGCGCGGCTACTATTCGACCAACGCCAAGGTGTTGAGCGACCTTGCCCGCGACCACGAGATCGTGCGCCTGATTTTAGACTGGCGCGAGAAGTCCAAGATTAAGTCGACCTATCTGGACACGCTAGGTCCGCTGCGTCGTGGCGACGGTCGTGTGCACACCACGTACAACCAGACCATCACCGCGACGGGGCGTCTGTCTTCGAGCGACCCGAATCTGCAGAACATCCCGACGCGCTCGGAGCTGGGTCGTACCGTCAAGACGGCGTTTTCGGCAGGCGAGGGAAGCGTCTTTTTGGCGGTGGACTACTCGCAGATCGAGCTGCGCCTGCTCGCGCATCTTTCGGGTGACGAGCACCTGGTGCGCGCCTTTAACGAGGGCGAGGACTTCCACGCCGAGACGGCGGCGCGCGTATTTGGTGTGCCGGTGTCCGAGGTGACTCCCGACCTGCGCAGCCGCGCCAAGGCCGTGAACTTTGGTATCGTGTACGGCCAGCAGGCCTACGGCCTGTCGCAGTCGCTGCATATCTCGATGGCCGAGGCGCGCGACATGATCGATCGCTACTACGAGGCCTACCCGGGCGTGCGCACGTTCCTCGACAATGTGGTGGCGCGCGCCAAGCAGGCGGGCTATGCCGAGACCATGTATGGCCGCAGACGCCATATTCCCGAGCTCAAGGCCAAAAATCCGCAGCTTCGCGGCTTTGGCGAGCGCACGGCCATGAACCACCCCATGCAGGGCACCGCCGCCGACATCATCAAGATCGCCATGGCCCGCGTAAGCCGTCGTCTGGAAGAAGAGGGCTTTGCCGCCCACATGATTCTGCAGGTACACGACGAACTAGACTTTGAGTGCCCCGTCGACGAAGTCGAGCGCCTCACCGCCATGGTCCGCGACGTAATGGAGCACGTAGTAGACCTCCGCGTACCGTTGATCGCCGAAGCCAGCACCGGCATAACCTGGGCCGACGCCAAATAGGGAAGCAACCACAGTTCCAAAGTAACCAAAAGCAGAAGGGGGCTCCTTGCCAACAAGGAGCCCCCTTCATTCCAAAAAATTCAGCCAAGTATCTAGACGCCAAGACGCCATCTAGGCGGCAGGTAAGTAAACCTAGGGCCTGGCCGGGCGGCACAGGATAACTTTTCGTAGATTCCGCACGCAAAGAAAGCCACTTAATGTGGCTTTCGTCTTGCGCAGGACCTGACCGAGCGAAAAGTTATCCCGTGCCGCCCGGCCAGGCCCGATGGGACGGCTACCGAGCCGCCAAGATGGCGTCGATGAGCGTCAGTACGCCCCCGTCGTTGTTACTCGGAATGCGCCATTTAGCATGCGCGTTCATATGCTCCTCGGCGTTGTCCACGATAAAGCTGTGGCCGACGCGCTCCAGCATGGGGATGTCGTTGTAGGTGTCGCCCACGGCGGCGGCATCGGCGATATCGATGCCCAGGTGCTCGCAAAGATGCGCGACGCCGGCGCCCTTGTCAACGCCCAGGTTCATAAAGTCGATCCACTCGCGCCCGGCGTTGGTGACGTAGAGCTTGTCCGAGAACTCGGGGCTATAGGTCTCGCGGAAAGCGGGCTCGGCGTCGTAGCCAGGGAAGAAGACCGAAATCTTGTTGGACTCGAAATCAATGCCCTCAAAGCTGTCGACGTAGTTGATTGTGTTGTAGTAGACGCTGATCTCGTCGTGGTACTGATGGTCGCGGGCAAGCACGTAAAACTCGTCGAAGCAGCACAGGACGGGAACGGCGCGAGGATCCTCCGAGGCACGGCTCAAGACCTGCTGGTACAGCTCCACGTCAATATTACTCTTATAGATATAACTGCCGCGATAGATTACGCACGCTCCGTTGTCGGGACAAAAGGCGAGGCGGTTCTTGATGTCCTCGAACATCTCCTCGAGCTTGGGGGCTGGACGTCCGCTAGCGGGGCAGAATACGATGCCGGCGTCGGCGAGCTTGTCCAAGCGCTCATCAAGACCCTGCGGCAACACGCGCTCGTCGGTCAGCAGCGTTTTGTCCATGTCGACGGCGATGAGCTTAATGTTTCCGATATTGGCGTCCGATTCGTAAGTTTGCATAAAAGCGAGCCTTTCGTTTCGAAATTGTTTCAGATGTTATAACCATCAACTCGTAGTCAGGCGTATTTTCGCAGGAACGCAGCGTATTTGCACTGCATTTCACAAACTAATGAAAAAACTTTTCAGAAATTTGAATTTGCCGCTTGTGCAGCGGGCACTTTATCGTAATATAGCGAATATCGAAAACGGAGACGGCAAAATAGCCGCTTACCGAGAAAAAGGTACCGTTTACGATATTTGAATTGCGCCCGGCGATAGGTGAAAGGAGAGGCAGATGCAGTTCGTAAAGATCATCACTACTGCAGACAATGCCATCCGACGCCAGCGCGCAATTTCCCGACGACGATAACAATCGTCTCTGTCCGCATGGGGCGAATTGCCTCAACAGAGTCATTTTGAGGTCGTTGGGTTTTAGCACGACATTGCTGCATGTTTCTAGGGCATGTATGTGCTGATTTTTGCTATTTAACCTGATATTGCACGGTATATGACCTTGAAATGACTTGCAACTGACCGATGTTCTAACTAGCTACCAAGGGCGAAAGGAAACAGCCATGAGCAAGGAAAAAGTCGTTCTCGCATATTCCGGTGGTCTTGATACATCCGTATGTGTCAAGTGGCTCCAGGACGAGAAGAATCTCGATGTCGTTTGCGTCTGCGGCAACGTGGGCCAGGAGGAGACCGGCCTGGATGCCAAGAAACAGAAGGCGCTCGACCTGGGCGTTCTTGATTGCCAGGTGCTCGACCTGCGCGACGAGTTCTCCGACGAGTTCCTGACTAAGGCCATCGCCGCCAACTCTATGTACGAGAACAAGTACCCGCTGCTCTCCGCCCTGTCTCGCCCGCTGCTCGCCAAGAAGCTTGTCGAGGTCGCTCACGAGTTTGGCGCGACCTACGTCGCCCACGGCTGCACCGGCAAGGGTAACGACCAGGTTCGTTTTGAGGCTGCCGTCAAGGCCCTCGACCCCGAGCTCAAGGTTATCGCCCCGGTTCGCGAGTGGGATCTGAAGTGCCGTCCCGACGAGGTCGCCTATGCCCACGCCCACAACGTGCCGGTTCCCGAGGGTGCCAACGACAACCCCTATTCCATCGACGACAACCTGTGGGGTCGTGCTATTGAGTGCGGCCACCTGGAGGATCCCTGGAACGAGCCTCTCGACGACGCCTGGGTTATGACCAAGAATCTCGAGGACACGCCCGACACCCCGACGTATACCGAGATTGAGTTTGAGGCCGGCAAGCCCGTCGCCGTCGACGGCAAGAAGATGAAGCTTTCCGAGATCGTCATCGCCCTCAACAAGATTTCGGGCGACAACGGCTTTGGCCGTCTCGACCTGGTTGAGGATCGTCTGGTGGGCCTCAAGAGCCGCGAATGCTATGAGGTTCCCGGAGCCCTGACGCTCATCACCGCCCACAAGGCACTCGAGGACATCTGCGTCGAGGGCGACTTGCTCAAGACCAAGATCAAGCTCGAGCAGGATTGGGCCACCGCCGTGTACAACGGCCAGTGGTACAGCCCGCTCAAGAACGCGCTCGACGCCTTTATGGCCGACACCCAGAAGTTCGTGACCGGCACCGTCCGTCTGAAGTTCTTTAAGGGCAACTGCCATGTCGTCGGCCGCAAGAGCCCCTTCAGCCTCTACGACTACGGTCTGGCTACCTACGACCGCGACACCACGTTTGACGAGAAGGCCAGCGCCGGCTTTATCGAGATCGATACGCTGTCGCTCAAGACGTGGGCCAAGGTCCAGGGTCCCAGCTCTGCTGCCGCTCAGGCTTAAGTCTTCCTTCCCTTGGTATCCGCGCGGCCCATCCGCGTGATACATAACGGGCGCATGGGGTCCCTACCTTTCGTTATGCTTGCTGACACTTCTTAACATCGGTGGCCCCTACGTTCCGCCCGCATATATGATGCCGCGACTGCGGCTGAGTCCGAGCCCCGCCGGGGTTGTCCGGCGGGGCTCCTTCTATCAATTTGGCGGCTCTGCACCTATATATATGAGGAGTATCCATTATGTTCAATGCTATCGCGCATGCTTTACTTGCTCTCGCGCCCGAGCTCGATGCTGCAAAGGTCGATGACGTCCCTATGGGCCTGAAGGCCTGGATCGACGGTTCGCAGGGCAACATCCGGAGGGAGACGTTGGGCGCCAAGTGCATGGTGCGTCACTTCTTTGCAAATTAGCTACATGGCCCAGCGCACGGTGGGGAATATGCAAAACTAGCGGTTGAAAAATCGCATTAGCGACAGGGTGCATTGCTTTGGGCGCTTGTTTTGGTATTTGGAGAAAGGAGACGGTTCCATGGCTCTTTGGGGCGGTCGTTTTGAGGCGGGCGTGGCCGAGGTCACGCAGGAGTTTGGCGCGTCGCTGCCGGTCGACAAACATCTCTATAAGCAGGATATCGCCGGCTCTAAGGCGCATGCCAAGATGCTGGCGGCCCAGGGCATCATCAGTGCCGAGGACGAGCAAGCGATAGCCGAGGGCCTGACCGGAATCGAACAGGATATCGATGCCGGCAACTTCACCTTCGACATCAACGACGAGGACATTCATATGTCCATCGAGAGCGAGCTGACGCGTCGCATCGGCGAGGCTGGCAAGCGCTTGCATACCGGACGTTCGCGCAACGACCAGGTGGCGACCGATACGCGCCTGGGCGTCAAGGCGCTGGCCAAGGAGCTCATGGAGGCCAATCTTGAGCTGCGCCATGTGCTGGTGGATGCGGCCAAGAAGTACGACAAGGTGATTCTGCCGGGCTACACGCACATGCAGCATGCTCAGCCCGTGCTGCTGTCGCATCATCTGCTGGCGTATTCCTGGATGTTCGCGCGCGACTTTACACGCCTGAAGGCCGCCTTTGATGCCGCCGACAACTGCCCGCTGGGTGCTGCCGCGCTTGCCGGTACGAGCTATCCGCTCGATCGCCAGATGACGGCTGCTGAACTTGGCTTTGCGGGCGTGATTCCCAACTCGCTCGATGCGGTTTCCGACCGTGATTTCCTGCTCGATCTGCATTACGCCGGCTCCGTCATGGCCATGCACCTGTCGCGTCTTTCCGAGGAGATCGTGCTGTGGTCGAGCTCTGAATTTGGCTTTATCACGCTTTCCGACTCGTACTCCACCGGCTCGTCTATCATGCCACAGAAGAAGAACCCCGACTTTGCCGAGCTTATCCGCGGCAAGAGCGGTCGCGTGTACGGCAACCTGGTGCAGTTGCTCGTGACCATGAAGGGCTTGCCGCTCGCCTATAACAAGGACTTGCAGGAGGACAAGGAGGGCGCGCTCGATACCGCCCATACGCTCATGCAGTGCCTGTCCGTTATGGCCGGAATGATTTCGACTTGGACCGTCAACGAGGATGCCATGGCGCGCGAGTGCGGCGTGGGACACCTTGCCGCCACCGATGTTGCCGATTACCTGGCCAAGCGTGGCCTGCCGTTCCGCGAGGCACATGCCGTGGTGGGGCATCTGGTCCTGATGTGCGAGAAGCGCGGCTGTAATCTTGAGGACCTGCCGTTTGAGGTGTTCCAGGAGGTAAGCCCGCTCTTTGAGCGCGACATTACCGAGGCGCTCGACATCCCGTCGATTGTTGCCGCGCGCACGACCGAGGGCGGCACCGCTCCTGCCGCCGTTGCCGCGCAGCTGCAGCGTGCCGAGTCACAGCTCGTGGCCGACGAGGGTGTGTTTGGGTCGCTGACCAAGGTAGTCGAGATGGGACACGGGGCAAAGTAGGGGTTTGGCTGAAGCCGTATTGCCCTTTTATCGATAAATCGTTTTGCTTTTACGGGCGCCTTCTGTTGCGGGCGCCCGTATTTTGTTGCTATGGGGGAGGGGCTTGTCGAGAACTTCTGTAGGACCTTTGGGCAGGTTGTGAAGGGGATACGTTCGCGGGTGGCAACCGACCGTCCGCTCGGTTCGGTGCGGTTGATGGGCGGTCGGATGGTATTCTAATCGGGCTTCGAAACAGAAGTGACACATATGGAGCGCTTTAATAAATTGCAGCGTTTCAATAAACAGCTTTTTGTTTAACTGCAGCTAAAACTCTGTTACGATGCAGTCCAGGCGGGTGCCGGAATGGGACTTGGGCACGCGCGAACCTACTTGAAAGGCTACCTTATGGCTATCGAGAAGACCTTCATCATGATTAAGCCCGACGCCGTGCGCGACCGTAAGATCGGCGAGATCGTTGCTCGCATTGAGCGCAGCGGCCTTGTCATCGAGCGCATGGAGATGACCACGCTCGAGCGCGCTACCGTCGAGGAGCACTACGCCCATCTGGCCGACAAGCCCTTCTTTGGCGGTCTCTGCGACTTTATGACGAGCGGTCCGGTCGTCAAGATGGTCGTTTCCGGTCTCTCCGCTGTCTCCAAGATGCGCACCCTCATGGGCGCCACCAACCCGCTTGACGCTGCCCCCGGCACCATTCGCGGCGACTTCGCTGTCGATGTCAACGCCAACGTGATCCACGGCTCCGACTGCCTGGAGAACGCCGAGATCGAGATCAAGCGCTTCTTTGGCTAAACCAGCTTTGACTCCTTAAAGCTGTTAGCGTGTGGCTTGGGCGCCGCGGAATTCCATCCGCGGCGCCCTTTTTATTCCAAAATCTATGAAGGGGCCCGCTCGGACTTGAGTTCCGAGCGGGCCCCTGCTGTTAGCTTGTGGCACTGAGTAGTTTAGGCCTCGTCGACGACCTTGAGGCCGCGCGTGTGGTCGATCTCGTTGAGGAGGTTAACGCGACGCTCGTGACGACCGCCCTCAAACTCGGCGTCGAGCCACTCGTCGACAATCATCTTGGCGAGCTCGGAGCCCACGACGCGGGCGCCAAAGGCGAGCACGTTGGTGTTGTTGTGCATGCGCGAGAGCTTGGCGCTGAAGGGCTCGGAGCATACGACGGCGCGAACACCTTCGACCTTGTTGGCGGCCAGGCTGATGCCGACGCCGGTACCGCAGATCAGGATACCCAGGTCGACGTCACCGTTGGCCACGGCCTTACCCACCTTGTAGCCGGCGATGGGGTAATCGAAGCTCTCGGAGGTGTCGGTGCCAAAGTTCACGACCTCGCAGCCGCGCTCCTTCAGGTGCTCGGAGATGATGTTCTTGAGCTCGACGGCGGCGTGGTCGTTACCGATACCGATCTTCATGAGTGGTTCCTCTCTGGTCCGTGCGGCGGAATTGCTAAAGGTTTTACCGCGTTCGACTGCATGATAGCGCGACTTTTGTGTAAACGCTCGGGCGTTTTTTGGTCAAACGCTTTAGCATGCAACAAGACTAGCTTTTCATGTATTAACGCTGTCAGTTTGCGCTTGAACGCCGTCCGCCGGAACTTGGGTTGCGGTTTTTGATGCATTGTTATCAAATAAAAGAGCTAACTATTATCGAGAGCCCAGCCCGTTATACAAGTAGGAGATATCTATGCCTGCCGATTCCATCCGTGATGCCGCGTTTTGCGATGTCTTGAACCGCGAACTTGTCTGTGCACTCGGCTGCACCGAGCCCATTGCCGTTGCCTATGCGGCGGCGCTGGCGAGTCAGACGCTCGGTTGCGAACCCGATCATATGGATGTTGCCTGCTCGGGCAACATCATCAAGAACGTCAAGAGCGTGACCGTGCCCAACTCGGGCGGTATGCACGGTATTGAGGCCGCGGCCGTGCTGGGTGCCGTGGGCGGCGACGCTAAGAGCGCGCTCGAGGTTCTCGAGAGCGTTAACGATGAAGATCGCGCTCGCGTGGCCGAGCTCCTCGCTGACGCCGGCTACTGCGATGTGTCGCTTGTCGAGGGAGTGCCCAACCTCTACATCAAGGTGACTGCGACGGCTGGGGGCCATACCGCGGTCGTCGAGATTACCGACCACCACACCAATGTTACGTGCCATACGCTCGACGGTATTCCGGTGTGCGGCAAGTCGGCGGGGGAGTGTGCCGCCTGCGCCGAGCGCGTCGTGGCCGAGCGTGCGGCAGATAGCGCCGATACGCCCATGTCGATTGAGTCCATCGTCGACTTTATCGAGGACGGTGACATTGAGGACGCCCGCGCTGCCGTTGAGCGTCAGATTGAGCTGAACGGTGCGATCAGTGCCGAGGGCCTGGCGCACGCTTGGGGCGCCGAGGTTGGCCGTACGCTGTTGGGCGCTCGTGCCGATGACGTCGCCTGCCGTGCCCGTGCCCGTGCAGCCGCCGGGTCCGACGCCCGCATGAACGGCTGCGCGCTGCCGGTCGCCATCGTGTGCGGCTCGGGCAATCAGGGCATTACCTGTGCCTTGCCCGTTATGGAGTATGCCGAGTATTTGCGCTGCGACCATGATCGCCTGGTGCGCGCCGTGATGCTGTCTGATCTGATCGCCGTGCATATCAAGAGCTATATTGGTGCGCTCTCGGCGTTTTGCGGTGCTATTTGCGCCGCATGCGGTGCCGGTGCTGCGATTACCTGGCTGTGTGGTGGCACGCGCGAGCAGATTGGCGCGACGGTTTCGAACACGCTCGGTAACGTGGGCGGCATCGTGTGCGATGGCGCCAAGGCGAGTTGCGCGGCTAAGATTTCGGCAGCCGTGGACGCTGCGATTCTGGGCCACGATATGGCTATGCAGGGCCGTGGCTTCCGTGCCGGCGAGGGCCTGATTCAGGATACCGTCGAGCAGACGATCGCCAGCATGGGCTATGTGGGTCGTGTGGGTATGAAGGACACCGACATCGAGATCCTAAACATCATGATCGGCAAAACCCAAGTCTGTTAGTTACGCGGTTTTACCAAACCACGTAACAAGTCGACGCTGCAAACGCCCCTAAGCGGCAATCTGCCTTTCAATCGTCGGGCATGGCCAGAAGGCCTATGCCCTCCTCTTTCAAGGCACATTGCTCGCTTAGGGGCGTTTTCGCTGTCTTTGCCATAACATCGGCGTTGCTTTGTAAGGGACAAAGGGTCTGTCTCTTTGTCACAATTCAACCTGCGGTGCCGTTTTGTTTGGAGGGAGGGGTCCTACGACAGTTCGTTGGCTACTTGGTGTTCGTAGAAGGCTTCTACTACGGCGTTAAAGTCGCGGGCGAAGTCTTCCATCGTTCCGCGCCAGGTGGCTCGGCTGGGCTTGCCTTGGCCCACATAGGCAGTCTGAATGCCGCAGGCGGGGCTGGGGAAGTCGCGCTTGGGGTCGTTGCCCACCATGAGGACCTCGTGCGGCTCGAGCCCCATCACCTGAAGCTGCTCTAGATAGTAGGTGGCATCGGGCTTGCAGCGGGTGGTGTTTCCCATGTGCGTGACGAGCTCAAAGGGGGCGTCGGCCAGGTCGCCCCAACCCATGCGGCACTCGATGGCCCCCTGCGGAAAGCTGGGGTTGGTAAAGAGCGCGCAACGCAGTCCTGCATCCTGTACGGCCTGAAGCGCGGCGTGTGCGCCGGGCATGGCGTGGGCGTTGATGACATCGTCGTTCTTGTACGGAAGAACTTCTCGGTCGTAGTAGGTAAACGCTTCGTAGATGAGTGGGTCCGAGAGGCAAATGCCGCACCGGCGCTCAACCTCTTCTTGGTAGAACTCAAGATTGGTGCGATTATCCGTGCCGCTGCGGCGGTTGGCGTTGAGGTCGACCAAGATGGTGCCGAGGCGTGCCATCGTGCCACCGCGGCTGCGTCGCCCGATGTCCGCGAGCATCGACGAGACATCCTTAAAATAGCGAAGGATGAATGCGTTGAGGTTGATGCTGAGAAGCGTCTCGTCCATATCGAAAACGACTGCTTTGAGCACGCGGGCACCTTTCTCGATAAATCGTTCTAGAATCGTTGGCTCCGGATACTTTACCTCAAAGGCGTATGGGCAAACTGCTTATCGTCAAGTTGTGGAGACAGCTGTCCATAAGATTACGAAAAAGTCTCCACACGAGTAAAAAACGCAGTTCACGCTTGAAATCGAACCCATTTCCCCGTAACCTATACGAACGTGATTGCATAAGCGTCACATTAGTATCTGTCGGCTCCCGAGTGTTCCTAAACGTTGTGTGCTTGTCGCACCCTTCTGTAGGTCCTAGCAATCGGGGCCCCGTAGTTCGAAAGGGGTCCACCTTTGAGTGAGATTCAGAACTCGTCCATTTTCTCTCTTGACGATGTCAACGAGGAGGAGATGAACAACCTCATCGACGGTACGATTACCGACTTTGATGAGGGCGATCTCGTTAACGGCACTGTCGTTAAGATCGAGCATGACGAGGTGCTCGTTGACATCGGATTCAAGTCCGAGGGCGTTATCCCGGTCCGCGAGCTGTCCATCCGTAAGGACGCTAACCCTGCAGACATCGTTGCACTCGGTGATCCCATCGAGGCCCTGGTTCTCCAGAAGGAGGACAAGGACGGTCGTCTGGTCCTGTCCAAGAAGCGTGCCGAGTACGAGCGTGCTTGGAACCGCATCGAGGAGAAGTTCAACTCCGGCGAGAACGTCGAGGGCGAGGTTATCGAGGTTGTCAAGGGCGGCCTGATCCTCGACATCGGCCTGCGTGGCTTCCTGCCCGCTTCCCTCGTCGACCTCCGTCGTGTCAAGGACCTCACCTCCTACATGGGCACCCGCATCGAGGCCCGCGTCATCGAGATGGACCGCAACCGCAACAACGTCGTCCTCTCCCGTCGCGTCGTGCTCGAGGAGTCCCGTAAGGCCGAGCGCTCCGAGATCCTGTCCAAGCTCAAGTCTGGCATGCGTCTCCAGGGCACCGTTTCCTCCATCGTCGACTTCGGCGCCTTTGTCGACCTCGGCGGTATCGACGGCCTCATCCACATCTCCGAGCTCTCCTGGAACCACGTCAACCATCCTTCCGAGGTTGTCAAGGTCGGCCAGGAGGTCGAGGTCGAGGTTCTCGACGTTGACCTCAACCGCGAGCGCATCTCCCTGGGTCTCAAGCAGACCACCGAGGATCCGTGGCGCGCACTGGTCAAGAAGTACCCCGTCGGCGCTATCGTCGAGGGCACTGTGACCAAGCTTGTCCCGTTCGGCGCTTTCGTCGACCTGGGCGAGGGCATCGAGGGCCTGGTGCACATCTCCGAGATGGCCAACAAGCACGTCGATCAGCCTTCTCAGGTCACCCACGTGGGCGACAAGGTTCAGGTCAAGGTCATGGAGATCGACCTCGACCGTCGTCGTATCTCCCTGTCCATGAAGTCCGCTGCTGAGACTCTGGGCGTCGAGATCGAGGTTACCCCGCTGCCTTCCGAGAAGAAGGACGAGGAGACCGACGCCGAGTAAATCGGTTTGACGATCACTTGTTTTAAGGGATCCGTCCGCAATGGACGGGTCCCTTTTTTGCATTTGCTGCTGAGGTGCGCGATGCTGCCCGGGCTGTCCACAGGCTATTGGGTTGTCAGTGCATGAAAAATGCCGACATCCCGCCTCGGGGAGGAGGCGGGAACACACCGAGTAGACGGAGGGGTGTGGAGCGCGGTCGCGTCTCGACTGACGACGTTGCCCATCGACAGGACCATTGTAGCGCATGGCGGTTCTTGGTTTATCGTGTCGAGCGTTTGCGTTGTGCCATTGCCTGCGGCAACGGTGTGTTACACTCTTGCACTGCTGAGTGAGCCAGACGGTCGCGCGATGTGCTGCTTGCAGCACGCGTGAGGAAAGTCCGGGCTCCAGAGGGCGGGATGCCGGCTAACGGCCGGGCGGAGTGATCCGACGGAAAGCGCCGCAGAAAAGAAGACTCCCACCTGCGCCGCAAGGCGTAAAGGGAAAAGCTGAAACGGTGGTGTAAGAGACCACCAGCGTCGTGGTAACACGGCGGCTTGGCAAGCCCCATCCGGAGCAAGCGCGAATAGGAACGCTATGGGCCGGCCCGGTCCGCGTTCGGGTAGCGTGCGTGGAACTGCACGGTAACGTGCAGACAAGATAAATGACCGTTCACGACAGAACCCGGCTTATCGGCCCACTCAGCACTTTGTTGACGCTGCGAACCCGTCAGCGCGGCAATCTGCCTTTCAAGCCTTCGGGCATGACCATAAGGTCAATGCCCTTGTCTTTCAAGGCACCTTGCTCGCGCTGACGGGTTCTCGCTGTTGGTGACGGTATCATTGGCGTTTCCGTTCTTGTTGGCGAGGTCAACGGTGCTGTCTTTGCCGTATTATTGAGGCTGTTTGTTGCTGCGCTTTATTTTGTTGAGGGGCTTTGTTGGACAGCTATTTTACTCTGCAATCGAATATTGAGGTTTCGGGCGAATTTGTGGACCGCAAGAGCCGGTTTATTGCCCAGCTGGTCCATATTGAGTCCGAGGATGAGGCGAATGCCTTTATCGAGACCGTTCGCAAACGTCATTACGACGCTCGACACAATGTTCCCGCGTGGATTTTGGTCGATGGACGCGAGCGTCAAAGCGATGACGGTGAGCCGAGCCGCACGAGCGGTATGCCGACGCTCGAGGTGTTGCGCGGCGCGGGGCTCAAAAATGTTTGCTGCGTAGTGACGCGCTATTTTGGTGGCACGCTGTTGGGGCCTGGTGGCTTGGTACGCGCCTATACCGCGGCGACGCAAGCGGCGGTGGCCGCGGCTCGGGAGGCCGGGCAGATCGTCGAGATGACGAGCGTCGTGCCTGTTGACGTGCATGTGGCCTATCCGCAGTATGAGCAGGTGCTTCGCTTGGCGCAGGATTCGGGTGCCAAGGTTTCGGATACCGATTACGCGGATGCCGTGACACTTCACTTGGTGTTTAAGGCGGGGGAGCAGGAGTCTTTTTGCGCCAGGATGCGCGAGCTTATGGCGGGGCGCGAGGAGATCGAGGTCGGTGCTCCCGTATTTGCCGAGTTCTAACGGCGACGGCCGGCGTGCTTTTGGATGGATCCCAAGCGCGCCGGCCGTCGTTTTTCTGTGCTGCCGTTTACTCGGCGAGCTGCTTTAGTACATCACAGGCGATTTCGACGGCATCGTCGATGCAGCCGGGGCAGCTGCGAAGCGGACCCTTGTCCGATCCGATGCCCTTGAGCGTGCCGCAGACGGTCGTCGTGTTCTTCTCGCCAAAACGCTTGGCGATTTCGCGCGACAGTTTGTAGGTCTGGCCTTTGGTCTTGGGGTTTTCCATGCCGTCGCTCATCACAAAGCCCATGATGGCCACGGCGCCCGAGATGGCGCCGCAGGTTTCGGTCATGCCGCCCATGCCGGCGCCAAATCCCTCGGTGAGGGTAAAGGCGGTCTGGGGGTCGAGCCCGACGGCAGGTGCGAGCGTGCAGGCGACGGCCTGGGCGCAGTTAAAGCCACGGGCGTGGTATTCGGCAGCCTGAGCCTGACAGGCGTTGATGTCGAGCTGGGCCGTATCGATTTGCTTCATCGTTGTCTCCTTGTTCACGGTGTACCCGCCTATGGTACCCGTGACGGGGCATGTAATCATCGAGAGCTTCATGTATGCCTCATTTTTATCTATCGAGCAAATGCCCAAGGCTTGAGATAAATACCCCTGATCAATTTCTCCCTTAACCTACCTTGGGGGTGGGTTGAGAGAGGTGCAGGGTAGCGGTATCGTGAACTGAATAAAACTAAAACCCAGGCAAGGGAGCTAGATATGAGCGAGCAGACCATCGGTACTACATGTGTTCAGGGCGGCTATCACCCGGGAGATGCCGAGCCGCGCCAGGTGCCCATTTACCAGTCCACCACGTGGAAATACGACACGTCGGAGCACATGGGCAAGCTGTTTGACCTGGAGGAGTCTGGTTACTTCTACAGCCGTCTGCAGAACCCCACGTGCGATCTGGTTGCCGCCAAGATCTGCGAGATGGAGGGCGGCACCGCTGCGATGCTCACGAGCTCGGGCATGGCTGCGAACTTCCTCGCGATCTTTAACGTGGCCGGTGCCGGCGATCACGTGGTCGCGAGCTCTGCCATCTATGGCGGTACCTACAACCTGCTCGCCCATACTATGGAGCGCATGGGTCTGACCTGCACGTTCGTTGCCCCCGACTGCACCGACGAGGAGCTCGAGGCAGCCTTTGAGCCCAATACCAAGCTCGTCTTTGGCGAGACGATCGCCAATCCCGCACTTGCCGTGCTCGATATTGAGCGCTTTGCCAAGGCCGCGCATGACCACGGCGTGCCGCTGATGGTCGATAACACCTTCCCGACGCCCGTGATGTGCCGCCCCTTTGAGTGGGGCGCCGACATCGTTACGCACTCCACCACCAAGTACATGGATGGACATGCTGCCTACCTGGGCGGCGTGATCGTCGACCACGGCCAGTTTGACTGGATGGCCCATGCGGACAAGTTCCCGGGTCTCACCACGCCCGACGAGAGCTACCACGGCGTGACCTATGCCGAGAAGTTCGGTCGTGAGGGCGCCTTCATTACCAAGGCAACCGCTCAGCTCATGCGCGACCTCGGCCCCATGCAGAACCCTCAGGCGGCCTTCTTCTTGAACAGCTCGCTCGAGAGCCTGCATGTGCGCATGCCGCGTCATTGCGAGAACGGCCTGGCCGTTGCCAAGTTCCTGCAGAGTCATCCCAAGGTACGCTTCGTGAGCTATCCGGGCCTGGAGGGCGATAAGTACTACGACATCGCTCAGAAATACATGCCCAACGGTACCTGCGGCGTTGTGAGCTTTGGCTTTAACGGTGGTCGCGCGGCGGCCGAGACCTTTATGAAGAGCCTCAAGCTCGCCCAGATCGCCACGCACGTGGCCGACGCCCGCACTTGCTGCCTGCATCCCGCTAATGCCACACATCGCCAGATGAACGATGAGGAGCTCATCGCCTGTGGCATCTCCGCCGACATGGTGCGCCTGTCGTGCGGCCTCGAGGACACGGCCGACTTGATTGCCGACCTTGAGCAGGCACTCGAGCAGTGCTAGGCTAGCTCCGTACAAGGCGCCGATGCTGGCAGAAAGCTTCGGCGACCTTTCGTTCCGATTCCGTAGGCGGGACCCCAATCGCGGCAGTTTGCAGGCGATTGGGGCCCCGTTTTTGCGTTGCGCCACTCGAAAGGATGGATATGGAGAAAACCGCAGAGCAGCTGCGCCGCGAGCACATTGCCCTAGAGGGCGACACCCATGGCAAGAACAAGTGGGCGATTCTGTTTACCGTGCTCATCATGACGTTTATGGTGTGTCTGGATTCGACCGTCGTGACCGTGGCGCTGCCCGTGATGCAAAAGGAGCTGGGCGTGGGCCTCAATCGCATTCAGCTGGTGAGTTCGGTGTACCTGCTTGCGACATGCGTGGCTATGTTGCCGTTTGGCCGTCTGGGCGACGTGCGCGGCAAGGTGAATGTGTTCCAGCTGGGCGTCATCGTCTTTTCGGTCGGTTCGCTGCTGTGCGGCCTTTCGGTCTCGCTCGAGGTTCTTATCCTGGCACGCATTGTTCAGGGCATCGGTTGCGCGGCGGCCATGGCTAACAACATGGGTATCATCACCGAGTCGTTTCCGGCGCGCGAACGAGGCCGTGCCATGGGTATTCTCGCGACCTTTGTGGCCCTCGGCATGATGTGTGGCCCCGTGCTCGGCTGCATGCTGGTGGCAAGCTTTCCCTGGGAGAGTATCTTCCTCATCAACCTGCCTATTGGCATAATCTCGTTTATCGTGGGGCTCTACACGCTGCCGCATGTTAAGCCGGAGGCCGGCGAGCGCCCCATGTCCTTGATTGAGGCTGCTCGTCGCTGCTTGGCAAATTCGGCCTTCACCATCAACCTTGCCTGCATGCTCATCGTGTTCGTTGGTATTGGCGCATCCGAGTTTATCCTGCCGTTCTATTTTCAGGACGCCCACGGCTTTGGTTCCGACATTTCCGGATTGCTCTTTTTGGCGCTGCCGATGGTGAATGCCTTTATCGGGCCGCTTTCGGGTACGGTTTCGGACCGCGTTGGCTGCGAGGGCCCCACGGCGGTCGGTCTGGGCTTGTACGTGTGCGGTCTCTTTGCGGTAAGCACGCTCGACGAGCACTCTTCTATCCCTGTGATCGTGTGTTGCGTCGCGTTTATGTCGTGCGGTACGTCGATTTTCCAGAGTCCCAATAACTCGCTGTATATGGGCTCGGCTCCGCGCGAGGCACTTGGCTTTGCAGGTAGCTTGGGCAGCTTGGCGCGCTATGCGGGCATGGCGCTGGGTATTACGGCAGGTTCGCATATCCTCTATGGGCAGATGAGCGTGGCGATGGGCGAGGCCGTGACCAGTATTGTTGCAGGCCGTCCGGATGTGTTCCTGTTCGGCTTTCGCTCGGTGTTCTACGTGCTTATGGCTGTGGCCGCTGTGGGCTTTGCGCTCGCCATGGTGCGTTTGGTGAAGATGCGCGCCCGCCATTAGTGCGTTGGGAGGCTGTCTGCCACGATTTGCGTTGTCCCAAAAAGACTGGTTTGTGGTGCGATGCGGCTTGTGGGGCGGGCGGGGGTCGGTCCGTGGTAGACTATCGAACAACGTTTATTAATCGCGCGGTATCGTTGCCGCGAGAAGGGGTTGCGCCATGCAGGAGCTTGAGGATCGTATTCGCCATGACGGCATCGTAAAGGCCGGTAACGTCCTTAAGGTTGATGCCTTCCTCAACCACCAGTGCGACGTTGAGCTGTTCGACCACATGGGCGCCGAATGGGCCCGTCTGTTCGAGGGTGTCGAGATCAACAAGATCCTGACGATTGAGGCTTCGGGTATTGGCATGGCTTGCATCGCGGCTCAGCATTTTGGCGGCGTGCCGGTGGTCTTTGCCAAGAAGGCGCAGTCCATCAACCTCGACGGCGAGCAGTATGCCACGACCATCTACTCCTTTACCAAGCAGAAGGAGTACCCGGTCATTGTGGGTAAGCGCTTCCTGTCCGAGGGCGACAAGGTCCTGATTATCGACGACTTCCTGGCCAACGGCTGCGCGCTTGAGGGCCTTATTAAGATCTGCGAGGCTGCGGGCGCCGAAGTTGCCGGCATTGGCATCGCCGTTGAGAAGGGCTTCCAGGGCGGCGGCGATAAGCTCCGTAAGCGCGGCTTCCGCGTTGAGAGCCTGGCACGTATCGCCGATATGGACTGCGAGAACGGCGAGATCACCTTCGCCTAAGCGCGCAACACAAGCGATTGGTATGCGATGTGACAAAGGGACTGTCCCTTTGTCACATTTTTTGTATGAGGGGAGGTGTTGATATGGATGAGAATAAGATGGGATGGCGCGAGTATGCGCGCTATGCCGAGATGTCGGCCGAGGAGTTGGCGCGCGATTGCGAGGTGCAGGTGTTTCGCGCGACGGGTCCGGGCGGACAGGGCGTGAACACGACGGACTCGGCGGTACGCATGAAACATATCCCTTCGGGGATTGTCGTGATGGCGCGCGAGAGCCGCAGTCAGTTCCAAAACCGTAGCAGCTGCCTACGTAAGCTGCGCGCTGAGCTTGAGCGTCGCGGGCGTCCGCCGCGCCGCCGCGTCAAGACCAAAGTGCCACAGCGATCGCGCCAGCGCAGGCTCAACGACAAACACTTCAATGCGATTAAAAAGGCCAACCGTCGCAAGCTGGGCGGGGAGGAATGATCTTATCAATAAGTTGCGGTGAAATAGGGACTGTTTTGCGGCTTTAGATGCATAAACAGTCCCTATTTCACCGCAACTTAGGTGGGGTTAGCGGGTGGGATGCCAGACGTGGAGGACGCCGGCAAGGATGTCGACCTCGATGCGCGAGGCGACAACGGGCTCGCCGTCGGCCTGGATGGGGTAGTCGGGCTCCTCAAAGGTGAGCTCGACATGGCGGCAGCGGCGCATGCGAACCGGCGGCAACTTGGTATGGTGGCCGTCCTTGGCCGAAAGAAACATAGGCAGGGCAACCGCACGCGGAACGGGGCCGCAGGCGTAGCAGACGTCGAGTACGCCGTCGCAGGGGTCGGCATCGGGGCAGATGCGATAGCCCGAGCCATAGGTAGGACCCAGCTGAATTGCCATGATGATCGCCCGCACGCGCTCGGCGGGCGCGCCATCAAAGCTGATGGTCATGGGGTAGTTGCGATAGCGCAGGCCAAACTGCTCAAGTCCCGATAGGGTGTAGAGCGGAGCGCCGGCGAGGCCCGTCTTTTTGCGCAGCTCGGTGGTGCCCAGGCCGATGGCGGCATCGATGCCGACCGAGAGCGTCTGGTCGTAGTACTCAACGGTAGCCTCGCCGCTGCCGCTCGCAGGGCTCCACGAGCGAATGCGCCCGATGTCCTGACGCTGCAGCTCGCAGGTGAGCAGCGCGCCAAAATCCTTACCGGAGAAATCGTCGATGCCGAGCGTTTGGGCAAAATCGTTGCCAGAGCCCACGGGTAGGATGGCAAGAGCGGGGCGGGTGTCCTCCTCTTGCGTCATAAGCCCGTTGACGACCTCGTGAATCACGCCGTCGCCGCCAAGGGCGATAACGGTGCGATAGCCCTGGGCCTGTGCGGCCAGCTCCTTGGCGTGTCCCATGCGCTCGGTTAGCACCAGGTCAAACTGGGATGCGCGTGCAGTCATGTCCAAAAAGCGTTGCAGGCGCTCGGCAACTTCGTGCGCCGCACCCGACTGGGCGGCTGGGTTGGCGATGATGAGCGTGCGGGCAAAATCAGTTGCGTGCATGGGGCGACTCCCGGCGTATGACGTGACGGTGCGGTCGCGCTCAGGTCGAATTGCCCCCGATTGTGGCTGCACGTCGAATACTAACGTCTACTCTATCAGGTCGTTGTGGCGCTCGATGGCATCCGCTACCGTACCGCCCTCATCCACAATAAGCGAACGGCGCTTGGGTGAGATGATGCGCTGGGCGGGGTACACGCCGCGGTGTCCGCCGGCGAGATAGCTGATAAAGGCCACGATGACAAAGAACCCGGCGGCCGTGCCGTGGAACAGGTCGATGGCCATCATGCAGGTGGTGATGGGCACGTTAAGGCCGGCGCAGAATACACCGAGCATGCCCAGCGCCGCCAGAAAGCTGGGGTCGATTCCGACGAGGCAACCGATCCAGCCGCCGAGTGCCGCACCGATGCCAAACAGGGGCGTGACCTCGCCGCCTTGGAAGCCCGCGCCCAGGGTGAGCGCTGTGACGACCAACTTGATGACTGCGTCCGCCAGGGTGGTGTTGCCGGCAAATCCGGCGCCGGAAAGCCACGTGGAAAGGCCGGCGTAGTCCCAGGCGTCGAGGAGGGCATAGGCGGCCAAAACCACGAGTGCGCCTATGAGTGCGCGAACGAGGTAATTGGTGATAAAGCGACCGTACAGGCTCTTGACGGTTCGAACTGACCAGGCAAAGAGGCGTGCCGTCAGACCGAAGATAATGGCGCTGATAACAACGATGACAACCGTCCGTGGTGTCATGTTGGGAACGCTGGCGATAACATTCGCCTCGTACTCGGTTCCCAAGGCAAGCGACGTAAAGTAGCCGGTAAACGAAGCGACCAGGCAGTAGATGCCCGCGGTGTAGTCGATCTTGCCGATGAAGCACATCTCCATGCCAAAGAAAGCCCCGGCAAGGGGCGAGCCGAACACGGCGCCAAAGGCCGACGAGATGCCGGCGAGCATGAGGTCGTGGTGGTCATGCTTTTTGAGGTGGGCGAGGCTCGAGATGTTGCTGGCGATGGTGCCGCCAATCTGCACCGCAGCTCCCTCGCGACCGGCCGAGCCGCCGGTGAGGTGCGTGAGCGTGGAGCAGACGAAGGTGAGGATGGCCATGCGCATATGGATGAGGCGTGTGCCCAGAGCGGAGTCGATGACCAGGTTGTTGCCACGCTTGGCGGCGAGACCGTGGTTTTTGTACACCCATGCGGTGGCAACGCCCACAACGGGAAGCAGCGCGTAAATCCACGCATGGTGCTCGCGATAGTCGGTCGCGATATTTAATGAGGCCAAAAACGCCCAAGCGGCAACGCCCATGGCGAGCGAGACGGTGACGACGAGTACGAGCAACTTAGTGCTCGCTAGTAGGTTGCGGGCGTTGCGGCGCGTGTCGGCAGCCAAGAGATGCTCGGAGCGGGTAAGTTGATGCCTGCCTGCCGTGATGACGTCATTAAGGGAGAAAAAACCGCCGTCGTCGAGCGGCTGGAAATGATCCTGCGCTTTGTTTGCGCTTTCGGGTTTGTCGTTATGAGCCATACGTTCCTCTTTTAGGTTGCAACGCAAGCAATTATAAAACGCGGTAAACGCGACGAGCCGGTGGGTTGGTTTCCATTCTGTTTCGCGGCCTGCAACCGACAGGTGTATTTGCGGGTACAGGCCGAGTCGCGGTCGTGCGTCGGGGGATTATACTGAGACAAGCATAAAGAATTGGCGCCCCTGTTGTGCGCCGTGGCATTAAGAGGTGCATATGGCAGAGAAACTCATACCGTTGGAGGATGCGCAGTCGATTGTTTTGTCGCACGTTGCTCCGACGGATCTCATCGAGATTCCCGTGTGGCAGGCCGCCGGTTTTCCCTTGGCCGAGGATGCTGTGGCCGATATCGACATTTCACCGTTTGCCAACAGCGCCATGGACGGGTATGCCGTGCGCGCAGCCGATCTTGCTGCGGCCACCGGTGACACTCCGGTGACGCTTTCCGTCGTAGGGCACGAGGCGGCGGGCCATGTCTTTGAGGGCGCAATCGGTGCGGGCGAGACGGTCCGCATTATGACAGGCGCGCCGGTGCCCGAGGGTGCCGACGCCGTGG
Organism: Collinsella sp.; assembly: GCA_048402045.1. Lineage (GTDB taxonomy): Bacteria > Actinomycetota > Coriobacteriia > Coriobacteriales > Coriobacteriaceae > Collinsella. Next base: position 66,501 of record DBGDSC010000032.1, read on the forward strand.
TGAAATACGAGATCGTCGATGTGCTCGTCGGTGACGGCAACGAGGGCTCGCGTGTGAGGTTCTCGGCGCCTGCCAAGGTAGGGGAGAACGTTCGCTCTGCCGCCGAGGAGGCCCATGCCGGCGATGTTGTGATGCACGCCGCTGAGGTTGTGGCTCCGGCGGGCGCGGGTCTGCTGGCAAGCGCCGGATACGCGAGCGTGAAGGTGCACGCTGCCCCACGTGTGGGCATTATCTCGCTGGGCACGGAACTGGTCGCACCGAGTAAGGTGCCGGCGCGCGGTCAGATTCGCGATTCCAACTCGTCGGCGTTGATGGCCGAAGCACTCGATGCCGGCGCCGAGCCCGTGTTCTACGGCATTGCGCCCGATGATGAGCAAGCGATCGCCGAGCTGGTGCATCGTGCCGTGCAGGAGTGCGACTTTGTCATTACGAGCGGTGGCGCCTCGGCGGGCGATTACGACTATGTGACGGCGCTCGTCCGGCGCGAGGGCGAGGTGCTGTTTGACCGCATTTCGATGCGTCCGGGCAAGGCCATCACGTTTGGCTTGCTCGGGGGTAAGCCCTACCTGGGGCTTTCAGGCAATCCGGCCGCGGCGTATGTGGGCTTTGAGATGCTCGCGCGCCCGGCGATTCGCAAGATGCGTGGTTTTGCCGAGGGGGCGCGCCCCGTGCAGCGAGCGGTTCTTACCCACGGTGTGAAAAAGCGCCAGGACCGACGCTTCTTCGATCGCGCCACGGTTTTGCGCGACCCCGAGACCGATGAGCTGCTGGTGACCGAGGCCAAGACGCAGAATTCGGCGCTGCTCGGCACGATGCAGCGTGCCAACTGTCTGCTGCGTATTGACGAAGGGCCGTGTGAGCTCAAGGCAGGCGACGTCGTGGATGTCGTGCGTGTCGACCTGCCCGAGGGAACGGTGTTGTAGGAGGAATGTTATGGAGCTGAAGATTTCGATTGTGACGTGCTCGGATACGCGCGATCTTGCCCAGGACGAGGCTGGAGCTGCACTCGAGGAACTTATCGAGGCGCAGGGCTGGACGGTCGCCTCACATGTGGTCGTGCGCGATGACGTCAGCGAGATTGGTGATGCCATTGTGGAAGCCGCCGATGAGTGCCACGCCAATGTCGTGCTCACCTGCGGCGGCACGGGGCTCTCGATGCGCGATGTGACGCCCGAGGCGACGCGTGCCGTCTGCGACCGCGATGTGCCGGGTATTGCAGAGGCAATTCGTGCGTACTCGATGACCAAGACGCGCCGCGCTATGCTCTCGCGTGCTATTTGCATGCAACGAGGTCATACACTTGTCGTAAACTTTCCCGGTTCCACGAAGGCCGCCCGCGAAAGCTGGGAGGCCATAGCGGACCAGCTGGAGCACGCGGCTCAGATGACAGCGGGCGGCGGACATACCAACTAAGCTATTTACCTGCGGTGGGGCGACCTTATCGGTCGCTCCGCTTTTGTTTTCCGCCGAATCGACGCCGAGGTGTACGGTAACTCGAAACTATATTCTCAGGCGAGAATAATTTCTCACTAACATTATTCGCGCAAAAGTATAATCTGATTGCAGATTAAAGCCCGCGGTGGGGTACCCGGGCACAAGGTCCGAAAGGGTTGAATATGTTCGATATGGTTTCTCGCCGCGGATTCGTCTCGCTTTCTGCTGTCGCCGCTGCCGGCCTTGGTCTTGCTGGCTGCTCGGGCAGCAAGACGTCCGAGCCGGCCGGATCCGATGCCGGTTCTGCTAAGGCATCTTCCAAGAAGGCTGTCGAGCTGCAGGTCTTTGCCGCCAACTCGCTCGAGAAGGCTCTGCCCGAGGTTCAGGAGCTCTACACAGAGCAGACCGGCACCACGTTTGCAGACACGCAGTTTAAGGCCTCCGGCGACCTTGTCGAGCAGATGCGCGCCGGTGCCGCTGTCGACGTGCTCATCACAGCCTCCAAGGGCACCATGGACGACGCCGAAGCCGCCGAGCTCGTCGACGTCGATACGCGTGAGGACATGTTCGTCAACGACCTCGTGATCATTCGCGCCGAGGGCTCCGACACCAAGGTCGAGGCCATCGCCGACGTCGCGAATCTGGACGGCAAGATCGCCATTGGCGACGCCAAGACCGTCCCCGCCGGCAAGTACGCCAACCAGGCGCTGGCTTCCGTGGGGCTCTATACCGGTACCGAGGGCGACGACGGCGAGTATGCTCCCGAGATCGCCGACAAGGTCGCACTGGCCGATAAGGTGGGCACCGCCGCCGCCTATGTCTCTACGGGCGACTGCGTAGCCGGTTTTGTCTACAGCTCCGATATCTTCCGCTACGACGGCATCGAGGAGGCCTTCGTGTGCCCCGAGGATTCGCACAAGCCCATCGTGTACCCGGGTGCCGTTGCCGAGAGCTCCGAGCATGCCGACGAAGCCAAGGCGTTCATCGACTTTTGCCTGTCCAACAAGAAGGCCCAGAAGATTTGGGCTAAATACGGCTTTGAGCTTTCCGCGTAGTGCGGCTTGGCGCGATAATTCCATCGTTTTGTGTTTCACTCCGTCCTTGTATTCGCTTGGAGCTTTTCGTGCTTAATAGATTCCGCATGCTTGTCGCCTGTGCTTTGACCTTCACGCTTTGCTGGGTGCCGGGATTTGCGTTTGCTGGGGACGCTGAGGACGGGACCCAGGTTACTGCGACCGCTCATGGGCTTTCCTATGGGATCGAGGGTTTTGAGCGGTTGGCCAAGGGGACCGCTCGTGCCATGGAAGGCCAGCCTGAGGGCTACCGGTTTCCCGTTGACGAGGACGTGGACCTTGTAGTGGCGCCTGCTGCCGATCGCGTTGTGGTGTGGATATCGCCCAAGGCGATCGAGAAGTATGGATTTGATCCGCAGGACAATGAGTGCGTATCGGGTCTCAAGGCCCTCGTCTGTGAGCTCGACAGCGCAAACTGCATGGGAGGTGCGCAGCTAGGGGACGTGGATCTTCCTTGGTATGTCACGGCGGAAACAACGTTTGATGCCGGCGGGTATACCTATGGCTTTGACGAGCGCAGTGCGGATGGGGACCGTTATGTGGTGATCTCATCGGCCTCGGGTGATGCCAAGGGCGGCGCGCGTTGGCTTGATAGCGCTCAAATGGTAGAAGCATCGTCCGTCGTGTTGCGGGATGAGCAGGGGCCCTTGACCTCTCTGGCCTCCTTTTTGGGCGACATCGACTATCGCCCGCTTTGGGTGTCCATTAAAACGAGCGGCCTTGCCCTGCTGATCTCCTTTGCGCTGGGCCTGTTCGCCGCGTGGAAGACCATGGGTACCTCGAGTCGTATCAAGGGCCTGCTCGATTCGGTCTTTACGATTCCTATGGTGCTGCCGCCCACGGTCTGCGGCTTTCTGCTCCTCATGCTGTTTGGCCGCTCGACCGGGGTGGGCCAGTGGCTTATCGCGCACGGCATCTCGATTGTCTTTACGTGGCCCGCGGCGGTGATCTCTGCCGTGGTGGTGTCGTTCCCCCTGGTCTATCGTACGGCACTCGGCGCCTTCGAGAGCCTCGACACGCAGATGCTCGATGCGGCGCGCACGCTGGGCTGGTCCGAGCGTCGCATCTTTACCAAGCTTATGATGCCGCTTGGCTGGCCCTCGATTGCCGCCGGCACGGTGCTCGCCTTTGCCCGCGCGATGGGCGAGTTTGGCTGCACCCTGTTCTTTGCGGGCAACTATGCCGGCATTACGCAGACCATTCCCATCGCCATCTACTTTGAGTGGATGGGCGGCAATACGTCGGTGGCCCTCTTTTGGGTCGTGGTCGTAATAGCGTTCAGCTTCCTGGTCATCCTGTTCATCAACATGTACACGGCGCATTCGCAAAAATACCGCGAGCGTGGCCTTTCCCGTGCGGAACGTAAGCAGGCCAAAGATCTCGCCGGACAGGGCGATTCACTCGACCCGGCGGGCGGTGATGCCCTGTGTATCGATCGCGAGGCACTGGCCGAGCTCATGCGCGATGATGCCGCATTACAGGGAGGTCGATAGGCCATGTCGCTCGTTCTGGATATTAAGAAACGTTATCCCGGGTTTGTGCTCGACATGCAGCTTGAGGCTGGCGAGGAGCGCGTGGCCTTGCTCGGTGCCTCCGGATGTGGCAAGAGCTGCACGCTGCGCTGCATTGCCGGCGTGGAGACGCCCGACGAGGGCAAGATCGTCGTCAACGGCGTGACCTTTTTTGACTCGGCGGCTGGCATCAACCTGTCACCCCAGGAGCGAAAATGCGCCTTGTTGTTCCAAAACTATCAGCTGTTTCCCAACATGACGGTGGCCGATAACGTATGCGCCGGTGTAAAGGATGCTGGCGACGCCGCCGCGCGCAAAAAGCTCGCTGAGCGCTATCTGGGTATTTTCGGTCTGGCCGATTTTGCCGACCGCTTTCCCGTGCGACTCTCGGGCGGTCAGCAGCAACGCGTGGCGCTTGCCCGTATGGTGGCGGCGCATCCGGGCATCTTTATGTTCGATGAGCCCATGAGCGCGCTCGATGCGTATCTCAAGAGCGCGCTTGAGCAAAACATGCTCGACCTGTTCGACGTCTGCAACCGTACCGTGCTCTACGTGAGCCACGACATCGACGAAGCGTGCCGCCTGTGTCAGCGCATCTGCGTGATGCACGACGGGCATGTTGAGGAGATCGGCTCCATCGAGGACGTGGTCCGTCGTCCGCAGACGCTGGCGGCACTGCGCCTGACGGGCTGCAAGAATACGAGCCGCGCGCGCAAGATCGGCGACGAAGAAGTTGAGGCCCTCGACTGGGGCATGACCTTTAATGTGGGCCGTGAGGTTCGAGATGACGTGGCGTACCTCGGTATTCGTGCGAGCTACTTCCATGTTGACAATCGCGCGGAGCGGGGCCGTAACAGCTACGATTTGCACGTGGCCCGTGTGAGCGATTCGCGCTTTGAGCGGCTGGTGCTGCTGGACGTGCCGCGCGTCGATGCGCCCACGCGTCTGCAGTGGAAGGTCAACAAGGTGGGCGTGCCTGTCGACGAGCTGCCGCAAGCAGGCGAGACGCTGCGCATGCACTTCGATGCGAGTAAGATCCATTTGGTTTGTCGATAGCGCCGGGTAATGCCGTCGGGGATATAAGCCTCGGCGGCTTTGTCTTGCCGCTCGCCGAATGATGGATGACAAATTCTTATCAATCAAAATAATTATTTTTTAAACGACTGCACACGACGCTGTCGTACGAATGTCAACGGTGTTCGCATGGTCGATAACCGTTGATATAGTTGACCTCAACTTGTAAAGGAGGGTGCGCACATGCCGCAGACGACATACATTCGCCGCGTTGCCGTGCGTGCCCTATACATGGCTCGGAGCCGCATATGAGCAGGTATGTTCACGGCTCCGGGAGAGACGACGCACAACTAAATAATCAGCTGCAAAGCGGGTTCCCCAAAATTCCGGGTTTGAGCGCGGCTGGGTTTTCGCCACCCACCGTGCAGGAATACCGTAGCTATTCATTTTTGGTTCGCGAGGGGAACCGTCATGGCTGAAGAATTTGATTTCCATCCGATGTGGGAGAGCCTCGGCATGAATCTTGCCGACCACGACATGCTGCTGGGCGCCGTGGGCCAGATGTACGGCGATATGTTCCTGACGCAGAACAACCGCCCCAAGTCCACGTCCTACCTGGACTTTGTGGCCACCAACATCCACAGCGGCCGTATTAAGGAGATGCTCGACAAGAAGGAGGCCGGCGAGGCAACCAAGATCGTCGGCTCGTTCTGCGTGTACGTGCCCGAGGAGATCGTACTTGCCTGTGACGGCATTCCTGTGGGCCTGTGCTCGGGTGCCGACTGGGCGACTGATAAGGTCGAGGAGCATCTGCCGCGCAACACCTGCCCGCTCATCAAGAGCTTTGCCGGCTTTAAGCTGGGCGAGGTCTGCCCCTACATTGAGTCGAGTGACTTGGTGGTAGGCGAGAACACCTGCGATGGCAAGAAGAAAGCCTACGAGTTCTTTGCCACGCAAAAGAACATGTACGTCATGGATATCCCCAACGTGCACGACGAGTCGACGCTCGTGACCTGGAAGGCCGAGGTTAAAAAGCTTGCCGCCAAGATCGAGGAAGAGTGCGGCGTCAAGATTACGCCCGAGCGCCTGAAGGCTGCCATCCACGCCGTCAACGAGAAGCGTCGCGCCCTGCAGCGTCTGGCTGCCACGCGCGCTGCCGATCCGGCGCCCATCAGCGGTCTCGACAGCCTGCTGACCGTTCAGGCCGCCTTTATGGACGACACGCCGCGTCTGACCGGAGCCATCAACGAGATGGCCGCCGAGTGCGAGCAGCGTGTCGAGGCCGGCGAGGGCGTGGCGCCCAAGGGGACCAAGCGCATCCTGTACACCGGTACGCCCATGGCCGTGCCCAACTGGAAGCTGTTCAACCTCATCGAGAAGGCCGGCGGCGTTGTGGTGGGCGAGGAGTCCTGCACGGGCTCGCGCTACTACAAGGACCTGGTCGACGAGTCCGGCGAGACGGTCGACGAGATGCTCGATGCCATCGCCGAGCGCTACTTTAGGATCAACTGCGCCGTCTTTACGCCCAACGACCAGCGTATGAAGGACATTGTCCAGATGGCCAAGGACCTGCATGCCGACGGCATCGTCGACGTGGCTCTGCAGTTCTGCACGCTCTACGAGATGGAGTCGTTTGCCGTGGAGAAGGCCGCCGAGGAGGCCGGCATTCCGTTTATGCACATCACGACCGACTACGCCGGCGAGGACGCAGGTCAGCTGCAAACCAGGATCGAGGCTTTCTTGGAAACCATTTAGAGCTATCCGTCTCGGCGGCTTCCCCAGGCACCCGGTCTTGCCGTTCAAACCATCGCTTGCATACCAAAGTACGCGGCGCTCCTCTTTCACGGCAACCTCGGGCACCTGGGAAAGCCGTTTCCTTGGTTGGTCAAAAGGTTTGTTAAGGAGTTATATGTCGGAAAATATGGAGCAGCCGTTGCCATCCACGTTTGAGGAGTTCAACGAGCAGCGCAAGGCGGCGTTTATTCGCGTCAAGGATTATAAGCAGGCGGGTAATCGCCTGGTCGGTTTTCTGTGCAGCTACACGCCGCTCGAGATTATCGATGCCGCGGGGGCTGCGAGCGTGGCGCTGTGCGGCACGTCCGACGAGGTGATTCCCGAGGCCGAGAAGGTGCTGCCGGCAAACCTCTGCCCGCTCATCAAGTCGACCTACGGTTTTGCCTACTCGCAAAAGTGCCCGTTTACGTACTTTAGCGACATGATCATCGGCGAGACCACCTGCGACGGCAAGAAGAAGATGTACGAGCTACTCAACGAGCTCAAGCGCACGCACATTCTGCATCTTCCGCAGGGTCGCGATCGCGCCTACGAGCGTGAAGGCTGGTACGAGGAGTGCCGCCTGCTCAAGGAGGAGCTCGAGGGCTTCTACGGCATTACGATTACCGACGATGACCTGCGCGCTGCCGTCCGTCGTCGCAACCGCTTGCGTGCGGCCCAGCTCGAGATGTTTGCGCTGCAGGCCAACCAGCCGGCGGCCATGAGCTGCGTCGACCTGATGAGCACCATGTTTGCCGGCACGTTCAGCTTTGATATCGAGGCCTATACGCAGCAGCTGGAGCAAAAGGTCGCCAAGCTGCGCGAGGCCTACGACGCGGGCGAGCGCCCGGTTACGGCGGACGCCAAGCGCATTCTGATCACCGGTTGCCCGGTGGGCGGTGTGATTAACAAGATCGGCCGCACCATCGAGTCCAACGGCGGCGTGGTCGTGTGCATGGACGACTGCTCGGGTGAGCGCACGGCGGCTATGATGATCGACCCGGACGCGCCCGACATTCTGCGCGCCATCGCCGACCGCTACCTGGATATCAACTGCTCGGTCATGACGCCTAACGACGGCCGCATGGAGAACACGCTGGCCATGTGCGAGAAGTACCATGTCGATGGCGTGGTAGAGAGCGTGCTACAGGCCTGCCACACCTTTAACGTGGAGAGCGCGCGCATGCAGGAGGCCGTCGAGGGTGCGGGTATTCCGTATATGAAGATCGAGACCGACTACAGCAACGGTGACATGGGCCAGATCGAGACGCGCATCGCCGCCTTCATCGAAACCCTCTAGCTTCCTCAGGCACCGGATCTTGCCCCTCAAACCGTCGCTTGCGTACCCAAAGTACGCTGCGCTCCTCTTTCGGGGCAATCTCCGGCACCTGAGAAACCTAGAGCTAAGGCGCCTGAACGCGCCGCTACCTTTGATGTTTAGATTGGGAGAGAGCCATGATAGGGATCGGGATCGATATCGGGTCTACGGCGGCTAAGGCTGCTGTGGTCGACGGGGAGGGTTCGGTGGCGTGGACGTGCGTGCAGCCAACCGGGTTCTCCTCGGTCGATGCTTCCGAGCGGCTGCGCGAGGCACTGGCAGCGGCTGGCTACGACGTGGCTGCCGACGACGTGCGCGTGATCGCGACCGGCTACGGCCGTGTCGCCGTGCCCTATGCGCACAAGGTCGTGACCGAGATCACCTGCCACGGCACCGGTGCCGTGCGCCTGTTTGGCGATCACGGCACGGTGATTGACGTGGGCGGCCAGGACACCAAGGTCATTCAGCTTAAAAGTGGCCGCGTGGCCAAGTTCGCCATGAACGACAAGTGCGCCGCCGGCACGGGGCGCTTTCTGGAGATCATGGCCGACCGCCTAGGCATTTCCCAGCAGCACATGGCCGACCTAGCGCGTTCCGGCGAGCCCACCAAGATCAGCAGCATGTGCACGGTGTTTGCCGAAAGCGAGGTCATCAGCCTGATCGGTCGCGGTGAGCCGCGCGAGAACATTGCGCGTGGCGTGATCGACAGCGTGGTCTCGCGCGTGGCGACCATGGCCGGACAGGCCGCGGGCGCCCCGTACTACCTGACCGGTGGCCTGTGCGAGAACGCCTTCGTGGTGGAGCGGTTGGGCGAGCTACTGGGGTCGCCGGTGACCACCTCGCCCCAGGCTCGCTTTGCCGGAGCGATCGGCGCGGCGATTCGCGCACAGGCGCTCAATTAATGCATCCGCCGCAGGCTCGCATTCATGCGTATACTGGGAGAAAATGATTGACCGATGAGAGGAGGTATCGATGGCTGACGATCAGATTAAGCTCACGTCTATGATGGCCGCGAGCGGTTGAGCCGCTAAGTTGGCTCCTGGAGCCCTCGCCCAGGTCCTGGGCGATTTACCCAATGTGCATAACGACAACTTGCTCGTGGGGTTCGATACCTCCGACGATGCGAGCGTCTTTCGCGTTGGCGATAACTTGGGTCTCGTGCAGTCCATCGACTTCTTCCCACCGATGGTCGACGACCCGTTTTTGTTTGGCCAGATCGCCGCGGCAAACTCACTGTCGGACATCTACGCCATGGGCGGGCGGCCGAGCCATGCCATGAACTTGCTGTGCATCCCGAGCTGTCTGGGCGTTGAGGTTGCCGGTCAGATTCTGGCGGGCGGCGCCGACAAGTGCGTCGAGGCGGGTTGCTCCATCGCGGGCGGTCACACCATCAACGACGACGAGCCCAAGTACGGCCTGTCCGTGAGCGGGTTTGTCGCGCTCGACCGCATGCTCGCCAACAGCGGCGCGCGCGTGGGCGATGCGTTACTGCTGACCAAGGCGGTTGGCTCGGGCATCATCACCACGGCCATTAAGGGCGAGCTCATCGAGCAGGACGAGGCCGCAGCCATGTTTGACTCGATGCGCACCCTCAACGAGGCTCCGATTCGTCTGGCCGAGGGACTTGAGCTTCACGGCTGCACCGACATCACGGGCTTTGGCCTGATCGGGCATGCGTGCGAGATGGCCGAGGGCTCGGGCGTGCAGATTGAGCTTGCGTCGGGGGCGGTGCCGCTCTTTGACCAGGTGCTCGACATGGCGCGTTTGGGCATTATCCCCGCGGGCTCCTACCGCAACCAGGACTTCTTTGGCCCGCGCGTGACGGCCGACGAGGACCTTGAGCCGGGCATGCTCGACGCGCTGTACGACCCGCAGACGTCTGGTGGCCTGCTTATCGCGGCACCTGCTGCCGATGTGGATGAGCTTGCGAGCCGTCTACATGCCGAAGGACGTATCGCCGCCGTCGTCGGTCGCGTGTACGAGCCGGTACCAGGCGGTCCTGCCGTTCGCGTTGTGCATTAAGGAAAACCGTTTATGCGACCGCCTACTGTTCTGGGCGGTCCCTTTTGAAAGGAAAAACTATGTCTACCAAAATTGAAGTCAATGCCATGGGCGATGCCTGCCCGCTGCCCGTCGTCAAGACGCTCAAAGCCCTGAAGCAACTCGATGGCGAGGGCACAGTCGTGACCTCGGTCGACAACGAGACCGCCGTCAAGAACATCTCGAAGATGGCGCAGGAGAAGGGCTGCACGGCCTCGGTCGAGAAGATCTCGGACGCTGAGTGGCACGTGACCGTCGCGACCGCCGGTGCCGTGGCCGTTGCGGACCCCGAGCAGGACGGCGCCGCTTTCTGCGACGCCAGCGCCGGCAAGGGCAAACTTGTCATTTCCGTCTATACCGATTGCATGGGCCGTGGCGACGACGAGCTGGGCCACAAGCTCATGAAGGCGTTTGTCTTTGCCGTGACGCAGCAGGAGGAGCTGCCCGCGACCATGCTGTTCTACAACGGCGGTGCCAAGCTCACCGTCGAGGGCTCGCCGGTGCTCGATGACCTGAAGGGCTTGGCGGAGCAGGGTGTCGAGATTCTCACCTGCGGTACCTGCCTCGACCACTATGGCATTAAAGACCAGCTTGCGGTGGGCGAGGTCACCAACATGTACGTGATCGTGGAGAAGATGGAGCAGGCCGTTCGCGTCGTGCGCCCGTAGCGTATTGGTTGGAGTTGCAATGAGGGAGAAGCGCCCGGCGCTTGTCATCACGTTTCCTACCACGGCGGCCGCCATGGGTTGCGAATCCCTGTGCATTGAGCGCGGTCTTCCCGGGCGGACGATTCCCGTGCCCGGGGAGGTCGCTGCCGGCTGCGGTTTGGCGTGGAAGGCGTTGCCTGCCGATGAGGAACTGCTGCGCGGCGAACTTGCCTCGGCGGGCGTTCCCACCGAGGGCTTCACCGTGATCGATATGTGGGAGGTCGTGCGATGATCTATCTGGATAACGCGGCAACGACCATGCACAAGCCGCAGGTGGTCATCGATGCCGTGACGCAGGCGATGTGCTCGCTCGGCAATGCCGGGCGCGGCGCCACGTCGGGTGCCCTCGATGCCGCTCGTACGATTCACGCTTGCCGTGCCAAGCTCGCGCGCCTTTTGGGTTGCTCGCGTGCTGACCATGTTTGTTTTACGCCCAACTCCACCGCGGCGCTCAACACCGTTATCAATGGCGTGGTGCGCCCCGGCGACCGCGTGGTCACGACGGTGCTTGAGCACAACTCGGTGCTACGTCCGCTCAACCGCTTGGCGGCAGAGCAGGGCGTGACCGTTGAGCATGCGGGCTGCGACGCGAACGGTGTGCTCGACTACGACGAGCTCGAGCGGTTGGTCACGCCGGGCACGCGTGCCGTGGTGGTGACGCACGCCTCCAATGTGACCGGCAACGCGGTCGACATTGCGCGCGTGGCTGCCATCGCGCATGCGGCCGGCGCGCTGGTGATCGTCGACGCCTCGCAGTCTGCCGGCGCGATGCATATCGATATGCAGGCCATGGGGCTCGACATTGTGTGCTTTACCGGCCATAAGGGGCTCGTGGGACCTCAAGGCACCGGCGGCCTGGCCGTGGCGGAGGGCATTGACGTGGCTCCGTGGGCCATGGGCGGCACGGGCGTGCACAGCTTCGATGCGCTGCAGCCGCTTGAGTGGCCCACGCGCCTTGAGGCGGGCACGCTCAACGGTCATGGCATCGCGGGACTTTCCGCTGGTCTCGACTTTATCGAGGCCCAGGGTGGGGTCGAGGCGATTGCTGCCCACGAGCGTGCGCTCGCTGATCGCTTCCTTGCCGGTGTGCGCAAGATTCCGGGGATTAAGCTCTACGGTGCCTTTGACCAGCAGGCGCGCTCTGCGATTGTGTCGCTCAACGTAGCCGATATCGACTCTGCCGAGATTTCGGACGCGCTCATGCAAGGGTGGGGGATTGCGACGCGCCCCGGTGCCCATTGCGCTCCGCTCATGCACCGCGCGCTGGGGACCGAGCGCCAGGGCGTCGTCCGCTTCTCGTTTGGGTATTTCAACACGGACGAGGAAGTCGACACGGCTATCGATGCTCTGTGCGATTTAGCCTGCTAAAGCTGCTAGACCGTTTATACTTGCGGGACGGGTGTATTTGCCCGTCCCGTTTTTGTTTCGACCCGAAAGGTGTGCCTATGGCCTCATCCGCTCCGCGCGGCCTGCGCTCCGACCATGTCGTTACCGTCGGCATTGCGCTGTTCTCGATGCTCTTTGGCGCCGGTAACCTCATCATTCCGCCGTTGCTGGCGCTCCAGGCCGGCACGGCCACACCGCTTGCCATGGTTGGCTTTTTGATTGCCGCCATCGGCCTGCCCGTCATGGGCTTTATCGCCGTGGCGCTTGCCGGAACGGCGCGCGAGCTTGCCGGCCGCGTGCACCCCAAGTTCGGTGAGTTCTTTGTCGCGGCGGTGTATCTGGCCATCGGCCCGTGCCTGGCCATTCCGCGTACGAGCTCCACGGCCTTCGAGATGCTGGTGCCGCTGCTGCCCGAGGGCGTTTCGCTTGGCACGGCTCGTCTGGTGTTTGCCGTTGGCTTCTTTGTCGTCGCGTTTGTGCTCACGCTGCGTCCGGGTGTCATAACACGCGTGCTCGGCCGCATTACGGGCCCTGCGCTCATTGCGCTCATCGTGCTGGTTGTGGGTGCTGCCGTGATCTCGCCGCTGGGACCCGCTGCCGCGCCTCAGGCTCCCTACGATGCAGGCGCTGCCGTGCAGGGCTTTTTGACCGGCTATCAGACCATGGACCTGCTCGCGTCGCTCGCCTTCGGCATCATCATCGCCGAGACCATCCACGAGCTGGGTGTTACCGATGACAAGCGCGTGGCCTTTGAGATTTCGCGTTCCGGCGTTATCGCCGGCGTGCTCATGGCCATCATCTACTGTGGCTTGGGCCTTGCCGGAATGCAGCTCGGCACCGTGATGCCCGACGCCACCAACGGCGCCGCCATCCTTGCCCGCTCTGCCTCCATGCACTTTGGCCTTGCCGGCACGGTCGTGGTCTTCGCCATCTTCTTCCTCGCCTGCATGAACGTGTGCATCGGCCTCATCAGCTGCTGCTCGCGCTACTTCTGCGAGACGTATGTGGTTAAAGGGGGAGCGGAGGCTTCCGAGGAGGCCATGCGCCGTCCCTTTGCGGTTCTCGCCTTTGTGTTCGCAGCGTTTTCGTGCGTGCTCTCCAACGTGGGCCTCGACGTGATCCTTATGTTCTCGGTGCCCATGCTTAACGCCTTGTATCCCGTCGCCATCGTGCTGGTTCTCATGGGTTTGGTACACGGCTTTTGCGACGCTCATCCGCAGGTGTGGGTCTGGGTCGGCGGTGTGGTTGCCGTGCAGAGCGTGATCACCTCGGTCCGCGATGCGTTCTTTGCGGGCGCGTGGCTACCGTTTGATGTTCTTCCGCTGGCGGATATCGGTGCCGCGTGGGCGCCGGTTGCCGTGGCGGCGTTTGTGATCGGTCTGCTCCACAGCAAGTTTGTCGCACATTCGAGGAGCTAGGGTTTCTGCGCTTGCACAGGCGGGGAGTCTCCCCTATAATTTCCTTCGCTTTGGGACACGCAAGGTTTAGACCTTAGCTGCTCAACACCTTCGGGACGTGGCGCAGTTTGGTAGCGCGCCTGCTTTGGGAGCAGGATGTCGCAGGTTCAAATCCTGTCGTCCCGACCATATCTTGCGGGCGTAGTTCAATGGCAGAACCCCAGCCTTCCAAGCTGATGACGCGGGTTCGATTCCCGTCACCCGCTCCATAAGATAGCTTAACGGCTCTGATTCCCTTTGGGATCAGAGCCGTTTTCGTAAACGTGCCGGGGACCCCACATCCCCACCTAAGTTGCGGTGAAATAGTTCCTGGATTAGCCGCAAAAGCTGTTATCCAGGAACTATTTCACCGCAACTTATTGAGGCCGAGCGGGCTGGGTCGATGATGGGTTCTGTTGTCGAGAAGATGAGGACAGCCGGTCAGGAGTCTGCGTAGGGTTTTGTGGTTGGTATACCGTAGCCGCGCATCATGGAGCCGAACGCTTTGACATCGTAGGTGTCTGAGAGCTTGAAATGAATGACGTTGTGGCCCATGGCACGCAGGTTCGTGTCGCGCATGAGGGCAGCTCGATAGGTTTTTGCCGCAGTATGTTCCGGATCATTTTGGGCATCGTCCTCAAACTTGCCTAGTCCATGCAGCTCAGCCAGCATCCAAGAGCCGTTTGGCATCTGCCAGCCGTAATCTGCCAAATAATAGCCGGCGTTTCCCGGTCGAGTGATTTCAACCTGAAGTTCGGGAGCGGCAACTCCCGCCAGAATCATTGCCGCCCGTGCTTCGGATTCTCCACCGTTATCCGATCTGCCATCCATGTGTTCAAAAACGTCAAATGCGCGCGCGATGCCGTGCAGTCCGCGGCAGTTCCTTTGTGCATATGCACGCAATTCTTCACGCTCGACACCGTACTCACGAGCCAACCCGTCGACATAGCCTAGTGCATATCGAAAAGCGTTAGTTCGGGCGATGTCGACCACCGTGCGATATGGATTCGTTAACGTAAAAGGACCGAGCTGCCATACGTCGCCCGGCCGCCAGCGTCGGTATTCAACGAATTCGTACATATCGCGTCTGGTGGAACGCGGCAACAGCACTTGCACCTTGTCGAGAAGCGAATATGCAGAACCGATGCCATAGAGCAGTGCCGCCGTTGCTCCACAAAACACGGCATTCGGTTCAACGACCGCAATAGCGGATGCCAATTGAAAGATGCGATCTTCGACGCCGAGGTCATTCCAATACGCGGGATCAGCGTAGACATGGTTGTAGAGTCGAATAATCATCTCTTTTTGCATGAGCGCGTAGGCACAGCGTTCATCCCATTTTTTGGTAGCTACAAACAGGTGCCCGCCATGATGGGCCTCGAATAACCGGAAGAACAGCTCTAATTGCGGTTTGGTACAGCGTTTATCATGACTCATTTTCGACCCCATGGTCTCGAGGGGGAGTGAATGACACTACGCTATCCCATATTTGGCCCGCCTGACCTTGCCATGAACTGACCAAAAGCTTGACGGGGCAGGTCAGAGGGTAGCGCGCGCAGCCGTGGTGTAAGAAGCAAGGGAGGGCCATCGCCTAGAATCGTCAGCGCCTAGATATTCGACGAAAGGAAAGACGATGGCCCACAGCGACATTCTATCCCAGCC
>DBGDSC010000033.1:0-31070 GCA_048402045.1 Collinsella sp.
CGAGCTCGAAGAGCCCTATGGCCGCCTTCCTGGCCTCGACATCATGCTTCACCCTCAAATCAACGCGCATAAAGAAAGCCTCCCATTTCTCATGTCCAAGAAATGGGAGGCAGTTCAGTGGGAGATCGGGCTTTCAAGGCTTAGTTAAACCAAGTCTATACGGTCAAATGACTCGATGATTACATCTGCTCGGGCGCGGAAACGCCAACGAGGGTGAGCACCAGGGCGAGCGTCACGCGGACGGCGTCGCAAGCGGCCAGACGGGCGCGCGAAAGCTCGGGGTCGACGGGACGGCCCTCGCTCGGCAGCACCTGGCAGGCAGCATAGAAGCTGTGGAAGTCGCCGGCGAGCTCCTCGGCAAAGTGCGTCAGACGGAACGGAGCGCGGTCGCGAGCGCAGCTGGCGATGAGGTCGGTGAGCTCGTTGAGCTTACGCGAAAGGGCGAGCTCGGTCGGGTCGGTCAGCAGCGAGTAATCGACGTTCTCACCGATGGCCTTCGCGGCGACGGCCTTCATGCCCATCTCGTCAGCCTGCTCGGGCGTAACGTCAGCGGCACGGCGCAGGATGGAGCACACGCGGGCGTGAGCATACTGCACGTAATAGACCGGGTTGGAATTGTCGCGCTTCTTAACAGCCTCGATATCGAAGTCGACCATCTGGTTAGAGCTCTTGGAAATGAGCGTGTAGCGAGCGGCATCGGAGCCGACCTCGTCGACGAGCTCCTGAAGGGTCACCATGGTGCCCTTACGCTTGGACATACGGACGGGCTTGCCGTTGCGCAGCAGGTTGACGAGCTGGCCCAGCAGAACCTCAAACTTGCCGGGATAGCCAAGAGCGTCGCAGACGCAGCGGACGCGCTCGATGTAGCCGTGGTGGTCGGCACCCCAGATGTCGATGACGTGGTCGACGCGCTGGAACTTATCCCAGTGATAGGCAACGTCGGAGGCGAAGTAGGTGTACTCGCCGTCGGACTTGATCAGGACGCGGTCCTTGTCATCGCCCAG
Organism: Collinsella sp.; assembly: GCA_048402045.1. Classification (GTDB taxonomy): domain Bacteria; phylum Actinomycetota; class Coriobacteriia; order Coriobacteriales; family Coriobacteriaceae; genus Collinsella. Next base: position 1,005 of record DBGDSC010000033.1, read on the forward strand.
GTCGGTGGAGCGGAACCACAGGGCGCCGTCCTTGGTGTAGAGGTAGCCCATCTTGTCGAGCTTCTCAAAAGCGCGGTCGACGGCAGAGGTGCCGGCGGTCTCGCCCTCGGTGTCCTTCACGTACAGCGAACGCTCGGAGTACCAACGATCGAAGTCGCAGTTAACGGCATGGCAGAGGTCGCGCATGTTGTCGACCATCTTCACGTAGCCGCGCTCACGGAAGCTCTCCATGCGCTCCTGCGGATCGGCCTCGACCCACTTGTCGCCGTCGGTGCGCCAGAACTCGGCAGCCTCGTCGATGATGTAGTCGCCGCCGTAGGAATCCTTGCCCAGGGTCTCGGCAAAGTTGTCCTGATACGGATGGGTCTCGGGGTGCTCGTCGTTCTCGTCGGCAACAAAGGCGTCGCGGTCGGCGATCAGCAGCTTGTGAGCCTCGTCGATATCCACGCCCTGCTTGGCGATGATGTCGGCAAGCTGCATATAGCGCGTGCTGATGGAGTTGCCGAAGGTGTTCATCTGAGAGCCGTGGTCGTTGATGTAGAACTCACGCTGGATGTCGTAACCGGCGTGGTCCATAACGCGGCAGAGCGAGTCGCCCAGCGCGGCCCAGCGGCCGTGGCCGATGTGCATGGGGCCGACGGGGTTGGCGGAAACGAACTCGACCTGGGTCTTCAGGCCACCACCGACGTTGGACTTAGCGAAGTCCATACCCTTCTCGCGAGCCTCGCCAAAGATGGCATTCTTGACGGCAACGGAGAGGTAGAAGTTGATGAAGCCGGGGCCTGCGATCTCGACCTTCTCGATCGCGGGGTCCTCGGGCATATGGGCAACGATGGCCTCGGCGATCTTGCGCGGGGCGCAGTGGGCCAGCTTGGCGGACTTCAGGGCCATGGTAGAGGTCCACTCGCCATGAGAAGTGTCAGCCGGTCGCTCGATAGCGCAATCGTCAAGTTCAAATGCGGAAAGGTCGCCGGCCTCCTGGGCCGCAGCAAGCGCAGCGCGTACCAGCTCTTCAATCTTCTCGGGCATAGATCCTCCTTGTGTTAAAGCCCCCGAGCTCTTGGTCACTCGTGGGGCAAAAGCCAGAGTTTGTAGCACTCTATCACAAGCGACGGGCACTGTCGCAGGGTAAAGCTAATAGATATTGCATATGCACAAAAATGACTACAGCTTGTATGGAGTCACTCAAAGATGCCGGTCTGCCTGCAGATTATGCAGGCGTTGAAAATGCATAAAGGTGTGAATGAGCTGCGTCTGTTATCGAATACTCTTACCTATCGGAGTTGTGTGCTTTTCCAGCATAAAGTAATGGTTTGCGCACGTCAGCGTGGTATTCTTAACATATGTAAATTCGTATAAGTTGGAGGTAGCATGTTCTCAATCGGTCAACACGTCATTCATCCGGGCCAGGGAGTCTGCACCGTCGTCGGTTTTAGGGACGACACACCGCAGCCCATGCTGCTGCTCGAGACCAAGCAGGGACATGCGCAGACGATCCTCATGTACCCCGTGGCGCAGGCCGACCGTTTGCACGCCGTCATCTCGCAGCAAGATGCCGAGCACTTGCTGAGCCACTATGACGAGCTGGAGTGCGACACCTTTACCGAGCGCAACAGCTCGCTTGAGGAGACACACTTTAAGCAGCAGCTCAAGCTGGGCGCGCCCGAGACGGTCCGCGTGGCAAAAACCATGATGCACCGCATTCGCCAGGCCGAGGAAGCTGATAAAAAACCCAGCTCCTACTACATGCGCGTACTCAAGGAGGCCAAGCGCCGCTCCATCGAGGAGTTCGCCGTGGCCTTGGGCGTCACCGAGGAGGACGCCGAAGCTCGCCTAGCCCAAGCCGCCCTCAACTAACCCACCCGCGCCAAAAACCACCACAAAGGGGACAAGCACCTTTGTGGTGGTTTTCTTGTTCTAGTAGTATTCATTCTTAGCGATACCCACGAGCACAAGGAGTCTCTTATGGCAGAACCGCTTACCGCCGGAATCACCCGCGACCGCGCGTTCGAACTGCTCAACGAGCACAACAAGGACCCGTTCCACATCACCCATGGTGAGACGGTCGAGGGCACTATGCGCTACTTTGCGCGCGAGTTCGACCCCGAGAACGAGGAGTTTTGGGGCATCGTCGGTCTGCTGCACGACCTGGATTGGGAGGAGCATGAGGACGACCCCATGAACCACACCATCTATGCTGCCGAGATTCTTGAGGGCGAAGGTGCGTCTCCCGAGCTCATTCGCGCCATCCAGACGCACACGTCCGATTTCAATACCTCGCTGCCCAAGCCCGAGCTGCAGATGGAGAAGATCCTGTTTGCTTGCGACGAGCTCACCGGCCTGATCGGTGCTGCCGTGATCATGCGTCCGAGCAAGAGCGTCATGGACTTTACGACCAAGTCGCTCAAGAAGAAGTTCAAGGACAAGCGCTTTGCCGCCGGCTGCTCGCGCGACGTGATTTCGCAGGGCGCCGAGATGCTGGGTTGGGAGCTCCCCGAGCTCTTTGACCGCACCATCGCGGCCATGCAGTCCTTCGCGCCCGATCGCGATACCTTCCAGGCCTAACCGCCCGCGCCAGCTAAAACCGCCACAAAGGGGACAGGCACCTTTGTGGCGGTTTTTCTTGCGCGGTCGCTAGGGGCGGACCTGGCCGGTGCCTCGGAGCTTGTATTTGTAAGTGGTGAGGGCCTCGGCGGCAAAGGGGCCGCGGGCGTGGAGCTTTTGGGTCGAGATGCCGATCTCGGCGCCCAGGCCAAACTCGCCGCCGTCGGTAAAGCGCGTACTGGCGTTGGCATACACAGCCGAGGCATCGACCGCATCCAGGAAGTGCTCGCAAGCATCCGTGTCCTCGGCAACAATGGCCTCGGAGTGCATCGTGCCGTAGCGGTTGATGTGTGCGATGGCCTCGTCCTCGTTTGCCACGACCTTCACGCTCATCTCGAGCGCCAGGTACTCGCGACCCCAGTCCTCCTCAGTCGCGGCGACGTAGTCATCACCCTCGGCAAGCCCGGCATCGGCGCATGCGGCGTAGGTTGCCTCGTCGCCGTGAATGAGCACGCCGTGGTCATGCAGCACGGCCACGACCGCGGGCAAAAACGCATCGGCCACAGCATGGTCGACCAGCAGCGACTCGGCGGCATTGCACACGCCTACGCGCTGGGTCTTGGCATTAACGATAATGTTGAGTGCCTTATCAAAGTCGGCGGATTCATGCACGTAGATGTGGCAGTTGCCCGTACCCGTCTCGATCACCGGCACGAGCGACTCGCGCACGCAGCGCTGGATCAGGCCCGCACCGCCACGCGGAATGAGCACGTCGACAATACCGCGGAGCTTCATGAGCTCGCCAGTGGCCTCGCGGTCGGTGGACTCGATCATCGACACGGCCTCGCGCGGGAAGCCCTTGGCCTCGAGCGCATCGGCCAGCAGCTCGGCGATCATGGCACACGAGTGATAGGCCAGCGAGCCGCCGCGCAGAATGCAGGCGTTGCCGGTACGGATGCAGATGCCTGCGGCGTCGGCCGTCACGTTGGGGCGCGCCTCGTAGACCATAGCGACCAGGCCCAGCGGCACACTCACACGGGTCAGGTCCACGCCACTTGCAAGCACGCGGTGGTCGAGCACGCGGCCCACGGGATCGGGCAGCTCGGCGAGCTTTTCCAGGCCGGCGGCCATGCCCTCGACGCGCTCGGGCGTCAGCAGCAGGCGATCGAGCAGTCCGGCCGAGGTACCCGCATCGCGCGCGGCGGACATATCGAGCTCGTTGGCGGCAACGATGGAATCGACGCCATCGCGCAGCGCCGCGGCCATGGCGCGCACGGCCTCCTGACGCTGCTCATCGCTCGCCGTGGCAAGCGAGGCCGACGCTGCCTTGACGGCAACGGCAAGATCGTGGACATACGTGGCTATATCGACCGACATGGGCGGCCCTTTCTCCTAGAAGTTTGCAACCATGGTAGCCGATTTGCGCATGGCCTCGCCCGCGGCGGTAGAATTGGTCAACCCGAAACACCGCAACGAACGGAAGACTCACATGGCCCTCATCACTTCGTACCACGTCCCCGGCCTTTACGTCGAGGACCACAGCATCGACGTCCCCCTTGACTGGCGCGGCCTGGAGCCGATGCTCCTGGCCGTCGGCAGTACCATGCGCCGCGGCGCTATGCCGGCACCCATCGCCGGCGCGCCCGAGAGCATCAAGCTCTTCTACCGCGTGGTTTGCGCGCCCGACCGCATCAACGACGATCTGCCGCTGCTCCTGTTTTTGCAGGGCGGCCCCGGCGGCGAGAGCCCACGTCCGCTGTCGCCCACAAGCGACGGCTGGATCGAGGAGGCCGTCAAGCACTTCCGCGTGGTCCTTCCCGACCAGCGCGGCACCGGACGCAGCAGCTGTGTTGACGGGCGCACGATTGCCGCCTTGGGCGATCGCGCCGAGGCGGAAGGCTCCGATGCCGCACGCTCGCAGGCGGACTTCCTCAAGCGCCACCTCGCCAGCTCCATCGTGCGCGATTTTGAATACCTGCGACTGGTGGGCTTTGGCGGCAAGCCGTGGGTCACACTCGGCCAGAGCTACGGCGGCTTTTTGACGCTGAGCTATCTGTCGCTCTTCCCCGAGGGCGTGGCGGCGAGCTTTACCTGCGGCGGAATCCCCCACGTGCCGGCGAGCGCAAGCGAGGTCTACGCGCATACCTTCCCGCGCATGGCCGCCAAGACGCAGCAGTATTATGACCGCTACCCCGCTGACGTCGAACGCGTGGCAGCCCTGGCCGATGCGCTCGAGGCTCAGAAGCCCGTGCTGCCCGACGGCTCGCCGATGACGGTCGAGCGCCTTCAGCTCATGGGCAGCGACTTTGGCATGAAGCCGAGCTTTGAGCGCATGCATTGGATTATCGATCACGCTTTTGTTGACGGCGACGGCACGCCGACCTGCGGCGCCTCGGTATCTGACAGCTTTTTGATGCGCGCCTTCGAGCGCACCAACACGCGTACAAACCCGCTGTACTGGACACTGCAGGAGTTCATCTACGCCGACGGCGACACCATGCCCATTGGCTGGGCCGCGACTGAAGAGAAGGCTCACCGCGCCGAGTTCGACACCCTCGCGCGCCCGCTCATGTTTACCGGCGAGGCCATGTTCCCGTGGATGTTTGAGCAGATGCCCGAGCTTAAGCCGTTTAAGCCCGCCATGGACCTGCTGATGGAAGACACCAGCTGGGACAAGATCTACGACCCGCAGCGCCTGGCTTGCAACGAGGTGCCGCTCCAGGCCGCGGTGTACTTCGATGACATGTACGTGGACTCGGGCATGCAGCTCGACACGCTCGACCGCGTGGGCAACTCGCACGCCTGGGTGACCAACGAGTTCGAGCACGACGGCCTGCACTGCAGCGTGGTATTCAAGCACCTCTTCGACGAGGCCCTCAACCGCGGAGACCTGCGCCGAATCTTCTAGCAAAGGAGTATCCCCACCTGCCGGCACAATAGGAACGTCCCCAAGTGCCGAACAAGTGCCGGCAACGACAATGCCGCAGGTAGAGAACGGAAAGCGAAAACGCCCCTAAGCGAGCAAGGTGACGTGAAAGAGGAGGGCATTGACCTTTTGGTCATGCCCGACGATTGAACGTCAGATTGCCGCTTAGGGGCGTTTGCAGCGTCAATTGGTTATGCGAAGACGATTAAATTATCCCTGTGTATCGCCGGCTTCTCGGCCAGGTTAGCGAGCAGGCGGTTGCTGGCGATCTGGTCCTGGCGGCGACCGGCAGCAAGTTCCAGCACGTCCGAATCGGCCTCGGCGATACCGCGGGCGACGACCATACCGCTCGGATCGCACACATCGAGCACATCGCCCTCGGCAAACTGGCCATCGACCTCGCGAATACCCACCGCAAGCAAGGAAGAGCCACGGCTAACCAGCGCCTTCGCAGCACCATCATCAACCGTCACCGACCCATGTGCCTTGTCGCCCAGCGCGATCCACAGCTTGCGGGGCGCGATGTCCAGACGCTCCGCCGGCGGATCGAACAGCGTGCCCACGCTCTCGCCGCGGGCGAGGCGCACGAGCGCATCGGGCTCCTCGCCCGAGCAAATCACGCTCTGAATGCCCGCCGTCATCAGGATGCGACTCGCGCGGATCTTGGTAATCATGCCGCCCGTGCCCACCGATGTGGAAGAATCGCCCGCCGAGGCAATAATCTTGGCATCGATCTTATGCACGACAGGAACAAACTCGGCCGTGGGGTCCTCATGCGGATTGGCAGTATAGAGACCATCGATGTCCGAGAGCGTCACGCACAGATCGGCAGATACCAGGCAGCTCACGAGCGCCGCCAGTGTGTCGTTGTCGCCAAACTTGATCTCGTCGACGGTAACGGTGTCGTTCTCGTTGACGACCGGCACCACGCCCAGCTCCACCAGACGCAGCAGGGCGTCGCGCGCGTGCAGGTAGGACGTGCGACGCGCCGTGTCGTGACGCGTGAGCAGCACGAGCGAGGTGAGCAGGTCGCGCGCATGGAACTCCTCGTCGTAGGCCGACGAGATGATGCACTGACCAGCCGAGGCGCAGGCCTGCAGGCTCGGAAGGTCGCCGACCGGCTTGCGGTCGAAGCCCAACACGGGATAGCCACAGGCAATAGCGCCCGAGCTCACCACGACCAGACGCCAGCCGAGCTTGCGCAGCGCTGCGGCTTGATCGGCAAGTCCGCCGATAAAGGCGCGGTTGACCTTGCCATCGGCGCCCACCACCGTGGACGAACCGATCTTTACCACCATCGTTTTATAAGAAGTCGTCATACGTCAAACCAATCGACTGTTCAGCGAACGGACGAACGGGCAAGCGAGAAAAATGATCCGTTTTCCTCCGTCGCATGCGGATCATTTTGCCCAGGGAAAGGCAGAGGCCGCGGCCATGTTCTTGCGCACGAGCTCGTCGCGTACCTGAGCCAGGCCCTGCTCCATGCCCACCACATAGGTCTGCGGGTACAGGAAGCGCTTGAAAGCTGCGTCCAGATGATCGAGCGCCCAAACACAGCGCTCGCGCGCGTCCTGGATGCTCTCACGCGGAGCCACTGCACTGCCATCGCGCACGATCGGCACCAGCAGCTCGCGATACTCAAGCTCCGACACATCGGTCACCAGGGCGGCATCATTCACGGCCACGAGGGTATTGCCGCGCGCGGCGCCCTCCCCCGCCAGATGGTCCTCGTCGTAGATCATGTCGCAGACCGGGCCGCCAAAGCCGTCGTAATAACGGCGCACGCGCTGCACGCCCGGGATCGTGCGCTTGTAGGGCTGCTCGGAGAGCTTGACCACCGGCGTCCATGGATCTGCCTCGCTCGCACGGCGGGCGGAAAGCTTGTACACGCCACCCAGCGCCGGCTGGTCATAGCAGGTCGCGAGCTTGGTACCCACGCCAAAGCTATCGATGGGCGCGCCCTGGTCCAGCAGCGACTGAATCGTGTACTCGTCAAGATCGTTGGAAACCGAGATCCCCACATAGGGCAGGCCCTCGGCATCAAAACGGCCGCGAACATACTTGGAGAGCTTGGCGAGGTCGCCGGAGTCGATGCGAATAGCCGACAGACGCTCGCCCACCGCCTCCATCTCCTTGGCAACCGTAATGGCATGCTCGCAGCCCTCGCGCACGTCATAGGTGTCGATGAGCAGCGTACAGTTCTTGGGGCTCGACTTGGCAAAGGCGCGGAAGGCCTCGAGCTCGGAATCGAAGCTCATCACCCAGCTGTGCGCATGCGTGCCAAAGACGGGAATACCATAGCGGCGGCCGGCGAGCACATTGGACGTAGAGGAGCAGCCGGCAACGTAGCTCGCGCGCGCAACGGCCAGGCCGCCATCGGGACCCTGGGCGCGGCGCAGGCCAAACTCCGCCACGGGGCGACCGTCGGCGGCGAGCACCACGCGCGCCGTCTTGGTGGCGACAAGCGTCTGGAACCCGACGATGTTGAGCAGCGCCGTCTCAAGCAGCTGGCACTCGAGCGCAGGACCGGTGACGCGCACCATGGGCTCGCGCGGAAAGACGAGCTCGCCCTCGGGGACGGCGTCGATATTTACATGCGCACGAAAATCGCGCAGGTAGTCGAGGAATGCGGACTTGAACATCGCGCCGCCGGCAGGGGCCTCAAGCGAGGCGAGGTAGTCGATATCCTCGGGCGTAAAGCGCAGGTTCTCGACGAGCTCGGGCAGCTCGGCGGTGCCACACATGACGGCATAGGCGCTGCCAAAGGGATGGTCGCGGTAAAACGCGGTAAAACAACCCTGCTCATTGGCCTTGCCGCTCTCCCACAGGCCCTGGGCCATAGTGAGCTCGTACAGATCGGTGAGCATTGCAATGTCGGTGGGATGCGAGATGTCGGTCAAAGCCATGGGGCGACCTTTCGGATGTGTGGTGCAGAATTTGAGGGTTGGACGAGAGCAGAGCATGCGGACATGACGCCCGATGCGAGTCGGTTAGAGCAGGCCCATGCTGGTCAGGATCGTGTAGCCCATAAAGATGACAAACGCGATGAGGGCAAGGACAATGATGATTTTTTGAGCCGGCGCCATGCCAGGGATCTCGTTCTCGCCCATAGGCTCCTTGGAGGTAACCATGCGCTGGGCAAAGGTCATCTCGTCACGGCTCGGCTTGGGCTCGACGGACTTGGGACGGGCGGCCTTTTTAGGCTGAGGTTTGGGCGCGGCAGGTGCAGGCTTCGCAGCAGCGGGCTTGGGTGCGGGCGCGGGCGCCGATGCGGATGCGGCGTTCGCGGCGGCCTCCTCGGCCTTCGCACGCTCGGCGCGCAGGGCAGCCAGCTCCTCACGCTCGCGACGGGCCTCTTCCCGAGCCTCGCGGCGGGCCTTCTCAGCGCGGAGCTCTTCCAACTCGGCGCGCTCCTCGTCGGACAATGGTTGGGACTCAAGCTCGGCCATGGTATAGCCCTTTCTTTTAAAAAAAGCCGCCGACACAATGTCAGCGGCTTATCAAATCCAAGGGTGGAGACGAAGGGAGTCGAACCCTCGGCCTCTGCCATGCGACGGCAGCGCTCTCCCAACTGAGCTACGTCCCCAGGACAAGTCGATATTTTACCTACGGCTCGCCAACTGTCAACGCCCAATAACCAGTCTTTTTGGGGCGCGGCTATTTTGGCAACTTTTCGAACAGGCAATCCTCTCGATGATTTTTTATCCCCGTCCCAGAAAAATCATCGACGAACGCACTACTTTGCGCTGGTAAGAACACCGATGGTGTCGAAGGCCGGGGTGAAGCTCTCGTCTACCGCGCCGCCCTCTTGCCAGAACATCGTCGTAAAACCCAGGTCGTCGGCATGGTCGAGCACCTGCTCGTACTCCTCACGCGTCACGGCGCGTGCCAGGTCGCCGCCCTGCTCGCGCATGAGCGCATTGGGCGTGTACTGGTTCATAACCGAGATCGGCACGTCGCCCACCGTCTGCCACACCAGGTCCAGCACGCGACACGAATCGTCTGCATGCCCCGGAAGCACCAGGTGACGCACGATCATGCCACGCTTCATAAGCCCGTCCTCGTCCACCAACTCTCCCCCGCGGCGCTCGATCTCGCGCGCCATCTGGGCCAGACCCGACACGGCCACACGCGGGTAATCCTTTATATGGGAGAGCGACTGCGCAAGCCCGGCATCGGCATATTTAAAGTCGGTGAGCCACACATCGACCAGGTCGCCCAGCGCCGCCACGGCACTCGCGCGCTCGTAACCACTCGTGTTGTAGACGATTGGGATAACCAGTCCGCGCGCCCGCGCCGCGGCAATCGCGGCAGGCAACAGGTGCGCATAGTGCGTCGCCGTCACCAAATTGATGTTGTTGGCACCCTGGTCCTGCAGTTCCAGCATAATCTCGACCAGGCGCTCAGGCGAAATCTCAAGGCCAAAATTGCCGGTCGAGATCTCGTGGTTCTGGCAGTAGATACATTTGAGCGAGCAGCCGCTAAAGAAGATCGTGCCCGAACCGGCCTCGCCCGAGATAGGCGGCTCCTCCCACATATGAAGCGCGGCGCGGGCCACCTTGAGCGTGTCGTTAGCACCGCAGACGCCGTGCGCGCCCTCATCGCGCGCCGCACCGCAACGGCGCGGACACAAATGGCAGGCGGGCGAAAAAAGTTCGGTCAACGACGTCGGCATAAAACCATGCTCCAAAACAACGATTCAGCAGCTCAAACGTAAAGGGATCAACCCCACAGACGGCTCGAGCCCAAGGCGCCGTAATCGTCCGACACGATTTTTGTAATGTCAAGACTGGAATCGATAAAGTGCCGCTTTATGATGTAGGTATTCCGCCCCCCGCGGAGCAACTGGGTGAACCGTCGCGTTTATTTAGGGAGCCCACACAGTCGTACCTAGTACAGGTATCCTTCGTTGTTAAGGACGCTGGAACAGTCGATGAGGGCACCCACCTGTTTTAGGTGGGTTCATTTTCGTAACGTGGGGGGTGGTTTTCTTTTGCCGAAAATCACCATACAGTCCATATGGATCCCCGCCGGCATCCCGACAAGCCATCGACAACATCCCAATATCTGGTAAGCGCGTGATTATCGCTGCGTGCAATTACATGCACCCCCCTCGGTCGAGTATCATGGGACAGCTATGCCATTTCCGCGTAGCAACCTTTGACCTTTTCCTTCGACGCTTGGCGGTTTTTAGATTCATGGCTTCATCCCCGAGCTACATACCGTACCTATGCGTGGCAGCGGCGGCTTTTATCACGACCTTCCTCGCGGTGCCCCTGGTCAAGCGCTTGGCAATTAAGCTCGATGCCGTCGACTATCCTTCTAAGCGCCGCATCAACACCAAGCCCATCCCGCGTTTGGGCGGAACGGCGGTGTTTTTGGGCCTGGTCGTTGCCTGCATTGTGCAAATCCTAGGCACCTGGTACCTAGGCTGGCCACCCGTCCTGGTGCCGCACCCGCGCCTTCACATTAGCTATCCCATGCTGGCGCTCTCCTTTACCGTCATCTTTGCGACCGGCGCTATCGACGACGTCTTCCAGCTCACGCCCAAGCAAAAGCTGGCCGGACAGGTCCTCGCCGCGCTTATCGCCTGCATGGGCGGCCTAAAAATCGGCGTCATCGTCAACCCGTTTGCTCCCGGCGAGATCATGCTCGGATGGCTCGCCTACCCCATCACCGTAATCTATCTGGTGGCATTCACCAACATCATTAACCTCATCGACGGCCTCGACGGCTTGGCCACGGGCATCTGCGGCATCGTGTCGTTCACCATGTTTTCGATGGCCGTTCTCTCGGGCCGCATCGACGCCGCCGCGCTCTCCATTGCGCTCTTTGGCGCCTGTCTGGCCTTTTTGCGCTACAACTTCAACCCCGCAAGCATCTTCTTGGGCGACTCGGGGTCGCTGCTTCTGGGCTTTGCGCTAGGCTCCATCTCGCTGCTCAACGTGAGCCGCACCGCCGCACTCACCTCGCTTATCATCCCGCTCATCGTTGCCGGCGTGCCCATCATCGACACGTTTAGCGCCATTGTGCGCCGCAAGCGCGCCCACATTAGCATCGGGCAGGCCGACAAGGGCCACATCCACCACCGCCTGATCCAAGAAGGCTACAACCAAAAACAGGCCGTGCTGCTCATCTATGCCTGGTGCATCATGCTTTCGGCCGGCGCCGCCGCGATTAACCAGGTCGAGGTGCCCATGCGTGTGCTCATCTTTACCGTGCTCGCCATTGGCTCGGCCGCCTTCGCCAAGCACCTGCACCTGTTTGAACCCGTGCTGCGCCACCATTACAACAAGCGCACGCACGAGGACGAGCTGGTCACCCCCGACGACCCCGCTTTTAAGCAGGAGGAGCAGGCAGCCGAGGTGCGCAAAGAAGAGCGCCACCACAAGCTCTAGGGCAAGCTGCCGAGGATGTGCCAAGGCGTTGGCAGCCGTTCGCGCGAACGCCGCGGCGGACTTGAAAGCCGGCCCCTGGCAGTCCCTCACCCACTCACGCCCACCCCTCTCAATAAACACGCTATCATCAAAACTTGCGAACGAACGTTAGGAGCAATCATGCCAAACGAGAACAGCTACGAAGTCGCGCTGCAAAAGAGCAACGCCATTCGCGAGGGCCTGGCCAAGACGCCCGAGAAGTTCACCATGCTTACCGGCGACCGCCCCACCGGCCGTCTGCACCTGGGTCACTACTTTGGCACCCTCAAGGGCCGCGTGGAGCTGCAGAACATGGGCGCCAGGACCAACATACTCATCGCCGACTACCAGGTCATCACCGACCGCGACACGACCGAGCACATCCAGGACAACGTGTACAACATGGTCATGGACTACCTTGCCTGCGGTATCGACCCCGACAAGACCATGATCTACGCGCACTCCGCCGTGCCCGCAGCAAACCAGCTCATGCTGCCGTTCCTGTCGCTGGTGTCCGAGGCCGAGCTGGCGCGCAACCCCACGGTCAAGGCCGAAATGGAGGCCTCGGGCCACGAGCTCACCGGCCTTCTGCTCACCTACCCGGTGCACCAGGCCTGCGACATCCTGTTCTGCAAGGGCAACGTGGTGCCCGTCGGTCGCGACCAGCTACCGCACATCGAGCTTACCCGCACCATCGCCCGCCGCTTTAACAACCGCTACGGCAAGGTGTTCCCCGAGGTCGATGCGCTGCTGTCCGAGACCCCGCTGCTGCCGGGCCTGGACGGTCGCAAGATGAGCAAGAGCTATGGCAACGCCATCAATATTTCGATGACCGCCGAGGAGACAGCCAAACGCATCAAGAAGAGCCAGACCGACTCCGAGCGCATGATCACATTCGATCCCGAGAACCGCCCCGGCGTGTCTGGCCTGCTTTCGACAGCCGCCATCTGCACCGGTCGCTCCGAGGTCGAGATTGCCGAGGAGATCGGCATGGGCGGCTCCGGCCAGCTCAAGAAGTACGTGACCGAGGCCGTCAACGAGTACTTCGCACCGATCCGCGAGCGTCGCCAGCGCTACGAGAACGATCTGGACTATGTGAAGGACGTCCTGCACGAGGGCAACCGTCGCGCCAACGAGATCGCCGATCAGACCCTGGCAGAGGTTCAGGACGCCATGGGCATGGTGTACTAGACCGATCTACTGGCTTGAGCTTTCGATTGCTTTAGGGCGGGCGCTGCGGCGTCCGCCTTTTTTGGAGCCGGACCGCTTCGGCTCCGTCCATCGCACCCCCTCGACAAACAGGAACAGGCCCGCCGGCAGTTAGCTGCCAGCGGGCCTGTTCCCGAAGTACACCGTTGAATCGCACAGAGGGGAGGGATGCGAATCAAACTCAACAGGGCAGGCTTTTTCATCGCCTATTGCCTGCTCCGTTGCTGAAACCAATATAGTTCACCGTGGTTTACTTTCTGACGGCAAAGTACGCCGCCACACCTTCTCCATAAGTTAGCTCTGGTAAACCTACAGTGTAAAACCACCACAAAGGGGACAGGCGCCTTTGTGGTGGTTTTCGCCACGGCAGAACCGCTAGAGCCCGGCAGGCCAGCGACAGGCGGCCAAGTCGACGTGCATGTCGTCCTTAAACGTCACACCTTCCCCTAGCAAAAGCTCACGTTGAGCATCGGGACCGCCAAAAGCGAAGCCCTCGCATATGTGCCCGTCGGCAAACACCACACGGTGACAGGGAATCTCGCCGGGGCGCGGATTACTATGCAGGGCATACCCCACGTACCGCGCACTTCGTGGACGACCGGCAAGCAGCGCCACCTGGCCATACGTGGCGACCATCCCCTCGGGGATCTGCTCGACCACCTCGTACACCCGTTCAAAAAAGCCCTCAGACGCCATTGCTCGCTCCCTTCCACCCGGAAAAGCATAAACCACCACAAAGGTGCCTGTCCCCTTTGTGGTGGTTTTGACCGGAAAGCTAGTTGGCGGGGCGGAAGAAGGCTACGGCTACGGCGCCGGGGCCCACGTGGGTGCCGATGGTGGCGCCAATGGTGTGGATGGACAGCTCGCCCTCGGTGTGACCGGCCCACAGTGCCGCGCTGTCCTCGATATATTTCTTGAGCACGGCGTCCGAAAGGCCTGTATAGCCCAGCGCCAGCGGCATGGAAAAGTCGACGCCGCCCGCCTTTTCTACCTTCTGGTTGAGCAGGTTACGACCGTTCTTGGAACCGCGCGCCTTGCCCAGCTGCACGATCAGGCCGTCCTCGGCGGCCACAACGGGCTTTACGTTGAGCAACGTGCCCACAGCGCCGGCCGCAGCAGACAGGCGACCGCCGCGCACCAAGTACTCCAGCGTCTCAAGCAGACCGATAACCACCACGCGGTCACGGACTGCCTCGACGGCCGCCGCGATCTGGGCCGCACTACGGCCCTCGTCCACCAAGCGCAACGCATACTCGACCAGGACACGCTCGCCCAGGGTGACGTTATTGCTGTCCACCACGAACACGTCGCCGCCCGGCGCCTCGGCAAGTGCGGTACGGGCACTCTGATTGGTGCCCGAAAGCTTGGCGCCCACGGTAATAATCACTGCCTCGTCGCCGGCCTCACGTGCCTCGGCAATCGCCTGCGAAAACGCGTACGGGTTGACCTGGCCGGTCTTGGGCAGCTCATCGCGCTCCACGAGCATCTCGTAAAAGCGCTGATGATCGATGTCGACGCCATCCATATACACATCGGTGCCAAAGGTGACGGACAGCGGCAAAACACGCAGAGCGGGGTGCTCCGCCGGCGACATATCGCTTGCGGAATCGGTAATAATACGAATGGACATAACAAATCCTTTCTTGCGCGGAGCTCGCGCGGGGAATTTTGACAGCAATGCCCCGGCACGGTATACGCGCTCAAACGGGACTATGCAGTTGTTAATGGGAAGCAAATGCCTTGGCGGCCTTAGATCTCGCGCAGGGTGTCGAGAATCGTACGCAGCGATGCATACATCTGCTCGCGCTGCTCCACACCCATAGCCTTACCGGTGGTATCGAGCACCTCGCGAATGATGCGGTCCGCCTCGCTCATGCTCTCGCCGCCCAGAGCGGTCAGGCGAACCGGAGCACGATACTTAACGGCGGCATCGCCCGAATCATCGACTTCGACGTAGCCGCCCTCCTCCAGATGCGCGAGCGTACGCGAGACGGCGGCGCGGGTCACGCCTGCCATGCGAGCCAGGTCGGCACCAGTCAGGCCGTCCTTGCTGCGCTCAAGATAGTACAGGCACATAACGTCGGAGCCCTTGAGGCCCAGCCTTGCGCCCTCAGACGTCTTAATGCGCTGGATCTCCTTGTAGAGACCGCTGATCAGTCCGACAAAGTCCTCGAAACGTGTCTCGTCGCTCTGCTGCATGGGAGACGACCGCCTTTCGCTTGCATAATGCTAACGGGTAAACATCTTAGTCGCATAAGGCGACACCCGTACCCAAATACCCCATTTGTTAACCCATCAACATAAAAACCACCACAAAGGGGACAGGCACCTTTGTGGTGGTTTGGGGCATCAATAGGTTCTAGGCGCCGCTACAGCTCCACGCAAGGATTGTCGCGGGTCACAAGCGTCTTAATGACAACCGTCGCTCCCAGATAGCGCTCAAGCAGCTCGGCTAAGCGATCGATCGCAGCCTGGCAATCCCCCATCCGCTCGGGCTCCACGCACTCAATCGCTAGGAACGCATCGGCCGAATCATCGGACAGCGCCGTGCGAACGCCGTCGCGCCAGTTCCAGCAGCGGCACACAGCGCCCGCATCATCGATGTAGGCGAGCTCGCCGGGCAGCGTCGGATCGTCCGTCTCCTCGCCAAGCGGCAAGAACGCATCGCCACCGTCGGTCACCTTCAGGCGAAGGTCCCCCTCGATCGCATGCAGATCCTCGCCTCCCACGGGCAGCGCGTAGGTCAGCGACACCGTGTTGTAAATATCCACCGCGGGCGTAATGTGGCCCACCGGCTTGCCTTTGAGCACGCGTTTGAGCAAGTTCTCGATCGAGCAGCGCGCGCCTTTCTTGGTCTTGAACAGACGATAGGCCTCGCGCCATGCCCTGACCGGTGCGTTCTCGCTGATAGTGTCGCTGGTCAGATGACGCTCCGCATCGATATTGGCGCGGTCGAGCAACGCCGCAATCGCATCCACGTCCTCTTGAGGAATCTGAGCCGTGGGCTTCATGCCCTCCACGACCACAACACCGACCGCTGCCTGCGGAAACAGCTCCCAGAATGAATCCTCGGCAATAAAGCTCTTCATACGCTCTCCCTTCATTGTGCGCGCCCGAGTGAGGGCGCCTAAACAAAAAGCGCCCTTACAACGGCCACCTTCAAAGTCCTACGGTGCCGTCACAAGAACGCTTGCGCTGTCCCCATCCGGAGAAGGGGACGATATGTCAGGCGTATTGTAACCCGAGTCATCCACACGAGCAAAACCACCACAAAGGTGCCTGTCCCCTTTGTGGTGGATATGGACTCACGGCGAAGCTAGTGGCGGAGTCCCAGCAGGCCGCGGCCGTGATGACGGGCCTCGGCGGACACCTGGGCGTGCGGGCCGGCGGCTTTGACGGACTCGGGCAGGTGCGAGTACTTCTTCTCGAAGTTCTCCTCGAACATCACCGCCAGGTTGTGCGCGGCCTCGTCATAGCGCGCGGTGCTCTGCCAGTATTGGCGCGGCACCAGGATGCCATCGGGCACGCCGTGGCACGTCGTGGGAATGTCGACGTTAAAGATGTCGTCGTGCACGAACTCGCTGTCCTCGATGGTGCCGTCGAGGGCGCGCGCGACCAGCGAGCGCGTGTAGGCAAGCTCGATGCGATGGCCCACGCCGTAGCCGCCGCCGATCCAGCCGGTGTTGACCAGGTACACGCGCGTGCGGCCGTCGGCAATGCGCTCGCCAAGCATCTTGGCGTAAACCATGGGGTCGAGCGGCATAAACGGCTCGCCGAACAGCGAAGAGAACGTGGGCGTGGGCTCGGTGACGCCGACCTCGGTGCCGGGAATCTTAGCCGTAAAGCCCGTCACAAAGTGGTACATGGCGGCGTCGGCCGTCAGGCGCGAGATGGGCGGCAGCACGCCAAAAGCGTCGCAAGTCAGGAACAGCACGACACTCGGAGTGGTGCCCATGCCCTTAGTCCACGCGTTAGGAATGTGCTCCACGGGATAGGCCACGCGCGTGTTGTGCGTGATCGAGATGTCGTCGTAGTTGGGCTTGCGGTTCTCGTCGAGCACCACGTTTTCGCAAATGGCGCCAAAACGGACGGCGTTGAAGATCTCGGGCTCGTGGAAGGCGTCCAGGCCCTCGCATTTTGCGTAGCAGCCACCCTCGATGTTGAAGATGCCCATGTCGGACCAGCCGTGCTCGTCGTCGCCGATCAGCAGGCGCGTGGGGTTGGCAGAAAGCGTGGTCTTGCCCGTGCCGGACAGGCCAAAGAACACGGCAGTCTCGTGCGTGACGGGATCCATGCTGGCCGAGCAGTGCATGGGCAGCACGTCATCCTCGACGGGCAGCAGATAGTTCATGACGCTAAAGATCGACTTTTTAATCTCGCCGGAGTAGCCGGTGCCGGCGACCAGAATCACGCGTTCCTGGAAGTTGATGACCACGGCGGCGCTGGAGTTGAGGCCCTTGATGGCAGGATCGCACTGGTAACCGGGCGCTGCGAGCACGCAGAAGTCGGGCTCGCCGGTGCGCGTGATTTCGCGGGCGAGCGGACGGGCGAGCATTTGCTTAATGAAGAGTGCCTGGCTGGCACGCTCGCAGGCAACAAGCAGGCGACGCGTGTGGTTGCGGTCAGCGCCCGCCATGCCGCGCGTGACGAACACGTCGCGCTCGTTGAGATAGTCGACGATGCCGGCCTTGATGGCCTCATAGCTCTCGACGGACAGTGGGCGGTTGACCGCACCCCAGGCGATCTTGTCGTGAACATCGGGGGTGTCAACGATAAAACGATCGTTGGGCGAACGACCAGTGCGCTCCCCCGTCTCGATCACGAGCGCGCCATTAGAAGCCATACGGCCCTCTTTGCGACGAATAGCGTGCTCGACAAGCTCTGCCGCCGGCAGGTCCACCAGCAGACGGGGTTGATTCTCGGCGGGATCTTCAACGAGCGTAATACCAAAGTTGGACAGAACTTCTGCAGGGGTAACACCAGGCATGGGGCCTCCTTTAAAAACGCGACACGTGGACGCGACGCGCACTTTACTCACGTAAAGCCCGTTGTACCCGATATGCAAAAACGTTTTTGCGGCAAGGGCGGCAAGCCCGCCCAACGGTCAAAAATCGCAGGCAAGCGGCCTAGTCATTGGGGACGTTTTTAAACGCCTAGTCATTGGGAACACTCTTGAACAGGCAACATTCAAGGAGCGCCCCCGGATGCCGGCACTTAGGGACGTTCCCAAAGTGCCGGCACATAAGGAACGTCCCTAAGTGCCGACTACCGAATGGCGCCGCCGAAATTATCGAACAACCTGTTCAAAAACACGAGCGGACACCGCGGTGTCTATACTAGAGCGCAGCAATAGAAAGGACCCCGCTTTGAGCATCACGCCCCTCGATAGCATTCGCCGCGCCATCGCCCGCCGTAACGGCATCTCCAACCCCGCTGCATCGAAAGACGGCGCCGCGAAGGCCCAGGGCGGCCGCATCGAGAACGGCCTGTTCCCCGCCTCCCACACGGCCGAAGAGCTCGCGCGCATCCAGGAGCTGAGCCAGCGCAACGCCGGCGGCCCCGACAGCAGCCAGGCCACGCGCCGTCGCCGGCGCGAACGCGATCGGGAGCCCAGCCCCGTCCGCCGCATGGTCAACGCTTGGTGGGACCGTCTGCTCGGCGCCGTCTACGGCGGCGGCTTCTCCATGCAGGAAGCGGAATACGAGGAGCACGCCACCAGTCGCGACTATCTTTGGAACACCCTGGGCACCGCCGTATGGGGCATGGCGTTTCCGCTGCTCACCATTGTGTCGACGCAGCTCGTGGGCGCCGAGGAGGCCGGCAAGTTCTCCATCGCCTTTGTTACCGGCACGCTCATCATGATCGCGTGCAACTACGGCGTGCGCAACTTTCAGGTCTCGGACATCGACGAAAAAACCTCCTTCGCCTCCTACCAGCTCAACCGTTGGCTTTGCGGAGCGCTCGCACTAGGCTGCGGCCTCACGTACAGCAGCGCACGCGGCTACGATGCGCAGATGGCCACGATCGGCCTGGGCGTCTACCTCTATAAGGTGATCGACGGCATCGCCGACGTGTACGAGGGCCGCCTGCAGCAGGCCGACAAGCTCTATTTGGCCGGCATGAGCCAAACGCTGCGTTCCGCCGGCGTCATCGCGGTCTTTAGCGTGGCACTGTTCCTCACGCGCAGCATGCCCATCGCGGCCATGGCCATGGGCATCGCCGCGATTGCCTCGCTCGTGCTGGTCACCGCCCCGCTCGCCCTGCTCGAGACCGAAAAATCACGCCGCATGAGCCTGCGCGAGGCTGGCCACCTGTTTATCCAGTGCGCCCCGCTCTTTGGCGCACTGTTCCTGTTTAACCTTATCGAGAGCATGCCCAAGTTCGTGATGGAAGGCGCGCTGGCCTACAAGTATCAGCTGTACTTTAATGCCCTGTTCTTTCCGGCGCAGGGAATTTTGTTGAGCATTGGATTTATCTATAAACCGCAGCTCCTGCGTCTGTCGAGCATTTGGGCGAATCCGCGCAAGCGTCGCCGCTTTGACCTGATTATTGTTGCCGTTATGGCGCTGATCGTGGTCATCACCGGCGTGTGCGCCGCATTTATGGCAGGTCCCGGTATTCCCCTCATGAGCTTTATGTACGGTCTCAGCTTTGAACGCTACCGTACGCTGGCGCTGCTGATGGTCGTCGCCGGCGGCGTCACCGCGGCCATCGACTTTATCTACGCCATCATCACGGTGCTGCGCCACGCTGGAGATGTCACCAAGATCTACCTGATCTGCTTTGCCGTGAGCGTGGTGCTCCCGGTGATTCTGATCAATCTGCTCGGCCTGATGGGCGCCGTCGTGAGCTACCTAGCCATCATGGCCCTACTGCTGGTACTGTTGATTATCGAGTACGCCCACATCCGCCAACGCATAGAGAGGGACCGGAATCCGTACGGCGCCTAATTGCGGCGATGGGAGAAGCTAATTTGCGGTGGAATCACCCCGGCTGGAGTCTCGTTGCGGACACGCAAAACTAAGTGAGTAGACTTTTACCGAATCCCGGACCACACCGACAAAGCACAAGTCCGTGACCAGCGGTTTTATTGAGGCAAATATGTTGGGTGCTCGGCATTTCCAAAAAAGTCTACTCACTTAGCCAGCGGGCAGCCAAATGATTATTTAATCCCCGTCCCTGAAAAATCAATTTGCGGGCAGAAGGGCAAAAGTAGTCAAAAAAGGCCCCGTCCAAAATTAGCTACCCCTTGCACCGATTATTCGCCCGGGTTGATGTTCGCGTAGAACTCCGCCCCGTCGTCCAGGCGCAGGATGCCCACGCGACCGAACTCGGAGCCGGTGGCGGCGGCGCAATCGATATCGATGCGATCGGGCACGCCGGCAGTGTCCTCGCCGCCCAAGCGCACGATCTGCCCTCGTCCCGATTCCTCATCGAGCCCCGCAAGACCACCGACCTCGCAATAACGCCCGAGCGACACCGTTGGCGTGTGGCCACTCACCACGACCGAACCCTTGCCCTCGGCAGAAAGCAGCCCCGTCGGGGCATCCCAATAGCCATGGCGAATCCAGAGCAAGTCATCGGACGACTGTACGGCGAGCATTTGCTGCAGCAGCTCGCGATCGGCATCGACCGCTCCCCTGCCGTCGCCGCAATCGACACCATGCTCAAGCAAAAACGCACGCGCCGCCTCGGTCTGAATGCCGGCGTGCACCAGCAGGTACGGCCGCTCGGCAGTCTCGACCACCGCGTAGAGCGGCAGCGCGGCCATCCATCGCACGAGCTCCTCGTATGCCTCAAATTCCATGTCGTTGAGCTGCTCGCGCGTCGTCCAGCCACCGTTGATATCCCAGGTCTCGGCATCGAGCGGATCCTGGCCAATGATGGCATCGAGCATGATCTGCTCGTGATTGCCCTTGAGCACGCAGGCGTTGGGCAGCGAGCGCACGAGCTTAATAACACCGACCGGATCGGGCCCGCGATCGATCATGTCGCCCAGCACGTACAGTGTGTCGTCGGACGTCAACGAGATCTTAGACAGGGCCTCGTCAAGCGCACGCACGTGCCCGTGAGCGTCAGATGTCACATAGATCGCCATGGTACGCCTCTCCTTGCATTGCGGCCGAAGCCCGGTGCCGCAACTAAAACTTCAAGTTGAACTTAAACGTTACCCATTGTACTCCGTTGCAATAAAGCTGGAAAGGGTTTCCGAGCAGAGGCAAAGACGGCAGCCGTCTATGACGATATCGCGCACGCCCGCAATCCAACCCCATAAACCCACCATCTTTGGGTACAAATAACCGCAGACAACTGACCGTGCCACGCCAACCACCCAGGAGCGGACACCATCTATGAACCAGATCCTTCTCTTTATCGGCCTCGTCATCATTTTGTGCCTGACCATCAAACCCGTCGGCAAAAAACTCCCCTTCCCCACCCTGCTCATCTTTATCGCGCTCGGCATGCTGTTGGGCGTCAACGGCCCGACGCATATCGACTTTAGCGACTACGCACTCACCGAAACCGTCTGCAGCACGGCGCTGCTGTTCATCATGTTCTACGGCGGCTTTAACACCAATATCGACCGCGCCAAGCCCGTCGCTGCGCCGGCGGTGCTGCTGAGCACGCTCGGCGTCGTCATCACTGCCGGCATCACCGGCGTGTTCGCCCACTTCGCGCTGGGGATCGACTGGATCGGCAGCCTGCTGCTGGGATCGGTCGTGGCATCCACCGACGCGGCGAGCGTCTTTAGCGTACTGCGTGAGCACAGCCTGTCGCTGAGAGGTGGCACCGACTCGCTGCTCGAGGTCGAATCGGGCTCCAACGACCCCGTCGCCTACATGCTCACCGCTGTGCTCGCTACACTCGCGGCCGGCGGCGACATCAACATTCCCGCACTGCTGGCCAAGCAGATTATCCTGGGCGTGGGCCTGGGCCTTGCCATCGGCTGGGCGGCGGGCCGCCTGATTGAACGCGCGCACGCAACGGCCAAGGACGCGCAGACCATCTTCTTGTTCGCCGTGGCCATCGTCGCCTACGCGCTGCCGAGCCACCTGGGCGGCAACGGCCTTTTGGCCGTGTACCTGGCAGGCATTGTACTGGGCGCCAGCGACATCACCGGCAAGGTCGAGATGGCGCACTTCTTTGACACCCTCACCGAGATGGCCGAGATGACAATCTTCTTCTTGCTCGGCCTGCTCGTGACGCCCGCCCGCCTGCCGCAAATGCTGCTGCCGGGCCTGGCGCTCATGGCGTTTATGCTCTTCGTGAGCCGTCCCATCGCCGTCGGCGTGCTCCTGGCGCCCTTTAAGACGAACCCCCGCCAGGTCGCGCTCGTAAGCTGGGCGGGCCTGCGCGGAGCAGCCTCGGTCGTCTTTAGTCTCCTTGCCGTGGTGGCCGGCGTTCCCGGCGGACACGACCTGTTTGACCTGGTATTTGTGATTGCCGTGTCGAGCATTGTGGTGCAGGGCTCGCTGCTGCCAGTAGTGGCGAAGAAGCTCGATATGATCGATACGACCGGCGACGTGCGCCGCACCTTTAACGACTACCGCGACGAGGACGGCATGTCGTTTGTAAAGCTCAAGGTGGGCGCTGGACATCCGTTTGCCGGACGCTCGCTCGCCGACATTGGCAGCGCAACGGACATGCTGGTGGTCTTGGTGCTGCGTGACGGGGCGCACCCGGTACTGCCCAACGGCGATACCGTGATCCAGGAAGGCGATCTGCTGGTGATGGCCGCCCCAACGTTCGAAGAGCGTGCCGAGGTTACGCTGCGCGAGGTCACCGTGACGCCCTACGGTCGCCTGGCCGGCCAGCGCCTGCGCGATGTGCCGCAAGGCAAGCATCCGTTTATTGTGGTGATGCTCAAGCGCGAAGGCCAAACGATCATCCCCGACGGCAACACCCTCATATACGCCGGCGACGAAGCCGTCATCGCCACGCTGGCGTCGTAGTGACCAGGAGGTGGCTAATTTGCGACGAAGAGATCAAGCGCCTAGAGAACCTTATGTCTTCGCTCGCTGATTTGGATTTGCCTGAGGAGTAAAGCGCCCCTCCCCCATGTAACCATCCTGTAAATCATAGCGGCGTAGTCGAGTTTTACCGTGATGCGGTCGCGCCTACCGCTCCACTGTGCTAAAGTATCCCGAACGTTCAAACGACTACGAGGGGAACCAGAAGATGGCACGTGTGCACAACTTCTCAGCTGGCCCGGCCGCACTGCCTACAAGCGTGCTCGCCGAGATCGCCGACGAGATGATGGACTACCGCGGTTGCGGCATGTCCGTGCTCGAGATGAGCCATCGATCTAGCATGTACCAGCAGATCATCGACGACGCCGAGGCAACCCTGCGTCGCCTGCTGAGCATCCCCAACAACTACCGTGTCCTGTTTTTGCAGGGCGGCGCTACGCTGCAGTTTGCGGGCATCCCCATGAACCTCATGCGCCGCGGCCGCGCCGGCTACATCGTGACCGGCAACTTTGCCAACAAGGCATACAAGGAGGCCGCCAAGTACGGCGAGGCCGTGCTGCTCGCGAGCTCCGAGGACACCAATTTCGACCGCATTCCCAACATGGCCGACATCAACGCGCGCATTGCCGCCGAGGCCGCAGGCGACGGGCTCGACTACGTCTACATCTGCCAGAACAACACCATCTTTGGCACCATGTACCACGAGCTGCCCAACTGTGGCGACGTACCGCTGGTCGCCGATGTCTCGAGCTGCTTTTTGTCGCAGCCGCTCGACGTCGAACGCTACGGACTCATCTACGCCGGCGCGCAGAAAAACGCCGGCGCCGCGGGCGTGACCGTGGTCATCGTGCGCGACGACCTCATCACAGATGGCCCCGCCTTTGCGCAGACGCCGCAGTACATGGACCTTAAGACCCAGGCCGCCAAGGGCTCCATGCTCAACACGCCCAACACCTTTGGCATCTACGTATGCGGCAAGGTGTTCCGTTGGGTTGAGCAGACCGGCGGACTTGCCGCCATGGCCGAACGCAACTGGGCCAAGGCCAACCTGCTCTATGACCTGCTCGAGCACAGCGAGCTGTTCCATGGCACCACGCAGGCCGACAGCCACTCCATCGCCAACGTTACCTTCCGCTCCGGCGACACCGAACTCGACGCGGCCTTTGTCGCAGGCGCGGCCGAGCACCAGATTCAAAACGTCAAGGGCCATCGCCTGGTGGGCGGCATGCGCGCAAGCGTCTACAACGCCGTGACCATGGAAGACGTGCAGGCACTGGCCTCGTACATGAAGGACTTCGAAGCACAGCATAGTTTGAGCCCGCGATCTAACTAGCCCGCAACCCGCGGGCCGACCAGCCACTTCAAACCACCTGTTTAAACCAAACCTGCTAAGGAGTTTTTCATGCGCAAGATCAAAACCATCGACGACATCACCAAGGACGGCAAAGTCGAGTTTGGCGAGGGCTACGAGTTTGTAAGCACCACCGAGGAGGCCGACGCCATTCTGATGCGCTCCACCGACCTGCACGGCTACAAGCTGCCCGAGGGCATCCGCGCTATCGCCCGCTGCGGCGCCGGCGTCAACAACATTCCCGTCGAGGAGTACGCCAAGAAGGGCGTCGTCGTCTTTAACTCCCCCGGCGCCAACAGCAACGCCGTCAAGGAGCTCGTCCTGGGCATGCTGGTGCTTTCGAGCCGCGGCGTGGTGCAGTCGATGAACTGGGTGCGCGACAACGCCGATGATCCCGAGATTCAGGTCGATGCCGAAAAGGCCAAGAAGGCCTTTGTGGGCCGCGAGCTCAAGGGCAAGCGCATCGGCGTCATCGGTCTGGGCAACGTAGGCTCCAAGGTCGCCAACGCCTGCGTCGACCTGGGCATGGACGTCTACGGCTACGATCCGTTCATTTCCGTCGAGCACGCGTGGGTGCTGAGCCGCGAGGTGCAGCGCGTGGGCACGCTCGAGGATCTCTGCCGCGGCTGCGATTACCTCACGGTGCACGTGCCCAGCAAGGCCGACACCATCGGCATGATCAGCACCGAGCAGATTAACCTGCTGGCACCCGACGCCGTGCTCATCAACTACGCACGCGAAACCATCATTGACGAGGACGCCGTCGACGCCGCCCTGCGCGAGGGCAAGCTCAGCTGGTTTAGCTGCGACTTCGCCACGCCCAAGACGGTCAAGATGCCCAATACGTTTATCACCACGCACTCGGGCGCCGGCACCGGCGAAGCCGAGGCCAACTGCGCCGACATGGCCATCAGCGAGCTCAAGGATTACCTGGAGAACGGCAATATCGCGCACAGCGTCAACTATCCTGCCTGCAGCATGGGCAAGGCGCGCGCCGCAAGCCGCATCGCCTGCCTGCACGCCAACGTGCCCAACATGATCGGCCAGATCACGGCAATCCTGGCCAAAGACAACGCCAACGTGCAGCGTATGACCAACGAGTCCGCCGGCGAGAACGCCTACACCATGTTCGACACCGATGAGCACCTGGACAGCAGCACCATCGAGGCGCTCAAGCAGATTCCGTCGATGTATCGCGTGCGCGTGATCAAGTAGCGCCGACTGACCTGACGGGCAGCTCCCCATGTGGCCTGCCCGTCACTGACATTGAATGCCCGCGGGGGTGCCTTTCGCACGAGAGGCGCCCCCGTTTTTGTGAGCGCTCCATTAAATGCACCGAGCCGCTTCTTGGCATACAATCTGTATGTTGACCTAACTATCTGTGAGGTGCCTATGGTTGATACAGATTTTGCCTGGCGGCTTACGCAAGGGCTCGTGCGGATCGACAGTTCCGACCCAGGTGCGTATGAGGGCGAGATTGAACGCTATATCAAAGCGTTGGTTGAGGAACGGTTGGCGCAGCTGAGCCATCCGGTACTCGATGCCGTGCAGGTTGAGGAACTCGAGGTGCTGCCCGGGCGCCGCAACCTTATGGTCACCGTGCCGGGACTGAGCGACGAGCCACGGCTCGTCTACATCTGCCATATGGATACCGTTACACTGGGCGATGGCTGGGACGCGGACATTCCGCCGCTCGGAGCGATCGTGCGCAACGATAAACTCTATGGCCGCGGTGCCTGCGATATGAAGGGTGGCCTGGCCTGCGCCATTGCCGCACTGGTCCATACGCTCGAGCGCGTGGCGGCAGAAGGCAAGCTGCCCCGCCGTGGCTTCTCACTCATTTGCTCGGTCGACGAGGAGGACTTTATGCGCGGCTCAGAGGCCACGATCGATGCTGGCTGGGTCGGCTCGCGTGAATGGGTGCTGGACACCGAGCCCACCGACGGACAGATCCAGGTGGCGCACAAGGGGCGTACGTGGTTCGAGATTGAAATGACTGGCGTGACGGCGCATGCGAGCCAGCCCTGGAAGGGCGCGGATGCCGTCGCTGCCATGGCCGAGGTCGTGTGTTCGCTCCGTCGCGCGTTTATGGCGCTGCCCGCGCACGATGAGCTGGGGCCTTCGACCATCACGTTTGGCCAAATCGAGGGCGGATATCGCCCCTACGTCGTACCCGACCGCGCCAAAGTCTGGGTCGACATGCGCCTGACCCCGCCGACCGATACGGCCGCCGCGACGCGCATGGTAGAGCAGGCCATCGCCGTCGCCGAAGCCGCCGTTCCCGGTTGCCATGGCAGCTACACCGTAACGGGCGACCGCCCCGCCATCGAGCGCGACCCGAACTCTCCCCTTCTAGCAGCGCTCAAGCGTGCCGCCGATGACGTGACGGACGCGGACACGACCGTCGGCTTCTTTACCGGCTACACCGACACCGCCGTCATTGCCGGCAAGACAGGTAACCGCAATTGCATGAGCTACGGTCCCGGGTCGCTCGCACTCGCGCACAAGCCCAACGAATATGTGCCCCACGCCGATATCGTTCGTTGTCAGCAGGTGCTAATCGCGCTCGCCGATAACGTGCTCTGGGACGCGAGCGGCCAAGTTGGGGCATAATAAGCCGCGAACAAACCGACTCGTGCGTTAGGACCGCCCATGAAAGCACTTCCGTTTCCCTGCATCCGCCCGGCTCAGGACCGCGTGCTCGAGGCGCTGCCTGCAATGAGCAGCATCCTGAGCGGCAACGATGCTCTGCGCGGAGCCCTTGCCGATGGTCTGATGCTCAAGGACCCGGGTGCGGCGTATTACGTGTACGAATGCTCGGGCGAGCCGGGACGTGTGACGGGTGTCGTGGCGATCTGCCCGGTTGGTGCGCTGGCGGGCGGCGACGCGGTTGCCGCCGATACGACCGCCGCTGCGCGCGCAATCGCCGACCTCAAGGTACAGCCCCGTCCCGTAACGCTTGTCTACGAAGCCTCTCCCGTCATGGATATCATCCTCGGCGCCGCAAAAGAGGGCGCTTCACTCTATGCCGTCACCGACCCCGCCGGCATTACGCACCGCGTGTGGGAGGTCAAGCGCGAGGACGCCGTCGGGGCCATCCGCGCCATGCTCGACCAGGCGCCGGAGCCGGCACTGGCCGACGACCCTGCCTACGCTGTCGCACTAGTCGAGGCATCACAGCTCCTGGCCGACGGTGCACGTGCCGCCGGCACCTACACGGGCAAAGAGCCGTTCAACTTTGCCGTAGCTGCGCTCTTCCCCGCCGCGCAGGTCAGCGGCGGCGCGGCGCAGGTTCCGACGGGTCTGCTCACGCACCAGGTCGCGCGGTTCTAGCAAGACCAGACCGTCCAGCACAAAAATCGGCAGCCCAACAAACAGGGGGCGGAGATGCAGCAGGTACATGCATCTCCGCCCCTTTTGCGTCGAGAAGTTATGCCGACGACCCGTGCCGCCGCGCTCGCGTTATCCGCGCTGCGGACCCGCAGTAGCCACGAGCGGTTCAAGCCCCAGCTCGCGCGCGTAGTCTTCCTGCGTAAAGACTTCGACCAGTTCAAACGTATCGGCCGCATCGTCAAACGCAAAATGCAGCACTGAGCAGTTGCCCGGCACGCGTTCGCGCTCGTCGGCCGCCGCGCCCCGCACGTGGTCCAAAAACTCCTTGATAGCCGAACCGTGGCTCACCGCGAGCACACACTCGTGGTCCGGACGTCGCATAAGATCGGTTATCGTCGCCGCCATGCGCTCGCGCACCTGCATCTGGCCCTCGCCGCCAAACTGACGATAGAAATCTCGCCACGGGCGCTCGGGCATAAGCATCACGCGCTCGGCCTCAAAGTCGCCAAAGAACCACTCACGCAGACCGTCCAGGCGCTCGTACGCCAAGCCCGGCCACAGGTTGGCGATAGTCTGCTCGGTGCGATGAAGTGTGGAGGTGTAGGCATGATCGGGTTCAATGCCACGCGCACGTAAGAACATGCCGGCACGCGCCGCCTGGTCGCATCCCAGCTGCGTGAGCGGCGAGTCACTCCAACCCTGAATAATGCGCTTAAGGTTGAATATTGTCTGCCCATGACGAACCAGATACAGGTCTTTATTCATAGGGGTCCTTTCGTTCGTTACCAATCAAGGAGCGAAAACGCACCGTCGCAATAGCCAAAATGAAGCACGGCACCGTTGTCGGGTAGCTCCCCCTCGCCAGTCACATACTCAAGAAACTCCTGGCAGGCTGAGCCGTGGGAAATCGCCAGCACGCAGTCGTGCTGCGGCCTGGCCATGATGCGGGACAGCGCCGCGACCATGCGCGACTGAAGCTCACTTTCCGACTCGCCACCAAAGGCCACCGGATAATCGCCCCAGGGCTGCGGCGGCATCTCGCGATTTGATGTGCCCTCCAGCGAGCCAAAATGCCACTCACGCAGGTCATCGACCAGCTCTATGGAACGGCCCTCGCCAACGATAAGCTCGGCCGTATGCCGCGCCCGGCCCAACGGCGAGGAATACACACGGTCAAAGGCCACGCCACGCGCCGCAAACGCCGTACGCGCCGTCAGCGCCTGCTCGCGCCCGCGCGCCGTAAGCGGCGAATCGTGCCAGCCCTGCAAAATGCTCTGCACATTGAGCTCAGTCTGCCCATGCCGCACCAAATACAGATCTGCCACACGTCCTCCCCTCGCACCACCACAAAGGGGACAGGCACCTTTGTGGTGGTTTACCGTCCGATCACGCCGCGATGACGCTCAACTACACCAGCACGTCGGCGAGCGAACGCTTGGGTACGTGGTGCACCTGCGCCTCGTCGCGCCAATAATTGATGGAGCCGTCGGGGTTGGAATCGATCGCATCGATCACCTGCGTCTCGGCCGGAACGCCAAGCGCCATGATCAGCTTGAGCTCATACCTGTCGTTATCGAGCCCCATGGCATCGATCGCGTGGGGCGTAAAGGCCTTGAACATGCAGGCTGCCACCTCGGGCGTGGCGCTGCGGGCGGCGAGCATCATCGTCTGCGCGGCAATGCCCGTGTCGACCTCGGTAATGGGAGCGGCGGGCTTGCCCGGAACGGCGCGCTCGGCAAGAATCGCGATGTAGCCGGTCGGGCGCTCACCCTCGGCAGGACCCGGCCAGTCCTTAAGCGCGCCGGCCCATGCAAGCTCGTCAAACACGTGAGCGCAGTCCTCTGCACCGCTTACCACATGAAAACGCAGACGCTGAGCATTGGCGCCGCAGGGAGCCAGGTGCGCCAGTTCCGCCAGCTCGAGCAAAAACTCGCGCGGCACGCGCATGGACTCGTCAAAACGGCGGCACGTACGGGCACGACGGACCAGCGCATCAAACGCTTCCAAGCCGAGCTTTTCGCAACCCTGCTTTGCCATCGATTCGACACTCGACGGTGCCTCGGGAACTGCTTCGTTCATAGGGAACCCCCAATACAAGCCAATTGTCCTTAGGAAAATCTAACCTAAAACGTAGGCAATAACGAACAGGGCTGCAATATTCTACACCTGTTGAATAGAAAATCGCGACGTGGGGAACAACGGGGTAGCGCGCGCAGCCGTGGTGTAAGAAGCAAGGGAGGGCCATCGCCTAGAATCGTCAGCGCCTAGATATTCGACGAAAGGAAAGACGATGGCCCACAGCGACATTCTATCCCA
>DBGDSC010000034.1:0-17497 GCA_048402045.1 Collinsella sp.
GGCGCTCGTCCGGGAGGGCGGGATGCCGTTCGAGATGAGGGTCAAGACGCCGGCGCCCGATGGGGAGACGGCGAGTTAGCCGGCAGGTCGGCATGTCAATCCTGGTCTAACAGAGCCTTATTTTTTGGGCCTCGAAGGGTGGATTTCGCGCTTTTGGTAAAGAAATGAGTGCGTGTTTTGCCGTGCGCCGGCATTGGCACAGAAAAAGGGCCCGGAAGGCAATGCCTTCCGGGCCCTTTGCAATGCAAATCTGCTTGCAAGTGCGATTTAGCGCACCTGAGCGACGTAAGCGACGTTGGTCGAGGAGACCTTGTCCTCGAGCTGGACGCTCATACGGGGATCGCCGGCGGTAGCGACGGTCAAATCGCCAGTCTTGACGTAGCCGAGCTCCTTAGCGGTCTCGATCGCCTTGACGATCGTGCCGTTGACGGTGCCCTGGGTAATCTCGGCCTGGTGCGGGATAACGCCCCAGTACATGATCATCTGCTGGACGGCCCACTCGTGGCGGGAGAACGCGCAGATCGGCATGTTGGGACGGAAGTGCGAGATCAGGCGAGCGGTACGACCGGTGGTCGTCGGCACGGTGATGCACTTGGCGCCAACGGTGGTGGCCATGTTCACAGCGGACATACCCACAACGTTGTTGACAACGCGGGTGCCGTGAGCATCGGCCGGAACCTCGAGCGGAGCGTGAGCCGGGAGGTACTTCTCGGTCTCGAGAGCAATGCTGGCCTGCATCTTGACGGCCTCGACCGGGTACTTACCGGCAGCGGACTCGCCGGAAAGCATAACGGCGTCGGTGCCGTCGTAGATGGCGTTAGCGACGTCGGCAACCTCGGCGCGCGTCGGGCGCGGGTTCTGCTGCATGGAGTCGAGCATCTGCGTAGCGGTGATAACGGGCTTGTAGGCCGCGTTGCACTTGGCGATGATCTCCTTCTGGATGTGCGGAACGAGCTCGGGCTTGATCTCGATGCCCAGGTCGCCACGGGCGACCATGATGCCATCGGAAGCCTCGAGGATCTCGTCGAAGTTCTCGACGCCCAGGGCGCACTCGATCTTCGGGAAGATCGTCACGTGCTCGCCACCGTTCTCGCGGCAAAGCTTGCGGATGCCGCGGACGGACTCGCCGTCACGGATGAAGGAAGCGGCGATGTAGTCGATGTTCTCGGTCAGGCCAAAGAGGATGTCCTGACGATCGCGCTCGGTGATGGCGGGCAGAGAGATGTTGACGTTGGGCATGTTGACGCCCTTGCGCTCGCCAATCAGGCCGTCGTTCTTAACGACGCAGGTCATGTCCTGGCCGTCGACGGACTCGACCTCGAGGGCAACCAGGCCGTCATCGATCAGGATGAGGGAGCCCTTCTCGACCTCGGAGGGCAGAGCCAGGTAGTCGAGGGAGATGTGCTCAGCGGTGCCGTGGAAATCCTCGGACGTGGGCTGAGCGGTGACGACGATCTTGTCGCCGGTCTTGACGGCAACCTTCTTGCCGTCGACCAAAAGGCCGGTGCGGACCTCGGGGCCCTTGGTGTCGAGCAGGATGCCGACGGGCATGCCGAGCTCCTTGGAAATACGGCGGACGCGCTCGATGCGACCGTGGTGCTCGTCGTAGGAGCCGTGCGAGAAGTTAAAACGGGCGACGTTCATGCCCGCCTTGATCATCTCGCGGATGGTCTCGTCGCTATCGCAGGCGGGACCCATGGTGCATACAATCTTGGTGCGCTTGTACATTCAGACCTCCATCTGACATCGTCTTGCGCTGATAGATAAACCATAAGAAATAAAACTGAGATGATTATAACGAAATGCCGACCGAATACCCCAAAAAATCGACCGTATGCCGAATTAGAAGTTCATTTTTTGCGGAAAAACGGTATATGCAAAAACTTTACCAACCGTTCTAACCGCTGCTATCTGGGCGATATTTTAGTTCGATGATGCGCCGAAGAAAAAACGTTTTATCAATCTTGAGCATCACACTGTCTGCACCGTTGCGCCTGTGCCGTGTTTCCAGATGGAATGTTTTGGCTAGACGCGTCGCTTTGGGGTACCATAGCTCCACTATCAACTGCCGCTCAGCACGGCAGCCTTGATGAGCCCTTGCCCTTCTCCTGGGAATTATGATCGGGCATCAATCTGCTGAGTGGCCCGAATCCCAGGAGGGGACTCTATATGCAAAAGGAATACCTGTCCGCCGCGGCGGAGGTACTCAGCGACCAGGGTGTCGATGAGAACCTCGGCCTGAGCAACGACGAGGCGTCGTCGCGCCTCGCCAAGACAGGCCCTAACAAGCTTGAGGAAGCCGAGAAGACGCCGCTGTGGAAGCGCTTCTTTGAGCAGATGGCAGACCCCATGGTCATCATGCTGATCGTTGCCGCCGTTATCAGCGCACTTACGGGCATGGTCAAGGGAGAGCCCGATTTTGCCGACGTCGCCATCATCATGTTCGTCGTTATCGTCAACTCGGTGCTGGGCGTGGTCCAGGAAGCCAAGAGCGAGGAGGCCCTCGAGGCCCTGCAGGAAATGAGCGCGGCGCAGTCCAAGGTGCTGCGCGACGGCAAGCTCGTGCACCTGCCGAGCGCCGAGCTCGTGCCCGGTGACGTGATTATGCTCGAGGCGGGCGACTCGGTCCCGGCCGACTGCCGCGTCCTCGAGAGCGCCACGATGAAGATCGAAGAGGCCGCACTCACCGGCGAGTCCGTGCCGGTCGAGAAGCACACCAACGTGATTGAGCTTGCCGCAGGCACCGACGACGTGCCGCTCGGCGACCGCAAGAACATGTGCTACATGGGCTCCACCGTGGTGTACGGTCGCGGTCGCGCCGTCGTGGTCGGCACCGGCATGAACACCGAGATGGGCAAGATTGCCGGCGCTCTTGCCGAGGCCAAGGAAGAGCTCACACCGTTGCAGGTGAAGCTCGCCGAGCTCAGCCGCATCCTTACCATTATGGTTATCGTCATCTGCGTCGTGATCTTTGGTGTCGACATCATCCGTCACGGCGTGGGTAACGTCCTTACCGACCCGACTGCCCTGCTCGACACCTTTATGGTCGCCGTCTCGCTCGCCGTCGCCGCCATCCCCGAGGGCCTGGTCGCCGTCGTGACCATCGTCCTTTCGCTCGGCGTAACCAAGATGGCCAAGCGCCAGGCGATTATCCGCAAGCTTTCTGCTGTCGAGACGCTCGGCTGCACGCAGACCATCTGCTCGGACAAGACCGGCACGCTTACCCAGAACAAGATGACCGTCGTCAAGCACGAGCTCGCTGCGCCCAAGGAAAAGTTCTTGGCCGGCATGGCGCTGTGCTCCGATGCCCAGTGGGACGAGGAGCTGGGCGAGGCCGTGGGCGAGCCGACTGAGTGCGCTCTTGTCAACGACGCCGGCAAGGCGGGCCTCACTGGCTTGACTGCCGAGCATCCGCGCGTGGGCGAGGCTCCGTTTGACTCGGGCCGCAAGATGATGTCCGTGGTCGTCGAGACCCTGGACGGCGAGTACGAGCAGTACACCAAGGGCGCGCCCGACGTGGTGATTGGCCTGTGCACCCATATCTACGAGGGCGATAAGGTTGTGCCCCTGACCGAGGAGCGTCGTGCCGAGCTCGTGGCAGCCAACAAGGCCATGGCCGACGAGGCCCTGCGCGTGCTGGCGCTGGCGAGCCGCACCTACACCGAGGTTCCCGCCGACTGCAGCCCCGCTGCGCTTGAGCATGACCTGGTCTTCTGCGGCCTGTCCGGCATGATCGACCCGGTCCGTCCCGAGGTGGCCGACGCTATCCGCGAGGCGCACGACGCCGGTATCCGCACCGTCATGATCACGGGCGACCACATCGACACCGCCGTGGCCATCGCCAAGCAGCTGGGCATCGTCGCCGATCGCAGCCAGGCTATCACCGGTGCCGACCTCGACCGCATGAGCGACGAGGAACTCGATGCACACATCGAGGATTACGGCGTGTACGCCCGCGTCCAGCCCGAGCACAAGACCCGCATCGTCGAGGCCTGGAAGTCGCGCGACCAGATCGTC
This sequence comes from Collinsella sp., assembly GCA_048402045.1. Lineage (GTDB taxonomy): Bacteria > Actinomycetota > Coriobacteriia > Coriobacteriales > Coriobacteriaceae > Collinsella. The sequence goes on from DBGDSC010000034.1 coordinate 4,018, forward strand.
GCCATGACCGGCGACGGCGTCAACGACGCCCCGTCCATCAAGCGCGCCGACATCGGCGTCGGTATGGGCATCACCGGCACCGACGTTACTAAGAACGTCGCCGACATGGTGCTTGCCGACGACAACTTCGCCACCATCATCGGTGCCTGCGAAGAGGGTCGTCGCATCTACGACAACATCCGCAAGGTCATCCAGTTCCTGCTTTCGGCCAACCTTGCCGAGGTGTTCTCGGTGTTTATCGCCACGCTCATCGGCTTTACCATCTTCCAGCCGGTGCAGCTGCTGTGGGTGAACCTGGTCACCGACTGCTTCCCCGCGCTCGCGCTGGGCATGGAGGACGCCGAGGGCGACATCATGAAGCGCAAGCCGCGCAACGCCAAGGACGGCGTCTTTGCCGGTCACATGGGCCTGGACTGCGTGGTCCAGGGCCTGATCATCACCGTGCTGGTGCTGGCGAGCTTCTTTGTGGGCGTGTACTTTGACATGGGCTACATCCACATCGCCGATATGATCGCCGGCAACGCCGACGAGGAAGGCGTGATGATGGCCTTCATCACGCTCAACATGGTCGAGATCTTCCACTGCTTCAATATGCGCAGCCGTCGTGCGTCGCTGTTTAGCATGAAGAAGCAGAACAAGTGGCTGTGGGCTTCCGCCGCGCTGGCACTGGTGCTGACGGTGATCGTGACCGTGCAGCCGACGCTTGCCGAGATGTTCTTTGGCCCTGTGACGCTTGAGCTCAAGGGCGTTCTTGCCGCGCTGGGTCTGGCCTTCCTGATCATCCCGCTGATGGAGATCTACAAGGCGATCATGCGCGCGGTGGAGAAAGAGTAACGTACCTGTCCGGGCCCGCCCCACGCCCTTTCTCCCTCACTGGTCCTCGCGCTTCGCGCTGCGGGATCGTTCGGGAGAAAGGGCTTCCGGGGCGGGCCCTGCGGTGTCCTTGCTGGCTTTTCTCCCGCGCGGATGATAAAGGGCTGAGGGAAAGTTTGTGAGCTGGTCGGGCTTTGCCCGGCCAGCTCTTTTTGATTTAAAATACCTGCTCAGTTGTGATTTTGGGTGCTGGGAGGCGTTTGTGGGCAAGGCTAAGGCTAAGGCGAAGAAAAAGACGACGGGGGCGCGGGCTAAGCGCGATCGTCGTCGGAAGCTCGCGACCGAAGCCCCTGCATCTGCTGAGGAGTTGCTGGCGAGTGTACCGGGGCTTGATGCACTGCAGGATGTTCCGGCGTTCGATGACCTGCCGGTCGATGCGGCTCAGCAGGCTGCATTTGATGACTTTTGCGCGCAGGCCGAGGAGCCCGAGCAGATGCAGCTCGGTGCCGTGGTGCGCCTGGATCGCGGGTTTCCGCTGGTGGCGACTGCCGAGGATACGTTTCGTGCCGAGCATGCCGTAGGGTTTGCCAAGTCACGTGGCGAGGACGAGGTCTTGCTGCCCGCTGTGGGCGACCGCGTGGCGGTTCGCCGTGCTCCCGGGCACGACATGGGCGTGATCGAGTGCGTGCTGCCGCGCCGTACGAGCTTTGAGCGTTGGCGTGGCCGTGCCCGCGGTGAGCGCCAGGTGCTCTGCTCCAACGTTGACAGCGTGCTGATCGTGCAGGCGCTCGGCGCCGGCGAGGTGCTGCTCGATCGCGTGGCGCGCTCACTGGTGTTGGCGCTCGATTGCGATGCCGAGCCGGTGGTGGTGCTCACCAAGGCCGACCGCTGCGAGGCCGATGAGCTCGAGCGCGACCTGGACCGCGTGCGCCGTCTGGTGGGTCCGGACGTGCGCGTGATCGTGACGTCTTCTGCCGAGGGCCTCGGCTTAGACGAAGTGCGCGCCTGCGTGCCGGCTGGGAGCTGCGCCATGATCTTGGGCGAGTCGGGTGCCGGCAAGTCAACGCTGCTCAATGCGCTGCTGGGCCACGATGCGCTGGCCACTGGCGGCGTGCGCGAGCGTGATGACCAAGGTCGCCACACCACGGTTGCGCGCGTGATGGTGGCGCTGCCGGGCGACGCCGGCGTGATCGCCGATGCCCCGGGCCTGCGCAGCCTGCCGCTTGTGGGACATGAGCGGGGTCTGGCGCGTGCCTTCCCCGAGATCGTCGAGGCGTCGCGTGCGTGCCGGTTTGGCGATTGCACGCACACCCATGAGCCGGGTTGTGCCGTTCGCGAGGCCGAGGACGCGGGGCAGATCGACAGCCTGCGCCTGGAGACGTTCCAAAACCTGGCGTCATCCATGCGCGTGAGTGCCCAAATGCTCGACCCCGATGTCCATCTGTAATTGAATTTTCCTATGACAGCCGTCTCCCAACTGCTTGGGAGGCGGCTTTTTTGCTGCCAAAGCGTCTCGAAATATGCGTTTTGCCGACGTTCTGACCAAAACCTTGCCACGAGCTTGACGGGCTGGTCAGCTTTTGGTCAGCAATTGGTTTGACACCTAAAACCAAGATCGCGATTGCGCCGCTTTGCGCCCTGGTCGCCCAGACAATGGTGGTACGGGCATTTGCCCGGTGCTACCTTGAGAGGAGCGGCCGTGAACAAGAGCAAGCGCATCGCCATCAGTCTGGTCGCGGGCGTGCTTGCCGCGGCGCTCTGCATGGTCTACGGCTCGTCGATCCGCTCGCAAGCCGAGCAGGCCCAGGCCGATACTTTGGCAAAATACGGCGGCGACCGCGTTGAGGTGTGCGTCGCGGCGCGCGATATCGATGCGGGTGAGACCCTCGACGAGACTAATGTCATAACTCAGGAATGGCTGGCGAGTCTGTTGCCGCGTGATGCGGCGACCGAGCTGCGTCAGGTGCGCGGCGACGTGACGACCTCGCGCATTCCCAAAAACGCCGTGATCTGCAATGTCTACACCAAGGCCGAAAGCCACAAGCTCGAGGTGCCTAAAGGCAAGGTTGCCGTTTCGGTGGCGGTCGATGCCGAGCACTCGGTCGGCGGCGCCACGGGCGTGGGCAGCTATGTGGATGTGTACGTGCAAAAAGATGGCGTGACCGATCGTTTGTGCGGCGCGTACGTGATCGATACCAGCGAAGATGCCGGCACCACGCGTGAAGGCAAGATCGAGTGGGTGACGCTGGCGGCAGACCCCGAAGACGTCAAGGAATTGCTGGGAGCCTCGGGAAAGGGAACGGTCAGCTTGACGATTCCCGCCACGGCGCGCGGCAAAAAGAGCGGAGGCGACGAGTGATGAAGGCGATCTGGCTTGCGTGCTGCGCGTGCGGCGATTACGGGCTGCTACAGCAGGAAGTCGAGGGTCGCGATGTGGGTGCGCAGGTGCTTCGCGTGGGCGACCTGGACGGGCTGGTATCCATGGCGCGGGCGTTTCCGTCGCGCCGCGGTGCCGCCATCATCGCGGCGTCTCTGTTCGATACCGAAGACGTGCGGAAGACCGTTGCGCGCCTGACGGCCGAGGGCCGTGTGAGCCGCGTCGTCGTGTTGATCGAGACATTCGACCCGTCGGATATCGAGGGGCTGTTTCGCGCGGGGGCGACCGAGGTCATCGCTGCGCACAGTTTGTGCGGCAACGGGCGCGCGGGCGAGGGAACGGTTGATTCCGATCGGCGCATGACGATTGAGCCCGATGCTTTTGTTGATAGGGAACCCGGGGCGCCTCGCGCTACAAGAGGCCCGCGTGTTGATGAATATGGAAAAGCGGAAGCCGAGCATGGTCGGCGCCCCCGGGACCCCCTTGCATACGATGACGCTGGAAGGCCGGTACCGTATGGCGATGACGTTCTGGCTGAAGATATGGGATACGTGCACGGCGTAAATCTGGCCGATGAGCTCGACGAGGTCGAGGGTTTTGCCGGGGCTGACGAGCCGTGTGCCGCTGCGTCTTTGGCTTCGGAATCGCAGCCCGGGCAGCCTGCCATGCCGGCTTGGGCTCAGCGCGTGACCGCGGCGGGGGAGACGGGGATGTTATCGCCCACGTCCGTGTCGCCGGTTCCTGCACCGTCGGCCCCCGCGCCGTCGGCGGACGCTTCGATTCCGCCGCGTCGGGCGCCGGTCGTCTGCGCCGTCTCGGGTTCGGGCGGTTGCGGCAAGTCGACGATCGTTGCCACCATGGCGCATGCGGCGTCGCTGTTGGGTTTGCGTGCCGCTGTGCTCGACTTGGACCTCATGTTTGGAAACCTATACGATCTGCTGGGTGTCGATGCCCCACATGATATAGCGACGCTTATCGAGCCGTCGGCGGCGGGCGCACTTGCCGAGCCGGATATCGTGGCCGCATCGATGCGCGTCGCCCCGGGCGTCACGCTCTGGGGGCCTGTCGCGGCCCCCGAGAAGGCCGAGCTCATGGCACGTCCGGTGGAGCTATTGCTCGATGTTTTGCGTCGCGAATCCGACGTGGTCTTTGTCGACACCTCGGTCTTTTGGGGTGATGCCGTGGCCGCCGCGGTGGCGGCGAGCGACCGTTGCCTGGTCGTAGGCGATGCGGCGGTATCGTCCGCGACATCCGCTTCGCGCGTCATTGAGCTGGCGAGCCGCGTGGGCGTGCCACGCACGCGCATGAGCGCCGTGTTCAACCGGTTTAGTGCGCGCGGTGCCGACGAGGACGTCGCCATGCGCTTTGAGATTGCCTGCGCACTGAGCTCCAAGATCCGCATTGCCGATGGCGGCCAGGACTTGGCTGCGCTCATGGCATTCGGTCGTGCCGACGAGGCAGTGGGTCAGACGAGCGCTTTTGCGACCAGCGTGCGCGAGGCCACGCGCGAGATGCTCGTGGAACTGGGCTGCGCCGTCGGTCCTTGGAGCGATATGGTCGCCGACCGCGCGACCCGCACCGAGCGCCCACGCATCCGTCTTCCCTGGTCGCGTGAGGGTGATTCGCGATGAGTCTGCAGACGCGGATTAAAGCAGCTGGCGCGGCCGCTGCGGCTGCCCCCGTTGATGCGGGACGCCGCCGTGCCGTTAAACGCCGCACCAAGCGTGCGGTGATGGACCGCATGGGCTACGACGAGGTGGCGCGCATCAGTGCCTACGTCGACCCGGCCTTTGCCCGCTCTGAGCTACGTCCGGCAGTGGAAGCGGCGCTCAACGTGGAAGAGCCGACCGACTTGGCGACGCCTGAGCGTGAGACCATCATCGACGAGATCCTAGATGACGTGGTGGGCCTGGGACCGCTGCAGCCGCTCATCGAGGACGACACCGTTACCGAAATCATGATCAACGGCTGTCGCTCTGCCTTTTTTGAGCGCAGTGGCGTTTTGTATCCCATCGAGCACGCGTTTGAGGACGACGAGCAGATCCGTGTGCTCATCGACCGCATCATCTCGCCGCTCGGCCGTCGTATCGACGAGCGTAGCCCCATCGTCAACGCCCGCCTCAAGACGGGTTATCGCGTCAACGCGGTGATTCCACCCGTGGCGCTCGACGGGCCAATCCTCACCATCCGTAAGTTCTCGGACCGTATCTGTTCGTTGGACGAGCTTGTGGGGTTGGGGTCACTGCCGCTTTGGTATGCGCAGCTGCTGTCGTGCGCGGTGTCGTTGCGGCAGGACTTGGCGGTTGCGGGAGGCACGGGGTCGGGCAAGACCACGCTGCTCAACGCGCTGTCGTGCGAGATTTCTACCGGCGAGCGCATCGTGACGATCGAGGATTCCGCCGAGCTCAAGTTTGCACATCACCCACACGTTGTTCGTCTGGAGGCGCGTGAGGCGTCAATCGAGGGCGAGGGCGCGGTGACGATTCGCGACCTGGTGACCAATGCTCTGCGTATGCGCCCCGACCGTATCGTCGTGGGCGAGGTGCGCGGTGCCGAGTGCTGCGACATGCTGCAGGCCATGAACACGGGCCACGACGGCTCGCTCACCACGCTCCATGCGGGTACCGAGCAGGAGACCGTGGTTCGCCTGACGCTGCTTGCGCGCTACGGCATCGATTTGCCGAGTGAGCTTATCGAAGAGCAGATCGCCATGGCGCTCGACGGCATCGTGATGTCCGAGCGTCATGCAGATGGCAGGCGCTTTGTGGCCTCATATTCGGGGGTTCACCGCGGCGCATCGGGCGGTGTTGAGCTCGAACGCTACGTGACGTTCGATGCCGCCGAACGCACCTGGACGCTCGACCGCGAGCCGCCGTTTATTGCGGAGGGCTTGCGGTCGGGAACGCTCACGCAAGAGGAGGTGGACGAATGGAGATCGCTATGCCCCTCGTCGTAGGGGGTTTGGCGGGGCTTTCTGTCGCGACGGCGTGTGGGGCAGAGCCTCGTGTGCCGCGGATGCCGCCGGCGGAGCTGGCGCGCCAGACGCTCGAATCGATGGCGGAGAAGCTGCCCCGTGAGTTGGCGGAAAACGACCTGCTGACAAAGATTGCCCGCTCGTGGGCATCGCTGATCCCCGCAGATCGCCTTGGGCTTGCTATTGAGGATAACGCGGCTCGTCTGGCATTTCTGCTGCTGTCGAGCGGTATCTGCAGCGTTTTGCTGGCCGTTGCATCGTTGTCGCCCATCGGCTTTGTCTTGGGGCTGGTGGCGCCGTTTGGCGTGGGTGCCGCGCGTGGCACCTTCGATCGCCGACGCGAACAGCATGATGTAGAAGAGGCCATGCCCGAGGCATTCACGGCGTTATCCATGTCGCTTGCCTCGGGGCATTCGCTGGCACAGGGCATGCGCTTTGTGGGTGCCCATGCGCAAGAGCCGGTGCATACCGAGTTTTTGCGGGTGGCGGCGGCAATCGATTGCGGTATCTCGGCGACCGACGCACTCGATGACCTACTCGTTCGCATCGATGCCCCCGGCCTTTCGCTTGTCACCTTGGCGCTCAAAGTATCGCAGCGTACCGGGGCTCCGCTTGCCGGCTTGCTGTCCGAGGCGTCGAGCATGGTGGGTGAGCGCATTGAGCTCAAACGCCGTCTGGACGTTAAGACGTCACAGGCGCGTATGTCGGCACACATGGTCGCGGCGATGCCGGCGGGCATGTGCGCGGTACTGGCTTTGCTTTCGGCAGACTTTCGCCGCGGTCTTGCGACGCCGGCTGGTGCGGGCGCCGTGGTGCTGGGACTTGCCCTCAACGTCGTTGCCTTGGTAGTTATCCGGCGCATTATGCGGGTGGAGTTATGAGCGCCCTGGTCGGGCTCGCGGCTTGTCTGTGTGCCCTGAGCGTATTTGCCGCGACAGGTTTGGAGCGTGCGGATGCTCGCAAGATTGCAGAGACGTGCAAGCGCGAGGCGGTACTGGTCATTGCTGCGGGCTGCTCGGTGATTGATGCTCTGACCGCGCGAATGAAGTGCGCGATTGGGGCGGGCGGGCCGGCGCGGGTGTCGCTCGGTGAGGTGTCCGAGATGATCGACGTGGTGCGCCTGGGGCTTTCTGCCGGCCTTTCGTTTGACGCGGCGCTCGAGATTTTCTGTGCCAACCGTCGGTCGGTGCTGGCCGTCCGTCTTGAACGAGCCTGCATGGCGTGGCAGGTGGGCGTGGGGACGCGTGAGGCCGAGCTGTTGGCTGCTGCGCGTGATTTGGACGTGAGGGCGCTCGAGACCTTTGCCATCACGGTGGGACAGGCGCTTGCCCTGGGCGCTCCGCTGGCCGAGACGCTGGCTGCTCAAAGTCGCGAGATCCGCGCGGCCCATCGCGCCGCAGTCGAGCGCGAGATCGAGCGCGCACCGGTCAAGTTGCTGATTCCCACCGGCACGCTCATTTTGCCGGCGTTGCTTCTGTCCATATTGGGCCCGCTGCTGGGAGCAGGCGGGATGATGTAGGGAGGAATATATGAACACGATGACCGACATTGCGGGCAAGGCTTGGAGCTGGGCTTTTTGCCGGGCAATCCGCGCTCGCCAGCGTGCCAAGGCGCTGTTGCGGGAGGAGAGCGCGCAGGGCACTACCGAATACGCCATCTTGGTCGGCGTGCTCGTAGTGATCGCGATTATCGCCATCGTCGCGTTTAAGAGCAAAGTCGAAGAACTATGGAACGCGATCAAAGACGGCATCAACAGCCTGTAGGGGGCAGGCGACCTGTTGGCTCGCCGCTGGTGCTCGTCTGTTTGCTCGTGGCAATAGCGGTGACGCTTTGGGGGCTGGGTGTTGCGCGACAGCAGCGTCCGGGCGCTACTGCCGATTTGGGATCGGGTTCGGCGGCGGTGTCACAGGCGAAAGGTGCGGGAGATATGGGCGATCAGAATGCCGCCGTCACGGCTCGTACCTTTTTGCAGGCGCTCGACGAGCGGGCCGCCAGCGCGACGGAGCCGTCTGCAGACAACGCGATCGCGGTTCGACTCGCATGGTCCGAGGACCGGCCGATGACCGAGGCGGCGGCAGACCTGTTGCGCGCCTACCGTGAGGTGCCCACGGCCCAGCTCGCCCTGAGCGGCTATCTCGATATTAAGGGCAACGTATGGGGCGCCATCGTGCGCGATGGGCGAGGCTGGGTCGACATGGTGACGGTTGCCGCGGATGCCGGCGATGCCTCGTGCCGCCTGCGTGCCGTGCGTCTGGTTCCGCAAACAACGGAGTCAAAGGAGGGGTCGTGAAATGCATGGTGTCCTGTGTGAGGAATCTGCTCAGTCGACCGTCGAATACGCCATCGTCACCGTGGCGCTGTTATCGATTGTGCTGGCGATTGCGGGGCTTTGGCGCGCTGGCACCGATGGGCGCTTGGCGGCACTGGTCGAGCGGGCAGCGTCTCATGGCGTCGCTCCGTCGTCGGTTATCGATGCCGCGACGGGTGCCAAGGACATCGCTCTGTATTGATATCGCGTGCGAGGATCGGGCGCAGTCTACGGTCGAGGCCGCCTTTTTGCTGCCGACGTTTTTGACGCTTATCTTGCTCGCGTTGCAGCCGGTGTGCCTGCTCTATACGCGCGCGGTCATGGAGTCCGCCGCCGCCGAGACCGCGCGGCTTATGACCACGACGACGGTTGAGGACGACGATGACCTTAAGGAGTTCACTCGCCGCAGACTTGCCGCGGTGCCCAACGTCTCGATTTTTCATGCCGGCGGGCCGCTGTCGTGGGATATCGAGTTGGGGCGGGCCGGTGCCGGCGGCGTTTCGTCCGTGTCTGTTGCCGGCGAGGTTAAGCCGCTGCCCGTGATCGGTGCATTTGTGCAGGCCATGGGCAGTGCGGGTGAGGGCGGCTATGTCGAGCTCAAGGTCGACGTCTCGTATCGATCGCGTCCCGAATGGCTGGAGGGAGATTATGATTCATGGATTGCTGCATGGGATTAGGCGCTGCCTGCTGCGGGTGACGCAAGGGTTTGCGGCCCGCCGTCGACCAGGCACTCGCCACAAGCGGGGCGGCTTTATGGGCCGTGCCGGTATCGACTTGTTTATCGAAGACGGTGCCTATACCACGCTCTCCTCTGCGGTTGTCATTCTGGTGGTGCTTACGCTGCTGTTTTCGTCGACCGCGGCGATATGGAGCATGTCGCGCGCCGGAGACACCCAGGTGGCGGCCGATAGCGGTGCACTGGCGGGCGCCAACGTGGTGTCGTCCTATCACACGGCCGCCACGGTGGTCGATGCGAGTATTTTGAGTTTGGGCCTGGCGGGGTTTGCCACGATCGGCACCGGCTTGGTTGCCATTCTCATTCCGGGCGCCGAGGTTGTCGGCAGCGATATCATCGATACGGGAACCCGGATCATTAAAACGCGTAACAAGTTTGCCAAAAGTGCGGCAAAGGGACTGCAAAAGATCGAGACCGCCTTGCCGTACCTGGTTGCCGCGCGCGCCATGCAGACAGTATCGGCGCAGGATACCGACGGCGTGACCTATACCGGTACGGCGCTTGCCGTGCCTAGGACATCTGAGTCGGATTTTGTTGCGCTCGAAGGATCCGAAATCTCGACCGATGCCATTAAAGATGCGTCGGAAGATCTGGAGCGCGCGGCCGAGGAGCTACAAAAAGCATCGGAGGAGACGGCGAAGGCCAAAGAGCGCGCCTGGCTAGCGGATTGCGGTGGATCGGATAAAGGTTCGGTCGGCAGCTGTTCGTGTATGTGGGAGCGCGCAAAAAGCCTAACGGATCTCTCTGGTGTTCAAAATCCGCATTACTCATCGAGCGTTACGTGGGAGCCTCAAGTTGCCCTTGATCGCGCGAAGGACTACTACCATTGGCGTCTGACAAATGAGAAGCCCCAAGGCTCGAGTGTCGAGATGAAGGCCGAGTCTGCGGCGCGTAAGGCGTTTTATACCTATGCGAGCGCGGAGGTCGATCGGGCATATATAACCGAGAACGGAGACAGGGTTTCCTCCTATATTCCGCTGCTGCCGCGCAACTCTGATGAGGTTCGGGCGACCGAGCTCTACACCGATGCAGTGTGGCCGACGAGCGTGAACGATGGCAAGGCGTATCTGCATTACGGAACGACCTGCCCTAACTATAAGAAAGGAACGCCGAGCGGATTTGCTTCGGTTGCCGATTACGATGGGCAGGATAAATGCAGCAAATGCCATTTTGGCGTTTCGTCGCTTGGTGCTGTTGCGGCGCCTTCAACCTCTATCGAAAACGGCTTCGAGTATCACTTTGACAAGTTTAAAGACGCCCTGGAGGACTACGTCGACTGTCGCAACAAGGAGCTTGAGCTCGAGCGTCAGACCGAGGACGAAGCTGACCGTGCGGGCAATGCGTTCGATACCGCCATCAAAGAACTTTCCGGTGAGCGCCCGCGCATCGCCCCGCCCGGTCGCAACGGCGTGGTCGCCTTTGCGGTCTCGGGCGCCATCTCCAGTCCCGACGAGCTCAACTCTTCGTTTAACACGGCAGTTGAGCTTGGCGATCGTGGTGCAATTTCTGCTGCAGTGCTCGCGCCTGATGATGCGACGGCACAAAATAACGTTCTCTCGCGGTTTTTCTCGACGCTGGAGGAGCGTTCGGGCGGCGTTGCCGGCGTGCTCGATGGCGTTATGGATGTTTGGGGTCGCCTGCTTGTGGGGTACGGAGACATCCATGGTGCGGCCGACGAGCTTATGGGAGAGCTGATCGGTGGCTTGGGAGGGGGTAGCGGCGCGTTGGGCTCCATCGCGTCCTGGCTCGGTGACACCGTCTCGTCCTCCGTGGCGGCGCTGGGACTCGAACTGTGCGATTTGCGTCTGCGAAAACCGGTGCTGACCGATACCGCCAATGTCATCAAAAGTCCGGGGTCCGATATTGCTGGCATCTCCAAAACTCAAGATACCCTGCGAAAAATCCCCTTGGGCGTGACTGACCCCAAGGCACTTTGCGAGGCCTTGGAATATCACGTCGAGCGCACCATCAGCGGCGCGGTGTTCACGCTTGCGGAGATCCCGCTGCCCGGCGGCGGCTCCATCCCGCTCACCGTCGATGTTGCCACGCTGGTGGGGGCTTTTGGCGGTGGGTCGTAATGGGCATTCGCACGGGCTTGCGCGAAGAGTGTGCCCAGGCGACGGTCGAGATGGCCGTGGTCACGCCTGTCCTGCTCGTGCTGGCTCTCATCGCGTACAACGTCATGATCTTTGCCGGCGCGGCCGCGCGCTTCGACCGCGTGGTGCCCGACATCGTGCTGGCACACGCTGTGGCACCGGGCGGGGAGGGTGACGAAAGCTCCATTGACGCTTCCGCGACCGTTCAAGCTCAGATTCAGGATGCCATGGAGGGATATGACCTACAGATCGAGGTCTCGAGCGAGCAAGGCACGGCGTCATCGGATGGTGGTCTGCTCTCTCTTTCTGGCACGTTTAGGACCTATACCTGCACCATGCACTACGAGCCGTGGCCGAGTTCGCTGAGCATCGCCGGCGTTTCCCTGGGGGCGCCGGCCGCGCTCACGCATGAACGCGCGGTGACGGTCGATCCATGGCGTCCGGGGGTGGTCATGTGACCGCGGTCTCGTCCTATATCGCCTACGCGCGGGCGCTCAACAGGTTGGGCTGGACGCCGGCCGAGTTTGTGGTGGCGGAGTCGTTTACCATGCGTCTGCGCGGCATGCTGGGACGGCGGCCGATTGCCGCCAGTGGACTGCCGCTTGTCATGGCGTTTCCGCGCTGCTCCTCGGTTCACACCTGCTTTATGGCCTATCCCATCGACATTGCCTTTATCGATCGCAGCGGCAACGTCCTCGAGCGCTACGAAAACGTCTGCCCCTGGCGCATGTGTTCCTGCCCCGGTGCCTGGGCCGTACTAGAGCGCCCTTCAATCATTGTTTCGTCCGCTGTTCTTCAACGCGTGCCGGCTTAAGAATTGGCGACAGAGGAATTTCGTCATACGAAATTGGGTAAGATGGGGGAGGAGATGCATGGATGTCGAGATTCATCCCAACGCCAAAAAGCACCTGACGGAAAAGCAGGTGCTTAGCGCTTGGCTTGCGGTTACCGAGTGCATTCGTCGCGAGTCGGAAGACGAGCCGCCGAGATGGCTTGCGATTGGATGGCTTCCGGACGGACGGAGTGTGGAGCTCGTTGCGGTCGAACTTATTCGTGGATGGCTCATTATTCATGCCTTGTCTCCGGTTCAGAAGAAATTCTGGCAAGAGATCGAGCGAGCTCGGCAAAGGGGTCGATGATGGGCGAGACATATACGACCGCTAGTGGTCAGGTTGTAACGGATGAAATGATTGACGCGTGGTGTGAGTCGTACGAGCGCGGAGAGTTTCCGGATGGTGAACACACCGTTGGTGGAATCGTGCATGGACGGCCTCCACTCTCAGGTGAGGGAACGGCAACGCTATCGGTCAAGATTCCTCTAGGGATGAAGGAAGCGATTCGTCGACGGGCGGCGGCTGAAGGAATGACGCCAAGTGAGTTTGCCCGTGCGGCCCTGAGTGAAAAACTTCTTGCGGCCGGTTGATACTTCTGATGTGCCGTTCTATAGCAGCGAGATCGTGGCCGATGTCGCGCTCAAAAATTTTTTTAAAATTCTCGGTTGACCGGAGCGTGTCCTTGGTTATACTAATCAAGCCTTGAAACAAGGCACACCTCAAATGGCTGGGTAGCTCAGTTGGTAGAGCAGAGGACTGAAAATCCTCGTGTCAGGGGTTCGATTCCCTTCCCCGCCACCTTGAATTGACTAGGACCTCTGCTAAGGGGTCCTTTTCTTTTATGTGGACCCTGCACGGAATCGAACCCCGTGAGGGCGCGGAGCTGAGTAAACGCGTGAGCGTTTGCCAGCGCAGCTCGCAAGGCGCGAAGCGCCGCAGCGGTCCGTCCGCGCGGAGCGCGGGCGCGATTCCCTTCCCCGCCACCTTGAATTGACTAGGACCTCTGCAAAGGGGTCCTTTTCTTTTACCGAGGGCTCCTGCGGAAACTGCATCCCGGAATTTGGCTTCAGAGCGGGATGCGCTTTCCGCTTTGAGCCTGTTTGGGAAAGTGTGGACCGGAATCCGGCGTCAGAATGGGACATGCTTTCCTTTTGCGGCCCTTGGCGGAAACTGCGTCCCAGATCCCGCACTCAGAACGTGATGCGCTTTCCGGTTGAGGCTTTGAACGGGGTAGCGCGCGCAGCCGTGGTGTAAGAAGCAAGGGAGGGCCATCGCCTAGAATCGTCAGCGCCTAGATATTCGACGAAAGGAAAGACGATGGCCCACAGCGACATTCTATCCCA
>DBGDSC010000035.1:0-2093 GCA_048402045.1 Collinsella sp.
GGCTGGGATAGAATGTCGCTGTGGGCCATCGTCTTTCCTTTCGTCGAATATCTAGGCGCTGACGATTCTAGGCGATGGCCCTCCCTTGCTTCTTACACCACGGCTGCGCGCGCTACCGTTTACAATCCCAATCTTGCATAAATCCTATCGGTATCTGCATAGAAATGAGGCATCTTTTTGCTTCGTCTCAGGGTGCCCCACCTTGGACCGTGCAAAAAACGGACTATTCAGCACCGTGGGCCCAACGGCCCCATCGCGAACGACAAAACGACGCGGTTACAGCAGTGTTGCAGGTCGTCGCGAAGCAAAAACTCAGTAACAACCCCCTCCACTCATCGATAGCCCGCTCACATTGGCTGTCGATGGGCGCCTGCGGGCCACTACGGCCTATTCACAACGTTATGCATTTTTAAGAGCTTGCTGAATACTCCCAAAAATGCACGCTGGGAAGTGCACCACCTATCCACAGCAGACAGTACACCTTGGTTTTGCCCGTCTCAGGGCATCGACAAGTCAAAAGACCATACGCCTACGGGCGAAGGAGCACCAAATTAAGCTAGGCTGCCGGGCAGATCTTCTTGAAGAGCTCGATGACATCGTCGAGCGTCGCCTCGCGCGGGTTGCCCGGGAAGCAAGCGTCGGCCATGGCGTCCTTGGCCAGGACCTCGATCTCGTCAGCCTTCATGGCCTCGCAGACGTGCGGGATGTTCACGTCGGCGGAAAGCTGCTTAACGGCGGCGATAGCAGCGTCGGCAGCCTCGTCGGTGCTCATGCCCGTGGTGTCAACGCCCATGGCGACGGCGACCTTGGCCAGGCGCTCGGTGCAAACCGGCTTGTTGAACTCCATGGCGATCGGCAGCAGCATGGCGCAGGCGACACCGTGCGGGGTGTCGTAGTGAGCAGACAGGGTGTGAGCCATGGCGTGGTCGATGCCCAGGCCGACATTGGAGAAGCCCATGCCAGCGACATACTGACCAAGAGCCATGCCCTCGCGGCCGGAGCCGGGCTGGCCGGACTTGGCCTCGGCAACGGAGTCGCGCAGGTTCTCGCTGATCAGCTTGATAGCCTCAAAGTGGAACATATCGGAGAGCTCCCAAGCGCCCTTGGTGGTGTAGCCCTCGATGGCGTGGGTCAGAGCGTCCATGCCGGTGGAAGCGGTCAGACCGGCGGGCATGGAAGCCATCATGTCGGGGTCGACGACGGCGACCTCGGGGGCGTCGTTGGTGTCGACGCACACGAACTTGCGGACCTTCTCGGGGTCGGTGATGACGTAGTTGATGGTCACCTCGGCAGCGGTACCGGCGGTCGTCGGCACGGCGATGGTGAACACGGCGTGATTCTTGGTGGGAGCAACGCCCTCGAGGCTGCGGACATCAGCGAACTCGGGGTTGTTGATGATGATGCCGATGGCCTTAGCGGTGTCCATGGAGGAGCCGCCACCGATGGTCACGATAGCGTCAGCCTCGGCGGCCTTGAAGGCCTCGACGCCGTCCTTGACGTTCTGAATCGTGGGGTTGGGCTTGATCTCGGAGTAGAGGCTCCAGGCGATGCCAGCGGCGTCGAGCTCGTCGGTCACCTTGGCGGTAACGCCAAATTTGACCAGATCGGGATCGGAGCAGACGAAGATCTTCTTGTAGCCGCGACGCTGGAGCTCGCCGGGGATCTCCTTGATGGCGCCGGAACCATGATAAGAGATGGTATTGAGAACGAAACGATTAGCCATTGATAGCCTCCCATCGTGTGCGAGGCACCCATTACGCCCCGCGCTATAAGTCCCATCCTAACGCTTTTGAAACAAAAAACGCGTGAGAACATCAAAAGTGTTAAAGCGTTTCAACAGAATAACGGAGCCCTAGTCCTTCCCTCCCGACAGCAGCGAAGGCTAGATTATAGGAGCAATCGCCCAAAGAATACGACCGACTCAGTCTATAAATTGTTTCTGTTTTAGCAATATATGTTTGACAATACGTTTATAAAAGGCTCTGTTAGACCAGGATTGACATGCCGACCTGCCGGCTAACTCGCCGTCTCCCCATCGGGCGCCGGCGTCTTGACCCTCATCTCGAACGGCATCCCGCCCTCCCGGACGAGCG
>DBGDSC010000036.1:0-13073 GCA_048402045.1 Collinsella sp.
GGAACGGGGGAAACGGCGGTCGACGAAACTGGAGAGGAGGTATTACGAGCTCCTGTGCGAATTGGAGAGAGCGCTCCCGCAAACTGCCTCTTGACAACTTATAGGAGCGTCGGTTTTATTGCGGTGCGCATTTTCGGTCAAGCATCCCGTCAAGTGTTTGGTCAGCAGTTGGTTTGCAGCCGGAGGCCTATTTTGTCCGTGCTGACAGTGGCTGCCCACCCTCCTCGTAAGCTCAAATTGAGGTTCATCAGTTTGAGGAGGATGCCGTGACTGACCACGTTTTAGACCGAGCGCATCTGGCCGAAGCCGTTGGCAACGATATTGCCGACATGGCCCATTTTTGGATGCTGCGGAAGTTTCAGTTTTTGGAGCCGGCGCGCGAGCAGTTCGAGATCATTGTCGACCCGTGGCTCGGCTATTGCACCGAGCCTTCCCAAAACGAAATCATGGCCTACAACATGGCATTTACCGATTGGCTGCTCTTCGAGCGCCCCTATCGCCATGGCAAGACGCTGCTCGAGCTGTATGTTGATGAGCCGCCGGCATCGCTTTCGCCTGCCTCGCTCAAGCGGCTCGAGCAGGTATGCGACACGCAGTATTTCTCGCGCTTTGGCATTTTGGACAAGGATCCTGCGACTGGTATGGTCGCGCTGAAGGACACACGCACCGACCGTCGCTTTGATGTCTACGATCCGCATATCGTGCAAAAGGAGCATTGGAGCGACGGAGCGATTGCGGTGCGCCTCGCCTGCGTCGACGATGTCTGGCTGACGGCGGGACAACTCTATCTGTATGACATCGCACGCCTGAGTGACACGGCGGTCGATGGGCCTGGTGCGGTGCATCCGGAGGACCTGCAGGATGGCTTTGACACCTCGTGCATCAGTTTCTTCTTGCGTCTGGTCCGCGACATCATGGGCGCCCAGGGGCGGTACGTAAAGTCGCTCAACATCTACGAGCAGGAGTGGGAGTAGGGGATGTTACTGGGGTCGCTCTGCTGCCCTGACTTTGTCTCAATCTGTAACGTTTGGCGGCTGTTTGGGCCCGTAACTGTTAGAGATCGAGACATTCCCCTGATGTTGCTGGGGTGGGGCTGCAACGTATTCCGTCCCCCACATCCCCTCTTCCCTCCGTTAGCCGATATGTCCGCAGCAACCCTGCCGCGCTGGATAATAATGGACAAATGTTCAAGTTAATCGTGAGGGAGGAGCTCGATATGGCGTCTGCCGATCGTTCTACGTTGTTTATCAATGCGACCATTCTGGATGGTTCGGAGCATATGGAGCCGCAACCCGATATGGCCGTGGCCGTTGAGCGCGGTGTCATCACATGGATGGGGCCGAGTGCTGTGGCGCAGGCGCCCGCGGGTGCCGAGGTTATCGACCTGGGTGGTGCGTATCTCATGCCCGGTCTCATCAATATGCACGTGCACCTGTGCGGCTCGGGCAAGCCTGTCTCGGCCGGCGATGCGGGCGCGCTGATGAAGAAGCTCGATAATCCCGTGGGCCGCACCATCGTCCGCCGCATCCTCAAAGGCAGTGCCCAGCAGCAGCTAGCAAGCGGCGTGACCACGGTGCGCGGCGCGGGCGACCCGCTGTTTGCCGATCTGGCCGTGCGCGATGCTATCGATGCCGGCAAGTATCAGGGTCCTCGCCTGGTGGCGCCGGGAACGGGCATCACGGTGCCGGGCGGCCATGGTGCGGGCCTGTTCGCCCAGGTGGCCAACAGTCCCGCCGAGGCAGCCGAACAGGTGCGCGACCTGTATGCGCGTGGTGCCGACGTCATTAAGCTGTTCGTGACGGGCGGCGTGTTCGATGCGACCGAGGTGGGCGAGCCGGGCGTGCTGCGTATGCCAGTGGAGGTTGCCGCGGCGGCATGCAAGGCGGCGCACGATATGGGCCTTCCGGTTATGGCCCATGTCGAGAGTACCGAGGGCGTGAAGGCCGCGCTTGAGGCCGGCGTTGACACGATTGAGCACGGCGCTCCGTTGACACCCGAAATCTTGGAGCTGTACCGTGGCGCCGCGGGCACGCAGCTCGAGGGGCGTGCTCCGAGTGTGACCTGCACTATCAGCCCGGCGCTGCCGTTTGTATTGCTCGACCCGGAAAAGACCCATTCTACCGATACGCAAAAGAAGAACGGCGACATCGTGTGCTCGGGCATCATCGAGAGCGCCCGTGCCGCACTGGAAGCTGGCGTTAAGGTGGGCCTTGGCACGGACTCAAGCTGCCCGTTCGTGACGCAGTATGACATGTGGCGCGAGGTCGCCTATTTTGCCAAGTATGTCGACGTGAGCAACGCCTTCGCACTGCATACAGCCACGCAGGTTAATGCCGAGCTGCTGGGGCTGGGCGGCGATACTGGCGCGATCGAGTGCGGCAAGGCTGCCGATATCTTGGTAACGCGCGAGAATCCTCTCGATAATCTGTGCGCTCTGCGTGAGCCGATACATGTGATGTGTCGCGGTGATCTGGTACGCAAGCTCAAGGTGAAGCGTATTCCCGAGGTGGACGCCGAGCTCGACGCGATTATGGCCATGCCGGCTGAGGCGCTGGCCGAGGAGCTTGCCCGCGACGGCGTGGCGTAAGCGCGCGATATGGCGATGCGAAAAAGGGACAATCCTTTTGTCATAATCAGAAAAAGCCGAGGTCCCGGTGCGAGGCCTCGGCTTTTATTTGTCCTATGGTGTAGCGGCTATGAGCGCGTCTCCATCTTGGCGTGGCACTTGGGGCAGGTGACGCGAATCTTGCCCTTGCCCTTGGGGACGGAGAGCATCTGGCCGCAGTTGGGGCACTTGAGGTATGCCGTGGTCTTGCGACCCTTCCACATCTTCTTGGCTGTGCGCTTGGCGCGCTCAAAGTCTTCCTTGCTCGTTCCGGCTGCGCGTGAGGTGCTGGCCGCTGCGGCGCCGGCGCCCAAGCTGGCGACAAACTTGCCCAAGCCGGGAACATTGGCGGTCGCGGCGACAAAGGCCTCGTTCTCCTTGTGACGTGCGTCGATATTTTTGGACAGGCCGCGCAGCACGCCAATCACGATTACGGCGATGGCAATCCAGCTGAGCCACTGGATGCGGGCTATCGATCCGATCATGGCGATGATAATGCCTGCGAAGCCCATCACGATGGTGAGTTCGTCAGCGCCATTGCGGCCCTTCATAAAGTCATTCATGCAAATTGCCTTTCATTCGATATGCCGCACGCCTTTATACCCGATTTAGAGCAAGGGGGACAGGTTAATCTGCACCAATGTGGTGCAAACGTACCTGTCCCCAATGCCCCAATTACTTGGAGAGTTTGTCGACGACACGTTCGATTTCGGCGAGTTTGGCGGCTTTGAGGTCTTCGTCGCCCGATTCGATTGCCGAAGTCACGCAGCCCTCGATATGCGCCTTGAGCACGTCGGCGTTAATGCGCGCGAGGAGCGCCTGTGTTGCCATGAGCTGCGTGGAGATGTCGACGCAGTAACGGTCCTCCTCGACCATTCGCAGGATGCCGTCGATCTGTCCGCGTGCCGTCTTGAGCATACGGGTCACCGATTTATGGTCTGCCATCATGGCGGGTCCTCGTTTCTGGTCGGGGGAGGGGTGCGTTCAGGTCGCTACGCGGCGGTCACAGACAGGGCGTGGAACTTCTCGCCCGCGGCCTCGACGGCGGCGGCGAGCTGCTCGGCGGTCACGGTGTCGGCGCACTCCACCTGGACAGTCTGGGTCTCGTGATCGGCGTCGGCATCGGTCACGCCGGCAACGTTGAGCAGCGCCGTCTCGACGGTGGCGTCGCAGTGGCCGCACATAAGGCCGGAAGTCTTAATTGTGAAACGCATGGATATTCCTCTCTGTTGTGTCGGCTTTCCCAGGCACCCGACCTTGACCTTCAAGCCGTCGCTCGCGTATCAAAGTACGCGTCGCTCCTCTTTCAGGTCAATCTCGGGCATCTGGAAAACCCGTTCTAAATGGACTGAATGGTGAGCCTATTTTGCCACTTTCGGCTTAAAGGTTCGCAGGCGCAGCGCATTGGACACGACGCAGACACTCGACAGGCTCATGGCCGCGGCGCCGAACATCGGCGAGAGCTGCCAACTCGTGAGAGGGAAGAACACGCCCGCGGCAAGCGGAATGCCGATGCCGTTGTAGAACAGCGCCCAGAACAAGTCCTGCTTGATGTTGCGGATCGTGGCGCGCGACAGCTCGATGGCGCGGGCGACGTCCATGAGGTCGCTGCGCATGAGTACCACATCTGCCCCTTCTTTGGCGATGTCGGCGCCGGTACCGATGGCAAGGCCCACGTCGGCGCGCGCCAGGGCGGGGGAGTCGTTGATGCCGTCGCCCACCATGGCGACCTTGCCGCCCGCGTCCTGCAGTTCGCGCACATGGCGTTCCTTGTCGGCGGGGAGGACGTCGGCGATGACTTGCTCGCTGCTCAGTCCCACGCGGCGGGCAATCGCTTCGGCGGTGACGCGGTTGTCGCCGGTGAGCATGCGCACGTCGACGCCGAGCTTGCGGAGCGCGGCGATGGCCTCGGCGCTCGTCTCCTTGACCTCGTCAGCCACGGCAATGGTGCCGGCAAGCTCGCCGTTCTTGGCAAAGAACAGCGGCGTCTTGCCTTCGGCGGCAAATTGCTCGGCAAGACCCGCGGGCACGGTAACGCCCAACTCGTTCATCAGGCGCACGTTGCCGGCGGCAATGGCGTTTTGCCCTTCGCGCGCCGTAACGCCTCGCCCGGGCACGGCAGTAAAGTCCTCGACCATGCGCGCGACGATCCCGCGTGTCTCGCACTCGGCCATAATCGCTTCGGCCAGCGGGTGCTCGCTCGAGCGCTCCAACGCGGCGGCCAGCTTTAGCAGCGCCTTTTCGCTCATGGCGGGCGATCCGTCGGCGCGCGTGGCTACCACGATATCGGTCACGGCAGGCTTGCCGCGAGTGACCGTTCCCGTCTTATCGAGCACCACGGTGCCCACGCTGCGCAGATTTTCCAGCGCCTCGGCGCTTTTGAACAAAATGCCCATCTCGGCGCCCTTGCCGGTGCCGACCATAATAGCGACGGGCGTGGCCAGACCCAATGCGCACGGACAGCTGATCACCAGCACAGCGACGGCGGAGGTGAGCGCTTCGTTGATGCTTCCGGTCAAAACCATCCATGCCACAAAAGTCACGGCCGAGATCGCAAACACCACGGGCACGAACACGCCGGCGACCTTGTCGGCCATACGGGCGATGGGCGCCTTGGTGGCGTTGGCGTCCTCGACGAGCTGGATAATCTTGGCGAGCGACGTGTCGGCGCCCACGCGTGTGGCACGGAAGGTAAACGAGCCGGTGCGGTTGACAGTGGCGGCGTTGACGGTGTCGCCGGCGGTCTTTTCCACGGGGATGGACTCGCCGGTGAGCGCGCTCTCGTCCACGGCCGAGCTGCCCTCGAGCACCACGCCATCGACAGGGATGGACTCGCCGGGGCGCACACGCAGGACTTGGCTGGGAAGGATGGCGTCGACATCGACGGTGGCCTCGCTGCCGTCCTCTGCCACGACGGTCGCGGTCTTGGGTGCCAGGTCGATGAGCGCCTCGATGGCGCCGCCTGTCTTGGATTTGCTGCGTGTCTCAAGGTATTTGCCCACGGTGACCAGCGACAGGATCGTGCCCGCACTCTCAAAATAGAGGTTGTCCATGCCCGTCATCATGGCCTCGTGGACCTGGCCCGCGGCCAGCTGGTCGGCCATGATAAACATGGCGTAGAGCGACCAGGCAATGGACGCGGTGGCGCCGACGGCGATGAGGGCGTCCATGGTGGGCGCGCCGTGCGCGAGTGATTTAAACCCGTTGATAAAGTACGCGTCGTTGACGTAGACGATGGGGATGAGCAGGACGAGCTCGGTGAGCGCGAGCGTCATGCTGTGGGTGTGGTCGGTGAAGACGCCGGGCAGTGGCCAACCGAGCATGTGCCCCATGCCTATGTAGAACAGCGGGATGAGGAAGATGATCGAGATGATGAGGCGGGTGCGCATGGCGGAGGCGGCGGCCTCCAACTTTTTGGTCGGCGACTCCATATGGGTGACGCCAGACCTGGCCTGCGAGCTGCCGCTTGAGCCGGCGGCACCGGTGCCCGCATCGACGGGCGAGGCCGAGTAGCCGGCACGGTCGACGGCGGTGCAGATATCGTCGGGGGAGACCTGCGCAGGGTCGTAGTCCACCAGCATAGAGCCGGCGAGCAGATTGACCGCGACGCTCTCGACGCCGTCGAGCTTGCTGACGGCACGGTCCACGTGCGCTTGGCACGCGGCGCACGTCATGCCGCCCACGTCAAACTTATCTTGAGCCATGGCTTCTCCTTTCTGTGACGTAGTGTCGGAAATGTTAACCTGCCGATACTATACACCCATACCCCCTGGGGGTGTCCAGTACAGAAAGAAATGTATGAGATTTCGTTACAGATGAGGATGGATGGTTGGCCGATGGACCGTCCCAACCAATCATCTCAATCTGTAACATCTAGCAGGGAAAATGACCTCTAACTGTTACAGATCGAGACAATTGCCGGGGAGGGGTCCCGTTGCGGCAAGACGCCCGCCGCCTAGATGCAGAACCCGGGGATCACGCAGGTTAGCTTGTTTGGCTTGTCCGCAGGCGTTGCGTACGTAAAGGCGTCGCCGTCGTGGCCCACACGGTTTATGTAGAGCGTGCCTTCGGTCTCCGATGAGTCGGGGCTCACCGTGCGCTCCCACCAGCAGGTGTCCTTGCCCTTCCACTGGCGAACCAGCATCTCGTTCGTGGTATACGGACTTACCTTGAGCTCGCGGAAGAGCTGATACTCCTTGCCCTCGCCGTTGTAGATGTCTGCCAGGTAGTGATAGTCCTCGGCAAACGAATCGGACGGTTGCGTACCGCACAGCTCGACCATGGCGGGCAGCCAAAGGGTTGCGGGCAACTCGCTCAGGCACGATGCGCTGTTGGCGGCGCCCACATTGTTCGAGACCTTCTTGACCCCTTTAATGAGTGCGCGCAACTCGTTGGGCAGCAGCTTAAGGCCGTCGCCGTTGAGCCATTTCCGCAGCTCGCAATCTGCCCAGCCGGCGCTCGGCGGTTCAGCTGCAGCGTTGCGCTCGGCAATACCCGCGTCGAACATAAACGTCAGCCCGGCCTTGCCCGTACCGTCCAGAAGCTCATCGTGACGGATGCCCACAAGCTGCGCGCCGACCTCCAGCCCGTTGGTGAGCGTGACACGCTTGGTGCACGGATAGGGGATATGCCCATCAGCGTCGAGCAGGTGGTAACGCTTGGCAATCTCGCGTGCCCCGCTACGGGTCTCGGCGGCCTTAATCTTGAGCGAAATCTCCTGCAGCTGATCCCAGGTGTAGTCGTCAAGTGAACCGCGGATGCCGTCAAGGTAGTCGGGGATGCCAAAGCCATGGGTTGCCGCCCCAATGACGCTGAGCCCCGCAACGGCTGCGATAGCGCCGCCGATAATAAAGCGGCGGCGGGTCATGGCATCGTGGCGGGCCTGATTCAGGATCTCTCGTGCGCGCTTGCCGGCGACGTCGACCTTAAGGTGCGTGCCAGAATCGATATCAATCGCGGCCTCGTCTCCTGTGCCTTCGCGGCCCTCGGATTCGGCATCAGTGAGGTATGCCGAGAGCACCTCGAGCATCTGCTGCTCGGTGGGACGATCGCACTGCTCGACTGAGAGACCCTTCATGATGATTTGGACGAGCGCTTCATCGCCCTCGCAGCGCGGCTCGAGCGGCGCCGGCTTGGTCTTGGTCTTTACGAGATAGAACGAGCCGGTTGCAGTGGCGTCCGTCGACTCAAAGTCAAACGGTTTGCGACCGCTGTAGAGCTGGTACAGAATGCTCGAAAGCGCGTAGACATCGATTGCCGGCGAACGGCGAAGAGCCGCGATGCCTTCGATATCCTGCGTGAGCATCTCGGGCGCGGCGTATGCGGGTGTGCCAAAGCGCCAGATGTCGGCGCGCCGGGTGATCGTGTCGTCGCCGAGAGCCATGGTCGCGGAGCCCATGTCGATGAGGCAGGGGTCAAAGGAACAATCGGCAATCTGCTGCTCGAGTGTTCGGCTGGTGGTGCGGAACATGATATTGGCAGGCGACAGGTCGCGATGGACGACCGGATTCACGAGGCCTTGGGTCATCAAGAGCGCACGAAGCACGGCGTTTCCGACGGCGGCGACCATCTGGGTGGTCAGCCCGCCCGAGGCGTCGTGCGGAAGCAGAGGTAGCGCCTGCTTGAGTGAGGTGCCCTCGACCCACTCCATGAGGATGAGCGGGTCATCCTCGCACGATCCGTAGCCATAGACGCGTGGAAATCCGCGCAGGTGCGAGACGGTACACAGATGACGGTACTCCTCGAACAGCGCGGCGGTGTTGGCCAGGTGCGCTGCCGATTGCTCGGCGGAGCGGTCGGGGGCTTGGCCGGAAAGGATGGCGTTGTCCTTGAGTAGCTTGACGGCAAAGACCTCGCCGCTCGTGTTGGTCGCGCGCAGCACGTGCCCGATGTTGCCGTTGTTGCGGTGGGCCGTCTGGAGAATAAGCGTCATAAACCGACGCTTGGCCTCGTCCTCGGCGTTGGGGTCGACCGCCACGGCGGTGTCGAACGTGTCAAGACGGATGAGTTTGTCGCCATAGGCGCTATCGGTAGTATCCATGGCGTTCCTTTGTCTGGCATGGGTTGCCGCACGTATACGTGAGCAGTGCGGATATCGGTAAAGAACCATGATAGCCGCACTGCCCACGTATGCCGCTGAGTATTGTCGTTTACGACGCAGAAGGT
Organism: Collinsella sp.; assembly: GCA_048402045.1. Lineage (GTDB taxonomy): Bacteria > Actinomycetota > Coriobacteriia > Coriobacteriales > Coriobacteriaceae > Collinsella. The sequence continues at coordinate 8,771 of DBGDSC010000036.1, forward strand.
AGAAGACGAAAGACGGACGGCGACCGTCTTCCGATCGCCGTCCGTGCTAGTCCACAATGACAAGGAATGTCGTGTAGAGACCCAGATGGAGCCTGTCGCTGTTGGCGATTTCCACGGGGGGATAGAGTTTGCCGGGCTCGCGTTGGTCGCGCGGCGGCTCAATCACAATATCGCCGTCGCCCGCGCCCGATTCGAGCACTGTGCCGTTGGTCGATCCAAGGCCCTGGGCGTACCAGTGCTCACCCTCGAGCCAAATGCGAAGATGCTCGCGCGATGCGTCGGCGCCCACATCGGTGATGCTGGGCGAGGTTTTGGGCAAAGAACCAATCACGGTGCCGCGCGGATCGCGTGTGAGGGGATGGATTTGCATGTCGGCGCAGTTGTCGGCATGGGTTCTGAGCAGACCGAGGTTGGGGGCGACGGTGCGCGGCTGTTCCAGGCTGTTCATAAAGCCACGTCCGACGGTAGTTTCGGTGGTGCCGAAGTGCCCGCCCGTCTTGCTGCTGCAAAAGCGCTCGACGGTGGCCACGCCCTGAACGGGATCGGCGAGCGCCCCCGTTGCCACAAAGAGCATAAGGTAAAGCGTGCTTTTCTCGCGCACGGCATTGCCGTCGAAGTTGTCGATGCGATTGAGGGCATTTGCATATAGGCGGCTGTCCAGCTTGTAGCTGGCGAGAGCCGACATCATTTCGTTGGCGGCCGGACCGCGATAGTGCTCGGCGATTGCCCGATAGGCGGCCTCGCCGCCGCCGAGCTTGCTGCAGATTGCCGAGGAAAGGTTGAGTGTGGTGACGGTAAAGTCGCTGTAGATGGAGGGTGCGCACTGGTCAGGCTTGCGATGGACGATGTAACGGGTGAGATACGAGCGGTTGGAAGAGCATTTCTCGAGCAGGGTACTGCCGAGATAAGAGTTTCCATTGATGAGCATTCGGGCGATCTCGAGATGTTTAAGACCGCCGAACGAGCGAATATCGTTATAGAGGACCGAGCAAGGCGTCTCTGCTGCCACGGATACCTCCTTTGATTGCTTCCTAGCCAATATGGCGATAGGAATTAATGGCCCCGGTGGGCGACGTATTAAATGGCTGCACAATAAATAGTGTAACCAAAGCAACATTATAGGCCACATGTTCGAAATTGCAGGAAGACTGAGAGATTTGGTTTGGACTGGACGGAAATCCCCCTCTGTCTTGATCTGTAACATTTGGACCCGATTTTGCCCTGCATCTGTTACAGATTGAGATAATCAGCCGGGCCCACCTCGTCCGCCTCGTCATCTGTGGTTTACGTGGGGGCATGCGAAGCACGGGTATACTAACCCGCGGCGAATCTGCTCCATCGCTTAGAGCTGCTGCGTCTGGACGGCGCGTGATAGGGCTGCCAAAGCGATCGCCAGCGTGCTGAGCAACGTCCTCTCTGTGCGCACCTGTTTTTGTATGTATTAGCGCACTACCAAGCACGCCCGCGCGGCCGCATGCCGCGCTCATGACGCGTGCAGATAAGGAACAACAACATATGCGTAATTCTGTATCCGACGTCACGGACGCCGAGATTCTGGACGAGGCCCGCGAGGCCATGACCCAGGCTGCCTTCGATGCCGCCGATGAGGCCAATGCCGCCCAGGCCATCGAGTCCGCTACCGAGAGTCTGCCCGCCTTTGACGAGCTGGGCCTTTCCGACGAGATGCTTCGTGCTATCGAGAACCTGGGCTACACGGCGCCGACGCCTGTTCAGGCCGGCTCCATCCCCGTGGTGCTCGAGGGCCGCGACCTGCTTGCCGCCGCTCAGACCGGCACCGGCAAGACGGCTGCCTTCTTGCTGCCGACCATGAACAACTTGGAGCACATCGCTCCGCCCAAGCCCGTGCGCGAGCGTGGCGGTCGCAACCGCCGTCGCGGCGCCAAGAAGCCCGAGGGTAACGGCCGCGGCCCCGTGATGCTCGTCATCACCCCTACGCGCGAACTTGCCCAGCAGATCGACGAGGTCGCGAGCAAGATTGCCGACGTCACCGGCCATGTTGCCGTGACCGTCGTGGGCGGCGTGAGCTACAAGCCGCAGACCGCGGCACTCAAGTACGGTTGCGATATCCTAGTTGCCACGCCGGGCCGTCTGGTCGATCTGATCGAGCAGGGCGCCTGCCACCTGAACGAGGTCAAGGTGCTGGTGCTCGACGAGGCCGATCGCATGCTCGACATGGGCTTTTTGCCCGCCGTCCGCCGCATTGTGCGCGAGACGCCGGCCGAGCGTCAGACGCTGCTGTTCTCGGCGACCCTCGACGAGGAGGCCGTGGGCGAGATCACCGACCTGGTGAGCGACCCGGCTCGCGTGGAGATCGCGCCCGCCACGTCGACCGCCGACACCGTCGACCAGTTTGTGTTCCCGGTGTCCATCGAGGCCAAGAACAACCTGCTGCCCGAGTTCCTCAAGAAGGAGGGCCCGGAGCGCACCATCGTCTTTATGCGCACCAAGCACCGTGCCGACAGCTGCTGCCGTCGTCTGGAGCGCAAGGGCATCAAGGCTGCCGCGATCCACGGCAACCGCAGCCAGGCTCAGCGCGAGCGCGCGCTTTCTGCCTTCCGCGATGGCACCGTCGACGTGCTGGTGGCAACCGACGTTCTCGCCCGCGGCATCGACATTAGCGACGTGCGCTACGTCGTGAACTTTGACGTGCCGGCCGAGCCGACCGACTACATCCACCGTATCGGTCGTACCGGTCGTGCCGGTGAGCTGGGCTGGGCCATCACGTTTGTGACCGAGCAGGACGTCGATGAGTTCTACGAGATCGAGAAGCTCATGGACAAGACAGCCGATATTTACGACGCCGGCGACCTGCATGTGGGCCCCAATCCGCCCGCGGTTGACCCCGAGCGCGACCCTGCGGCCTTTAAGGTGAAGAAGAAGACCAAGCGCGGCAAGTCCAAGAGCAAGAAGAAGCTTGAGCAGGCGCGTCGCGACGGCAAACGCAACGGCGACGATTACGGCGATGTTGCCGGTCGTTCCAACCGCGGTCGCGACGAGCGTCGAGGCGACGGCGAGCGTCCGAGCCGTCCCAAGCGCGGCGGCAAGACCCGCGTGCGCGAGGGCGTTCAGGCTCGCGTGGACGAGGCCGTGGAGAGCGTGGCCCGCGAGGTGGCTGCCGAGGAGCGCGGCGGTGCTGTCGAGCAGACCCCGCGCGGCAACCGTGCCGAGCGTCGTGCCAAGCAGTTCCAGGGCGAGGCACATCGCCGCCGCCGCGAGGACGAGGATCGCGGTGGCCGTCGTCGTGTCGAGCGCGAGGACGAGGGCCGCGGTTCGCGTAGCGGCAAGCGTGGTGCGGGCGACCGTCGTCGTTCCGGTCGCGATGACGAGCGCGGTGGCCGTGATGAGCGTCGTGGCGGCGAGGGCCGTGGTGAGCGTGGTGCCCGCGGCGGTGAGTCCCGTGGCGGCAAGCGCTTTGAAGAGCGCGGTAGCCACGGCGGCGAGCGTCGCGAGGGTGCTCGCGGCAATGGCGGCCGCGGCGGCGCTGGTCGTTCTAACGAGTCGCGCGATCGTCGTGACCCGCGTGCCAGCCGCGATCGTCGCGATGACTGGCGCAACTACGACGATACCCGCGAGGAGCGTCGTGGCGGCTATCGTGGTGGTCGTGGCGGCAACCAGGCCGGCTCCCGTGGCGGCCGCGCCGGCGGTCGCGATAACCGCGGCAGCTATGGCAACAGCCGTGGCGGCAAGCGTGGTAGCAGCTCCCGTCGTCCCGGTGACGGCGGCGGCAAGCGCAAGTAACATACGCATCGCCCGCTAGAGCGAGGTGAACCAAGGGTCCCGAGCAACTACGCTCGGGGCCCTTTTTGTTTGTCGTATCCGATCGCTAGTTCAAATGTGATTTCCTCGGGAATGCATCTAGAGGATGCCGTGGACCTGTTTCCTGCCATGCGGCAATGGGTCCCATGGGGTGCGCCGTGCATTTTTTGGAGTATTCTGCAGTTCGAGTTGTCTGCATATGATTCGACGTCGCCAACGGTGGCCTTCAGATATCCCTTATGAGCGTTTTGAGTTAGATTTCGCCGTTTTCCGGAGCAGGGGCGCGTCATTCTCGCCATGTCGGGACTTAAAATGATACGGCGCCCTACAGTTTTGCCCACCCGCGGCGGTGCTGGCGTGGTTACGTTGCAGAATACTCCGTTTTTTTGCACGGGCCAGGATGGGGTACGGTAGCGCGCGCAGCCGTGGTGTAAGAAGCAAGGGAGGGCCATCGCCTAGAATCGTCAGCGCCTAGATATTCGACGAAAGGAAAGACGATGGCCCACAGCGACATTCTATCCCAGCC
>DBGDSC010000037.1:0-26936 GCA_048402045.1 Collinsella sp.
CGCGCCAGGGAGATAGTGGACGAGATAGTCGAGAGGCGCGGTCTCAAGAAGGAGTAACATCGGGACTTGCAGCGACGGACCTCAGGACACTCTTACACCACGTCTGCGCGCGCGACCGACCTACAGGCTTTTCAAACTGAAACGGCGGAATTAACATGGGAAATGTTGTTATAACGCTCAGGGATTTGATGCCGGTGGCGCACCCAGAGAAGACAAAGATCAAATTCAACATGAACGCTGGCGACGTGAACGTGCGCGCGTACGACATGCTGCTGAAGGACACCTCGACCCCCGAGAAGACCGATAGCGGCTCGCGATGGTACGAGATGAACGCGTGGAGGAGCGCGACGGGACAAGCGAATAACAACCTCAACCATGCGGATTACCTGCTCTCGTTCGCACAGTACTACACCTACGGGCCCGAGTACTTCATCTTCGGCGGCATGCACAAAGTGGAGAAGGCAGTACCCGAGGTGCTGGGCGGCGTGGGCTACAAGTTGACGCTTCTTCCCGACTACGAGGCCTACATCAAGCGCCTCATCATCAAGTTGAAGAAGCCTATCGGGCGCGACATCTACAACAAGTTCTACGAGAACACGATGCACGACTTCGAGCCCGTAGTGTACGAGTACTCGATGAGCCTGGGCAACGTTGCCCCTTTCCCTGGCTACAAGTACGTGTGCATCGACCACAAGACCTTGCGGGCCGTTATCGCCAGCGTGGGCTCCGACTGGTACTGGGCGCTGGACAACGTGAAGGGCGTCTACTGCATCACCGACACCGCGACGGGGAAACTCTACGTGGGCTCGGCCTCGGGCGATAGCAAGAAGGACGCGGGCGCGGACTTGGGTATCTGGCAGCGCTGGAGCGCCTATGCCAACCCCATGGACCCGACTGGCGGCAACAAGGAGTTCAAGGCCATCGTGGCCGAGCACGGAATTGGGTACATCATGGAAAACTTCACCTACTCCATCCTAGAGGTGTGCGACACCAAGATGACCACCGCCGAGGTGTGCGAGCGCGAGAGTCACTGGAAAGACGTGCTTTGCTCGCGCAAGTTCGGCATGAACTGGAACTAGGTGCGCGCCATGGGCTTGTTACGGACGGTGAGGGACTGCGTGTACGGCATGGCCGTGGGCGATGCGCTCGGCGTGCCCTACGAGTTCAGGCCGCGCGACAGCTTTGCCTGCACGGACATGGTGGGCCGCGGCACGCACAACCAGCCTGCGGGCACATGGAGCGACGACACGTCCATGGCGCTCGCGCTGTGCGACAGCTACCGCGAGCTGGGCGATATCAATTGCGACGATATCCTCGTCAAGTTCCGCAAATGGATAAACGAAGGCGCATACACCGCCGACGGGAATGTCTTCGACTACGGCAACGCCACCAGGCAGGCGCTCGATACGGGTTGCGGGCTCACAAGCGAATACAGCAAGGGCAACGGCTCGCTCATGCGCTGCCTGCCTATGGTGTTCATGGAATGCTCCGACTGCGACATAAGGGAGGTCAGCGCGATCACCCACGCTACCGACGACTGCTGCCAGGCCTGCGTGGACATGATCGCCTATGCCCGCGAGGTGCTTTACAGCGGGCACGCCGGCTGCGAGAGTGAGGACAGAGCTGGTGCCAGCGGCGGCTACGTGTGGGATACTTACCACGCCGCCATCTGGTGCCTAGAACATACCGACAACTACCACGACTGCGTACTGACCGCCGTGAACCTGGGCGACGATACCGACACCACGGCTTGCGTGGCCGGTGGATTGGCCGGCATCCTGTACGGATACGAGGGCATTCCGACCGAGTGGTTAGAGGCCTTGCGCGGCAAGGACGTGATTGAGTCTTATTTGTTCGGCGGGGTTTACGGTGATGACCTGTGCAGGTTCGTTAAGCGCTTCGAGGATTCGCTGGACGGTCCCACCCGCGACTTCCACGCGTTGGCCCATGACATGTTCGGCCTGGGTTGGCACATGGACTGTGGCGAGGCCTTTGCCGGGGCATATCCGCGCTCCGGTACGGCCGAAGGACTGCGAGAGGACATAGACACCATAGACGACGTTGGGCTTCTGGGCAGCGGCGTCTTCTCTCGGTGGCGCTATATAACGCACTGGAAGTACGATAGCGTGCCTGATGAGGACGATCTGGAGTGGTTCAGGCTGGCGCTCGGGAGGCTTCGCGAGCTGGCATAGGGGTGCCGTGATTTGAATTGCTTGCCTGAGGTGGCTGATGCCGACTTAAAGCACGGGGAGATATACCGCAGCGCTATTGCTTTATTGCCTGAGTGATCTTAGGACCATACCTTTTATTCGATAGCGGGGCGGCGGAATCGTCGAACACCATGCGCGCGTTATCTTCGCGGGCGGCCCCCTCATGGGCATCTTGCAGGTGAGAGGGGTGCGGCTAATGTCGGCCAGAGGCGCGGCAAGGGCGCTTTGGCATCAAGCTGCAGCCTCAATCACCGCTCCATCTGAACAGGCATCTTCTCAATCCAGTACCAATCTGGCTTACAAACCCCCATTAGCTCCCGGCTAATGAATTTGAGCTCGCTGCCTTCTACGATGTGCTGTGTGCCGGCGCGGTAGCCGGATCGTAGGAAGGATGCATGATGAATAAGCTCGAAAACGAAGTGCTGCTGAGCCGTCGCGCTGCACTTGGCGCATTCGCCACCGTCGCCTTGGGCACTGCCGGTCTTCTTGCCGGTTGTGGTAGCGACAAGGCGACCGTCACCGAGGATGCCGGCGATGGTGACAAGAAGGAAGAGACGAAGAAGGAAGAGCAGCCTACGACTGACCTGGCGGTTGGTACGACGGTGACCACAGCTGCCGGTCTTTCCGTCGTCGTCGATTCCGTCCAGCCCGGTCTCACAAATTTTGACGGTTCGACCATGACGGGCATTCACGTCACGTACGTCAACAATGGCGATGAGGGCGCGGACTACAATGTCTACGACTGGAAGGGCGAGGATGCCAACGGTGCTCAGCAGAACCAGGGTTATTACAGCGAGGGCTCCGATGAACTGCAGTCTGGTACCCTTGCCGCCGGCGGTTCCGTGGCGGGCAATATCTACTTTGATGGTGACATCAAGAAGGCTCTCTATTTTGCCAACGTGTTTGATAAGTCTACTGCTGCAAGCTGGGTGCTGGCCTAACATGTCGCTACCGTTGCGCCGTATGGGAGGTGAGGTCGTATGCCCGATAAAAAGCTGACGGACGAGTTGCTCAATGAGCTCCTCGACGCGCCAAACATCGATGGATATATCAAAGAACACGACTTTGCCGCCCCGTCGCTTTCGGACTACCTTAGGCAACTGCTGCAGGAAAAGGGCTTAGAGCGCTCGCGTGTGGTGCGCATGGCCGACCTCAATGAGACTTTTGGTTATCAGATTTTTACCGGTGCGCGGCATCCGAGCCGCAACAAGGTGCTGCAGATTGCCTTTGCAATGGCGTTGACGCTCAAGGAGACCAACCGCGCCCTGACGGCTGCCGGAGTGAGCGTCCTCAACTGTAAGGACCGTCGCGATGCAATCATTATCTTTTGCATCGACCGTGGCTGTAGCCTCCAAAAGGTCAATGAAGAGCTGTATCGCTTTGGCGAGGAAACGGTGAGTTAGTGGCCGATGGCTGAGCCGGTGGTGTCACCGGAACACCATGCAAACGAACGGGGTGCGGACACCATGGGGTGTCCGCACCCTGCGTTATGATGGACGCCATGGATATTCAGAGCCCAACATATTCCGATGACGAGCTGACTGCTTCACTTGTCGAGCATTTGGCGTCGCTCGACCGCGATGACAGCTATCGTGTGGAGCGCGTGCTCAAGTGCTCGGATGTCGAGACGACCGAACTCGTCTATTTTGAGGGCTCTGGCGGCGGGTCTCTCGGTCCCTTTGTCCGCAAGCGCATTGATGCTCCGGTGCAGATTGGCGGAGCATATGAGCGCCTGTTTGCGGCCCAGCGCGCCGGTCGTCGTTTTGAGCACTTACCCCGAATCGTCGATTGTCGCCGTGTGGGCGACGAGCTTGACGTGGTGATGGAGTATGTCGAAGGCGAGACACTCGAGGCGCTCGTGGGGCGCCTGGGGGCGACGCCCGATTATGCCCGCGGGCTGTATCCCGTTCTGTGTGAAGCGGTGGGCGAGCTGCATGCTGGTTTTGCAGCTGCGGGGGAGCCGGGGGTGCCGGTAATCCACCGCGACCTTAAACCCTCGAACATCATCGTATCGGGCGTGAGGTATGCGGCCGATGCCGGCATGACCTTCTCGTCGCTGGTGATTATTGACCTGGGAATCGCGCGCGTTTGGCGCGATGGCGCCGACGCCGACACCGTCAAGTTTGGCACGCGTTCCTATGCGCCGCCCGAGCAGTTTGGGTTTGGGCAGACGAGTGTCCGCAGTGATATTTACGCGCTTGGCGCGCTGCTGTTCTTTTGCCTGACGGGAACTGACCCTAAACCGGGGCGGGACATACGTGAGCAATGCGAGGCGCATGACATTCCCGTTCCGCTGGCGGATGTGATTTGCATGGCGATGGCACTCGATCCCGGCAAGCGCTTTGCGAGCGCAAAGGCACTGGGGCATGCTGCGCGTGCGGCATATGAGCTATGTCTCCCTGCACCGTCGCCCGTGACCTTTTCTGCTGCCAGCGTGCCCCGGGCCGCGGTGCCACAGGTGCAACGGGTACAGCAGCCGGTTGCCTTCACGCTTCCGTCTTCTGCAAGACGGCGTTCGATCGTCTCTCTCGTGACGTCCAAATGTGCGCGTCTGCTCTCGCGTATCCCCGAGCCCGTGGGGCGCATATGGAATGGATGCGTCATTGCGACAACATTGTTGCTGCTGATGGGCAGCCATTTTGCGGTATTTACGCCGACGGGCGAAAACCGAAACTATCCAACGTGGTTTTTGGCACTTGAGTATTTCTTTATGGTCGATGGCCTGGTGCTGCTCATTACATTCGGAATGCTCGACCGGCGTAGGCTTCGACGTCGTTTTCCCGTGCTCGATCGGTATCGGGGGAGCGCTTTTGTCGAACTATGGTTCAAGGCGCTCGGGTTTATGTTTGCCGTCATGTGCGTCGTCGTTGTTATCGGCAACGCGACCGGTGTCGTCTCTTAGATAATCGAAAAGGGCCCCGTCTGGGGCCCTTTGTAGTTGCACTTAAATACGGTTCATTTGATTGGCGACTTTGTTGTACCAGTCCTGCCACGTGGGCGGGCAGTACTTTTTGGCCGCTGCCGGGGTAAGGGTGGAGCCGTAGTTGGCGCCCAGATAGGCAACGTGAGCGGAGATGCCCTCGCTCCAGCTGCCAAAGCTGCGCCAACCGCCGCCACGTGCACTCCAGCCCCAGGCGTTGTAAGAATTGGCGCAATAAGCACCCTTGGTGCTCTCGATGCAGGCGATGGCGGGGGACCAACGGGGGTCGACACCGGTATTCCAAGCGGCGAGGGCAAAGTTATAGCCCTGGCCTGCCATGGGGGAGCCGGCGAGATAATTGTCGATGCGGCTCGTCCACTCATTAATGAACGAATCGTAATCGGAGCTACCGGTATTGGCGTTGTTCACCGTGGTGTCGATGGTGGTGTTGGTGTTGGTGGCCTGGCTGCTGGAATTGCTGCCGCTTACGCCCTCGCCCGAGAGCTTTTCGGCGGCAGCGGCCTTATCGGCCTCAAGCTTGGCAAGCTCGGCGGCATTTTCCTGCTCGGCTTTTGCCTGTGCCTCGCTGCGGAGCTGCTGGGCCTGCGCCAGCGCATCCTCGGCGTTTTTCTGCTCCGCCTCAAGCTGAGACTTGGCCTGCTGGAGCTCGGCCTTGTTCTGCTCGAGTTCGGTTTGCATATTATTGAGCTCTTCGATCTCGTCGACGCTCGAGCTCGTGATCTGGTTGGTGTATTTGCAGGTCGTGATGAACTCACCCAGGCTCTGCGCGTTGACCAGGAAGCTCACGATGGGGTTAGTGCCCTTCTGGTACTTGTACAGATCGCGCATGGCGGAGCTTGCCTTGGCCTGCTGCTCGGGAAGCTTAGCCTCGATTTCCTCGATGCTTGCCTCATTGGAGTCAATCTGCTTTTGCAGGTCATCGAGCTTGGTGCGGGCGTCGTTGTAGGCGCTCGTAGCGGCTTCGATCTTCTGCTGGGCTGCGGAAAGCTGGTCCTGCGTTGCCTGCGAGGCGGCATACGCCGCAACGGGGGAGAGCATCGGCGTGGCCGTCAGCGCAACGGCGAGCGCGGCGCTCGTGATGATACGAGCCGGCTTCGACGCAATGAGCGCTGCGGTGCGATGATTCGAATGCTGCATCCAGTCCCTCTGCAATCAATCGTAGGTTATGGTTCGAACGGTATTCTACTACTGCTTTCGACCTCAACTTGAACCTTAAAGGTCCCAAAGGGTCAAGTTGAACTTGAGGCTTTGGCTTTGACCTGCAGTTATGATGAATTGTTGAGAAACCATAGAGTTCAACTTTAACGTTACAGAGCCCTGTTTGAGAGGAGTTTTGGGCTGTAAAAGCCATCTCAACGTGGGGTTTTATAACTACAGCGTGCCCTTCTGGCGAGCCCGCTCAATCTCTTCGAGGGCCTCGGCGGGGGTGAACGAACAGGTGCCGTCGCCGAGTTTGATTACCTGGATATCGTCGCCGGCGTAGACCTCTCCGCCCTTTAGTACCACGCCGAAAACGCCCTCGTGGGGAAAGATGCAGTCGCCGGCGAGATAGTAGATGGCGCAGCGTGTGTGGCAGGCCTTGCCGATTTGGCTGATTTCGACAAGCACCTCGCTGCCAAGCTTGAGCTGCGTGCCCAAGGGGAGCGAGAGCAGGTTGATGCCCCGGGTTGTGAAGTTATCCCCAAAGTCACCCTCGTGTACGTCGAGCCCGCGTGCCTGCGCCGTCTGGATGGACTCCGCGGCTAAAAAAGAGACCTGGCGGTGCCAATGCCCGGCGTGCGCATCGGTGGCGAGGCCAAATTGCTCTATAACGGTGTCGTGTCCATCGGCGACGGGCGACTTGCGCGTGCCCTTGTGCGCCGACGTGTTGATTGAGACGATGCGGGCAGGCCCGTTGTAAGCATCGTTTGCCGTTCGTAGGGGAACGGCCGATTGTGCGCGTTCCTCCAGCTCGCGCTTCGCGGCATTGAGGATGGGATTATCGGTCGGATGGTCTTGGGGCACGTGTGCGCCTTTCGCTCGAAGATGTCAATACGATGAATCCTACAACAATGGTAGGTTCATTGCCCATTGTCATACAACGGTGAGCGCCGTCTTCGTGCTGGACGATTACGTCGATTGCCATAGATACGGTGGAGCTTTGGGCGCCGGCGGCTTGGCACGCTAGAATGAATCAGTTGCGCAAAGACCGCCCGTTGTGTGGGCAGTTCATGATAGGAAGTTTCCATGGCATTGCAGTTTACAGAGCGCGAGTTCATTCCCGTGCTGCTTGGTGGCGACATCAACGCCTATTCGGTGGCGCGCGCCTTCTACGAGGAGTACCAGGTCAAGAGTCTGGTTTTTGGCAAGTACCAGACGGGTCCCGCGTACCGCAGCCAGATTATCGACTACACGCCCAACGTGGATATCGATACCATGCCCGTGATGCTCAAAACCGTCAACGGCATTGCCCAAGCGCATGCCGATAAGACGATTGTCCTTGTGGGCTGTGGCGATAACTATGTTGCCCTCGTGGCTCAGGCCAAGGATGCCCATGAGTTGGCGGATAACATCGTCGCGCCTTACGCTCCCTATAGCATGCTTGAGCAGTGTCAGAAGAAGGAGATCTTCTACGAGCTGTGCGAGAAGCATGGCGTGCCCTATCCACACACGTTTACCTTTACCAAGGCGATGCTCAATGCTCAGGGTGAGGCGCCTGCCGAAGTGCTCGACCAGATCGATTTTCCTTACCCGATGATTCTGAAGCCTTCTGACGGCATCATGTGGTGGCAGCATGAGTTCGAGGGCCAGAAGAAGGCCTATGAGATTGCCGACCGCGCCGAGCTGGAACAGGTCATTCGCGATTCGTATGCCAGCGGCTACACCGACGATCTGATCTTGCAGGATCGCGTGCCCGGCAACGACGAGTACATGCGCGTGCTCACCAGCTATTCCGACCGCAACGGTAAGGTCCGCATGATGTGCCTGGGCCATGTGCTGCTCGAGGAGCATCAGCCCCACGGTGTCGGCAACCATGCCTGTATCATTACCGAGCCCAACGACGAGCTCATGGGCGGCGTGCGCAAGTTGCTCGAGGACCTTCACTTTGTGGGCTATTCCAACTTTGACGTTAAGTACGACGAGCGCGATGGCTCGTTTAAGTTCTTCGATTTCAACACACGCCAGGGTCGCAGCAACTACTACGTTACCAACAGCGGCTTTAACGTTGCCAAGTATGTGGTGGACGAGTATGTGCTCAACCGCCCGTTTGAGCCGGAGTTTGTGACGGCGCAGGACGAGGCCCTGTGGATGGTCGTCCCCATGGGCGTCGTCGACAGGTACGTCAAGGATCCCGAGCTGCGCGCTAAGGTGCATCGCCTGGACAAGGAGGGCAAGGGCGCCGACCCTTCGTTTATGAAGGGCGACTTTGTCTTTAACCGCTGGCTGCGCATGTGGCACACCAAGCTGCGCCACTTTAAGCTGTTCAAGACGTATTACAAGTAGATGAGCGCGGCGCCCGTCCGGTTTGCATCGGGCGGGCGCGGGTATGATACGCGCAATTGCGCAAGCGTCACCAAGGAGGCGGCGATGGAAAAGCTGGGAGTTATCGGCGGCATGGGCGCCGAGGCCACGTCGTATTACTACGACCAGGTGGTGCGTCATACGGCTGCTGCCTGCGATCAGGAACATATCGACATGGTGGTACTCTCCAAGTCGACCATGCCCGACCGCACGCTGGCCATTAAGACCGGCGAGCATGCCAAACTGCTGGCGACCATGAAAGAGTGCGCCCAGGCACTCGAGTCGCTGGGCTGTGCACACATTGCCATTCCCTGCAACACGTCACACTACTTCTATGACCAGATCCAGTCGTTTACGAAGGTGCCGATTATCCACATGCCGCGTGAGTCGGTGCGCTATGCTCTGGCCGGTGCGGTGATGGGGGAGTGCGAGTTCGACCCCAACCTGAGTATGCCGGCCGAGCCGGTGCATAAGATCGGCATCATGGGAACCGATGGCACCGTGGGCGCGGGCGTCTACGGCCGCGAATGCGAGGCCGCGGGTGTCGAGGTTGTCTATCCCAGCGAGAAGCGTCAGGCCGACGTGATGTCGCTTATCTACGACGACGTGAAGGCCGGACGCGAGCCCGATATGGACAAGTTCGACCGCGTGATGTGGGAGTTCGCCCGTAGCGGCTGCGACCGCGTCATCCTGGCCTGCACGGAGCTCTCGGTGCTGCAGAAGTGCCGCGAGATGCCCGAGATTACCCTCGACGCCATGGACGTCCTGGTGCGTGAATCCATCATTCGCAGCGGCGCCTCTTACCGCCTCTAGCCCCCTACCTACCAAAAAGGGACAGGTTTATTTTGGTAGGTTTTATCTGGGGAAACAGTAAAGGCCTCGGCTCGTTTGGTGCGAGCCGAGGCCTTTTGCGTTAGGCGGTTGGTGCTGGCGATGAGCTAGAACAGGAATCCCAGGACAATGAGGGCGGCGCTGATGGCGAGCACGGCGATATCCAGACCCTTGATGGGATAGCGCTTGTACGAGCTGGCACGCGTGCGCAGGTAGAAGCCGCGCTGCTCGGCGGCAAGCGCGGTGGCGTCGGTCTTGCCCACGCTCGAGATAAGCAGCGGCACGCACAGCGGCAGCATGAGTTTGAGCTTCCTGATGGGATTCTTGGTGTCGTACTCGACGCCGCGTGCGGTCTGCGCCTCCATGATGGCGTTCATCTCCTGGCCAAACACCGGCACAAAGCGCAGCGCCGTGGTAAAGGTGAAGGCATAGCGATACGGCACGTGCAGCACCTCGACGCAGGCGTTGGCAAGGTCGTTGAGCTTGGTCACCATGAGCATGAGGATGAGTGGCAACGCCACGCCCAGCAGGCGCAGACAGGCCTTTGATCCGGTAATGAGGCCTGTGTCGGTAACGAAGCCCCACACCACATTGCCATCGCGCATAAAGGCCAGCTGGAGCAACAACATGATAAGTGCGAGCGGAATCAGCAGCTTGAGCAGCGAGAACAGGCGATTGACGACGCCGGCGTAGGCGCCCAGCGCAAGGGTGAGTGCCAAAAAGCCTAACAGCGCAACATAGGTGTCGGACAAAAAGATGCCGATGATGATGGCGGCGGCAAGGCCCAGTTTGACGACCGGGTTCAGGCGATGCAGCAGCGCATCGCCCGGCATATAGTCGATGACGTTAACCACGGCGGACCATCTCCTTGGTAATGCGAACGATATCGGTGACCTCGCTCACCTGCGCAAAAGCGGGGGAGACGGAGGATGCCAAGCGGTGCGAGAGTTCAATGACCTGGGGCGGCTCCACGTAGGCACACTGCATGAGCTCGATGTTCGAGAACAGCTCGTGCGTGCGTCCGCGGTCGAGGATACGGCCGTCGGCCATCACAACGATGCGCTCGGCAAAGTCGGAAACGACTTCCATATCGTGGCAGACCATGATCACGGCGCAGCCGCGCTCTGCCATGGTGCGCACCGTTTCCATGACGGTCATGCACTCACGGTAGTCAAGGCCGCTCGTGGGCTCGTCGAGCACTACGATCTTGGGCTCAACCACTACGACGGAGGCGAGCGCCACCATTTGTCGCTGGCCGCGCGAAAGCGAGAAAGGCGCCTCGTCGGCGGGCAGGCCAAAGCGGTCGATGACGAGCTGGGCACGACGCAGGGCCTCGGCGCGGTCGATGCCGGCAAGCTCCAGGCCAAAAGCGACCTCGTCGAGCACGGTATCCTTGCAGATCTGGCGGTCGGGGTTTTGGAAGAGCGTTGCGACCTCGCGGGCGATGCGGCTCGTGGGGACTGCGGCGGTGTCCAGGCCCGTAACGCGCACGCTGCCCGAGGCGGGCTTAAGTAGGCCCGTGAGCAGTTTGGTGAGCGTAGTCTTGCCGGCGCCGTTTTGGCCGACGATGCCCACGAGCTCGCCGGGGTAGAGCGTCAGGCTAAGGTCGTGTACGGCGGCGCCGCCATTGGGATAGGCAAACTCAACATGGTCGAAGGTGAGCACGGGTTCGGCGTCCTTGGCATGAGGGCGCAGCGACGGGGCATGCGGAGAGCCCGCGGGCGCCTGGGCTTCGATGGCAGCGTGTGCGGGGTCGACGATACCCGAAATCAGACACTCGGCTTCGTCGACATCCAAGCAAGGGGTGCCGCTTGCCAGACCATCGGCCTCGAGACTATTGAAGATGCGTGTGACACAGGGACAGTCGACGCCAATGGTGCGAAGCTCATCGGTGTGTGCGAAGACCTCGTGCGGCTCGCCCTGCAGTGCGATTTCGCCATGGTTGAGCACGAGCACGCGGTTGCAGTACTCCGAGAGCAGGGCGACCTTTTGCTCAACGACGACGATGGTGATTCCAAGTGTGCGGTTTGCCTCACGCAGCGTCTCGAAGACCAGCGTGGAGCTGGCGGGGTCGAGTGCCGCGGTGGGCTCGTCGAGAACCAAGACGCGCGGACGCATGGCGAGGATGGCGGCGATGGCTACCTTTTGCTTCTGTCCGCCCGAGAGGGTGGCGATCTCGCGGTCGCGCAGGTCGCTGATGCCGACGGTCTCGAGCGTTTCGCTCACGCGCTGCTCGATCTGGTCGTGGGGAACGCCAAAGTTCTCGAGGCCAAAGAGCATCTCGTCCTCGACGACCGAAGCGACCATCTGCGTGTCGATATCCTGCAGCACACTGCCGATGATTTGCGACACGTCGGTCAACGAGACCTCGCAGGTGTCGTGGCCTTCAACCATGACGGACCCAAAGAACGTGCCGGTGTAGTGGTGGGGCACGGCACCCGACAGGCAGGCGGCAAGCGTGGACTTGCCAGCGCCCGAGGGCCCGATGATGCCGATGAAATCTCCCTTGTTCACGCTGAGCGAGATGTGGCTGAGCGCCTGCTCGGTCTGCGTGCCATAGGAGAACGAGACATCGTCGACGTTGATGATCGTTTTCATGGATACCTTTCATGGTCATTGGGGACGTTCTTAAATGACGAGTCGTTTAAGAACGTCCCCAAATGCTAGCTGTTTGGGACAGTCTTTGGTGATGGGGCCGCTAACGCGCGGCCCGTCCATCATATCAGGCTATTTGTTGAGCACCTTGCGCAGGGGGAAGAAGAGAGCCTGGACCACGACGGCGTTGAAGACGGCGGTGCCGAGCACGATGGGCACCTTGGCGAGCGCGGTGGGCAGCGCGGCACCCATTATGACGGTGCCCAGGACGGCGAAGAGGGCACCCGAGACCAGGGTGGTGAGCAGGCCGGCGATGAAGGGGTTGACCTTGTTGCCGCCGATGTTGGACTTGACGAGCGCCGCCATCGTCAGCGCGCCAGCAAGCTCGGTCACAAAGTTGAGGCCGGGGATTGACGTGGTGATCTGGATGACGGCGGCTGACAGGATGCCAAAGATGGCTGCCTGGGCAAAGCTCGCCTGCGTGAGTGCGATGGCCAGGGCATAGGCGGCAATGATGAACTGCGGCTTGATGCCCGTCGCGGCAAGCGCGTTGCCCACGGTCATGTTGAGGATAAAGCCGGCGGCAAGGAGGACGGCGAGCAGGACGAGCGAGGTGATATCGAGGATGCCTTTGTCGGAAGCGGCGTTGGCAGAAATGGTACGAGCCTGAGTGTTGGTGGCCATGATGTTCTCCTTAAGGTGGGATTTGAGATAAGAGTGTCCTAGACCCCCACGAAAGGGGTTAAATCGAAAAGGGGGTTAATTTTGAATAATGGAGCACGGAGACGGCTTTACGAGGGGCCCAGGTTGGCACGAAAGAGGAGCGAAGCGTACTTGGGTACGCGAGCGACGAATGAACGCCAAGATGGGGTGGTTCGTAAAGCCGAGCGGGTTAGTTGAGCCTAAGGGCCTTCTGGATGGGCAAGTAGAGGGCACCGACCAGAATGGCGTTAAAGACGGCGGTCATGGCGACCACAGGCAGCATAGCGGCAGCGAGCTCGCCCACCACGCCGAGCATAGCCATCTTGATAACCATGAAGATGACGCCCGAGACAAAGGTGGTCACGAAGGTGGCGACAATGGCGACGACAGGTTTCACTTGACCGTTCTTGCCGGCAGCGTTGACGATGGCGGCCATGAGCATGGCGGCGATGCCCTCGGCGGCAAAATCGATGAACGGCGAGGTGGTGGTGATCTGGATCACGGCGGCGGATATAAGGCCGATCACGAGCGCCTGACCGATGTTGGGGCGAACGACCAGGATGGTGAGGCAGAAGGCCGAGATGATGAACTCGGGGCTGATCATGCCGCCCGAGATGCCCGAGATGGCCTTACCGACGGTGAAGTTGAGGATGAAGCCGGCGGCAAGCAGAATAGCGAGCAGGACGAGAGCACGGACGTCGAGTTTGCCGCGGTCGGCGGTCTGGACGGTGCGGGGCTGGGTGGCGGTGGTGTTCTGAGACATGGTGAAAATCCTTTCGGAAGGGGAGTGCAAGAGAAAGTAAGCGGAGGCGCGTGATGCGAATGCGATCGGGCTCGAGATAGAAAAAGGCCCCCGGTCGAAACCGGAGGCCTTCCAATCACCTAGAGCGCAAGTGCAGGCGTGAGGGACTCACTGTCGACCGATCGTATTCGCATCACGCCACCACCAGTTGTTGAGAGACTTCATCGTGTTCTTCATGTTGGTGGCTCCTTTCGTGATGCCGTGGCGCGGTCTCGCCTAATTGCTGTTGCGCTGCACTATAGCACAGCGAAGTGTGTGCTGGGAAATCTTTTTTGAAAAGATTTCAGCGGTGTTTCCCACCGGTCAAAAAGGCGGGCTGAGCGGGTGGGGCAACCCGTGTCGTCCCACCCGCACCAGCGAGGGATTACTCCTTGTTGCGGCGATAGAGGATATAACCGCCTGCGGAGATGACGGCAACGCCAGCGATGGCGAATACGGCCACCATGCGGCCATCAAAACGATCGCCAGTGGTGGGCAGGCCGCCCTTGGTGTTCGTCTTGTTGGTGGTTACCGTGGTCGTGGTGTTGTCCGACTTGCCGGGCTTCTCAGGCTTGGTGGTGGGCTGCTCAGGCTTCTCGGGGGTACCAGGCTGCTCGGGCTTGCCGGGCTGCTCGGGGGTGCCGGGCTGATCCGGGGTGACCGGGTCGGTGGCAAGAGCGTCCTGGGCGTAGGTAATGGACACCTTGAGGCCCTTGGTCTCGGTGTTCAGATCGCTTGGGGTGAAGGGCTGTTCGAAGTTTCCGGCCTTCTGATAGGCGCGCATCTCCTGGAGCAGGGTCTTGCACTTCTTGTAGGTGTTCTCGGTGGCAGCCTTGCCGGCCTTGTTGGCTAGGGCAGTGCGGCCCTCGGTGGTCGTTTCGGCCAGCATGGCGGCGTCAACTTCCTTGTTCTGCTCGATGAGCTCATTCTGGAGGGCGTCAAGATAGGCATGGACGCCAGCACCGAGGGTGGCACGATTCTCGAAGGCAAGCGAGCTGATGTCCATAAAGACGTAGTTAATGGAGTTCTCAGGCTCTTCGTTGTTTACGACGTCTGTTTCGTCGCAGTGGTCGAAAGATACGGTCTGGTCGCTGAAGTAGGGGCTGACCTCGGTCATCAGGGCGGAGTACAGCGGGATGGCGATGGAGAATTCAGCTCGAGAGAGCATCTCCCATTGGATGGTCGCAATTTCAGGGTTGAGGCCGTTGCGAATCTGGAAGAGATGGGCCTCACCGTTGCGCTCGGTGCCGATGCAATAGGCACCATCGGTGTTGGCGCTGAGGCCGGGAACGTTTTCGCCACGATTGCCAAAGGCGCGAATAAGTTCAAAAGTATTCCAACCGGACTTTTCGGGTTGGAAGAACAGCGGCTGCATTTCATTTACCATGGCGCCAACCTTAGCGCGCGGTTTTTCGCTAGTGTCCTGGACGATTTCATAGTCGGTGCCCTCAGTAAGCGGAGCCCCAAGGTAATCGCGGCCCTGGACGTAGCGCGACCAAGCGTGAACGGAAGTTTTGTCGATGGGCGAACCGTAGGTCTGGGCAACATCGAACTGTCCGTCGTCGAAATACTTGGCGAAACCCTTTTCTTCAGGTAGGGACTTAATGCCTTCGGAGTGAATGCAGTTTACGGTGTCATCGAGGTTAACCTTGAAGTTGAGATTGCTGATATTGGGATTGAGCGACGCGATATCATCGGTCAACTTCATGGCAATCCACTGATGGCCGGAAAGCGCGGCGAACAGCCAGGTCTCATTGTTGTCGGCAATGATGAGCTGGTCGTTGGCGTTGGCGCCCTGTTCGTTAATGAGCCTGCCGATGAGCTCGACTCCCTCGCGGGCCGTGCCGCTCTCGCCAAGGATGACGCCGGCGTAGACGTATTCGCTGATGCCTGTTTTGGTCAGGGGATCTGCGGCCTTTGCTTCGTCATTCATGCTCGTGCTCAGCGTGGCAGAGCAAGAAACGCCCTTCTCGTTAATTCCCGCTTCGGAGTAGGCGTCCCAGCGTCCGTGCCACTGCGAAGGGTGGTCGCGCACGTAGCTATAACGATATGTGGTCTTGGTCGAGGTGTATGCGAAGTCGGACTCGTCTGAGCCGTAGATATGGCCGGGACCATGCGAGGGTTCAATGCCATAGTGCTTGAGGTAACGTGTGCCAACGTCCTCGGTGCGGCCGTAGTACGTGTTGCCATCGGCCGTTAGGTTTTTGCCCATGTAGATCTGCGTGCAGGCGAGCGCAGAGGTCGGCATGGACATGATGGTTGCGGCTCCAAAAGCAAGGCCAATGCCAAGCTTTTTGAGCGCGTTGACGGGGTGAGTTTCCTCATAATCCCTCCCAGCGTGCGAAAGCCCTCTGTCGCCAGAGGGCTTCAGCCAATAAAGACACTCCATTAGCGTAACGAACTGGAAACAATATTCATCTATGAAAATAACTTACTCGATAAGCGTGATGAAATATGCGATGAGCGGCTAAATATACTCAGTTTGTAGCTTTACTTTAATAAAGACTCCCTGCAATTACTGCATCTGAATAAAGCGTCTGAAAATACCGAAATGAAAAATCCCCCGCTGTTTGGCAAATGCATAAACGGCAGGGGAGACGATAATTGGATGAATATCATGCCAATGTGGAATTACTTCTTCCGGCGGTGGATCACGTTGATCGCATAGCCGACGAGCATGGCCAAAACGATGATGATAAAGCCGATCAGGGGATTGTCGTTCATGGGGTCCTCCTATTTTCCGAGCGGTGAGAATTCATCGACGATGAGGTCGAGGCATTGCGGAAGTGCGCGGGCACCAAAGACGCCCGAGTTGCTGGAGATGATCTCGCCATCGAACTGCATGCCCAGCAACGGGGTGCAGGTGATCTTGGCTTCCTTGGTCTGGATGATCTTGAACTGCGGGCGCCCGAGTACCTTGCCGGCGGGGTCGAGTGCGGCGGTGATCACAGTAGGCAACAGCTGCACGGTGCGCACGGGTTCGATGACCGCAATGTCGACCATGCCATCGTTCATGCGGCAGTCGGGGAACAGGTTGATGTCGTTTTGGATGACCGAGGTGTTGCCGGCCATGCAGCAGATGCCATCGAGCTCCTCGACAATGCCGTCGTGCTCAATAGTAAAGTGCGCCACCGTGGGGTTGGGCGTGGCGAGCGCGGAGAGGAAGTAGGCGATCTCGCCGATGTCGTTTTTGGTGGGGGCGGCCTTCATCATGATCTCGGCGTCGAAGCCCGAGCCGGCGATGATGATAAAGCCGTGGCGCTTCTCGTTGCCGTTCTCGTCGAGCCAAAAGAGCTCGCCCATGTCCACTTTGACCGTGCGACCGGCGCGGCAAGCCTTGGCAAGAGCCGCTGCCTCGGGGGCATTGCCGATGTTGTTGAAGAACAGGCAGGCCGTACCGGAGGGGAAGACGAGCGTGGGGACACCGCACCCGCGCATCTGGTCGAGCACGTTGGAGACGGTGCCGTCGCCGCCCGAAACGACCACGCGATCGAATTCGCGCACGTCCGCCACGGCGTCCTCGGGTTCCATACCATCGCCGATAAAACGCATCACGACCTCGTCGCCGCCCTGCGCGAGGGCGTGCGTGAATGCGTAGATTTCATCTGAGCTGGGGCCCGATGCCGGGTTGTGGATGATAAGGCAGCGCATACTTACGTTCCCGTTCTGTGACTAACCGAGTATAGTTGTAAGGCAATGCCGATATCCTACCCGTGTTTTTCGGGCCTAACCTTATTCGATGGGTTGATATGTACATTTCCACACATCAGGCTCTACTCGACTTTTGCCAGCGCGCCCGTGAGTTTGACGCGATTGCCGTCGATACCGAGTTTTTGCGTGAGCGCACGTTCCATCCGCGTCTGTGTTTGGTTCAGATTGCCACCCCTGCCGAGAGCGTAGCGGTCGATCCCCTGGTAATCGACGACCTATCGCCGCTGGCCGAGCTTATGGCCGACGAGAGCGTGACCAAGGTCTTCCACGCCTGCTCGCAGGATATGGAGGTCATGCTCCATACTGTGGGCGTGCTGCCGCGTCCGATTTTTGACACGCAGGTGGCCGCCGCCTTTTTGGGCGAGCGCCAGCAGATTTCGTATGGCGCGCTTGTTCAGACGTTCTGCGGTGTATCGCTGCCCAAGACCGAGTCGCTGACCGACTGGTCGCGTCGCCCGCTGACCGATAAGCAGATTGAGTACGCGATCGATGACGTCAAGTACCTGATTGTCGCCTATACCGAGATGATGAGCCGCCTGCGCGAGCTGGGCCGCGTGGACTGGGTGCTCGACGAGCTGCGCCCGCTGGCTGACGAGTCGCACTATCGCGCCGATCGCCACGAGGCGTTCCGCAAGGTCAAACGCATCAACTCGTGCAGTCGTCACCAGCTGGGTATCGCGCGCGAGCTCGCCGCCTGGCGTGAGGACCGCGCCGAGCGCCGCAACATCCCGCGCAAGTGGGTCATGTCCGACGACACGCTGCTTGCGCTCGTTAAGCGCAATCCCGTGCGCGTTGAGGAGTTCCGCAGCATTCGCGGTACCGATCAGTTGGGGGAGCGCGACGTGGACGGTGCGCTCATGGCCATCAAGCGCGGCGCAAGCTGCCCGCACGATCGCCTGCCGCTCATGGTGCGCGGGCATCGCCAGATCTCTCCGGAGTTGGAGAGCGTGACGGACCTGATGTACGCGCTCATCCGCCTGGTTGCCGAACGCTCGGGCGTGGCGACCTCGGTCATTGCCTCGCGCGATGACCTGGCCGACTATATTGAGCATCCCGAGCAGAGCCCCCTGCGCGAAGGCTGGCGTTTTGAGCTTGTGGGCTCGCGCCTGGACGATCTGCTCTCGGGCAATATGGGGTTGACGGTCAAAGATGGCAAAATTGAATTGCTATAGGTATATAGTTACGCGGTTTTACCAAACCGCGTAACAGCTCGACGCTGCAAACGGCCGAGAGCGGCAATCTGACGTTCAATCGTCGCTCGCGTACCAAAGTACGCGTCGCTTCTCTTTCACGTCACCTTGCTCGCTCTCGGCCGTTTTCGCTGACATTGCCAAAACATCGATGTTGATTTGCTGGTCAGTCGAATGGGTAGAATGCCTCCAACGTGTAACTCGATTCGGAGGAATTCGCATGCCCTATTACTATGGATACGGCTTTGGTATTGACCCGCTGTACCTGCTGGTTGTTCTTGTCTGCACGGTGCTTGGCCTTGCCGCGCAGAGCTATATCAACTCGACGTACAAGACGTGGTCCAAGGTTCGCTCGGACGGCGATACGGGTGCCACGGTCGCTCGCCGCATGCTCGACGCCAACGGTTGTAGCGCCGTGGGCATCAAGAGCGTTGCCGGCGAGCTCACCGATCATTACAACCCGCAGGACAACAACCTGTATCTGTCGGATGCCAACCGTTCGGGCGGGTCGGTCGCAAGTGTTGCCGTCGCCTGCCACGAGGCGGGCCATGCCGCCCAGCGCCAAAGCGGTTACGCCATGATGAAGGTACGTACCGCTTTGGTCCCCGTCGTCAACTTTACCCAGAACACCTGGACGATCGTGCTGCTCATGGGCCTGTTCATGAACATCGCGGGGCTCACGACCCTCGCGCTGGTCTTCTTCTCGTTTAGCGTGCTGTTCCAGCTGGTTACGCTGCCGGTCGAGATCGATGCCAGTCGCCGCGCCGTGGCGTATATCGAGCAGTCGGGCATGAGTTCCAAGCAGGTCAACGGTGCCAAGAAGGTGCTGACGGCAGCCGCGCTCACCTACGTGGCGGCGGCGCTCACCTCGATCGTTCAGCTGCTCTACCTGATGGCTCGCTACAACAGAAACTCCAACCGATAACAAATTGGCTTGACAGGCGCCGCGGAGATTTGTGTCCCCGCGGCGCTGTACTATGTGTTGGACTTGAATTTGCACGGGGCCGGAGCCCATGTGCACGATGACGAAAGGGGGCTGCGTGGCAGGCTGGAATCTGACCGGCACTAGCGTTTCTGCCGAGTTCGACGGATCGGACGAGCAGGAGCGCAAAGAGCTTAGCGTGAGCCAGGCGGTGGAGATCGCCGCCGGCGCGCTCGATGCCATTCCGCAGCTGAGCGTTTTGGGCGAGGTCACGGGTTTTCGTGGGCCCAATGCCCGAAGCGGCCACTGCTACTTCCAAATCAAGGACGACTCGGCGGCCGTCGACTGCATCATCTGGAAGGGCGCCTACCTTAAGCGCACCTTCGATCTGCGCGACGGCATGCAGGTAAGCTTTAAGGGCAGCTTCAATCTCTACAAGCCTACGGGTCGCATGAGCTTCGTCGCCCGCTCGTTCTCGCTGGCGGGGGAGGGCTTGCTGCGTCAGCAGGTGGCTCAGTTGGCCGAAAAGCTGCGTCGCGAGGGCCTGATGGACGAGGCGCGCAAACGTCGCATTCCGGTGTTTTGCTCGCGCGTGGCGGTTGTCACCTCGCTTTCGGGCGCCGTGATCGACGACGTCAAGCGCACACTGCGCCGACGCAACCCGCTCGTTGAGCTCGTCTGCGTGGGTGCAAAGGTCCAAGGCGAGGGTGCGCCAGCGGAGCTTATTGAAGGCTTGCGCCGCGCCGCTGCCATTACGCCAGCGCCCGATTGCATTTTGCTGGTGCGCGGCGGCGGCTCCTTTGAAGACCTTATGACCTTTAACGACGAAGAGCTTGCCCGTGCGGTGGCGGCCTGTCCCGTGCCCGTGGTGACGGGCATTGGGCATGAGCCCGATACCTCGATCTGCGATATGGTAAGCGACCGCCGCGCCTCCACGCCAACGGCAGCGGCAGAATCGGTGGCGCCGGCTATGACGGAGCTGGCCGATGTGCTCGAGACACGTCATCAGCGTCTGGGTGCTGCGATGGCATCGATGATTGGGTCGGATCAGGTTGATTTGGAGATGCTCGACCAGCGCGGTCGTCGTGCCTGGGACACCTATACGGCTCGTCTGGGTGACGCGCTCGATGCGGCCGCGTGCCGCCCGTGCCTCAACGATCCAACGTTTATGGTCGAGCGTCGCGAGTCTGAGCTTGCCTTGACGGCCGATCGTCTGTCCGGCGCCATAACGCGTTCGGTTGGGGCCTTCCGCTCCAACTTCGAGCGTCTGCCCGAGCGCTTGATCGCAAGCACCTCGGGGCTCGATGGCAAGCGCCATGCGCTCACGCTTGCGAGCTCCCGTCTGGAGCATCAGGGGCGCACGATGCTCAGCAAGCCCGCGTCCGACCTGGGCCGAGCTGCTGCGTCGCTCGATGCCTTGTCGCCGCTCAAGGTGCTTGCCCGCGGTTACTCCATCGCGTACAGCGAGGACGGTGTGGCTACGAGCGCCAAGACCTTTAAGCCGGGCGACGCTATTCGCGTGCGCATGGCGGACGGCAACGTGGCAGCAACCGTCAACGCGGTCGAGTAGACCGCGTTTCACAGTGATAGACCCTTAGGAAAGGAAACAGATATGGCAGAGAAGACCCCGGTCGAGCATCTTACGTACAAGCAGGCCTCGCAGGAGCTGGAGCTCATCATCCGCAGCCTGGAGTCGGGCGATATGGAGCTCGAGGATTCGCTCGAGAGCTACACCCGCGGCGTCGAGCTCCTCAAGAGCCTGCGCACCCGCCTGTCCGATGCCGAGCAGAAGGTCTCGGTGCTCCTGAAGGACGTCGACGGCAACGACGTGCTCGCCGACGGCGAGGCCGCCAACACCGACGACAGTCTCTCGTTCTAACCATCTCAACCAAATATAATTACCTTGGTCTGTGAGAAAGGAACCTACCATGTGTGATTGCATCTTCTGCAAAATTGCCAACCACGAGATCCCTTCGACCGTTGTCTATGAGGACGACCAGGTCATCGCCTTCGACGACCTCAACCCCCAGGCGCCGGTCCACACCCTCGTGATCCCCAAGAAGCACTACAGCGACATCGCCGACAACGTGCCTGCCGAGACCATGGGCGCCATGGCTCACGCCATCCAGGAGGTCGCTAAGGCCAAGGGCCTGGAGGACGGTTTCCGCGTCATCTCCAACAAGGGCGTCAACGCCGGTCAGACCGTCATGCACTTCCACATGCACGTCCTCGGCGGCAAGAACCTGGGCGAGAACCTCATCTGAGGACGCACAACCCGTCGCCTTGGCTGCCTTTGGAGTAACCTATGCAGCTTTCTCAACTCGAATACCTTCAAGCGGTAGCGAACTACGGCGGCGTGCGCAAAGCAGCTCGCGCCGTTCACGTGAGCCCACAGGCCGTTTCGTCGGCAATCAAAAAGTTGGAATCTGAGTATCAGATTGTTTTGCTCGACCGATCGGCGGGGGAGGCTGTTTTGTCTCCGGCGGGCAGAGAATTTGCGCGTCGTGCACGCGTGATCCTGGCACAAGTCGACGATCTCAAAAAGTACGCTCAATCGGGGAACGGCGGCGTTTCGCCCGACGGCCACTTCCGTCTTTACGCCCCCTGTCTTCACGGGCGGGGGCGTCTTTTTTCCGAAAACTGGTACGACTCGTTTGAAAGCTCGCACCCCCAGATTCACCTTGATGTTTGGCATCAGCCAACGGCCACATGCTTTGAATCACTTGTGCTTGGCATTTCGGATGCGGCCATCTCATTTGAGGAACCAAGGGATAGTGTCCTTTCTTCGAAATACTTGGGTGAAAAGGAGCTCAAGGTTCTTTCGTGTCCAGCGGGTCATCAATCTGTGGGTGCTATGACCGTTCGTGAGTTGCTGGGCGGCAGGCTGGCTGTTCCCATTAATTTGTCACCCTGTCTCAATGCAATCAACCAATGTCCCGAGGCTCAGCTGGTTAATTTCCGCTTCCGCGACGTCGAATACGAAAACAGGGCGCAGACTGAGTTTCTTCAAGCCGGGGGATTGATATTGAGTTTTTCTGGCTCTTCTCTCGCAACAGATGGACTGGAAGTGAGCGAGTGCTCCATTGAAGGCTCGCATGACGTGGCCTTGCCCATCTATTTTTGCTATCGACAAAATGCCTGGACCGATCGACACCAGACGGTATTTCTTCACCTATTGCGTCATCTCGCTTCGTGAGGCCATTTGGCCTCGTGGCGTCAAGTGAATGTTGACGCCTTGTAACACATGACTGACGGCTTTGCCCTCATGCTTTTTCAAGATTTCGGTTTGGGTTATTGGCTCTTGGGGGGCGGAGCATGAAAAATCGTACGGTCTTGCTTTATATGATGTTCGTTTTCCTGTCGAACTTCAGCACCATTTTGTATTTTCTGACGGTTTACCTTGAATTCGTCGGATTCTCGATGGTAGCGATTTCTAGCATGATGATTGCATGCCAAGTGAGTAAGTTCATTCTTGAGGTTCCTACTGGTTATATTGCTGACAGGTTTGGACGAAAGACAAGCGGTCTCGTTGGCGTCGTGGGAATGCTTGGATACTACGCCGCCCTACTTTTCGCCCGTTCTCCTCTGCTTTTAATCGGCGCGTTTGCTCTCAAAGGATTTGCAGCTGCATGTGTGAGCGGATCCATAGAAGCGATCTACATTGACAGCGTCTCTCAGGACCAGCTCGTAAGACTTAATGTCGTTGAGCGATTTGTTTTCTATGCCTCTTATGCCATCTCCGCTTGCGTGGGCGGTTTCATTTCGTCTGTCGGTGCATATCTCATTGGTCTTTCGGCAGATATCATCGCAATGGTGTTGACGTTGGTTGTCGTTGCCTGCATTCCTGAGATGCGAAGAGGGGACACTGCAGCGACACCTAAGCGTGGAATTAGCCCGAAGATGATCGGTGCCGCTATTGCGCGTAACGGCATTCTTCGTTCAGCGTCCATCATGGACTGCTCTCAGGCATTTGCTTTTGTCGCCCTGGAAGACTTTTTCTCACTGTTGCTTGCGGGTCGCGGAATGAATGCCGTCGCTTCGGGTGTGATCATTGCGGTCCAGCTCCTTGCCTCGGCCTCCATGGGGCTTATTGTGCCCAGTGTGATTGCTCATGTCGACAAGGGCCGTTTTGCGCGTATTTGCGGCATCGTGCGCCTTTCCCTGACTGCTCTGTTTTTGATTCCCTTTACTCCGGTCTATTTGCTGCCCGTGTTTTATGTACTGCAGACGGTCGCTTACTCGTTATTTGCTCCCATTAAATACTCAATTTTTCAAAATGCTGTCGATTCTTCGATACGCTGTTCACTGATTTCGGTCCAAAGCCAGATGGTGGCGGTGGGTGCCATCCTTTTCTATCTGTTCAATGCTGCGTTGAGCAGCATCGCGGGCATTCGAGTCATATTGCTTGTAGCGCTCGGGATATCTTCTTTGGTGTATATCCCCGCGCTCTTTCGTCTTACAAGTCAAAGGCCATGAGTATTTGGGCACCGATAACTTATATATCAACGCAATAAACCCGAGCGCGAGGGCGTTTGGGTTTATTATTGAAGCGTATGTAACCTGGCGGCGCCACACCGCCTGTTAGTAGGGAGACACATGAACGTTCTGGTCGTCAACGCAGGATCTTCGACGCTTAAGTATCAGGTCATCGATACCAAGTCCCACAAGGTGTCCGCAAAGGGCTCCTGCGAGCGCGTCTGCTTTACCGGCGGTACCTTCACCCACGCTGCCAACGGTTCCAAGAAGGTGACCGAGAACATCGAGTTCCCCGACCACAAGGTCGCCATCGAGGTTGTCCTGAAGGACCTCGAGGCCAACGGCGTCAAGATCGAGGGCATCGGCCACCGCATCGTTCAGGGCGGTTGGTACTTTGGCGATTCCTCCCTCGTCGACGAGGACGTCCTCGCCAAGATTCGCGAGGTCGCTCCGCTCGCCCCGCTCCACAACAACCCCGAGGCCAACGTTATCGAGTACTGCCTCGAGCAGTATCCCGACCTGCCCAACGTCACGGTCTATGACACCGCTTTCCACTTCAATATGCCCGAGGTCGCCAAGACCTACGCCCTGCCCAAGGACGTTTGCGACAAGCTGCACATCCGTAAGTACGGCGCCCACGGCACCAGCTACCGCTACATCTCCAAGAAGGTTGCCGAGATGACCAACGGCGAGGCCCGCAAGGTCGTCGTGTGCCACATCGGTTCCGGTGCCTCCCTGTGCGCCATCGAGGACGGTAAGTGCATGGACACCACCATGGGCTTGACGCCGCTCGACGGTGTCATGATGGGCACCCGCTGCGGCTCCATCGACCCTGCTACCGTGTGCTACCTGCAGCGCGAAGGCGGCTACACCTTCGACGAGGTCGACGAGATGATGAACAAGAAGTCCGGCCTTTTGGCTGTGACCGGCGGCAAGACCAACGACTGCCGCAACGTTGAGGAGCTCGCCGCTGCCGGCGACCCCGAGGCTCAGCTCGCCTTCGATATGTTCGTCTACAAGATTGCCGCCAAGGCCGCTGAGATGGCCACTTCTATGTGCGGCATGGACACCCTGGTCTTTACCGCCGGCATCGGCGAGCACGCTCCCGCTGTCCGCGCTGGCGTGGCCGACCGTCTGGCCTTTATGGGCGTCAAGATGGACCATGCCCGTAACGCCCTGCGTGGCGACGGCGCTTGGTGCCTGTCTGCCAAGGATTCCAAGGTCAAGATCTTCGTCATCCCCACGGACGAGGAGTTCATGATCGCTTCCGACGTCGAGCGCATCGTCAGCGGTAAGTAATTGATGCAAGGGGAGGGGACTGGATGGCCTTGTGCCGTTCAGCCCCTCTTTTGTGCTCGTTGGGCGAAGAGCATAATAGATATTTATTGAATTCTGATAACTTCTTATTAAGGGTACGGCCGCCTTATAGGTTTGCCGACCGTACTGTAATCACGAAGGAGTCTCATGAACGTACTTGTTGTCAACGCCGGCAGCTCAAGCCTTAAATATCAGCTTTTGAATACCGATACCCGCGAGGTTTTCGCCAAGGGCAACTGCGAACGTATCGGTTCGGACATGGGCATCTTTGGCCACTCCGAGAACGGTGGCGCCAAGCAGACCGAGGAGGTCCCTTTCCCCGATCATCGCTCTGCTATCGCTCGCGTGCTCGAGGAGCTTGAGAAGACCGACTTTACGATTGATGGCATTGGTCATCGTATCGTTCAGGGCGGCTGGCACTTCGATGATTCCGCAGTTGTCGACGACGAGGTTATGGCCAAGATTCTCGAGGTGGCCCCGCTCGCCCCGCTGCACAACTACGGCGAGGCCGCGGCGATTGAGTATTGCCGTGAGAAGTATCCGGAGCTGCCCAACGTGGCGGTCTTCGACACCTCGTTCCACATGACCATGCCCGAGGTCGCCTATACCTACGCGCTGCCCAAGGACGTGTGCGACAAGTACCACGTGCGCAAGTACGGCGCTCACGGCACGAGCCACCGCTATGAGTGGATGATGGCCAAGGAGATCCTGGGTTCGCGCTGCCACCGTCTGCTTTCGTGCCATTTGGGTAATGGTGCTTCGCTTGCTGCTATCGAGGACGGCGTGTGCCGCGACACCACGATGGGCCTCACGCCGCTTGACGGTCTGATGATGGGCACCCGCTGCGGTTCCATTGACCCGGCTACCGTATGCTACCTGCAGCGCGAGGGCGGTTACAGCTACCAGGAAGTCGACGACATGATGAACAAGCAGTCCGGCCTGCTTGCCATTTCGGGTATCTCCAACGACGCCCGCGACATCCGCACGCGCGCCTCCGAGGGCGACGAGCGCCGCCTGCTTGCCTTCGATATGTTCGCCTACAAGGCCATGCAGCAGGCCGGCTCCATGATTGCTTCCATGGCGGGCGTGGACACCATCACCTTTACCGCCGGCATCGGCGAGAACGACTGGTCGATCCGCAAGGCCTTCTGTGACTGCTTTGAGTGGCTGGGCGTGCGCATCGACAATAACAAGAACCGCGAGGCCGTGGGCAACGGCCCGCAGGTCATCAGTGCCGCCGGTTCCGCCGTCACGGTCATGGTCATCCCCACCGACGAGGAATACATGATCGCCCACGACGTCGAGCGTCTGACCAAGAACAACTAACGCGCGCATTTGCAAGTAAACGATAGGCCTCCAGAGCAACAACTCCGGAGGCCTTTTTGCTAGCAGGCGGGCGGCGGAAACTCTGTCCCATTTCGAGCACAAATTCTGGGACACGCTTTCCGGTTGAGGCACGTTGCGGAAAGTGCGACCCACAATAAAGCAAAATTCCGTCCCAAAGTTTCCCAAACAGGCCCCAAGCGGAAGCCACATCCCGCAATCCGCCTCCAAACTGGGATGTAGTTTCCGGCACAACAACCGCCGAAGCCCACCGGCCTTTCAATCTCCAAAGTGATCATCATCAGCAACGCCTGCGCTCGGTAGCGCGCGCAGCCGTGGTGTAAGAAGCAAGGGAGGGCCATCGCCTAGAATCGTCAGCGCCTAGATATTCGACGAAAGGAAAGACGATGGCCCACAGCGACATTCTATCCCAGCC
>DBGDSC010000038.1:0-15263 GCA_048402045.1 Collinsella sp.
TGGCCGCGCACGAGGCCATAAGGGAGGTCCTTGACCGCCACGGCGTGGCGGAATAGCCTTAGGCGCAAGGGGCGCTGACGCGGCCCTCCCTCTTACACCACAAAAATTCGCGCGATCCACAATGCATATCTTCCTTTGTAAAACCGCAGGTCACAGGGGTGGCGGTTTTGGGTGTGCTCGGCAGATCGTAAAAAGTCTACTCACTTGGAATTTTGCCCTTTGGTCGTGGGGGTTGCTGGTCCCGTTTTGGTTGTCGAGGGAGGTTGAATTGAAGCGCCCCCGCACGCTCCATGCTACAATCGCGGGCATGCCCCACAACCACATCTGCCTTCGAAAGGAGCCTACGTGGCGAACGCCATCGATCAGCTCACGGACCGCGTGCTCATGCTCGGCCGCCTCACCATCGTCCGCCGTGCCATTACTGCCGTGGCGGTCACAATTTCTGCCGTCCTCCAGACATTCCTGATCCAGGCGTTCATTCAGCCCGCCGACCTGCTTCCGAGCGGCCTCACCGGCGTTGCGGTCCTGCTCGATCGCGTTACCTCGCTGGGCGGCGTTCACATCGACATTTCGCTCGGTATGCTCGCGCTCAACATCCCCGTGGCGCTCCTATGCTGGAGCGGCATTAGCAAGCGCTTCGTCATCTTCTCGATGATGCAGGTCGTGCTCTCGTCGCTGTTCCTCAACGTCTTTCACTTCGCTCCATTTTTGGGCGACAAGATCATGCTCATCATTTTTGGCGGCGTGGTCTCGGGTCTGGGCGCTGCCATCGCACTTAAATCCGGCGCATCCACCGGCGGCACCGACTTTATCGCGCTGTGGGTTTCCAACCACACGGGCAAGACCATCTGGGGCGTCATCTTTGGTTTCAACTGCTTTATCCTGGCGATCTTTGGCTTTATGTTTGGCTGGGACAAGGCGGCGTATTCCATCGTGTTCCAGTTTATTTCGACCAAGACCATCGACAGTTTCTATCGTCGCTACGATCGCGTGACGCTGCAGATTACGACGCGCAAGGCAGACGAGGTCATGACTGCCTACGTAAACCATTTTCAGCACGGCATTAGCTGCGCCGAGGTCGTCGGCGGATACAGCCGCGAAAAGATGTACCTGCTGAACACCGTTGTTTCGACCTACGAGAGCCAGGACATTATCAAGTTGGTGTGCGACGTTGATCCCGGCGCCGTGATCAACGTGTTCCACACGCTCAACTTTGTGGGCGGCTGGTGGGGCGGTCATGTCGACGAGCCCATGCCCACGGCCGTTCCCGATCCCGACAAGCCCGCACGCATGGCCAGCAGGCAGGCGCGCCTCAGCGAACAGGACAGCCTGCAGCAGGACGACGGCAAGTAGGGTATTGGCATTTTGCCGGTCCTGCGCAACCCATCCGAACGAGCCCCCCGAAAGCCCCGTTGCTTTCGAGGGCTCTCGTTTGCCCAGATAAAACCTACCAAAATGAAGCTGTCGCTTTTTGGTAGGGAGGGTGTATCGTTTTATCAATATGAGGTAACATGAAACTAGACGTTATATACGTATTAGAAATTTAGCTATTTTGATAAGAGTGATCAGATATGCCTGCGCCCAAAAATGCACCGCTTTACCAGCAGATTTATGACGAAATCAAGGATGCGATCGAGAAAGGTGT
This sequence comes from Collinsella sp., assembly GCA_048402045.1. Classification (GTDB taxonomy): domain Bacteria; phylum Actinomycetota; class Coriobacteriia; order Coriobacteriales; family Coriobacteriaceae; genus Collinsella. Next base: position 1,646 of record DBGDSC010000038.1, read on the forward strand.
TTATGCACCCAAGGAGCGTATTCCGTCCGAGCTTGAACTAGCCGAGCAGTACGAGGTGAGCCGTATTACGGTGCGCCGCGCTGTCGAGGAGCTGTGCTCCGATGGTTACCTGGTTAAGCAGCAGGGCCGCGGCACCTTTGTCTCCACGCCGCACATCAACCGCCAGTTTCACGCCTCGACGCTGCAGACGTTTACCGCGCTGTGTGCCGGCAACGGCATGAAGGCCGGTGCGCACGTGATCGATCGCCAGATCGTTCCGGCGCGCCAAAACGAGATGGAGTTCTTTGGCCTGCAGAAGGATGCGCTGCTGCTGCATATCAAGCGCGTGCGTACGGCCGACGGCGAGCCCATCTTTGAGGAGAACATCTTTGTGCCGTTTGACGCCTACCGTGAGCTGTTGACGGCCGATCTTGAGGACAAGTCGATTTTTGCCGAGGTCGAGCGTGTTGGCGGAACGCCGATTGTCTCGGTTGGCTACCGTACGGTCGAGGCCGTTCGAGCTAACGCCGAGCAGGCGGCCGAGCTGGGCATTGCTCCGCACGATCCGCTGCTCAACCTGCGTGCCGGCTTTACCGGTCCCGATGACGAGCCGGTTTTGATGGGTAAGCAGTACTACGTGGGATCGCGCTACGTTATGGTCATGTAAGTTACGCGGTTTTACCAAACCGCGTAACGGCTCGACGCTGCAAACGCCCCTAAGCGGCAATCTGACGTTCAATCGTCGGTCGCGTACCCAAAGTACGCTTCCCTCCTCTTTCACGTCACCTTGCTCGCTTAGGGGCGTTTTCGCTGACGTGAGCTCAACCAGCGACGTTTGCGCGCTTGTCAAGAGATTAGCCGTTGGGAAAGTGTCCAAAAATCCCACGCTCGTTCCTTTTGGATTGCGTTGCCCGGGCCGACAGCCGTGCGGCACCGGTCCGCGTGGCGGCGTATAATCGGCGGCAGATGACTTGGACGTTAGGAAACCATGACCGATAGCATGCAGCAGATGGCGCTCGACACGCTCGGCGCCTATTTTGGCTACACCTCGTTTCGCCCGGGACAGGACCGCATGGTCGATGCGATCCTTGCAGGCCGCGATGCGCTGGGTGTTATGCCCACGGGCGCCGGCAAGTCCATTTGCTACCAGGTGCCCGCGCTCATGCTGCCCGGCATCACCTTTGTGGTGAGTCCGCTGCTGTCGCTTATGGAGGACCAGACCCGTGCGTTGCTCGCGGCGGGTGCGCGACCCAGCTATCTCAACTCCAGCCTTACTCCGGCCCAGCAAAATACCGTGCTCAAACGGGCACGCGAGGGCCGCTACCAGCTTATGTACGTGGCGCCCGAGCGCCTGCTCGAGCCGCGCTTTTTAGCCTTTGCGCAGGAGGCTGCGGCGGACGGCGGCATTGGCGTGCCGCTCGTGGCCATTGACGAGGCCCACTGCGTGAGCCAATGGGGCCAGGATTTCCGCCCCGCCTATCTGCAGATTCGTGAGTTCATCGATTCCCTGCCGCAGCGCCCCATCGTTGCGGCCTTTACCGCTACGGCGACCGAGCGCGTGCGTGCGGACATTCAGCAGATGCTCGGCCTGCAAAACCCCGCGACGGTGGTGACGGGCTTCGATCGCAAGAACCTCTACTTTGGTTGCGAGGAGATGGGCGACAAGGCCAAGACTGCCTGGGTGCGCGACTACGTGATTGCGCATTCGAGCGAGAGCGGCATCGTGTATTGCTCGACCCGCAAGACGGTCGATGCGCTGGCGGGCGAGCTTGCCGAGGCGCTGGGACCCAGCGGCATTCGCGTGGGCCGCTACCATGCCGGCATGGGCAACGACGCCCGCCGCCAGAGCCAGCGTGCCTTTATCGACGACGACATTCAGGTGATGGTTGCCACCAACGCCTTTGGCATGGGCATCGACAAGCCCAACGTGCGCTACGTGATTCACAACAACGTGCCCGAGAGCATCGAGGCGTACTACCAAGAGGCGGGCCGCGCTGGCCGCGATGGCGATCCGGCCAGCTGTCACTTGCTGTGGAACGGTAACGATTTTCGTATGCGCCGCTTTTTGATCGACCGCGGCGATGCGGCCGACGAGGCGCTCGACGACGAGCAGCGCGCGTGGGCGCTCCAGAACCGTTATCGCCTGCTCAGCCAGATGGAGGGCTACTGCAATACCACCGGCTGTCTGCGCGAATACATGCTGCGCTACTTTGGCGACGAGGCCGCGGCCGAGCATGCGGCAGCCGCCGCGGGCGGCACGGCAGACGACGCCGCGGGCTGCGACAACTGCAGCAACTGTCTCACGCAGTTCGAGGTCGAGGACGTCACCGGCATGGCCCGCGCCGCCGTGCGCTATGTGGCCACGCGTCCCATGCGCTTTGGCAAGTCGCTGATCGCCGACGTGCTCCACGGCGGCAACACCGAGCGCATTCGCCAGATGCATCTGGACGAGGACCGCGGCTACGGTGAGCTGTCGAGCGAATCGGTCGGGCGCATCAAGGACATCGTCGGGCAGCTGTGCGGTCGTGGTTATTTGGCCACCTCGCAGGGGCAGTACCCGGTCGTGGGACTGGGTCCGCGTGCCGGCGAGGTCGAGGACGAGGCGTTCGCCTTTACCGTTAAGCGTCGTGCGTCCAAGCGCAAGGCCTCGGCCCGCGCCCGCCGCGCCGTCGATCTGCTGCGCGAGGAGGCCGAGCTGGATCAGCGCCCGCGCGTTGGCGACGATGCCGAGCTGTTCGAGCGCCTGCGTGCCCTCCGCAAGGAGATCTCGACGGAGCTGGAGATGGCGCCGTATATGGTCTTTTCCGACAAGGCCCTGCGCGGCCTGTGCCGCCTGCGTCCACAGACGCGCGAGGAGCTGATCCAGGTCAACGGCATTGGCGAGAAAAAAGCCGACGCCTTTGGCGAGCAGTTTATGGCGGCGATTGAAGAGTTTGAGTCCGAGCATGCGCGGGATGGAGCGTAACGATGGCATTCGACGATAAAACCGACCGCACTGACGTGCCCGCCGTGCCGCTGTACCAGCAGGTTATGGACGACCTAAAGGGCGAGATCGCGCGCGGCGTGTACGCAGCCGGCTCGCGCATCCCTGCCGAGATAGAGCTCGCGAAGTCCTACGGCGTGGGGCGCATCACCGTGCGCCGCGCCATCGAGGAGCTGTCGCGTGCGGGGTATCTCAACCGCCAGCAGGGGAGGGGCACGTTTGTGTGCGCGCCCAAGCTCAAGCGCAAGATTGTCCAGAAGGGTGATGTTCAGAGCTTTTCCGAGGGTTGCGCTGCCAACGACATGGTGCCGGGTGCGCGCCTGGTATCGCGCACGGTGGTTGCGGCGACGCGCGAGGACGCGGCGTTCTTTGGCGTAGAGCCCGACTGCGAGCTTATCGTGGTCGAGCGCGTGCGCACGGCCGACGGCATCCCCGTCATGCTCGAGAACAACGCCTTTGTGCTGGCTGACCATCCCTATCTGCAGACACTTGCCGATAAGGACCTCACCGATAACTCGATCTTTGCGCTCGTTGCCGAGCATTCGGGCCGCGCGCCGCTCAAGTCCGACCCTTGCACCGTGGAGATTGCGCTTGCCGATGCTCAGGCGGCCCCGCTGTTGGAGGTGCCGGTCAGCGAGCCGCTCTTCTATATGGAGGCGTACTTTACCGATGCGGACGAGCGGCCCTTGCTGCTCGGACGCCAAAAGATCGTGGGCTCGCGCTACGTGTTCGACATCTAACGTCCATAGATAGAACAACATAGAACAAGTTTGGTGAAATGACTTCACGAGCGTCGTCGTGCGTGCTATAAATAGGACAACATAGAACGACCGCAGGTACGAGCTGTCGTCGTTCAAAACCGCCACACAAGGAGGAGCATCACCGTGAACGCACGCGATCTGGTTCAGGAAATTATCGAGCGCAAGGGCAAGATTGAGAACGTCTTTTGGATCGCCTGCGGCGGTTCGATGATCGACCTGATGCCGGCCAACGAGCTGCTCAAGCGCGAGGCCACCACGTTTGCCTCGACGGTCTACACGGCGCGCGAGTTTTGCCTGATGGCTCCCAAGAGTCTTGGCGAGAAATCACTCGTCATCGCCTGCAGCCACAGCGGCAATACGCAGGAGGTCGTCGACGGTTGCGAGATGGCGCTGGCAGCCGGCGCCGAGGTCGTGGCCATGACCGACTGCGAGGGCTCCAAGATTGATAACGGCAAGTGGACCACCTGGGTCTATCCGTGGGGCGAAGGCGTGCCGCAGGCCGAGGTTCCGCAAGGCATCGGCGTCCTGATGGCTGCCGAGCTGCTCGACCAGCAGGAGGGTTACGAGGCACTCGCCGACATGTACGCCGGCCTTAAGCAGATGGATGCGCTGTTGCCCGCTGCCCGTGAGAAGGTCAACGCCGAGCTGGGCGATCGCTTTGCCGAGCTCTGCCAGCAGCATAAGTTCTTCTATATCCTGGGTTCCGGCCCCAACTTTAGCCAGACCTACGCCATGGCGATTTGCTCGCTTATGGAGATGCAGTGGCAGCACTGCTGCTACATCCACTCCGGCGAGTATTTCCACGGTCCTTTCGAGGCTACCGAGCCCGGCGTGTTCTACTTTGTGCAGCTCGGATCGGGCGAGTGCCGCCCCATGGAGGAGCGCGCGCTGGCGTTCCTCAACACGCACACCGATACGGTTATGGTGCTCGATGCACTCGAGTACGGCGTGGGCGAGGTGCCCGCCAGCGTGCGTTCGTACCTGGAGCCGATATTCTTCTACAACATGAGCTGCGAGCTGCGCGCCGCCCGCGGAAAGGTGTTCGACCACAGCCCTGAGATTCGTCGCTACATGGGCATCGAGCAGTACTAGGTAACGGGAAAAGCATTCACCTTCGATTCGTAAGCGAACAGCGTGCGTAAAAAGCGGGCCGCGCCGGTGGGTTTCCGGCGCGGCCCGCTTAGTATCGCGCATAGATTCGCAAGGTTGCGGCAGCCAGCGGCTTACTTGGCGTCGTAGGCCTCGGTATCCCACCAGTCGAGCTGGGCGATGTTGTCGCGGATGTGCTGGCAGCTCTTGTGGAAGCCCTCGAGCTCGTGCTCGGAAAGGTCGAGTGTGTAGACCTCCTCGACGCCCTCGGCACCGATCACGCACGGCAGGGAGGTAAAGATACCCTCCTCGCCATACTGGCCGGTCATAAGCGTAGAGGCCGAAAGCACGGCGTGCTCGTTGTGCAGCACGGCGGCGCAGACGCGCGCGGCGGAGTTGGCAACGGCGTACTCGGTACACTGCTTGCCCTGGTAGGTCACATAGCCGCCCTTGCGTGCAAGCTCCTCGACCTCCATGTGGTCGAAGGCGTACTTGTCGGGGTTCTCGGCCTGAAGCTCGTTGAGGTTTTTGCCAGCGATGGTTGCGGCCTTAAAGGCAGCAAGCTGGCTAAAGCCGTGCTCGCCGATCATGTAGGCGTCGATGGACTTGGGGCTCACGCCGACCTTCTTGGAGATCTCGGTGCGCAAGCGGGCGGAGTCCAGACCGCAGCCCGAGCCGATGATCTTCTTGGGATCGTAGCCGGTCAGGTGCCACAGCTCGGTGCACACGACGTCGCAGGGGTTGGAGATGCTCACGAAGATGCCGTCAAAGCCGGCGTCGACGATGCGCTTGGCAAAGGAGCGGGCGGCGTCGGTGGTAAAGAACAGCTCGCCGTCGCGGTTGCCGGCGGCCAGCGCGACCTTGCCGGCAGCGTTGACGATGACGTCGCAGCAGGCAAGCTCCTCGTAGTGGTCGTAGCAGTTGACGATCTTGGTGTTGTACGGGACAAACGAAAGGGAGTCGCGCAGGTCCTGGACCTCGGACGTCACCTTGGCCTCGTTGATATCGAACAGGTACAGCTCATCGGCAATGCCCTGCATGAGCAGACTGTTGGCAACATGTGCTCCTACGTGGCCCTGGCCGACCACACCGATCTTACGCGTCTGGTACATATATGTATCCTTTCGGCCGAGTTTTTCGCGTCGAACCATTGTAGCGTCCTGCTGCCACTTTGCTAGGCTAAAGCGCCATAGATTTTTGGGCATGCCTTAATCTCTACTTTTGGAGTGATTTGGGCCGCTGACGGCATCGCCGGGCGATGTACTCGCGCGGATGGGGCCGGTCGTTGTACCATAGTTGCAACTGACTCGTAAGGAGCATTCATGCCCATTCGCATCCCCGACGCCCTCCCTGCCGCCGCGCAGCTCGAGAGCGAGAACATCTTTGTCATGACCGAGTACCGCGCGCTGCACCAGGACATCCGTCCGCTGCGCGTGCTCATCCTCAACCTCATGCCCACCAAGATTGCCACCGAGACGCAGATCATGCGCAAACTCTCCAACACGCCGCTGCAGGTGGAAGTGGACCTGCTGCGCACCAAGACGCACGAGGCCACGCACGTGAGCGCCGGCCACCTGGAGACGTTCTACCGCACGTTCGACGACATCCGCGACATCCACTACGACGGCCTGATCATCACGGGCGCGCCGGTGGAACAGATGCCGTTCGAGGAGGTCGACTACTGGCCCGAGCTCTGCCAGATCATGGATTGGTCCACCACGCACGTGCACTCTACGCTGCACATTTGTTGGGGCGCGCAGGCCGGCCTGTACCATCATTACGGCATCCAGAAGTACGACCTGCCGGCAAAGGCGAGCGGCGTGTTCGAGCATTATCTGGTGAAGCCGCAAAGCCCGCTGGTCCGCGGCTTTGACGACCGCTTCTATGCCGTACATTCGCGCAACACCGACGTGCGCCGCGAGGACGTGGAGGCCGAGCCGCAGCTTGAGGTCGTGGCCGTGTCCGACGAGGTGGGCCTGTACATCGTCAAGTCGACCGACAGCCGTCGCTTCTTTGTCTTTGGCCATCCCGAGTACGACACCGATACGCTGCGCCTGGAGTACGAGCGCGATGTGAAGCGCGGGCTCAACCCGGAGGTGCCGGCGCATTACTTCCCGGGCGACGACCCCTCCGCCGAGCCGCGCAACGTCTGGCGCAGCCAAGCTCAGCTGTTCTACACCAACTGGCTCAACTACTACGTCTACCAGACCACGCCCTACGACCTGGCCCGCGCCGGCGAGGAGCACTAGGCTGCGATGGTACTGCTGTAGCCGTGGCTGATATGGCGGCGATTAGGCGCTGATGATGTGGGGTAGCGGCAGGTCGTGAGCGTCGGTGGGAACGCGGTCGACACGCTGCTCGTCAAAGGCGATGCCGACGATTTGGCATGCGGGCGAGAGCATGGGCAGGTAGCGGTCGTAGCAGCCTCCGCCGTAGCCCAGGCGCGCGCCGGTGCGGTCGAAAGCCACGAGCGGCACGATAATCATGTCGAGAGCCTTGGCGGGCACGATGGGGAAGTGGTCGCTGTCGACGTCCGTGGCTGCGAAGGCCCGCGTAGGGTGGGCGATAAACGGGGCCTCGGATGCATCGCCGGCAGAGACTGCCCGCATGCACATGCGCTGGCCACAAGCCATGGCGTCTGTTGCCGAGAACATGCACGGATAGGCCACGCGCCAGCCGCGTTTGGCGGCCGCAGCGGCAAACGCGGCGGGGTCGACCTCGGAACCCATGGCGGCATAGACGGCAACGGTGCGCGGCGCCGCGGCATCCAAGCGATCCAGCAGCTCAACAAGCCGCGCGCATACAACAGCAGACTTCGCCGTCCGAACATCCAAATCAAGAGCATCGCGCCGGGCAATCACCGCCCGCCGCAACTCGGCCTTATCCATCCCAGCCTCATCTCCCAAACCTACCAAAAAGGGACAGGTTTATTTTGGCAGGTTTTATCTGGGCAAACGCGACGGATTCACCCTAAACCACCACAAAGGTGCCTGTCCCCTTTGTGGTGGTTTGGGCTTATGCGTTAATGCTATAACGCCGCAGCGATTGCTTCAGTCACAAACTTATTGAGTGACTCACCCTTCTTTGCCGCTGCCAGCGCCGCTTGCTTGTGGAGCTCGGAGCCCGTTCTTACGTTGAACGAGCCCTTAAAAGCCCGCTCGGGCTCCTTGCCCTTCTCGGTGCAAAACTCAAGGTAATCGTCGACGGCGTCGTGGAAGCATTGCTCCACTTCTTCAGCCGTGGAGCCTTCAAATACGATTGCGTCCCTAATGCCGGTGACCATACCTGTTAGCACATGCTGCTCGGCATCGAACTCGACTGGGGCGAAATAGCCCTTGTATGCCAAAACGTTACTCATGACTACCTCCGACATCTTGCAGAAATCGAACGATGTTTCGAATGGTCCCCGCTGTCAATTCGTCAGATGGATGTGGCGCGTGCATTACGAACATCCTGCCATCTGATGGTCTGTAGAAGCGAACGCGCGATCCGGATGTCTTGCCTTTGTTGTCCATTTCAAAGCCATATGAAGCCATGACTTTTAAAAAATCGGTATACCGATACGTCGAAGGGCAGCTAAGTAGTTGGGCGATGAGTTTATCGGTCCGCGTCATCCCGCCTCACATTCTGCAACTATATCCTAGTTGCAATTTAAGTCCGATGCAAGCACCCCTACTATAGAACATGTGTACGTATAGAACAAGTGTTCGAACCACCACAAAGGTGCCTGTCCCCTTTGTGGTGGTTTGGGCTGAATGTTGCGCAACAAGGGCTGCATTTTTGGGTTTACCGTCATGGTGGAAGGAATGAACCGAAAGGAGCCCGCCATGTTTTGTCGCTCGTGTGGCACGCCGCTTGTCGACGACGCCCTCTTTTGCCCCGTATGCGGCGCGCCCGTAGCGCCCGACCAGGTTGCGGCTGCGCAGCAACCCCAGCCTGCCGCGCCCGCTCCTCAGCAATACGTGCCCGCGCAGCAGCCCGCGCGGCGCAAGCGTTCCAAGAAGCCCCTCATCGCCCTTGCCGCGGTACTTGTCGTGGCGGCGGGCATCGGCGGTGGCGCGCTGTTCTACTTCACCCAGGTCGCGACCACGCCCATCGACGAGAAAACCTTTCCCGACAGCGGCATGCGTGCACTTGTCTCGACCAAGTACGACACTAACGGTGACGGCCGCATCTCACGTGACGAAGCCAAGGCGGTGACGTCGGTCGAGCTGGACGGCATCGCGTCGACGCAGGGCCTGGGCAAGACATTCCCCAATATCGTTACAGTGGAGTCCGGCGACGACAAACTCGTCAACCTGGACCTTTCGGGCTGCGGCGACCTTAAGACCGTCGAGCTTAACTCGGCGAGTAACGTCACCGTCGTTAACCTGGACGGTTGCGACAACATCGAGAAGCTCGACCTCAAAAATGCCGAAAACCTTAAAAGCGTCGATCTTTCGGGTAAAAAGAAGCTCGCCACACTGGCACTGCCGCAGGATACGAAGGTCAGCGGCATTAAGGACACACAGCTTGACGAACTGTGGCTACCGGTGTCCTACGAAGGCGCCGATAAATCGGACCAGTACGGCGATATCTACGAGATCGAGCGCGATGAAAACGGCTACGTCACGGGCTTCACGTCTGCCGTCAAGCAAGGTGGCGGCGTAAGCTACAGTGTCGAGCACGATGAGTCGCATCGTATCTCGGAGATTGAGGAAGATCTGGCGGGCGGTTACGTGAACGTCAACACGTTTACGTACGACGCCGACGGTAACGTCACGCGCATCGACTGCGATGCCGACATGAGCGATTCGTCGAGCACCACGACGTTTACCTACGACGCGGACGGAAACCTGATCAACAAGACGACCCATGCGGGTTACGGTGAGAGCGCGAGCACGTATATTTATCAGGACGGCAACATGGTGACCAACACCGATACCAGCCCGGCCAATCCGCGGACGGTCGTGTATTCGTACGGATACGACAAGGATCGCGCGACGTCCTTTACGCTGGACTGCCAGGGCGACACGGTGGGAACTACGTGGACGATTACCGCGGGCTACGAGTATGACAAGGACGGCAACATTTCGCGTATCTCGCCTGTGGCATATGACTCGCACGGCAACGACTACGGCTCGCTGAACTCGTACGCAGCGGTGGATTATTCGTACAGCGACGGAAAGCTCGACAGGATCGATTCCGAGCGCGGCGGCTATGCGGAGTTCTATTACGACGAGCACGGCAACCTGACGTCGGTCGACGAGTATGCCGGCCGCGGTTCGGATGCCGAGTTTGAGTTTGAGCACGAGGTCGAGTACCAGCGCTACTTCTCAGCAAGCACGAGAAGAACAAGCCGGAGGAGTGGATTCGTCTGGATGCAGAGTACGACGTCGACCAGGGTAGCTGGAACAACGACTCCGATTATGGTCGTGAGCGCTTTGCAACCATGTACGAGCTCAATCCGTTAGAGGCCAGGCTGAACCCGTTCATCAAGTAACAGCTCGCCGGAAAACCACCACAAAGGTGCCTGTCCCCTTTGTGGTGGTTTTGGTTACTGCGGCTAGGCAAGCAGGTCGATGACGTTAAAGCCGGCGTTGCTCTTGGCGATGACGTCTCGGCCGCCAAAGACACAGGTAGGCGACTCGGCTGCAATGCGCGTCACGTCGGCGCCGAGCGAGCGAAGCTCACCGGGCGTGGCGGCGAGCATCTGGGCGCGGCGCTCCTCGCGTGCGTGCGGATCGAGCCCGGCCAGGTAGGTCGTGTTGCGGCGCTTGGTAAGCGCGTACGGCTTCACCGGCGCGTCCATGCCGCTCACGCAGCTCACGATAAAGCCCTCAAAGGCGGCCTCGTCGGGCTCAAAGCTGCCGAGCCATTCGCCTGCGCGTGCCACGCGTTCAATCGAGGGGTCGATTGCTGGGTCACGGTAGGTGTAGAACGCCGCCTGACGCTCGCCGGCCGCGCGGAATCCGCAACCGTACGCACCGCCCTTCACGCGGATCTCGTTCCACAGGTAGTCGTAGGAGAGCGCGTTGGCAGCAACCGCCCAGGCGCCCGTCACGTCGATGCCCAGACGACGAGGGTCGCACGCGCTTGCCGCAAAGCAGATATCGCTGGGGATGACAAAGGCCTCGTGGCGGTCGCACGGCGCCGGCACCACGAGCGTGTCGCGGCCGGCATCGGCACCGTCGCCCGCGCCCAAACCCAGGTCGCCCGCAGCATCCCAGTACGCGTCAAAGTCCTCGTCACTGCCGGTAAAGCTCGCCATGCAGCCATCGGCCACAAAGATGCGGTCTGCCAGCTCGGCAAGCTTGGCACGCAGACCGTCCAGGCGCTCGTCAAAGTGGTCGAGCAGGTCGCGCAGGAACAGGTAGAAGTCCACGCCCGAAAGCTGCTCGCGCACCACAGCCGAAGGCGAGCTGTAGCTCATCGCGCGACCGAGCGCCGCCGAGTGACCGTTGTTGATAAAGCCCTGCTCAAGCCCAATGCGAATCTGCGTGAGCACGTCGCGCACGCGGTCGGCGTCGGCGTCGAGCAATAGCGTGCTCGACCACACCTCGCACGGCAGGCTCGCCAGCGCATCGACCTTCTCGGATAGGGCGCCGGCGCTCACCAGCAGGTAGGGGCGCACGCCGTCCACGTCGGGCTGGGTCATGACCTCGGTCGTAAAGCTCAAAAAGCCCAGCTTGCCGGCAAGCAAGTTGTCGAGTTCCTCGGCCGAGTGCTCGCTCGTGGGCAGCTGTTTGAGCAGGCGGCAGAGCAGCGTCACGTAGGGCAGGTCCTCAAATGCGACGCAGCTCAGGTCGAAGTACTGCATGGCGTAGGCAAGACGGTTGGTGGGGATGCCGTGGCGCAGGCAGGGGATGGGCGCGGTCGTGTCCACGACCAGCGGCGGCTCGGGGCGCGCCTCGCCAATGTCGGACACGCGCAGGCGCGGCAGCGTGTCCTTGGCCTCGGGCGTGTCCTCGGCCTCCTGCGCGGCACGCAGTGCGGCCGTGCGCTCGACCACGTCGGCCAGCTCGGCATCGGTCATGGCGTCGCGCTTGGCTGCCAGCTCGGCGGCCTCGGCACCCACCGAACCCTCGGCGGCGTCCACCGGCACCAGCTCGACCAGCGCCGTGTGGTCGTTTTCCAGCACCAGCTCGCGCAGCAGGTCCTCAAAGTAGCTGCCGTCCAGCTCGCCACGCAGCTCCTCGTACACCGGGCCGTACTTGAGTGCCAGCGTCGCGGCGTCGTCATCGTAGAGCCAGGTGCTCAGCGCATCGCACGCAATGGCCACGCCGTCGGCGATACCGTAGTCGCGCTGGCGCAGGTCGTATTCGTTGCTGCTGATGATGGCTTCCAGGCGCTCGCGCGGAACGCCGTGCTCGCACAGGTCGCGGCAGGCGTCCTGGAATACGCGACGCAGCTCGCACGCCACGCCGGGCTGCGCGTTTTGCAGCATGATGAGCTCGTAGGGCTGCAGGCTCTCGGCCGCGGTGTAGCTCATCACGTTGCCGCCCAGGCCGGCGGCCAGAATGGCCTTCTTAACCGGTGCTTCGTTGGAACCCAGCAGCGCCTCGAACAGGATATCCGCCGCGATCGTGCGCTTGCGGTCGAGTGCGCTGCCCAGCACCAGGCCCAGGCCCACCAGGGCGTTCTCGGGCGTGGTGGCCATCTCGACGCGCTTATACTCGCAGGTCACAGGCTCCTGCACGTCCAGCGGATTGGGCGCCAGCGCGGACGGGTCCTCGTCGGCGGCAACGGCAGCGTCCATGCGGCGGCTCGCGGCACTCGGCTGCGATAGATAGCGCTCGTCCAAAAAGGCCAGCGCGCGGTCCACGTCCAGGTCGCCGTAGAGCGTGATATAGGAGTTGGAAGGATTGTAGTGGCGCGCGTGCGTGTCCAGGAACTGTTCATAGGTGAGCGCGGGAATCACGCGCGGGTCGCCGCCGCTCTCGTGCGCATAGGCGGTGTCGGGATAGAGCGCGGCGTTGACGGCGTCGTCCAGCACGCTCATGGGGTCGGACAGCGCGCCCTTCATCTCGTTGAACACTACGCCGTTATAGCGCAGCGTGCCCTCGCGCAGGTTCGCGGACCTGCCACCGCCCTCGCCTTCGGCGCCCTCCGGCAGGTCCAGCTCATAGTGCCAGCCCTCCTGCTCAAAAATGGTGGGTTTGGTATAGATGGCCGGGTTGAACACCGCGTCCAGGTACACGTCCATCAGGTTGTACAGGTCCTGCTCGTTGGTGGTGGCAACGGGGTAGATGGTCTTGTCGGGGTAGGTCATGGCGTTGAGGAACGTCTGCATGGAGCTCTTGATCAGGTCGACGAATGGCTCCTTGACGGGGAACTTGGCCGATCCGCACAGCACCGAGTGCTCAAGAATATGGAACACGCCGGTGGAATCGGCCGGCGGCGTCTTAAAGCCAATGGCAAAGGCCTTGTTTTCGTCGTCGCACGCCAGGTACAGCAGGCGAGCGCCCGAGGCAGTGTGGCGCAGCACGTAGGCGTCCGAGTCGAGCTCGGGCACGGTCTCGCAGCGCTCGACGGCAAAACCGTGGCAGGTGGTACCGGGCACCAGCAGCGCGGCAGCAGCGGCGCGCGGGTCGGTTGAGGTGGTGGGCATATGCAGTCTCCTTTGACGCCCCAGCGGGGGCGAATCGAGTCGAATCCCCGAGAGTATACCCATATGGGGCCGCGGCTCTGCGGCGAACTGAAGACGATGCCGGTAGCGCGCGCAGCCGTGGTGTAAGAAGCAAGGGAGGGCCATCGCCTAGAATCGTCAGCGCCTAGATATTCGACGAAAGGAAAGACGATGGCCCACAGCGACATTCTATCCCAG
>DBGDSC010000039.1:0-11200 GCA_048402045.1 Collinsella sp.
TCGGGCGGCAGGTTGAGGAGCTCGTCGCCGGGACGGTGCAGGCAGACCTTCCTGAGCTTGCCGATCTCGGAAGGCACGTGCAGACCTTTCGTCATGGCCTCCTACCTTTCTTTCGGGCCTTACTGGCCGAATGTATCAGCGCCCCTCCGTATGGGACGCTGCTTGCTGACAGCTCTAGTTATATCCAAAAACCACCTGCAATTCCACCTCGCCCCCGAACGGTCAGCAAAGTGCGATGAACGGTATATCGCATATGATTCCCCCATGATGCACTTCGGTTCTCTAAAGCAGGTTTTCAAAGGTAAATGTTCTTTTTCTAAGGAATTAAGCTAGATTGCACAAATATTTTCATGTTTAGGAATTGCATAGCTAAAACGGTTTTCTGCATATATATGTCGTTTGTCCATGATTCAATTTGGATTCGATTATATTCAGCTCGCAATCATTCTTATTCATACATCCTCACCAGTTGAGTATGGATATAGATTGTTTCCAAACGAGTTGGACAGTTAGTTGCATGCCTTGGCAGCGTAAGAAGTAGGTAAAGATACCGTTCACGCGATACGTCCGTGCCAGCGGTCGACTAAATTGAGACAATAGTGAAAAGTGTTAGGCTACCGTCCTCTGTGGGGACTGAACGGACAGATGCATATGCCGAGCAAAATCGAAAAGAAGCAAGCCGCCGCAAAGCTGCGCAAACCGCCGCGCGACTTCTCGTACACGCAAAACCGAGAGCTTAGCTGGCTGCGCTTTGACAACCGCGTGCTTGACGAAGCCTTCGATGAGACCGTTCCGCTGTTCGAGCGTCTAAAGTTCGTGTCGATTTTCGAGTCCAACCTCGACGAGTTTCTCATGGTGCGCGTGGGCGGCCTGTCCGATCTGGCAGAGCTCAAAAAACAACCTGTCGACAACAAGAGCAATATGACCGCCTCCGAACAGGTCGATGCTGTCATGGCCGAAATGCCCGGGCTCCTTACCCGTTGGGAGTCCATCTTTAAGAGCATCGAGGGCAAGCTCGACACCTTGGGCGTTCACCGCGCCCGCATCGATTCGCTTACGCCCGAGGAGCGCACCTTTGTAACCCGCTACTTCCAGGCCTACGTGTCGCCGGTCATCTCGCCGCTGGTCATCGATCCGCGCCACCCCTTCCCCAACCTGCGCAACGGCGCGCTCTATCTGGCCTGTGGTCTGGACGGCGCCACCGACGAGGAGAGCCTACTGGGCCTTATCGAGATTCCCGCCTCGATGAACCGCGTGGTCGAGATCCCCTCGCCCACCGGCACCTACTCCTACATCTTGCTCGAGGACGTCATCCTCGCCTGCCTGGACAGCTGCTTTGGCTCCTATAAGCCGCTGGATCGTGCGCTGATCCGCGTCACCCGCAACGCCGACATCGATCCGGACGGCGAGGGCATCGAAGAGGAAGAGGACTACCGCCAGCACATGAAGCGCATTCTCAAGAAGCGCCTGCGCCTGCAGCCGGTAGTGCTCGCGGTCTCGGGGTCGCTCGAGAAGGCGACGCTCAAGACTATCCGCAAGGCGCTCGAGCTTTCGCGCCGCTCTGTCTTTACCTGCGATATCCCGCTCAACCTGGGCTACGTCTTTGGCATTGAGGGCAAGATTCCCGAGCACCTGCGCAACGAGCTCCTCTTTACGCCGTTTAAGCCACAGCCCAACCCCACCATCGACATGACCCGCTCCATCCGCGAGCAGGTGCTGCAGCACGACAAGCTGCTCTTCTACCCTTACGAGGCCATGAATCCGTTCCTGGATCTGGTACACGAGGCAGCCTACGATCCCGAGTGCATCTCGTTGCGCATCACGCTCTACCGCGTGGCCAAGCAGAGCCGCCTATGCGAGTCGCTGATCGATGCCGCCGAGAACGGCAAAGAGGTCACGGTGCTCATGGAGCTCCGCGCCCGCTTTGACGAGCAGAACAACATCGAGTGGGCCGAGCGTCTGGAAGAGGCAGGCTGCACCCTCATCTACGGCTCCGAAGGCTTTAAGTGCCACTCCAAGATCTGCCAGCTCACCTATCGCGAGGGCATGGCGCTCACCCGCCTCACGCTTTTGGGCACCGGCAACTTTAACGAGAAGACGGCCAAACTCTACAGCGACTTTATGCTCATGACGGCCCATCCCGGCATCGGTGAAGACGCCAACCTGTTCTTCCGCAATCTGTCGCTGGGCAACCTGCGCGGCGACTACCGCTTCCTGGGTGTGGCGCCCGTCGGACTGAAACCGCTCATCATGCGCGGGCTTGACCGCGAGATCCAGCGCGCCCTTGCCGGCGAGCCCGCCCGCGTGTTCTTTAAGCTCAACTCACTGACCGACCGCGAGGTTATCGACAAGATCGCCGAGGCATCGTGTGCCGGCGTGCGCGTAGACATGATCATCCGCGGCATCTCGTGCCTCAAGCCCGGTGTTCCGGGCAAGACCGAGAACGTGCATGTCCGCTCCATCGTCGGACGCTTTTTGGAGCACGCGCGCGTCTATGCTTTCGGCGTGGACTCGGACATGATTTACCTGAGCTCAGCCGATATGATGACGCGCAACACCGAGCACCGCGTGGAGATCGCCTTCCCCGTGCTCGACCCCACCTGCCGCGCCCTAGTGCACGAGTACATGGGCATGCAGCTGCGGGACAACGTGAAGGCCCGCAGCCTCACGAGCGACGGCACCTGGGTCCCCGTGGAGCGTGCAGAGGGTGAAAAACCCTTCAACTCGCAGGAAGCTCTGCTGGAGCGTGCCTATCGCAACGCCGAGGCCGCCGCGCAACAGCGCGCACAGGAGAAGGAACGCGTAGCCGAGGAGGCTATTCAGGCCGAGGTTGAACATGGGGCAGCTGCCAAACCGAAAGCGGTTGCCGCTCCCCCGGTGAATGAGCCCGAGGCTGCCGCAGAGCCCGCCGTGGAGAAAGCGCCCGCGCCCGCTACCGCGACTCCGGGGCCCGCCGCCGAGGCAAAGCCCGCCCCTGCTCCTGAGCCGCAGCCGGCCGCACCCGAGGTTCAGAAGGTCCAGGCGACCGTCATTGAGCCCGAGCCTGCACCTGTACCTCGGCCCGAGCCTCAGGTCACCAAGCCCGCACCCGAGACGAGTGCCCGTCGCGATAAGCCCGCTGGCAAGACCAAGGCCATCGAGCGCCATCGCCCCGGCCGCGTGCGCATGGGTCTGGGCCTGATCGGCCTGGGTCTTAAGACGCTCATTACCGGCAAGACGAAATAGTCGTTTGTAGAAGCAGTTTGTAGAAGCGCCCCGCATTTGAGGAAAGCCTCGGATGCGGGGCGCTTTTCCCTGCTACCATGGTGCGAACAACAACGCGAATGACAGGCAGGAATATGAAGCTCACTATAGAATCGATGACCTACGGCGCCGACGGGCTGGCGCACGCCGACAACGGCAAGGCCGTCTTTGTGCAGGGTGCCGTGGCAGGCGACATCGTCGAGGCCGAGGTCGTACAGGACGGCAAGTCGTTCATGCGCGCCCGCACCACCGAGATTCTGGAGCCAAGCCCCGATCGCATTCAGCCTCCCTGCCCCTTCGTGGGCATCTGCGGCGGCTGCTCGTGGGGCAATCTCTCACGCACGGCACAGCTCGCCGCCAAGGAGCAAAACCTGCGCTCCACGCTCGAGCGCATCGGCAAGTTCGCTCCTGAGCAGGTCGATGAGTTGGTACAGCCCATCTGCCACACCAAGGACGACTGGGGCTACCGCAATAAAATCGAGCTCGAACCGACCGTCGTCAACGGTCGCGTGCGCCTTGGCATGCACGGTGTCGATCCTCGCAAGATCGTGACCGTCGATTCGTGCCCGTTGTTCGACAAACGCTTCCCCAAGGCACTCAAATCGGTCGTCGGCGCACTTAACTATCTAAGCGGCAGCCATGACTTGGGGCTCGAACGCGTGGGCATTCGCGCATCGCGCCGCACCAAGGCACTCGAGGTCGCACTCTGGACGCCGACAGGCTCTTTTCCGCGCTCGCAGGTCTCCCGCGTGCTGGCGGACGCCGCTCATCCCACGAGCATCGTGCGCGTGATGAGCAAGGGCGAAAAGAAGGCCCGCCGTGTCTCTAAGGTGGAGATGCTCGCCGGTGAGGGCTCGTGGACCGAGAACATCGCTGACGGCCAGATGCGCCTGTCCGCCCCATCGTTTTTCCAAGTCAACACCAAGGGCGCCGAGATTTTGATCGAGCTCGTTATGGAGGCGCTCGATCCGCAGGAAGACGAGCTTGCCGTGGACCTGTACTGCGGTGCCGGCACCTTTACCCTGCCGCTCGCCCGCCGCTGCGACTTTGTCGCTGCCGTCGAGGCCTACGGCCCCGCCGTGCGCGATCTACGCCGTAACCTGGAAATCAACAAGCTTGATAACGTCGACGTCATTGGCGGAGACGCGGTGCGCGAGTTCCCCGACCAGGACGCCGATGTCCTAGTAGTCGACCCGCCGCGTGCAGGCCTAGCGCCTGAGGCCATCGACCTCATCGCCAGCACAAGCGCTCGCGATGTCGCCTATGTGAGCTGCGACCCGGCCACCCTGGCGCGCGATCTCAAACGCTTTGTCGAAGAAGGCACCTTCTCCCCCGTAAAGATCACGCCAGTCGATCTGTTCCCACAAACCTTCCACTGCGAGACCGTCGTCCACCTTAGGCGCAACTAGCTGATGATTTTTCTGGGACGGGGATTAAATGATCAATTTGTACCGAATGATTATTTAACCCCCGTCCCTTTTAAACATTGGGAAATCGAGCGTGGCAAGCGGGGGTCTTCGGGGTATAAGACGGCTAATTGTATGCCGCCCTATGAAAGGAACCCTTATGCCCAGCGTTGCCGTTCTTGCCGCCGATGGCTTTGAAACGATTGAATGCCTGACCATGGTCGATGTCATGCGTCGCGGCGGCGTGCGCGCCACGCTCGTCTCGATTATGCCCACGCGCGAGGTCGTAAGCTCGCTGCAGATCCCCGTGACCTGCGATGCGCTCTTTGATGAGATCAACTTTGACGAGTACGACTGCGTCGTGCTGCCCGGCGGCCTGCCCGGTGCCACCAACCTGCGCGCCGATCAGCGCGTCTGCGACGTGGTCTGCGAGTTCGCCGCGACCAAGCACGTCGCCGCCATCTGCGCCGCCCCGTTTATCCTGGGCGAGCTCGACCTGCTCGAGGGGCGCCACGCCACGTGCTTCCCTGGCTTTGAGAAAAGCTTCCCCGAGGGCGCCTATACCGGCGAGAAGGTTACGCAAGACGGCAACATCATCACCGCCAGCGGCATGGCCCAGTCGCTCCCCTTTGCGCTTGAGCTGCTGCGCACGATCGCCGGCGACAAGGCTGTCGAGAAGGTCGCCGAGGGCATCCAACTATGATTTTGGCTTCGCAATCACCGCGCCGCATAGAGCTGATGCGCGAGGCAGGCTACAACATTCGCGTGATTCCCGCGGATATCGACGAAACGCCCTTTGATGGCGAGGCCCCGCTCACGCTTGTCGAGCGCTTGGCACGCGCCAAGGCGGCTGCCGTTGCTGCCGAGTATGCCGAGCCCAATGAGCTGACGGTCGCGGCCGACACCATCGTCACCTTCGACGGCAAGATTTTGGGCAAGCCGGCAACCGAGGGCGAGGCGCGCACCATGCTCCGTGAGCTTTCGGGCCGCACGCACCAGGTCGCAACCGGCGTCTGCATCGTTAAGGCAGGCGATACGGCCGCCCCGCATGCCGCCGAGAGCCTGTCGTTTGTCGATATGACCGACGTGACATTCTACGAGCTCACCGACGAGCAGATCGAGCACTACGTTGCCTCGGGTGAGCCCATGGATAAGGCAGGCGCCTACGGCATCCAGGGCACAGGCGGCCGCATGCTCGTGCACGATATTTCGGGCGACTTCTATAACGTGGTGGGCCTACCCATCGCCCGCGTCGCGCGCGCGATTCAAAAACTCTCGTAATTGCATCTGGCGCTGGGTATCCCCCAGCGCCTACAATTTTGGCGTACCGTACGGATCCCGACCGGGCACAAGGCGCGGCGGAAAACCGATAGGAGTTAAACATGGATACACTGCTCGAGGCCATTGACGTCTGCGATGTCGATGGCTTTTGCTATGGCAACTATACGGACGAGGAGGCCGGCACCGGTTGCACCGTAATCGTGGCACCCGAGGGCGCCACCGGCGGCGTTGACGTTCGCGGCGGTGCTCCCGCTTCGCGCGAGACCGACCTGCTGCGACCCGAGAACACCGTCGACAAGGTCCACGCCGTCTGCCTTTCGGGCGGATCGGCCTTTGGCCTCGAGGCTGCAAGCGGCGTCGCTCGCGAGCTTGAGAGCCGCGGCATCGGCCTTCCCGTCGGCCCCACGCAGGTGCCTATCGTGTGCTCGAGCTGTATCTTCGACCTCGCCTTTGGTAACCCCACCGTTCGCCCCGACATTGAGGCCGGCATCGCCGCCGTGCGCGAAGCACTCGACAACACCCCCACCAAGCTCGAACAGGGCAACGTAGGCGCCGGCACGGGCGCTACCGTGGGTAAGCTCATGGGCCCCGCTACCTGCATGAAGGCCGGCCTTGGCGCTGCCGCCGTGGCGCTCGGCCCCATCAAGGTGGGCGCCGTGGTCTCGGTCAACGCCTGCGGCAACGTTGTCGACCCCTTCACCGGCGAGTGGGTCGCCGGTATGCGCGCCGCAGCCGATAGCGACCAAATCGTCGACATGGAACTCGCAGCCTTTGCCGCCGCCGGATCCATGCAGATGCCGCTCGACCGCACCAACACCACCATCAGCTGCATCGTCACCAACGTGGAACTCACTAAGGCACAAGCCACCAAGGTCTCCCAGATGGCCGCAGACGCCTACGCACACGCCATCCGTCCCACGCACACCACCAACGACGGCGACACCATCTACACCCTCGCCAGCGGCAAACTGGGCGCCCAGGCAAGCGCCGCCGTTCCCCTAGACCTGCTGGGCATGCTCGCCGTAAGGGCCCTGGAAACCGCCATCGTAAACGGAGCCAAAACCGCAAAAACCTCCCACGGCATCCCCGGCGCCGCGAAGTAGCCTAACCTGACGGTTGCCCGGTGGGGCTTGGTTATGTTTGCTGCTCTACAGTCCTGGCTCGCACGAAGAGCACATTAAGTGCTCTTCGGCTCGTGCGGAACTCGCGACAAACATAACCAAGCCCCACCGGGCAACCTACCAACCAGATTCTTTTCAGCCCAGGCCCCTGTGTACCGCGCGTCGAAGATCTTCAAATTCAAATAACCTGACAATCGATTCTTGTAGCAGAGGCCCCTTGGCCTTTAGTTTGATACAAGTTCCGCACGAGTCGGAAAGCACTTAATGTGCTTTCCGTGCGAGCAGGACTGTTCGCAGTAGCAAACTAAAGGCCAAGGGGCCCAGTCAACCTACCAGCAGCGATTACTCGGCAGCTAGTTGAATTTGAAGATCTTTGAGGCAAGACGGTATAGGCCAAGCGTGATTTTGTCTCCGGCCCGTCCGCGCAGATTGATGAAGAACCCGACCACGCCGTAGCGGGCACGACGATACATGCGCTCGTCGTAGGCCTTCAAATCATTCCACAGCGTCTTTAGGCGCTCGTCGGCGCAATCTTCCTCGGAAAGCTTGGTGAGCACCGAGCAGATCGCCATCATCATGGTGAAGTAGCCCATCATGTACGAACGTAGGCGTGACGACTCGACATCGCTGTACAGGTGGTACGACTCCATCATGATAAGCGTAACACGGAACTGCTGGTCCAGACGCTTGACCATCGTGGCCTCGTTGACACTCTGGCCCTCGCGACCGATAAAGTAGCGGTAGAGGTCGATGTCGGCGTAGTACATGGTCTTGCAACGCGGCAGCGGCACGTAGGCGTAGATGTTGTCCACATAGAACGTGTGCGGCGGCATGGGAAGGTTGGACTCGCGCAGCACATCCGTGCGATAGCACAGGCTGTGCATGAGTAGGTTCTGGTCCAGGCGGAAATGACCGATCTGATCCCAAGAAAAGATCTTTTTGCGCGGCAGGGCAAATTTGTAGCCAATAGCGGTATGCGTGCCCTCGTAAACCTTCTCGTACACGTAGTTCGAGATAAACAGGTCAACGCGCTGGTCGCGCTCTTCAAAGCCACGCAGAATCGACAGCATGGTCGAAAGGGCAGCACCGTCAAGCCAGTCGTCCGAATCAACAACCTTGTAGTAGGTGCCCTGCGCCTCGCGCAGACCCGAAAGGACGGCAATACCGTGACCGCCGTTCTCCTGGTGCACCGCGCGGATGATTCCAGGGTAACGGGCCTCCCACTCGTCGGCCTTGGCGGCCGTCTCGTCCTTGGAGCCGTCGTCCACCACGATAATCTCGATATCGGTGGCGTAATTGCTCCCCTCCAAGATAGAGGTGATGCAATGGTCCATGTCCTTGGCGGCGTTATACGAGGGAATACCGAATGTTATGACTTTATGCATGGCAGGCGATAATCTCATCCGAAAGATCGAGGGCGGAATTGGTCACAGCGTCCATATCGTAGTAACGATACTCGGCCAGACGACCCACCGGGTGGAAGTTCGTCAGGTTCTGGACGCGCTCAAGATAGCGCTCATAGAGCTCACGGTTCTCGGGCTCAAGAATGGCGTAGTACGGTGTCTCACCCGAGCCGGGCGTATAGGCCTTGGAGTATTCCTTCATGATGGTGGTCTTGCCGGGCAGGACCTGGCCAGTCATATTCTTGAACTCAGTGATGCGCGTGTAATCCTCGCTCGTGGTGTAGTTGACGGTGCCCACGGGCTGGAACTGATCCATATCGAGCGTCTCGAACTTCATGTCGAGCGTACGGTACGGCAGGGCGCCCAGGTCGAGATTGAACAGCTCGTCGAGCGGACCGGTGTAGACGATCTCGCCGCCATAGACCTTACCGTCGATCTTGACGGTGGTCTCGTCGATCTCGAAGAGGTCGCGGGCGTCCACGTCGCAGAACACATCAATCAGATCGTGGTCGAGCATATGCTCAAACAGCGCGGTATAGCCGTCCTGCGGCATGCCCTGGAAGGGAGCCTGCGGGAAGTAGCGGTCATCATCGCCCACAAAGACGGGAACACGGCCGGTGATCGAGGGATCAATCTGGTCGGGCGTCTGGCCCCACTGCTTCATGGTGTAATGCAAAAAGACGTTCTCGTAGACGTAATCAGCGACCTCGGCCAAGTCGGGGTCGTTCTTCTTACGCAGCTCCATAATGGGCACCTTGACATCCTTGCCAAAGGTCTCCACGAGCTTCTGATACAGCTCCTCGCCGCGCTCGTCACCAAAGGCGAGCTTGAGACTCGCGTGGTTGAAGGGCACGGGCATAAGGGTGCCGTTGATGTTGGCGAGCACCTTGTGCTGATAATCCGTCCACTTGGTAAAGCGCGACAGGAAATTGTGCACGCGCTCGTTAAAGGTGTGATAGATATGCGGACCGTACTCGTGGATCAGGATTCCGGCCTCGTCAGTGCAGTCATAGGCATTGCCCGCAATGTGGCTACGGCGCTCCAAAACGGCAACACGATAGCCGATGGTCTCGGCAAGACGGCGGGCGCAAACGGCACCGGCATATCCAGCACCGACGACAATCATGTCGTACGCGCCGGCGTTAAAGCCTTCAGGCAGGCCTGAGGTAATCTGCATCGATACTCCTTGTCAAAAGCCACGGGCTCGTTAGCTGGGCTTTTCTCGAACATTCTTCGAGACATATTTATCAGAGCGATTATAGCGCTAATGCGTCCTATAATGAGCTTGCCACACAAGGAAAGCTCAAGCACCGCGGCGTACAAATTTGAAAGGTAAACCCGCTAGCAGCGGGTTTATTCGTGAACAGCCGGGCGCCTGGAGCTTAGTGAAACGCTTGTAAGGAGTAACATGAGCGATTTCCTTAACCGTATGAAGTCTGCCGCCAAGGCCGACCTTAAGACGATCGTCCTGCCCGAGGGCGAGGATCCGCGCACCATCGTCGCGGCCACCAAGATCATCGAGGAGGGCCTGGCAAAGATCGTCATCCTGGGCAACCCCGACGAGATCAGCGTTCCCGGCGCCACCGTCATCGATCCGCGCAATGCCGAGAAGCACGAGGAGTACGCGCAGAAGTTTGCCGAGCTCCGCGCCAAGAAGGGCGTCACCATCGAGCAGGCTCGCGCCCAGGTGATGGACGCCACCTACTTTGGCACCATGATGGTCAAGATGGGCGATGCCGACGGCCTGGTCTCCGGCGCCTGCCACTCCACCGCCGACACCCTGCGCCCCGCGCTTCAGATCCTCAAGACCGCCCCGGGCACCAAGCTGGTCTCGGCCTTCTTCGTGATGTGCACCGACACCCCGCAGTTCGGCACCGACGGCACGCTGATCTTCGCCGACTGCGGCCTCAACATCAACCCGTCCTCCGACGAGCTCTCCGAGATCGCCATCGCCTCCGCCCACTCCTGGTCCACCTTCATGGGCAACGTTGAGCCGCACGTGGCCATGCTCTCCTACTCCACCATGGGTTCCGCCGGTGGCGAGGTCGCCAAGAAGGTCCAGGAGGCCGTGAAGTTCTGCAAGGAGAAGGCTCCCGAGCTCGCCATCGATGGCGACCTGCAGCTCGACGCCGCCATCGTCCCCACCGTCGCCCAGCTCAAGGCTCCCGGCTCCTCCGTCGCCGGTAAGGCCAACGTGCTCGTGTTCCCCGACCTCGAGGCCGGCAACATCGGCTACAAGCTGGTCCAGCGCTTCGCCGGTGCTGACGCCTACGGCCCCATCCTGCAGGGCATCGCCAAGCCGGTCAACGACCTTTCGCGCGGCTGCTCTGCCGACGACATCGTGGGTGTCGTAGCCATCACCGCCGTCCAGGCTCAGATGGCTGAGTAGCGCACATATCCCCTCGGGACCCTACAGGGTAAAGCTCTGAAAACGTCCTCGGACATGCATGAAACCCCCGCTGCGCACTTCGTGCGGCGGGGGTTTCATGCGTCCTGCGGAATATTTTCAGAGCTTTACCCTGTAGGGTCCCTGCCGCCACGTAGCAATCAGGGAATCCGGGGTGGACGGCGGCTTGGCTACGAGCTGGCGCTGAAAAACTGAATGGATGAGTGCCGTTGCTGGGAGCGCAGGATCGCGCGAATTTTTGTGGTGTAAGAGGGAGGGCCGCGTCAGCGCCCCTTGCGCCTAAGGCTATTCCGCCACGCCGTGGCGGTCAAGGACCTCCCTTATGGCCTCGTGCGCGGC
>DBGDSC010000040.1:0-20720 GCA_048402045.1 Collinsella sp.
CTGGGATAGAATGTCGCTGTGGGCCATCGTCTTTCCTTTCGTCGAATATCTAGGCGCTGACGATTCTAGGCGATGGCCCTCCCTTGCTTCTTACACCACGGCTGCGCGCGCTACCGGCACGAGGCGCGGAAACGATGTCTGGAGCGACGGAGAGGCCTGGAATTCATCCGTAGAGGTCTTCATTGGCTGCGCCAGGAGTGTCCCTAGGTACCGGCACATAAGGAACGTCCCTAACTGCCGGAGGGGGCGTCTGCCACGGCAGACGCCCCCTCCGGATGTGGGAAGTTTGCGCTGCAGGTTACTTGTCGGTGCCCAACTTGTGCGGCTTGAGAGCGAGCGCATTGACGAGCGCGTCGGTGGCAGACTTGACGGCTGCCGGCTGCGGATCGTTGACGTGATCCTCGGGGTGTACGGGCAGGTCCTTCTTGACGGCATCGTGGATCAAGTTGAGGTACTCAGTCACGCCAGTGGTCGATAGGTGCGTGCCATCGCCATCGAACAGGTCGTTGCGGTTGGCGCTGTATCCGTACCAGTCGATAACGCGCACGTTCTTGTAGCGCGTAGCGGCGTTAGCGATGGCCTGGTTGGTAGAGCCAACCCACGGCTGCGGGCTGCGCGTGTTCACAAACACCACAATACGCTTATCTCCTGCATCGTCCATGATGGCGTCGATCTGGTCGTCGGTTACCAAGCCGTTGGTGCCCAGTGCAAAGACCACGATCTTGCCGGCAAGGTTCTGCTGGATATAGCCCTCAAATGTCGCGCGGCCCGCATCAAACTGGCGGCCCTTTTCGGCATCGATATGGCTGTGCGGGAACACACCGTCAAAGGTGTCTACGGCACGCAGCGACACGGAGTCGCCGATCATAAGCAGATCGTAGGAGCCATCGGGGAAGCCGTCGTTGTCCTTGTCGGTGTCGTCGGCCGCCTGCTGGTCGGTGGGCGCGGTGTTCTTGGCTTCCTTGTTGAGGACTTCGGCGCCCTCGCCGCTCAGCGCAGACGTCTCGGGCACAAAGATCAGGCCGCCCAGTGCAACGACCAATACGACAGCGCAGGCTGCGCAGACGGGGACGTGCGTGCGTGCCCAGTTGGCGGGCGTGGTGGTGCCATCGCGGAATTCGGCAACGGTGCGCCCAAAGGCGCCCTTCCTAAACGGCGTCTCGATAAAGCGATATGAGCATTCGGCCACGGCGACCACCAACAACACCTGCAAAATGTACTGCCACCACGGCGTATCGTTGATGTTGGCGACCGGGTTCATGAGCAACAGCAGCGGATAGTGCCACAGGTAGATGCTGTACGAGCGCTTGCCAACCCACACGAGCGGCTCGGCGGACAGCGCGCGGGCAACCATTCCCTGGGGCTGCACGCAGGCCGCGATGACCATGAGCGTGAGGATCGAGCACAGCAGCGTGCCTCCGCGATACTGGAACGCGGTGTAGCCGTTGGTGAGCGCGACCATGGCGGCAAGGCCAACCAGACCCACGAGGCCCAACACATCGATGGATGCGGGCGAGGACCAAAAGCGCACGAGGGCGCTCGGCTGTGCCGGGGCGGTCTCGGCTGCTTCGTCGGCCTTCTCGCCAGGCTTGCCCTCGGCGTTCTTGCCGTGCTTGGCGGCGCCAGCTAGGCGATTGAGCC
This sequence comes from Collinsella sp., assembly GCA_048402045.1. Lineage (GTDB taxonomy): Bacteria > Actinomycetota > Coriobacteriia > Coriobacteriales > Coriobacteriaceae > Collinsella. The sequence goes on from DBGDSC010000040.1 coordinate 1,642, forward strand.
CCAAACGACGAGCGAGACGCACCGGCGCCAGGTCGCGATCGGGGATAAAGGCCATCCAGGCACCCAGCAGCAGCGAGAACACACGGGTGTCGGTGCCGTAGTACACGCGGCTGGGGTCGGCGGCAGGGTTATAGAGCACCATCATGGCGATGGCGGAGACAGCAGCTAGGCCCAGAACCACGCGGCGCGTGTTGGGCTTGCTCACATGCATGGATACCATGGCAAACAGCAGTGGCGGCCAAATCAGGTAGAACTGTTCCTCGATGGCAAGCGACCAAAAGTGCGTGAGTGGCGAGGGGTCGCCCAGAGCATTGAAGTACGAGACGTTTTGGGCAATCTGCCACCAGTTGTTGAAGAACAGCAGCGACGGCAGGATGTCGGGGCGCATCTTGGTGAGCATCACGTGGTTAAAGATGGTGCACAGCGCGCAGGTCACCACCACGACGGTCACCACGGCGGGGACCAGGCGACGGATGCGGCGAATCCAGAAGCTCTTGAGGTCGATGCGTCCGGTCTTAGCGACTTCGTTGAGCAGCAGGCGCGTGATCAGATAGCCCGAAAGCACAAAGAAAATCGTGACACCGAGCAGACCGCCCTGCGCCCACGTGAGGTTGAGGTGATAGAGCACCACCGCGACGACGGCAAGCGTGCGCAGGCCGTCAAGGGCAGGGATGTAGCGGGACTTGGGGCGAGCAGGCGTCTGCTCCGCGGCGGGAGTGTTGGCGCGGCCCGCGTTGTTGGCAGAAGTGCGATGGGGGCTCGCGGTGCGTCGCGGCTCGTTGGCACGGCGTTCGCTCTTCACGCGTTCGTGCGGCGCCGGCTCGTTGCCCGTGCGGCGTCGACCGCGCGAGCCCGATTGCGAGAGTTGTTCCATAAAACATCATCCAATGACGAGAATAATCAGCACGCCTTCATTGTAGCTGCCTGCTCCTGTGAATGCTTGCTGCTGGCGCAAGCTCAAGCGCGCGTCCACATCAAAGTGAACTAAAGTTATAGGGGGTGCGAGAGTGCACGATCGACGGCTGGCGGTGGGCATAAGGCCCGCAGATGAGGAGGTTTCCATGGCAGATCGCGGCATCGTTGCGGTGTTCGGCAGCATGAACATGGACCTTTCGGTGGCGTGCGAGCGCATACCGCGTGCGGGCGAGACCGTCGGCGGCAGCGGGTTTATCACCAACGCCGGCGGCAAGGGCGCCAATCAGGCCGTAGCTGCCGCGCGTATGGGCGCTTGCACGCACATGATCGGCGCGGTCGGTCGCGACGCGTTCGGCGCGTCGCTCGTGGCGGGGCTCCAAGACGCCGGCGTGGACTGTGACTTTGTAGCGCATCGCGATGATGTGGAGACGGGAACGGCGACCATCATTCGCTGCGAGGGAGACAACCGCATCGTACTGTCACCGGGCGCCAACCATGCGCTTGCGGGCGCGGACGTTGCCTGCGCGCTGAGGCGTCTGGTGGCCCATGAGCTCGACGGCGACACCAGCGAGATTGCCCCGGCTGCCGGAAGCGTCTTTATCGCCCAGGGCGAATGTGACCTTGCAGCGACGGCCGAGGCGCTTGTTTGCGCTCGCGAGCTGGGGTTCTATACGGTCTTTAATCCGGCGCCTGCCTGCGAGCTGCCTGCGGAGGTCTGGCCTGCGGTCGACCTGGTCTGTCCCAACGAGACCGAGTGCCAGGTTCTGACGGGCATTCTGCCCACGGATGATGTGAGTTGCGTCGCCGCGCTCAATGCGCTGCTCGACAAGGGCGCCGGCGCCGCGGTCATCACGTTGGGCGGTGCCGGCTCGGTTACGCTCGGCGATGGCGGTGAGCTGCTGCGCATGCCGGCACTTTCGAGTACGGTAGTCGATACCACGGCCGCCGGCGATACGTTTATCGGCGCGTTGGCGGCGGCTCGCCTAGAGGGCTTGCCGCTCTTTGAGTGCATGGCCGCGGGTGCTCGCGCCTCGGCAGTGACGGTGTCGCGCCTGGGCGCTCAGCAATCGATTCCCACGCGCGCCGAAGTTGAACATTGGTTTGGTTAAACGATAAAGACGGAGAAGCGGAGTAGAACAATGGCAATCAAGAAGCTGATCCTTGATCTGGATATGGGTGTGGACGATGCGATGGCGCTGGCCTATGCCATCGCGAGCCCCGAGGTGGAACTCGTGGGCATCACCACGTGTTTTGGCAACGTGCGCGTCGACCAGTCGGCGCATAACTGCCTGGCGGTGCTCGACCTGTTGGGTCGTCCCGAGGTTCCGGTGTACCTGGGCGCCGATCGTCCCATTAAGGCGACTGAGCCCTATACACCGCCGGCGTCCACCACGCTTATCCACGGCAAGAACGGCATCGGCGGGGCGAGCGTGCCCGCGTCGCCGTACGAGCCGGTGGGGGCGACGTCGGCCGACGGTAACGCGGCGGTCGATTATCTGATCGATGCCGCGCGCACCTATGGCCCCGACCTGATCTACGTGGCGACCGGTCCGCTCTCCAACCTGGCACTTGCCTTGGAGCGCGATGCGGCGGCGATGATGTCTATCGGTCGCGTGGTCGTGATGGGCGGTGCGCTTACCGTGCCCGGAAACGTGAGCGCGGGCGCCGAGGCCAACATGGCAAACGATCCTGAGGCGGCCGATGCCGTGCTGCGTTCGGGCCGCAAACTCACCATGGTGGGCTTGGACGTGACGCATCGCGTGGTGCTCACGCGTCGCGACATTGCCGGCTGGACGGGCTCGGGCACCATGGCGGGCTGCGCATTTGCGAGCATGGTCGAGCACTACATTGGCTCGTACGAGATGAACGCCCCCTACCTGGGTGGTTGTGCGCTGCACGATCCGCTGGCCGTTGCCGTGGCGATCGACCCCACGCTCGTGGGCGCGCTCGGCTGTAATCTGCGTGTTGATCTGCTGGGCGAGTATCGAGGCCGCACCATTTGCGACGAGCGCCGCCTATCCGATCCGGACAAGAGCGCGCTTGTGGCGCTGACCGTGGATGCTCCGCGCTTCCTCGTGGAGTTTAAGGCACGCATGGCCCGCGTCTTGGGCTAAGTTGTCTTTTTGGGACGGGGCTTTTTTGACTGGTATGATTGGTGCGACCATTCGAACCAGCTAAAAGAGCCCGTCCCAAATTGACTACCGAGAGGATCTGCCATGGAGCGCATTGCGAGCTTTTCCGTTGACCATCTGCTGCTTGAGCCCGGCGTGTATGTGAGCCGCATCGACCGCGATCCGGCGACCGGCGCCGCCGTCACCACCTTTGACCTGCGCCTGACCACGCCCAACAAGGAGCCGGTCATGAACACGGCCGAGTGCCACACCATCGAGCACCTGGGTGCGACGTTCCTTCGCAATCATGCCGAGTGGTCGAGCCGCATTGTCTACTTTGGCCCCATGGGCTGCCGCACGGGCTTTTACCTGGTTGTCTTTGACGAGCTGACGAGCGAGAAGATCCTGCCGCTCGTCCGCGAGCTGTTTGAGTTTGTCGCCGACTTTGAGGGCAATGTCCCCGGTGCCGCTCCCGAGGAGTGCGGTAACTACCTGGACCAGAACCTCCCCATGGCCAACTGGCTTGCGCGCCGCTACCTCGACCGCGACCTGGCCGATATCGACGAGAAGCACCTGCACTATCAGCAGGCGTAAGGGTTTTATCGCCCAAAACGCGTGCATTGGGCGCCTTCGCTTATGCGGGGGCGCCTTTTTGTTGATTGGTCGGGACGAGCGTTCAAAATCGCTCATGTTTGTTCTAGAATGTTCGTATAGTCACATTTACGAACAGGAGTGAACATGCATATCTACTCTGTCAACGATCCCGAGTTCAAATCCTATGGCAACGTTTGGGATGACGTTCCGTCCGAGCTCACGTCGCCCGTGCTCGAGGCGCTCTCAGCCACGCCCATTCCCGAGGGCAGCAAGTACGTAGCAAGCGCGCCGGAGCTCGAGGGCGTCAAAGATGCCGATAAACTGGGCTTTCTCATGTTTGGCGGCCGTCCCTTCCAGCTCGGCTGGTGCAACGGCCACAACACGCAGCTCAACTGCCTGGAGTATCACCGCGCGAGCGAATTCAACCTGGGCGCTCGCGACTTTATCCTGCTCGTGGCGCATCGCTGGGAGATCGAGGACGGCAAGCTCGACACCGCGTGTGTCAAGGCGTTTCGCGTGCCGGCGGGTACGGTCGTCGAAGTCTTCAACACCACGCTCCACTACACGCCGTGCATGGTCGACGACGGTGGCTTCCAGGTGATGGTGGCGCTGCCCGCCGGCACCAACGGCCCGCGCCCCGAGGTCGCGGCCGACATGCCTGCGGCCGGCGACAGCTACTGCTACTGGAAGGCCGACAAGTGGGTCCTCTGCCATGCTGACAGCCCCAAGGCAGCCGAAGGCGGCTACGTAGGCCTCATCGGCAAGAACCTCGACATCACCGTGGACTAGCGCATCGCCCCAAACCACCACAAAGGTGCCTGTCCCCTTTGCGGTGGTTTGGGGCGGGCGGATATCGGGAAGTGCCAGACGGGGGAGGCTGCCGGGCGCCTTGCCGTCTGCGGATTTTGGGACATGTGGCCCGCTTTTTGAGCCTGCCTGTCGGTACACTAAAAGCACTATGGGTACCCGCGAGCGACATATCGGCCACGCGGCCGCCCGGACCGCGCCGGTTGCGGATCCCAGGGGTGGCAGGCTCTTCGCCATGCCGCGATTCCTTGTTGGCATAACACATCAGGTGTACCGTCACCGCGTCTTTGCTATCGCCGGCGCCATCACCGCGCTGTTCCTCATGCTTTTGGCGGTCTTGCCGGCGCTGTTCGCCTTCGACCCCAAACTTTCTAACGCCGTGCCCGCCTATAGCAAGGTGTCCGAAGAGGTCGTGGATGCGCTCGCCCATTCGAGCTCTCTCCCGCTGCTTGTCGCCGCAATTGTATTTTCGATCTGGGGCGTATCGGTCTATCTGCGCTGTTTGGACTATGTGTTGCGTCGCCGCCTTGTGGCCATCGCCACCATCTGCGCCCTGTGGATGATCGAAGTCATTCTCAAGTACAAGTCGTTCACGCCGTTCTATGCCACCGTGCTGTGGTACCTGTACTACGTGCCCATGACGCTCATTCCGCTGCTCTACCAGCTCTGCGGCCTGCGCCTTGCGGGCCTGGAGCAATACCGCCTGGGGCGCCGCTACTGCGCTGCGCTGTGGATTGCGGCCATCCTGCTTATCGGATTTGTGCTCACCAACGATTTTCATCAGCAGGTCTTCCGCTTTGACCGTACAAGCGACACCTGGAGTAACGATTACACGTACGGCTGGGGTTATTTTGTCGTTCTCGTGTGGACGGTCTTCGACTTCGTGGCCTTTTTTATCTTGGTTGGTCGGTCCTCGTCCTTTCGCATCCAGCGTTTCTCGGGCACGGCGGCGCTCGTACTGCTGGGTGGCGCATTCTTTGCCGTCTCGTATGCGTTGCGCGTGCCCTGGGCATGGAGGCTCAACTTTTCGCTCGTCTATTGCGTCCTGTGCGTGGTGGCGATGGAAATCTGTCTCGATTGCGGTGTCATTCCGTCGTATCACGACATCGCCGGCATCTTCGACACCTTGCCGCTCGACCTCAAAGTCCTAACGCGCGACCTGCAGGAGGTCTATGCCACGCCGGCGTCAAAGCCAATGCCGGTAGGCGTGCGCGAGGAGTTGCGGACCCAGGAGCACGGCCGCGCCCATGCCTTTGCCGTGGCGTCCGATCCCGATGTGATGTACCGTGCCTTTCCACTGTTGGGCGGATCGGCCCTGCTTGCCCAAGACGTGTCGGATCTCAACGAGCTTAACCGTGAACTGGCACACCGTCGCATGGAGCTGCAACGTCAAAACGAGCTGCTCGCTGCCGACTACGACCTTAAGACGCACCTGGCAGATCAAGAGGCCGAGACCTTGCTGGTCCAAGACGTGGACCAGGCGCTTGCTCGCGCGCTCGAAGGGATGTACGACCTGCTGAGCTCGCTGCCGTCGTTGACCGACGAAACATCTTCACACGAGCGTTACCGCATGTTGCAGCGCGCCAAGATGCTCGTCGCCTATTGCAAGCGCAAGGGATCGCTCACGTTGGCGCAGCACGGGGAGAGCGGTTTTGATCGCGACCGCATTCAGCTCATTGCCAACGAGTTCGCAAGCGACCTGCGCACCATCGATATCGATTGCGCCTCGATTATCGCCATACGGCGCCCGATGCACGCCAGTACGGTAAGCGCCCTGTACGACTGCGTGTATGACTTTGCGTTTTTTGCCTACACCACCGACCATCCGGCGCTTATGTATCACTTGGGCGACCATGACCGATGCAGTGTCGAGCTGCGCGCCACGCTTTTTTCCAACGATGATGCAGATCTTTCGCAGACGCCCGCTGCGCAAGAGCTCGAAAGCGCTCTGCAAAGGCGCAACGTGGCATACCGCCTTGAGGGCGAACCCGGCCAGTTGCGTATGATCGTGTTGATGCCGAGGGCGGGTGAGTGACGATGCAGATTTCGCTCATCCTTCCCCAAATCGTTGCGCTCGATGTTGTCTTTGCCCTGGCTGCGTGTCTGCAGACGATCCACGTCCCGCTCATTTCATCGCGCCGCTCGTCCTATAACCGTAAGGTGATTTGCGCCTACGAGGCGAGCCTCGTGCTCCACCTGGTGGTTTCGGCGCTTATCCTGTTCGCGTCGTCTGGCTCGTATCTGGTGGCGCCGCTTGACGTTTGCGCCAGGGCAATGGGCGAAGTGCTGTGGCTCAATGCCGCAATCTTTGCCTATGGCGTGGTGCTTATGGTGCGCTATCGTCGCCCCGTCATGCTGGTCGAGCTGCTGCTTGTTGTCGCCGTTACACCGCCGGTGGTTTTTGCCATGGGCTCGGCGTGGACCGTTGTCCTTATCGCAGAGGGAGCGTTCTTACTGTTCCGTTCCATCGCGGCGCTCTTGATGGACGTCCGTAACCGCCAGGAGGATATCACCGCGTTCTCGACGATCGAGACCATCAACGTGATTCCCGTGGGCATCCTGTATCTGGACCCGAGGGGCCGTCCGCTGCTCATGAACCGCTGCATGCGCAGAAACCTGGTGGAACTTCATATGCCCACCGACCTAGGCGATATGAGCGGCACATGGAACGACCTGCGCAAACTCAGCATGCAAATGCCCGAAAGCAGCCAGAACCGTGTGCGGATTAATCTGGACCGCTTTGGTGAGGCGCGGGCGGTGGTCTAGGTTTCTCCCGCCGAGATTCGCTTGTTTGTGCACGATGACGTTATGGTTTCGGGCCGCCTCTTTGAGCGCATTATCGGCCTGGATGTAACAGAGTATGCGCATGCTCATGATCGCCTGGCGCAAGCCAACCACCTGATTGAGCTTGCGGGCCAAGAGCTCCAAGCCCAGATCGAAGAAGTCAAAAAAGTTGCTGATAATGCGGCCTATCTGCGTATGCGAGCTCGCGTGCACGACGTGATCGGGCAGCGCCTGTCCATCCTCCATCGTTATCTGGAGGAGGGGCGCCTGGATGACGAGTCGCTCGAGCAGATCGACCCGCTGCTGCGCTCAATTGCCGCCGATTTGCGCAGTGGCGGTGCCAGCGAGCCTGCAGAGCAGCTGGGTGATATCGTCCATGCTTTTGGCCTGGTGAGTGTGCAGATCGATGTTGAGGGTGCGCTGCCTGAGGACGCGCGTGTCGCCGCCGCATTTTTGCAGATTATCCGTGAGGCCTCGACCAATGCCACCAAGCATGCACAGGCCCATCGGGTCCATGTGCGCCTGTGGCGGGAGACGTCGGAAGACAGCGCTGTTGCGCGGATGACCGTTTCTAACGACGGCGCGCCTGCACCCGTATCGTATCGCGAGGGAACGGGTATCCCAGGTATGAGGCATGTCGCGCAAGATCTGGGCGGCTGCCTGGAAATCCATGCCGCCCCGCCCTTTACGCTTGCGGTGTCCATCCCGCTCAACGCCAGCGCCACAGCTCAAAGGAGAAGCTCATGATCCGCGTCCTTATAGTCGAAGACCAGGCCATCCTGCGCGAGAGCCTGGCGCGTTCCGTTGGCGACCAGCCCGATATGACCGTTGTTTCCGCCATTGCCGATGCTTCCGAGGCCTTGGGTGTCGCGCTCAAGGAGCGCCCGGACATGATACTGATGGACGTATGCACCGAGCATGATTCCAACGGCATCGTGGCGGCGGCGCGCATTAAAGAACAACTGCCCGAGTGCCGCGTCATTATCATGACCGGCATGCCCGAGATCACCTTTGTCGATCAGGCCCGCGAGGCGGGCGTCGATAGCTTTGTGTACAAGAACGTCGGTATCGACGAGTTGTTCGCCGTGATGCGCTCCACGCTGGCGGGCTATTGCACGTTTCCCAAGCCGCCCGAGAGTATTTTTTCGGGTACGGCGGCACTCGACGATGTTGAGCTATCGATTTTGCGCCTTGCCTGCGAGGGCAAGAGCCGTCGCGAGATCGCGGCCGAGCTGTTTATGAGTGAGGGCACCATCAAGCGTCGCATCTCGGAGATCCTCAACAAGACCGGCTACGACAACATCATGCGCTTGGCCGTGCGCGCAGTAACGGAGGGCAGCATCGTTCCCAATATGGAGCGCTAGCGTTCGTTACGCATCGGCACAAAAACGACGGGGCCGCAGGATCAACTCCTGCGGCCCCGCCTGACATGTGCGCGGATGTATCCGCCAATCCGCGGCCGTCGATGTCTGCCGCTACGCGATGGTTGCGCTGTAGGAGGCGACGTCCTCGTAGGAATCGGTCAGGTAGGCGTCGATGCCGATGGTCGTATTGACCAGGTCGTCAAGGCTGTCAAGCTCGCCGCTCGAGAACGTGAATTCCTCGGTGGCGCTGGTGCCGGGCATCAGGTTAGCCGAGAACCAGGGTTCCTTCATAGTGCCGTTGACGTTGGTCTTGCCGGAAGGAGCGTAGAAGGTCAGGTCCTTGTCGCTCTTGTTGGTGATGTTGACGACAAGGCCGATGTCGCCCCAGTCGTCCTTGAATTTCTCGGTGATGGTGATGGTGCACAGATCGTCATCGGCGACGGTGACGGCGGGGGAGATTTCGACACTCTGGACGTCGTCGTCTTCGACGGCCTCATCGACCTCTTCTTCCTTCTCGGCCGCCTCGCGATCCTTCTTCACCGTGCCGGACAGATCCTTGTCGGACTTGGTGAAGATAAGCTTGTCGCCTTCCACCTCAAGGACGAGCTTGTCGTCCTTGAGCTTCAGGTCGTGCGACTCATCTTCGGCGGTGATCGTTACGGTGGTGGCGTCCTTGGCTTCCCATTTCAGGTCGGCGACCTCAAGGAACATATCGAGGACGCCTGTGCCGTCCTCGTCGAGGATCAGGACGCAGTTGAGGCCCCACTCCTTGAGCATATCCATGTACTCATCGGTGAGCTCTTCGCCATCCAAGGTTCCACCCGAGTACTGCCAGCTGCCGACGAAGTTGGCCTTGGGGTCCTTGCCGCCGCCGCTGCAGCCCGTCAGGGCAAAGGCGAGCGCCAGGACGCATGTCAGAAATGCGAGTACGGGCTTTTTGAACGTTGTCTTCATGGTGTCCTCCTTCATCGAACGAAACCCATAGAAGCAAATGCGGGGGTGGCGGATCCCCCGCCAATTACCAGATAGAGGGGCTAGGGCCGGGGCGTTCCGCAGTTGCTGCAGAACTTGCCGCCGTTTTCGCTGCCGCAGTTGGGGCAGAACCACTTGGCCGGTGCCGGGGCGGGTGCGGGACTGCCGCACTCGGGGCAGAACTTGCCGGTGTTGGTGGCACCGCAACTGCAGGTCCACGTGCCGGCCGCAGGTGCGGCGGCGGGAGCCGGGGCGGGTGCGGACGCCGGAGCCGGCTGCGGGGCGGCCTGCTGCTGTGCCTGGCCGGCGGCGAACAGCTGGCTGGCATTCATGCCGCCCATGCCACCTGCCATGCCCATGCCCATAAAGCCGGCCATAGCGCCGTTGGGGTTGGCGGCTGCCGCCCGCATCGCATCGCTCTGGGCGCTGGCGATGTTGGCGGCTGCCATGGTGGGATCGCGCATGACCGCGGCCTTCTGCAGGTCCTTGATCATCTGCTCGTCCTCTTGCGAGGCGGCGATGGAGTTGACGCCAAAGCTCACAATCTCGACACCGCGCAGGTCGCGCCAGTCGGCAGAGAGGACCTCGTTGAGCGCGCGGGCGAGCTCGGTGGTGTGGCCGGGGATGGCGCTGTAGCGGATGCCCATCTCCGAGATCTTGGCAAAGGCGGGCTGCAGGGCGGTGAGCAGCTCGGACTTAAGCTGGCTGTCGATCTTATCGCGCGTGTAGCTATCGGTCACGTTGCCACACACGTTGGTGTAGAACAGCAGCGGGTTGGTGATACGGTACGAGTACTCGCCGTTGCAGCGAACGGAGATGTCGACATCCAGGCCAATGTTGTTATCGACCACGCGGAAGGGCACAGGCGAAGCGGTGCCGTACTTGTTGCCGATGATCTCCTTGGTGTTGATGAAGTAGACGCGTTGGTCCTTACCCGCGTCGCCGCCAAAGGTAAAGCGGCTGCCGATATTGGCGAAGGTCTCCTTGATGGAATCGCCCAGGTTGCCGCTAAAGACGCTCGGCTCGCTGCCGGTGTCAAAGACAAACTCGCCAGGCTCCAGCGCGACTTCGATGATCTTGCCGTTTTGCACCACGAGCATGCCCTGGCCGTCGTTGACGGCGATGACCGAGCCGTTGGAGATGACGTTGTCCTCGCCGCGCGTGTTGGAGCTGCGGCCGCCGGTGCGTTTGCTGCCCTTGCAGGCCAAGACGTCAGCAGACATCGATTCGCAGTAGATAAATTCCTTCCACTGATCGGCCATGACGCCGCCGGCAGCTCCCAATCCAGCTTTCAAGAGTCCCATGGTGATCTTCCTTTCTCGTCAAAGGCCGGGTGGTATTGGTCAGAATGGTTAATCGTCCTTGTTGTCCTTCATGACAACGGTGGTCTCGGTGTGGCTGAAGGTGTCGTGCTTCTCGGTCAGGTCGAGCTCGCCACAGTAGCAATCGGCGTGGGTGGCCTCGTTGGCCGTCTTGAGCTGGCCCACCAGCAGCACGTCTGCGATGACCACGATGATCAACGGCGCGACGATGTTGATGAGGATGCCCTCGACATCAAAGGTGAGGTAGTCCGGATCGAAGGCATTCCCACCCATAAAGAGAATCTGGGAGAGGACAAACCCGATCACAAAGAACAGCACCGAGGCGATGACGAGCTTGGGCTTGGAGCAGGGGAGCTCGCCGACCATGCGGCCGGTCTGGCCGTTCATGGCAAACAGGTAACTCTTGCCGTTCCACGAAGTGGAAAGCATCCACACGGGGAACAGGGCGTAGTCGCTGTCTTCCCAGGTGTAGTCGAGCTGCTTGCTTTCGACCGTGGCATCGTCATATTCGTCGACAACAGTCTCGCGCAGGGCCGAGATCGTGCTCTCCTCCATGCGGCGCTCGGCGCGCGCCTTGCAGGTTTCGCAATCCTCGTCGTAGCGGTTGGCGATGTAGCCGGGCATATACGCGACCGAAAACGGGCGCAGGGCATCGTAGTCAAACGGCTCGATGGCGTCCATGTGGCCGTCGGGCATCTTGGACGATCCGTCGACGGGCACGCGCTTAAACGAGATGTTTCCCTTGCGGTAGGCGTCGTAGTGGTCGGTGGTCGTGACGGTGCGGTCGGATTCCTCGGTCACGGTCTCGTTGGTCGCATCAAAGCACACTTCGCCGTCCACGCGGGCGCCGTAAAGCCAAAACGGCACGTAGACGCCTTGGACCTCGTCGATGTGGTTGCCGGTGACAAAGCTCTTGGGCAGCAAGATCTTGCCCTTGTAGTGTTCCTTGAGTGCGGCCGTGACGTCGTCGTGCCCGAGCTTAAACGGAATTACCAGGTCGGGCGAGAAGTCGCCAGAGAGCTGGCCGGGCGCCACGGCGGAGTTGCCGCAGTACGGGCAGGTGGTGACGGCGACGGTGCCGTCGGACACGAGCTCGGCGCCGCACGACGAGCAGATGTAGCCGGCGTTTTGGGCCAGCTCCTGCACGGCATCGTCGACAGCAGGCTTGGGCGTTGCGGCTGCTGCATCGGCTTTGGCATCTGCCTTGTCCTGGCGCTCGCGATAGAGGGCCTCGACTTCTTCGACTTCAAAACGAGAATCGCAGTAGTCGCAGACGAGCTTTTGCTCGGCACTGGCAAAGTGAAGGGGGCCGCCGCACGCGGGGCATTGATAGTTGACGCTCTCGAAGGCCATGATCGGTCCTTTCGCTGCCGGAGGCTATGCGCCGATGGCGCCGCCGCAGTATTCGCAGCGCCCACTGGCATCGGGAATGGTGGTGGCTCCGCAGAAGGGGCAGGTCACCGCGGTCTTGGGGGCCTTGGCGGCCACGACGCTGTCGCGCGTCTCCTGGCGCAGCTGCACCAGCGCATCGCGGACTTCAGTTGCCTGGCGCTTGGCCTCGCGATATTCGATGGAGCCGCGCTGATCGATGGTGGAGTCGTTCACGCGCAGGTTGATCTCGGTGAAGTACGGCGTGTTGACGTGAATGGTCAGGTTAAAGTCGTAATCCAGGTCGTAACGCGGCGGGTCGTAGCTCTCGCGCTCGCCGTCCTTGGTCTCGCGATAGATCTCGGTGCGCTGCTCGTCGATATCCATATCGCAGCCGAGTACCTGCGAGAACTCGATGATGTCGGGATTGGCGTCGCGCCAGCGGCTCTGCGAAGTGATGATCAGCAGGCCCGCGTCCTCATCGAGCATAATATTGGTGCGCCCGGCAGAAAGCGTGCGCGTGGGGTTGAACGAAGACAGGCGCTCGGCGTTGGCCTCGCGGTAGGCGAGTTGCTCACGGATATCGTCCGCGGTGCTGGAGCGATAGCCGTGAAAGTAGGGGGAGAGCTTGCCGGCGCACTCTTTGCACAGGTAGCCTTCATTGATTTTTGTCTTACCTAGAAGTCCCAGCTCGGTACCGCAAATCGCGCACTCTTTCTTCTCGAACATCTTGTCAAAGAAGCCCATGGCTGCCTCCCATCAACTGGTAGCGTGTGTCACTTTTGATGATGGGGGAGTGCGCGATCCTTCGCGATACCCAGACGGCTCAAGGAGTCTCCACAACTGGGACACATGGCCCATTTTTTGATTGGACGCCGGGGACACTCTTCGGCCACTCATTGGGGACGTACTTAAATGAGTGGTAGTTGGGGACACTCCTGGCCGAGCTAGAGATCGCGCGCGTCCCTTCTGGTCCATGCGGCTCAAAATCGCGGCGTGATGTGGACGGCTGGGGTCGAATTGGCAGCATTTCGAGCCTGGCTTCGATATTGAGACTGGTTCTTTATTAAAATAGATTTCCAGACAATTGAGCGGCTGGGGGTTAACCATGAGGGGCATGGGAGACACAACTGCATATTTGCGTCGGGGCATTCGGGAGATTATATGCCTGGCGCTGTTCTTCTTCACGTTTTTGGCGTGCGAGTATCTTTTTGATGTGCGCATGGCCGAGTTCGTGTCTCCGAACGAGGTCGTTATTTATGAGAGCCTTGTCATCGGCGCGAGCGTGATTGGCTTCTTTGTGCGTCCCATTCTGTACTATCGCCGTCCCCATGCTATCGACGCAACGAGTGACGTCACGGGCGTTTTGCTGGTGGCGGCATTGCTGCTGTTGATTATGGCGGTTCAGGTTGAGGTGGTAATTGCCGGCGGTTTGGTGGCGTGCTGCGCGCTGGGCTACTGCGGATCGACTGCTCATGCAAATTTTGCGAGGCGCTTTGCGCGAACGCCCTGCTTGGCGCGCGCCGCAGCACTTTCTTACGCCATGGGCGTTCTGGTGCAGGTTCTCAACCACATGGTGATGCCTGTCGGCATTCCTCAGCAGGCTGTTCTGGTCGTCTGTGCGATCGCGCAGGTGGCGTTGCTCCACGGTGCCCGACGCGCCAAGCTGCGCGACGAGTCCGATCCCAGCTTTGAACCCAGTGCTGCCGGGCTTTCGGTAGATGCTCTGGAACATGGCGCCAAGTGGCATGACGATCCCGAGGCAAAGGCGGCATTCCGTCGCGCCGTAGTTCGCCTGACCGTGGCGACGGCGTATCTTTCCAGCGTATTCGCCGCTCTCAACGCGGGCTTCACGACCCTGCATGCTGTCGGAACCGTCGATTTGGGCGATTGGCCGCGCCTGCTGCTTGTCGTGAGCTCGTTGGTCGCTGGCGCACTATTTGACCTGCACGGCCGCTCGTATATGAATATCGGCATGACATGTGCCGCCATACTGTCCACGCTTTCGTTCTTTGTGCTCATCGTCGATGGCAATGGCGGCAACGAGCTTGCTGCCACGATCATCTTTTATCTGGGCTCGGGCTTTTTCGTGGTGTTCTTTACCACAAAATATGCCGCCGTCTCGCTCTATGCGCGCTGGTCATATTTTTGGCCGTGCATGGGTCGCGTCGTCAACAACGTGTGCTCGATGTTCGTGACGGCGCCGGCAGTGGCGATTATCTCGAGTCAAAATGTGCTGGCTGCGGTCGGTGCGGCGCTCGTGATGTTTGTGGGCATTGCGATTACGCTGCTGGGGCAGTTGGGGCAACGAGCCGATGATGCCGCGATGCGGGACGGACTGCCGCTTGCCACCGACGATCTTGGTGGGGATCTTGCGCCCACATGCTCCGACCCCGAGCCCGTGGAGGCAGCGGAGCCCACGTCCGATGAACGCCTCGATGCCTTCGTCGTCACCTTTGGGCTTACAAGGCGCGAGCGCGATATTCTTGAGGTCTTGGTCGTTTCGGACCAGAGCGTTCAGGACATCGCCACAACGCTTTTCCTTTCGCGCTCCACGCTCTATCGTCACATTTCCTCGATCAACAAAAAGACCGGCACCGCCTCGCGCGTGGCCCTCATCAACTTCTTCTGGTCCTGGACACCCAAGGACTAGCTAATCTCCCAATAAGTCGCGGTGGAATAGTCCCTAAATTAAAGTCACGGGGCTTTAAACAGGAACTATTTCACCGCAACTGCTGGGGGGATAGACTGCGGCGGCGGCAGAGGCAACGGCAGCGGCGTTGGCAGCTGTGGTAGTGGCAACGGCAGCTGGCAGGGTGTTTTCCGCCTACTTGCTACAGCAGCTCGCCGTGGCGGGCAATGTAGCGGCGCTTTGCCAGCTGGGTGAGCGCGATATAGGCGGTAACGATGCCAATGAGCAGCCCAAAAAAGCTCGTGGGCAGCGGCATGAGGCCGAGCGCATCGGCGATGGGGCTTGCCGGCAGCCAGGTGACGAGCGCCAGGCCCAGCACGGTAAGAACGCACAATGCGGGCGCGGCGTGGTCGCGCGGGCTCGGCAGATGCGGGGAGCGCAACATGTGGACCACGAGTGTCTGCGACCACATGGACTCGACAAACCAGCCGCTCTGGAAGAGCGCAGCAAAGGTCGCCATACCCGTGACGTCGCCCGCAGCGGCAAGCTCGGACCAGCTTGCGTCCACGGCGGCGGGGCACACGACAAAGAAGAGCGCGGCGAAGGTCACGATGTCAGACAGCGAGCTCACGGGGCCCAGCTCGAGCATAAAGCCCTTGATGGACGCGGCGTCCCAGGCACGCGGGCGGGCAGTCCAGGCGTCATCGACGGTGTCCCACGGCAGTGCGATGCACACGATCTCGTAGACCAGCGACAGCAGTACCAGCTGCAGGGCGCTCATGGGCAAAAACGGCAAGAACAGGCTCGCGACGGTCACGGACAGCACATTGCCAAAGTTGGAGCTCACCGTGGTCTTGAGGTACTTGAGCAGGTTGCCGTAAGTGCGGCGGCCTTCGATGATGCCGCGCTCGAGCACGCCCAGGTCCTTCTGAAGCAAGATGATATCGGCGGATTCCTTGGCAATATCGACGGCCGAATCGACCGAGATGCCGCAATCGCTCGCACGCATGGCGGCGGCGTCGTTGATGCCGTCGCCCATAAAGCCCACGGTGTGGCCGAGCATCTCGCGCATGACACGTACCAGGCGCGCCTTCTGCAGCGGCGAGAGCTTGGCGAAGAGGTGGGTTTTCTCGGCGCGCTCGGCAAGTTCGGCGTCATCGAGCGCATCGATCTCGGAGCCGAGCAAGACGTTGCTCGCATCGATACCAATCTGCTCGCAGACGGTGGCGGCGACGCGGTCGTTGTCGCCGGTTAGGACCTTGACCGCCACGCCCTTGGCCTCGAGGGTGGCGACGGCGCCCGCGGCACTTGCTTTGGGCGGATCGAGGAAGGCCAAAAAGCCCATCAGCACCATGTCGCACTCGTCGGCGATGCCAAACTCGCCCACGCAGCGCGGATTGGTCTTCTGCGCCACGGCAATTACACGTAGGCCCTCGGCGTTAAGTCCGGCGATCTGCTTGCGAATCTGGGCGAGCTTCTCGTCGGTGAGCGGCTGAGCGATGCCATCGATCTCGACAAAGGAGCAGATCTCGAGCATTTCCTCGGCGGCGCCCTTGGTAACCATCTGGGTTTTGCCTTGGGCGTCGGCGACAACTACGCTCAGGCGACGGCGCGAGAAATCGAAGGGAACCTCGTCGACCTTGGCGTAGCGGTCGCGCAGGCTCTGGCCCAGCATGGAATCGGGTGCGACGGTCGAGGGCGTCACATCGGCACGGTCGATTACGGCCAGGTCGATAAGATTTTTGAGGCCGGTCTGGAAGAAGCTGTTCAAAAACGCATGGCGCAGCACGCGCGCGTCCTCGTTGCCATCGGTGTTGAGGTAGCGCTCGAGCACGATGCGGTCTTCGGTGAGGGTGCCGGTCTTGTCGCAGCACAGGACGTCCATCGCTCCGAGGTTTTGAATCGCCGGCAGCTCCTTGACGATAACCTGGTGACGGGCGAGGTCCTTGGCGCCCTGCGACAGGCTCGTGGTCACGATGACGGGAAGCATTTGCGGCGTGATGCCCACGGCCACGCTCGTGGCGAACAGCAGCGCGTCGATGACGTTGCCCTTGGTGGCGGCGTTGATGGCAAAGACGGCCGGCGCCATAACGAGCATCAGGCGCACCAGCAGCATGGAGACGCTCGAGACGCCGCGGTCAAACGCGCTTTTTTCGCCGCGCCCGTTGAGCATCTTGGCGATGCCGCCCAGGTAGGTGTCCGAGCCGGTGGCAACGACAAGCGCCATGGCGGCGCCGTTTTGCACGGAGGTGCCGGTAAAGACGATGTTCTTGCAGGCAGAGAGTGGCAGTGCGGAGCCGTCGGCGCCCTCGACGACGGTGACGGCGGTGGTCTTCTCGACGGCCTCGCTCTCGCCGGTGAGTGCGGACTCGATTACAAACAGGTCGCGCGCGGTGATGATGCGGGCATCGGCTGGAACCATATCGCCGGCAGAGAGGCGGATTACATCGCCGGGGACGAGCTCGTCGAAGGGGATCTCGATGCGCCCGCCGTCGCGCAGGGCGGTGCAAGTGTTGGAGACCAGGTCCTTGAGGGCCTCTGCCGCATTGCCGCTGCGGGCTTCCTGGATAAACTTCATGCCGCCCGATACCAACAGCATGGTGCCGATGACGATGACCGTGGAGGGGTCGCGCTGCGGTTCGGGCACGGCGAGCACGTCGATGTAGAGCGAGACCAGTGCGAGCGCGGCGAGGATGCCGGCGAAGGGATCGATGAACGCGTCGGCGATGCGGCGGGCGAGCGTTTTGGTCGTTGCCTCGATGGTGTTGGGGCCGACGGCGTT
The DNA here is from genome assembly GCA_048402045.1 of Collinsella sp. Lineage (GTDB taxonomy): Bacteria > Actinomycetota > Coriobacteriia > Coriobacteriales > Coriobacteriaceae > Collinsella. The sequence goes on from DBGDSC010000040.1 coordinate 19,293, forward strand.
CAGGCGCTCAGTTGCCTGCTCGACGGTGAGGCCGTTTGCCGTGGCGTCAAGCAGTACGAGGGCGTCCTCGGCACTATGGGTGGCGGCGAATATGGTGTTCTTGGACAGGCCGGTATGAGCGGCAGGGCGCGCCGTGCGGCGGCGCTTGGAGATGGCTTCGAGTACCGTGACGGTTTTGAGCATCAGCATAGGGTCCTCCTTGTTGAGGGGAGTTAGCGTACGTGTCGTATTTGCTTCAAAAAACCTAGATGTCGCTCACGTCAAGCTCTTGAGCCCACAAAGGGTGCAGCGCGCCTTTGCGGTGGTTTTGGCGATCTGCCGGTGGCGTTTATGCGTGTGCGGAGTCCTCGCGGCGTGCCGAGGGCGACATGCAGGTTTTTCGACTAGGACTGCCTTCCATGGCACACCTCCTAAAGGCTGAGCGCAGCGCGCTTTGGGTATCTCGTACCCCTTTTTAATCCGCCCGTATTCTTGATGAGGGGGTTTGACATGTCAACCCCATTGTTCGGAAAACCATTCCCCCTGACAAAGCCTTTACAGAATGCCGTGGCCCCAAAGCGCGCCCGCATCGACGCTTCGCCTGCGCTAAACTGGAAGGCACGTACGCGATTACGAGAGGAGCCCGCATGGAGGCTTACAAGCAAGAGTTCATCAAGTTTATGGTCGAGTCCGACGTCCTTAAGTTCGGCAGCTTTACGCTCAAGAGCGGCCGTCAGTCCCCGTTCTTTATGAACGCCGGCGCTTACGTGACGGGCTATCAGCTCAAGAAGCTGGGCGAGTATTACGCCCAGGCCATCCACGATAACTTTGGCGACGACTTTGATGTGCTGTTTGGACCGGCCTACAAGGGTATTCCGCTGGCCGTCGTGACCGCAATTGCCTACCACGAGCTGTACGGCAAGGAGGTCAAGTACTGCTGCGACCGCAAGGAGGCCAAGGACCACGGCGCCGACAAGGGTAACCTGCTGGGCTATGAGCCCCAGGACGGCGACCGCGTGGTCATGGTCGAGGACGTCACCACCAGCGGTAAGTCCATCGACGAGACCTATCCCAAGGTCAAGGCTGCTGCCGATGTCGAGATTAAGGGCCTGATCGTGTCCCTCAACCGCATGGAGGTCGGCAAGGGTGGCGTGACCACCGCCCAGAAGGAGATCGAGGCCAAGTACGGTTTCCCCGTCGCGAGCATCGTCTCCATGGCCGAGGTCGTCGAGACCCTCTATAACCACGAGATCGACGGCAAGGTTGTCATCGACGACGAGCTCAAGGCCGCCATCGATGCCTACTACGAGCAGTACGGAGCCCGAGAGTAGTTACGGCGTTTTACCAAACGCCGTAACTGCTCGACGCTGCGCGGGCCGCATTTGGACAATCTGACGTTCAACTTCAAGGGCGCGACCAGAAGGTCAGCGCCCTTTCGTTTCACGTCAC
>DBGDSC010000041.1:0-86511 GCA_048402045.1 Collinsella sp.
GGCGCGCCAGGGAGATAGTGGACGAGATAGTCGAGAAGCGCGGTCTCAAGAAGGAGTAACATCGGGACTTGCAGCGACGGACCTCAGGACACTCTTACACCACGTCTGCGCGCGCGACCGTACAGCTATCCATTATCAAGGCACTTTAAGGTGGTTAAAGTCATTTTTAGCAGGTTTTAATCACTCGCAGACACCCAACTAGGCCCTCAATAGCTTAATTTCGCTGTTACTAAATTAGTGACAGTACTCATATTTAGCATTTTTTGTCCATGGAGTCCCGGGGGGCGACAATTCGACTCCCCGGGACTGCTCACCTATTCGGAAATCGGCACTCCATGGCCCCAGGAGCCTTCCATGCCGCATACGGTCGAAGCAAACCCCGCCGCAAAGTCGAGTGCACGCTCGATGGCCTCGGCACCATCCTCGCCACGCTTGACGGAATCGAGATAACACATCAGGAACGAAGTCAGGAATGAGTCGCCCGCACCCATGGTGTCCTTCATATCCGTTACCGGCTTAGCCAGTTGGCGGTAATAACGATCGCCATCATAGGCAATGCAGCCCTCAGCGCCAGCCGTTGCCGATACGAAACGCGGACCTAGGCTCCTCACCCATGCCAGACGCTCGCGAATCTCATCCTCACTCGCGGCGTCTGCCGCGCTAAAGAACGCGAAGTCAACGTAGGGAGCAATCTGCTCGTAGTACTCGTCGGTCGAATCGTCCGAGAAGTCAAACGAAACCGTGATGCCCGCGGCCTTCAACTTGGGAAGTTCACGCTCGGTAAAGCAATAGTTGCCCGAGTGGACTACGTCGAACTGCTTCACGTACGCAAGGTCAAAGCGATCGAGCACATAGCGCGCATCACCACGGATGCCGCCCTCATTGGAGCCAAGGAAAACACGGTCGCCGTTAACGACGGTCACGCGTGCCGCACCGTTCTCGCCGATGAGCTGCTTGCACTTGGCAAGCTCAACGTCCTCATCCTCAAGACTCGCAATCACATGCTCAGCAGCAGCGTCATTACCAAAGATGCCCATATACGCGGAGCGCGCGGCGCCGCACTTCTTGGCATACACGGCAAAGTTCACCGCATTGCCACCCGGATACATTGTGTGGATATGCTCGTAGCAGTCGACGACGTTGTCGCCAAACCCCAGTGCGCTCACGTTAAATGCCATGACGCCGCCCCTCTCTCTTATGCCAACGGAACCACTGTTGTGACAGCAGTACCGCCCAGAATCTACGCGAGTTCCAGCAGCTCCGGCAGCTGGTCGATAATCTTGTCCGCGGCATCCTGGCTAAAGCCAAAGCGCTCCTCGCGCTTGGCAATAACCGTCAGGCCGGCTCGCTTACCCGCGGTAATGCCCGGAACGGAATCCTCAACGCAGCAGCAGCGATTCGCGGGCAGCCCCAGCAGGTCTAGCGCATGCAGGTAGATGTCGGGCTCGGGTTTACTCTCCTTAAACTGCTCGCCGCTCACCACATACTCAAAGGCATCCGACAGCCCGCATGCGTTGAGCACTTCCTCGATGCTAACCATGGGAGACGAGCTGGCAAGCGCCACGCGAACGCCACGGCGCGGCAGCTCTCGAATCGTATCCACGGCGCCTGGGTTAATCAAAGCCTGATAGTCGCGCGGACGCTCATGCGCCCACTCGTCCCAACGGGCCAACGCTTCCTCGCCAGTGAAGTGCCCCTTACCGGCGCGCTCAAACCAATCGACCAGCATATGCAGGAAGAACTGATGCGAGGTACCGACCTGCCCATTCAACTCCTCTTGAGTCAGATTAAGCCCAAGCTCCTTGGCAAACGCGGCAGTCTCGCCCAGGTAGTAATACTCGGTATCGACAATGACGCCGTCCATGTCAAAGATAACGGCGTCGAACGGAAATGCGGACACGGCACCCTCCCTAACAAAAGGGCACCTGCAAGCAGGCGCCCAAACCATGCATTATCGGCGATTCTAACCCAGCAGCTTATCCAGCGCCATTGCAATACCATCTTCGTTGTTATCGGCGGTCACCATCTGGGCCACAGCCTTAACCTCATCGACGGCGTTACCCATGGCAACACCGGTGCCGGCCCACTCAATCATGGACTTGTCGTTCTGGCCGTCGCCAAACGATACGACCTCGCTGGCATCGATGCCGAGTTTGGGCAGGGCACCCTCGAGCGCACGGGCTTTGTCGATACCGGGCGCCGTGTACTCAAAGTACCAGTCGGCCGTAAACATGCCCGAAAGCGTCTGCTTAAAGGGCGCATACATCTCCTCGTAATGCGCCTGCAGGTAGGCCGGATCGCCCGCCGTCAGCAGCTTGTCCACGGGATAAGCATCAGCGACCTCATGCAGGCTCTCGACCTCGCGGATCTTAAGATCGCACGCATCGCGCTCGTATTTGACGATGTTTTTCTGCGAGCCGTCAGGCAGCGTGATCATGCAGCGGTACGAGTCCTCGACGTGCAAATCGCGACCGAGCGAAATCATAGGGATCACGTCAAAATTACGCAGGTGATCAATCAGGCGATGCAATTCGTCGGCAGGCATAGCCTGATCGAACAGTACCTCGTCGGTCTGGGCATCGACGACGTGTGCGCCGTTAAAGGCAACTAGCAGACCGTCATGGTTTTGGAGGTCGAGCTCCTGCGCCAAGGCGTGGAGCCCCCATGCGGGACGGCCCGAAGCCAAAATGAGCTTAATGCCCGACTCCTGCGCCGCGAGCAGCTTCTCGCGCGTACGCGGGCTAATCACTTTCTGATCGTTGGTGAGCGTACCGTCGATATCCATCGCGATGGCTTTGATTGCCATATATGCCTCCCTGTCATTGAACAACCTTGTCTGAGCCATCATACAGAACACCCATCGCGACTCCGTTTACAACGGGCAAAAAGTCATATTGTCTCGAACATGAACGGCGTGTGGTCGTGAAGCTTTATCGCTCAGGTCAAATACGTCTGCTAGCGACGCTCATCCGTCGGTGCGCCCTCGACGATCGCGATGCCCGCCGATGCACCTAACGCGCTGGCGCCGGCCTCGATGAATGCGCAAGCCTCTTCGTAATTATGGATACCGCCCGCCGCCTTGATTGCCACGGCATCGCCGAGCACCTCGTGCATCAGCCGCACGTCCTCGAGCTTAGCACCGCCAAAGCTTCTGCCGGTCGATGTCTTAAGGAATCCCGGCTTGGCCTCCAGCGCGATCTCGCATACACGGCGCTTGGCGGCGTCGTCGCCGTCCAGCTTGCACATCTCGACGATTACCTTGTCAGTGATGCCATGCGCGCGACAAAAATCAGCAATGGTAGTCATCTCGCGCTCGATGGCATCAAAATCGCGGTTCTCGATCGACCCCTGATTCAAAACATAGTCAATCTCGGTAAAGCCACACGCAGCGTATTCCTCAAACCTCGCAAGCTTCTCCTCAAGCGTCATAGTGCCCTGGGGAAAGTCGATAGCGCCGGCAAGGATGATGTCAGAGCCCTCGAGCATGGCGCGGCCCGTCTCGTACTCCTGCAGGTTCGCAAATACGCAGCGAAAGTTGTACTTTAACGCCTTCTCGACATACTGCTCAAACGTGTCCTCGGGGGCATCGATATAGTCGATGTATTTATTGATGGGTTTGGCAAGCGTCATGCTGGGCCTCCTTGTTCAGGGCTGGCAACCGATTCGTGGCTTCACGCGAAAAACCACGTTCAATGTACGCCCGGCATGCAAGGACAGCGTCCGCATTCCGACAAGTGGTATGAAATTAGCCGTAAACGTATAATTTACGGACAGCGAATGGCACCGCACGCGGATGCCGACAGCAAGACATCCCCCCTCAATACACCCTCATGCCCATTTAAATAGCAAGGGGCCCGTATCTGTTGGGATACGGGCCCCTTTCGGCCGTGACCTATCTCAGCAACAAAGACTACTTGCAGTGAGCGCGGTAGAACTCGATCGCACCATCTTATCCGAGCCGGGGCACGTTCGCATAGCGTGGCGCGTGACGGTTGCAAAACCACCCCATTTGAAACAAACGCAAAAAAGTACTTGCAAAGACACGTTCCGACATATAAGTTGATAAAAGACCGCCGTTGCGGTTTTAAGTAGATCGAGCATATGAAGTTTCAGTTTTCAGCGTGTAAGAGAAGGAAGATCGGCAAAGTACAACCCCAAACGCAATGACAACTTAATGAGGTAACTGCCACATGTGAGGCACCCAGGGCATTGCTGTCTCGATTTTGAGCACGATGCCTTCCGCCTTGCACGGGCCGTTCCATCCCGCCCCTGCAGCAACTGCCTCACGGGCTCATTGAAAACCGCATAGCACCCCAACGTCAGCACATCACCCACGGCAAGCACATCACTCACGACAACCAACACATCAACAAACAGCACGAACATCAACCGATTGGAGAAGCTATGACAAACCACCACGCTGAAGACGGCGATAAGAAAAGCATTCTGGATGCCCGCATTGAGCGAGCATATGCAAACGAATATGACGCTGCCTTTGCCGCCGCGACCATAAAGAACTACGCGTCGCTACCGCTCGCGACGATCTTGGCCGACCACCCTCAACTGCTGAAGCGCTGCACAAAGATCATGGGCGACCCCGACATTCACAAGCTGACAGACCCCTATGCCCCAAAACGCGACAACGATTCGTACGTTCTTACCGTAGGCTGCCTAGCCCATATGCTTACGGCGCTCGACACGAAACTCAAGCTCGAATGGGAACCCGACGAGCGTCATGAACTCGAAAGTAAGCGGAACACCCTGCGCACCGCACTGTTCCTTCCGTTGGACGGCCTCAAGCGCTGCAACGTCGAGCTCAATACACAGGCGCGGCAAAAGCCCGGGACCACGGGGCAGAAAACTCCAAGACCCCATGCGGCCATCGTCGACCGCAACCGATATAACCGCATGACCGCGCACTTTTCCGCCGAGGGAGCAGCCATAAGGACGCTGATCGACCTACTGTGCCTCCTGAGCATCAACGAGCTATTTGAGGGCTATCTCGCCCTTGTTCCCGCGACGGCACCCAAGTCGGTAGCAAAAATCATCGAGACCTGCAGACGCCAGTTTGAGCGCCATCGCAATGGCAGCGAGATGAACGCCAGCATCGCGCAGTACTACGCAGCTCATTACAAAAATGACGGATGTGCCCCTGTCGAGCATCAGCTGCGGCTCGCCTACACCACGCCCGCCGCAACGCTCCATCGCTTTGGAGCCCTTGGCGCTTGCGAGCCGCACGAACAGGCAGTCTGCCCCACAACCGAGCTCGATCTCAGGCTCGGACGAACCCTGTAGCCCGCCAGCCCCTCCGCGGGCAACAATCCTATTCCACAACACAACCAACAGAAAGGAGTCCTCATGGACACCAATCATTCCCCCATCATCAGCCCCCTCACCATGCGTGAATCCGCCCGAGGTATCACGCTCACCAGCATTTACGATGAGATGCTCGCCCGTCGCGAGCTCTCCGTCATGGGAAACATCGAAACCCCGATGGCCCACGACCTATGCCAGCAGATCCGCCTGCTCGATGCCACCGACCCCAGCCGCCCCATCACCATATTTGTCGCCAGCGTCGGCGGAAGCGTGCGATCGGGTCTTGCGATCTATGACGCCATGCGCCTCGCATCGTGCCCCATCCGCACCGTCTGCCTGGAATTCGCCGCGTCCATGGGCGCCGTGATCTTTATGGGCGGCGACGATCGCCGTATGGCGCCCCATGCAGAGCTCATGATTCACGACCCGCTGATCCCCCAGGGGGCAGGCGGCTCGGCACTTGCGCTGCAGGAAACCAGCCGGCGTCTCATGCAGACCCGCAAGACCCTCACGCAAATCCTCTCGGACCGCAGCGGCCTCACGCCCAAGCGCATCCAGTCCCTTACCGCAAAAGACACCTACCTTTCGGCCGAGCGCGCCGTCGAGCTCGGCTTTGCCCACGAAATCCTCTCGACCACCAAGGAGGTCGCCCATGTCTAACCTCGCCAGCCGCCTCGCCGCATCTGAGTCCGCATCGTCCACCATCCTCGCCAAAGATCGAACGCTTTCCTGCGACACCCGCCAAACGGGGCTCAACAACAACGCACTTGTGATCGGCCCCTCGGGAGCCGGCAAGACCCGAAACGTCCTCAAGCCCAACCTGCTGCAAATGAACGCAAGCTACATCGTGCTCGACACCAAAGGCACGCTCTGTCGCGAAGTGGGACCCGTGCTGGCAGCCCACGGTTACCGCGTACAATGTCTCAACTTCGCCGACCTCAACACCGTCCCGGCCCTTGCGCCCGGCATCGAGCGCTGCGGCTACAACCCCCTAAGGCACATTCGCCGCAAGGCGGACGGCAGGCCCAACCAGCAGGACATCCTCTCGGTGGCAAAGGCCATCTGCCCCATCGAGGACAACAACCAGCCTTTTTGGGATCATGCGGCGGCAAACCTGCTGTCGTGTCTTATCGCCTACGTCACCGAACAGCTACCCGCCGACGAGCAGACGATCAGCTCGGTCATCAAGCTGATCGAGCACCTGCAGGACGGTGCCACGGGTCGATTGTTTGACGACCTGATCACGACCGACCCCCAAAGCTATGCCCTCTCGCTATGGCGGCGCTACGCCATTACGCAAAATGCCGAGCGCATGCACGCGAGCATCGTCGGCATCCTTGCCGAAAAGGTCATGTGTCTGGGATTCGACGGTGCGGCACAGCTCTATCGTGAGTGCCATCAGGTGGACTTCGCTTCCATGGGACACACCCCCTGCGCCCTGTTTGTAACCGTGAGCGATATTGACCGCAATCTCGATCCGCTGACCGGCCTCTTTATTTCGCAGGCGTTTATGGGCCTCATTCGTGAGGCCGATAGGCAGCCCGACGGCAGCCTGCCCGTGCCCGTGCGCTTTATGCTCGATGACTTCGCAAATCTGCAGATCCCCCAGATCGACAACGTGCTCTCGATTATCCGAAGCCGCAACATCTGGGCAACGCTGCTGCTGCAGTCGACCAACCAGCTCGATGCGCTCTATGGCGAGGCACGCGCACGCTCCATCATGGGCAACTGCGACACGCATCTGGTGCTGGCGTTCCAGGATCCCGAGAGTGCCCGGGTGTTTTCCGACCGCGCCGACGCGCTGCCCAGCACGCTCATGGCGACGCCGATCGATCGCTCGTGGCTCTTTGTACGCGGTCGCACTCCCGAACAGGTCGAGCGCTTTAGGCTCGAAGACCATCCGCTCTACGGGGAGCTGCCCGAGGTGCAGCGAGGCCATGCGGAGGCCGAGATCTAGGCGCAGGGTTCTCGCAGCGCGCGGCGCCCCGACAATGTTCCACAAAGGCCGTGCGCCCCGGGACCACGGCAAAGCAAAGGGGCCCGCATCCGATAGGATACGGGCCCCTGACTATAAGGCGCGATGCGTTAACAGCAGCGACTACTTGCGATGCGCGCGATAGAACTCGATAAGCGCTTGAGTCGAAGCGTCCTGCTCGGCCTTGGCGGCGTCGTCGTGGAAGGCCGGGGTGATCTGCTTGGCAAGCTGCTTGCCCAGCTCGACGCCCCACTGGTCGTAGGAGTCGATGCCCCAGACCGTGCCCTCGACAAACGTGATGTGCTCGTACAGGGCAATGAGCTCGCCGAGCGCAAACGGGGTCAGCGTGTCGCCGAAGATCGAGGTCGTCGGGCGGTTGCCCTCAAAGCAGCGGGCCGGGACGATCTGCTCGGGCGTGCCCTCGGCGCGCACCTCATCGGCCGTCTTACCAAAGGCGAGCGCCTTGGTCTGGGCTAGGAAGTTGCCCAGGAACAGCTCGTGGACATCCTGGCCGCTGTCGGTTGCGGGGTTGGCAGTGTTGGCGAAAGCGATAAAGTCGGCCGGGACCACCACGGTGCCCTGGTGCAGCAGCTGGTAGAAGGCATGCTGGCCGTTGGTGCCGGGCTCGCCCCAGAAGATCTCACCGGTGTCGGAGGTCACGGCGCTGCCGTCCCAACGGACATGCTTGCCGTTGGACTCCATGGTGAGCTGCTGCAGGTAGGCCGGGAAGCGGTGCAGGTACTGGCAGTACGGCAGCACGGCGTGGCTCTTGGAACCGAAGAAGTTGACGTACCAGACGTTGAGCAGGCCCATCAGCGCGACGGCGTTGTTCTCGAGCGGGGTGTTGCAGAAGTACTCGTCGATGGCGTGGAAGCCCTCGAGGAACTGCTGGAAGCGCTCGGGGCCGAGCACGACGATCAGCGACAGGCCCACGGCGGAGTCAACGGAATAGCGGCCGCCAACCCAGTTCCAGAAACCGAAGGCGTTGGCGGGGTCGATACCGAAGGCCTCGACCTTCTCGAGTGCGGTGGAGACGGCGACGAAGTGCTTTGCCACGGCCTCGGCGTTCTGCTCATCGGAGCCGTCGATGGCGCCCTGAGCCTTGAGTTGCTCGAGCATCCAGGTCTTGACCTCGCGGGCGTTGGTGAGGGTCTCGAGCGTGGTGAAGGTCTTGGAGACGATGATCACGAGCGTGGTCTCGGGATCCAAGCCCTTGAGCTTCTCGGCCTGGTCGTTGGGGTCGATGTTGGAGATGTAGCGGCAGTCGATACCGGCGTCGGCATAGGGACGCAGAGCCTCGTAAGCCATGACCGGACCCAAATCGGAGCCGCCGATGCCGATGGACACCAGGTGCTCGATCTTCTTACCGGTTACGCCCTTCCACTCACCGGAGCGCACGCGCTCGGCGAAGGCATACATGCGATCGAGGACCTCGTGCACGTCGGCGACGACGTCCTGGCCGTCGACGATGAGCTGGCCCTTCTCGCTTGCCGGGCGACGAAGCGCGGTGTGCAGGACGGCGCGGTCCTCGGTGGTGTTAATGTGCTCGCCGGAGAACATGGCGTCGCGGCGCTCCTCGAGCTTCACCTCGCGGGCAAGATCGCACAGCAGCTTGACGGTCTCATCGGTCACCAGGTTCTTCGACAGATCGAAGTGCAGGTCACCGGCGTCAAAGCTCAGCTTGTTCACGCGCTCGGCATCGGCGGCGAACCAGGCCTTGAGGTCGATACCTTCGGCCTCGAGTTTCTCCTGATGAGCCTCGAGTGCCTTCCAAGCGGCAGTCGACGTAGCATCGATAGGTGCGGCAACAGTTGCCATAGAGTCCTCCTCAGCATACGGGCGCACGCCTCCATGCGCCCGGACATTCAGATGCCACTATTCTAGCGCAGGTCAAGACTACAATCAGCGAGCGTTGCCAATCGGCCCCAAACGGCAACCGATCAAAAAGGGACAGGCTTTTTTGGCAGGTCAAACGCTTTACCAACCAAAAATAACCCGTCTTTTTATGGCAAATATTAGGCCGCGGCGCAGACGCTACCGAGCAACTCACGCAGAGGAGACCCGATGCCCTCCAGCAGTTCGGGCGCGATAATGGCAAAAACGGGAACCTCGCCGGTGCCCACGACAGCAGGCACCTTGCCCTCCGAGACAATGCATCCATAAGGCACAAAGCCGTCTTCGCCGGCATCGAGCGCCGCCATGCGACGCGCGAGCTCGCGCGCAAAGCCGGCAGTATCGGCATCGCCAATCGCCAGGACAAAGTCCACGCCTTCGTCGGTCGCCAGGGCTACGGCCTCATCGACCAAATCGTCTCCCCCATCGCCCCCGACCAAGCCGCAGCGAAAAAGCACGCGTTCGAGCAGAGCTCGATCAAGCGAGCCGAGCGCCGCCGAGACGAGCTCATCGTGCGTATGTTTGTCACCGCCCAACACGACCAGCGCCTTGGTGCCACCGTAGTGAGCGACCAATCGTCCGCACCAGCGAGCCACGTCTCCATCCGCAACAAGGCGCGTCGGCATACCAAACCCATAATTGACCATCTTTCCCACAACCCTTCCGTGCGTATAGGCGGTATCGATCGTTAGGCTCATGCTACGAAGCGAGCTTTTCCGAGCTGTTTCGCGCTCTTTAGGGCTGCGTTAAAAACCCGATGCAGCTGCACGACTATACCTGCCAAAAAGGGACAGGTTTTGACGATGTCCGGATGAGCGGGTATTATCGAACATGTATTCGATAAGAACATGTGTTTGATGAAAGGGCACGGATGGCGCACGAGCAGCACACCTATATCTGCATCGACCTCAAGACGTTTTATGCCAGCGTCGAGTGCGTGGACCGCGGGCTCGATCCACTCACCACCAACCTGGTCGTTGCCGACGAATCACGCGGACGCACGACCATCTGCCTCGCCATCACACAGGCCATGAAGGACTTAGGTATTCACAACCGCTGCCGTCTGTTCGAAATTCCCGATGGCATCGACTACATCACGGCCGTACCGCGCATGCAGCATTACATGGAGGTGTCGGCGAAAATCTACGGTATCTATCTGGAATACGTCAGCCCCCAGGACGTGCACGTCTACTCCATCGATGAGTGCTTTATCGACGTGACGCCCTATCTGGACCTCTATCACACCGATGCGGAAGGGTTCGCCTGCACGCTGCGCGACGAGGTCCTCGCGCGCACCGGCATCACGGCTACGGTCGGCATCGGCCCCAACCTATTCCAGGCCAAGGTAGCGCTCGACATTACCGCCAAGCACGTACCCAGCCGCATCGGCATACTCGACGACGAGGCCTTTCGCAAGGAGATCTGGCCCCATCGTCCCATCACCGATATCTGGGGCATCGGTCCCGGCGTGGCAGCCCGCCTCGAGAAATACGGCGTCTACGATCTGATGGGCGTCGCGGCGCTCGACGAAAACCTGCTCTACGACGAGCTCGGCGTCAATGCCGAATATCTCATCGACCATGCCTTCGGGCGCGAGCCGACAACCATCGCCGACATCCAAGCCTATCGCCCGCAAGCAACTTCGACCACCACAGGACAGGTGCTCTCGAAGGGTTATGCCTACGAACAGGCCTATACCGTCTTGCGCGAGATGGTCGATGCCGCCGTGCTGGATTTGATCGACAAGCACGTGGTGTGCGACAGCATCTCGCTCTTTGTGGGCTATGCAAGCGAGCGCGCCGACATCCGCAGGCTTGATGCCAGCGGCACTGCACAATATGTGGACGGATGCGGACACCTGCGCTCGAGTACGTCGAGCATCGAACCCACCGCAACCGCCGGCCCCGAGCTCGCACCCCGTGCGCCCAAGCCCGTCCAGCGCGATGACGAACGGCGTCGTCTGGTACGTGAGGCGCAGGCAATCGACGGCATCTTTGTGGGAGAGCATGGCGGCAAACCGCGCGGTGGCTATGCCGCACTCTTTGCGCACTCCAACGCCTCGCGAAAGCTGCCCGAGCGTACCAATTCGTTCAAGAAGATCATGGGCTATTTCGATGAGCTCTGGGCGCAGACTGTCGATCCCAAACGACCGGTCAAGCGCATCAATCTGGGATTTGGCAACCTCATGCCCGAGGAATTTGCCACCATCGATCTGTTCAGCGATATCGAGGCCGATGAGCGCGAGCGCGACCTGGCACGCGCCGTGCTGGCCGTGAAAGGCAAATACGGCAAGAACGCGCTGGTTAAGGGGCTGAGCTTTACCGCCGGCGCCACCGCGCGCGAACGCAACGATCAGGTAGGAGGACATCGTGCCTAAGTCCCAACAACAGCCGATGCGGCCACCGACACCTTTTGAACGCCTAGCGGACCCCGAGGGAAGACGTCGCTCCGCCGACCCAAAGCTCACCGCCAACGGCACCGTCCGTGCCGGCCGTGCCGCGCAGTTTATGCCCTTTGCCGCCCTCGCGGGATACTACGAGCTCGTGCGTAAACAAGAGATCACCGCCGAGCCAAAATGCGAACTCACAGAAGAAAAAGCCCTCGAACTTTCGAAAAAGCTCGAGGGCCTCAAGCGCGGCGACTTGGTTCGTGTCACCTATTACGATGCATACGGCTATCGCAGCCGCACCGGCATCCTCGACGAGGCGCTCCCTGCTTTCAAACTCCTCAAGCTCAAAGATATCGCCATCGACTTCGACGACATCCAGGACATCGAGCTACGCGGACGAGCCTAGGCAAGGACGCGCATCCAAGGCAAGGCCTACAGCGTCATGACGTAGTAACCCGCATCTCTCACGGCAGCCTCAAGGACACCGCGATCGATCGGCCGCTTGGAGCGCACGCGCGCTGTGTGGTCCGCATACGTCACCGTTGCCCACACGCCATCCAGCGCATTGAGAGCATTGGCTACGTTCTGAGCGCAGCCGTCACAGCTCATGCCGCCGATGAGCAGCTCATCGCTATAGGGATAGTGCGATGCATCGGTATCCACCACAACAACCTTTTTGGCCTTCTTACCGCTCGCGCCATCGCTGCAGCAGCTCTTTCCGTGTGTCGAAGCGACAATGCGACGCAGTCCAAAAAACATGCCGACGGCAATGACGGCCAACACGATGAGATTCGCAGGGTTGAGCAAGTCGCTCATGCGTTCCCCTTTCAAGTAGCACTATCTAGATACCCCCATGGGGTGTCCCCATCTTAACCCAAAATCGTGTCCGTTCGGTCAATTAGTTTCCCTCTTCAAACTTTTTTGTTGACCATGACTTACTTTCGTGTATAAGTTTTCCTAGGCTAACAACTGAGGACCCGAAAGGAGCATCGTGACTCGAACCATTGACATCCCAACATACCAAACGGCTGTCGTGCGCAACTGCTCCCCTACGCTCGCAGGTATCAAGCCGGCTTCGCTCTTTACCTATCCCGGCGTTTACGCCAACCAAAACGGAAAACCCAGCGCCGCCCATATCGAAGAGCGACGCTCTCGCCTGCTCGCCGTCATAACCCAATGCAACCGCGAGCTCCAGCCACTCGGGATCCATATGAGCGTTTTGGTCTGGCGCCCCTGCGGAGCGCTCATCTATGTGTACCGCCCTGCGGACCTCATGCGATACCTCTCCGACCCCCGTGCCACGACGGCGCTAGCCGCCGAAGGTTACGATGTCCACAACCTACCCGCATCCCTGGTGCATCTCGCCGCGCGCATCACGCTGGCAAGCAGCAATGCCGCAGAAAGCGCCTATGACGGCAGCGTCTGCGCACTCGCGCGAAATAGGCACTGCGATACGGGGTGCATATGCGAGTTCCCCCACGAAATTGGCTATTTTTTGGGCTATCCCTACGAAGATGTCCATCAGTTTATCGTCCGGCACGGCGAAAACTATAAGGTCTTTGGCGCATGGAAGGTATACACAAACGTTGAGCAGGCGCTCACGACCTTCGATTCCTATCGCGCATGCACGCAATACCTTACCTACATCTATCAACAGGGCTGCACCCTGGGACAACTTGTCCAGGCAACCCGATAGAGCATACAAAACGCGGCCGCACGCCGCACAACCGAAAGGAAAACATATGAGCAAGATCGCCGTCGTCTACTGGAGCGGTACAGGCAACACCGAGGCCATGGCAAACTTCGTTGCCGAGGGCGCAACCGGTGCCGGCGCCGAGGCAGAGGTCATCTCCTGCGCCGACTTCTCCGCAGACAAGGCCGCCAGCTATGACGCCATTGCCTTCGGCTGCCCCGCCATGGGCTCCGAGGAACTCGAGTACGATGAGTTCCAGCCGATGTGGGACGAGGTCAAGGAGACTCTCGGCGACAAGAAGGTCGTCCTCTTTGGCTCCTATTCGTGGGCCGAGGGCGAGTGGATGGACAACTGGAAGGCCGACGCCGACGAGGCGGGTGTTAACGTCGTCGATTCCGTCATTTGCTACGATGCGCCCGACGATGAGGGCGAGACCGCTTGCAAGGCCCTCGGAGCCGAGCTCGCGTAACGAACCCAGGACCTCCAAAAGAGTCTGCATCAAAGCGCATCCTTATCCCTACAAAAGAGCGGGGGCTGGATTCAAGTCCAGCCCCCGCTCTTTTATAACGGCAGTTACACCAACCGGCTACGAGATATTGCCCAAGAACGCCTTGGTACGCTCGCTCTTGGGGTGGTCGAAGACCTCGCTCGGCGTACCCTCTTCCACAATGACGCCGCCGTCCATAAAGACGACGCGGTCGGCGACGTCGCGGGCAAAGCCCATCTCGTGCGTCACGACGATCATGGTCATACCGTCGCGTGCCAGGTCGCGCATGACACCCAGAACGTCGCGAACCAGCTCGGGATCGAGTGCCGACGTGGCCTCGTCAAAGAGCATAACGTGAGGGTTCATCGACAGGGCGCGGGCGATGGCAACGCGCTGCTGCTGGCCGCCCGAGAGCTGGCTCGGCATAAAGTCGATACGCTCGGCAAGACCGACCTTGGTCAGCTCCTCGACGGCAATCTTCTCGGCCTCTTCCTTGCTGCGCTTGAGCACCTTCTGCTGCGCGAGCATGACGTTCTTTTTGACTGACAGGTGCGGGAACAAATTGAACTGCTGGAACACCATGCCCAAGTGCGTACGCACCTTATTGAGGTCAACGCCCTTGGCGCACACGTCCACGCCCTCAACGACAATCGAGCCGCTCGTGGGATGCTCCAGACGATTGATGCAGCGAAGCATCGTCGACTTGCCCGAGCCCGAAGGACCCAGGACTACGACGACCTCGCCCTTGTGCACATCCAGATCGATATCGCGCAGGACCACGTTATCGCCAAAGGCCTTCTGGAGGTTCTTGATGCTGACGACGACCTCGTTCGAGTTATTGGTTTCGCTCATGATAGGACCTCCTTACAGACCGGCGATGTGATCGGCAGGCGTCGCGACAACCTGCCCGGCGCTCTTGGTGGGACGCTTCTTTTTGGTTTCGGCCGTACCCAGCAGTCTCGCCTCAAGACCGCTCACCAAGCGCGCAAGCGGCAGGGTGATGACCAGATAGAACAGGGCGGCAACCACGTACGGTGTAATGGAGCCCGTCGTGGCCACGATGGTACGGGCGTTCATGACGATCTCGACCACACCCACGGCGGCAAGCAGCGACGTATCCTTGTAAAGCAAGATAAACTCGCTGGTCAGCGTAGGCAAAACATTGCGGAACGTCTGCGGAATCATAACGTAGAGCAGCGTCTGGAAGGCATTCATGCCCAGAGAGCGAGCAGCCTCGTTTTGGCCCTTGGGGATCGATTGAATACCGGCACGGAAGATCTCGCACAGGTACGCAGACGAGTTCATGGCCATGACGATGACGCCCAAGACATAGTCGTCCACCTTGACGCCGGCCAACGGCAGACCGAAGAACGCGATATAGATCTGCAGGAACGCCGGCGTACCGCGAATGATATTCACATAGATGCCGGCAAGGCAACGCAGGATGCGCGACTTGGAGATGCGCATGAGCGACAAGGCAAAGCCAAAGGGGATTGCCAGCGGAAACGCCACGAGCACGATCGAGAGCGACATGAGGAAGCCCTTAAAGACGATCGGCAGGCTTTGGACCAAAATGACCGGGTTTAAGAACAGGCGCAGAAACATATTGGAGTTCCAGGCCTCGACCCACGGCTGCTCCTTAAGGTCGGCCAGGAAGTTATCGAATGCCGTCACGCCCTTAATCTCGACGGGAGGAATCTTGGAAATCTTCTTGGTCGAACCGTCGGCGAGCGTATAGGTGCCGCTAAAGGCCTCATCGCCGCCCTCGACGGGAAACGTCACACCGTAAACCTCGACACGGAAAAAACCGCCGGCAGGCGCCGTCTCGCCAAAGTCAATCTTGAGCGTCTGGCCGTCAGCCTTGCACGTGGGCTTCATGGGCGTACGATCCATGAGGTCCTCGCCCGAGAGCATCGTCAATCGCGTGTCATCGGTACCAAACGTCGTGCCGTCGACAAACGTCAGCGAAAGACCGCTCAGCTCCTCGTCGGCATCGGCCTGAACTTCCCAAGTGATGCGCGTCTCGGTGCCGCCGACCACATCGCTACCCGAACCGGTATTGGGTCGGGCGGTAATCTTTGCGGTCTCAAGCGCCTGGGCGGTCGTGGGCACGCAGGCCCCCGCGCATACCAGGGCGAGCGCCACAGCCAGGGCACAGGCCAGCTTTTGGAGCATCGAGGGCAGTGGAAAACGCTGCTCCGCGGCCCCTTTGTTCAGTCGAGACAAGGTGGCTCCTATCGTAGAAGTTGCCGGCAAAACGAGACGGAAAAGCTCTCCGTCAAGAGAAGCGCAAAGGCCCTCTCCGCCAAAACGGAAAGGGCCCGCGCGCAATCAAGTAGCTATTTTACTTGATGTTGTACTTAGCCATGAGGGCGTCAACGGTACCGTCATCAGTCAGGTCCTTGATGGCCTGGTTGATGTCGTCCTTGAGCTTGGTGTTGCCCTGGTTGATGGCGATGGCGTACTCCTCGCCGGTGCTGATCTGCTTGATGGTCTGGCAGGTGTTGAACTGCTCGGCGGTCAGCTGGCTGGCAACGGAGCGGTTGGTGACTACGGCGTCGCCCTTATCGGACTGCAGGGCGCTGAAGCACTCGGTAGCGTCCTTGTAGGGGACGATCTTGGCCTTGGGGAAGTTCTCCTGGGCAAAGGCCTCGGCGGTCGAGCCAGACTGGACGATGATGGTAGCGTCAGCGTTGTTGAGCTTCTCGCTGTAGTTGTCGGCCGTGATGTCGGTGTTATCGACCTTGGTCACGATAGCCTGATCGTCCATGTAATAGGAATCAGAGAAAGTGACTTCCTTCTCACGCTCGGGCGTGTCGGTGATAGCCGCGATGGAAACGTCATACTTGGCGCCCGAAGCGACGCCCGGAACCAGCGTGTCAAAGTCATTGTTGACATACTCGACATCCAGGCCCAGCTTGTCGCCGATAGCCTTGATGAGCTCAAGGTCAAAGCCCTGATAATCGCCGTTGTCATCCTTGTACTCAAACGGAGCGTACTCGGCAGAGGTGCCGACGGTCAGTGTACCGTCCTTGACGAGCGCGTACTCCTTGGAGCCGTCGACCTTCTCGACCTTAGCGTCGTCAGAGCTGCTGGAACCGGCATCAGAACCAGAGGTGGCGTTGGACGAGCCGCAGCCCGTCAGTGCGAGGGCGAGCGCCATGGCGCCTGTGGCGGCAAATGCGCCAAGCTTCTTCAGCTTCATAATCAGTCTCCTTCCGGTGACCTCGTTTGATTCAGAGGTCTGCAAAAACTGTTGGCTATTATGCACCCGGAATTACGAATCTGCAATGAGAAAACTGATTGAAACAAACCCATAACGTGAATGGAACACTCCACTTTGTAACAGTCATTACTGCTGCAATGACCTTAATAGTCTAATTTCAGCTGCATAACCTGCAAGTTCGTTCGGAGTCTCCAAAATAAACGGCAGCGAACGCAAACGGCCATTCGATACAATATTCTGCATAACCTGCATACCGCCACCAAATTCCTCGCTGCCAAGGTATCCCTTGCCGATGCACTCGTGACGATCTTTATGGGCGCCACAAGGGTTCTTCGAATCGTTGATGTGTACGGCATGTAAGCGATCGATACCCACCACGCGGTCGAACTCGTCGAGTACGTCGTCCAGATCATGGATGATGTCGTAGCCGGCATCGCTCACATGGCAGGTGTCCAAACAAACGCCCAGCTTTTCGGACAGCTCTGGGCGCTTGGCGGCAACGCCCTCGATAATGCACGCCAGTTCTTCAAAGCTACGGCCCACCTCGGTGCCCTTTCCTGCCATGGTCTCGAGTAATACCGTCGTCTGCTGCCCCTCAAACATCACCTGGCACAGCGTGTCGACAATCATCTGAATGCCGACGTCGGAGCCCTGTCCCACATGCGCACCGGGATGGAAGTTGTAGTAGTTGCCGGGCAGCGCTTCCAGACGCTGCAAATCTTCCGCCATAGCCTCCAAGGCAAACTCGCGCGCCCGCTCCTTAGCGGAGCAGGGGTTATAGGTATACGGGGCATGCGCCACCAGCGGTCCAAAGTCGTTTTGCGCCATAAGCTCGCGCAGAGCCGCCACGTCATCCATGTCAAGGTCTTTTGCCTTGCCACCGCGCGGGTTGCGCGTAAAGAATGCAAAGGTATTGGCGCCAATGGACAACGCCGTCTCCCCCATTGCCCGATAGCCCTTCGTCGTCGAAAGATGGCACCCAATCGTCAGCATCTCCAGCTCCCTCTTCATCAGTTGCGGTGAAATACGGTCTATTGGTGCCTTATTTTGGCGCAAACAGACCGTATTCCACCGCAAGATATAAAAGGGGCATCAGGGGCACGGTCCGCCGAGCCCCCCCCCTGAGCACCAGCACCGCAGCCTAGAGCGTCAAGCGAATCGCATCGATGATCTGCGCACAGCGCTGCGTGGCGGCAAGAGGCATAACGGGACTCTCGAGTTTCCCCGCCCAGATGAGCTGGGTCGCATGCTGAATTTCGCCGTAGAAATCATCGACCTCAAACGGGGCATTAATTTCGAGCATTCGTCCGTCGGAGTACTTCACATGGGCGAGCTCGGGGCGATGGAGGCGCTCGATTTCCACCGAACCCCGTTCGCAGGCAATCGTTAAGCGGCTTTCATATGCTGCTTTGCCATCGCACACCATATGAATGGGTATACCGCCGACGCTCATACGGATCTCATCGGCCCAATCCACGCGGCCGCCTAATACGTCACGCCAGCGAACTTCACGAGACGAAACATCGCACGCACCCGCAAGCAGATCCTCAAACCACCCGACCGCATAGCAGCCCATGTCATATAGACAGCCACCCTGCAACGGATCGAGCAGATAACTCGAAGGGGGCTCACCATAATCGAGTTTTTGCACGCTTTCGATCGAGACGATACAGCCGAGCTCGCCCGACGCAAGCAAGTCCTCCACGCGAGTGCGCATTGGGCAAAACCGATTCTTCATCGCCTCCATAAACAGCACGCCGTGCTCGCGAGAGGCGGAGGAAATCGAGAGAGCCTCTTCCTCACTCAAAACGGCCGGCTTTTCGCACAGCACGGCCTTTCCGGCGCGCAGCGCGCGACAGACCCAACGCGTATGCATGCCATGCGGAAGAGCCAAGTAGATTGCGTCGACATCGGGGTCGGCAATCAGCGCGTCATAAGCCGCATCGCCGCTACCGTCAGCCGTGGCATAACTGTGCGCGGCATCAATCGAAAACGCCCTGCAAAACCCCTCAACATGCGAAGGGGTGCGACCGGCGGCAGCCACAAGCCGTGCCCCGTCCACCTCCTTGAGCGACGATGCAAATCGATGCGAAATGTGCCCAGCGCCCAAAACGCCCCAACGAACCTCGCGCAAATCATCACATGAATCCCGATGGCCCACGACAGCCCCCTTCAGTTGCGGTGGAATAATTCCTGTTTAAGCCCCATTCTGCCGCAAACAGGAACTATTCCACCGCAAGTTATAAAAGGAGCATCAGGAGCGCGTTTTGCCGAAGGCTTTAAGTGCGGCCGTCACGGGGCCAGGTTGGAAGCGGCGGCGCACATCATCGAGACGCTCGGGGATATCGATATGTTGCGGGCAGTGACGCGCGCATTTGCCGCACTTGATGCAATTGCTCACGAGCTTAGGCTCGCTGGTGCGCACCGCACTCGCCGTAAAGTACTGCGACAGCCCCGTAAACCAGCTGTGCGCATAGCTCGCGTTGTAGGCGGCAAAGCATCCGGGGATGTTGATGCCCTTGGGGCACGGCATGCAGTAGCCGCACCCCGTGCAGGGCACACGGTTCGATTTCTCAAACTCTTCCAATACGCGCGCGATGGTATCGAGCTGCTCCATCGTCATCGAATCCGGCAGCGCACGATCGGCCAGCGCCGCGTTCTCGTCCACCTGCGCGGTATCGGTCATGCCCGAAAGCAGCATGGTTACCTGCGGATGATTCCACACCCACGAAAGGCCCCAAGCAGCCGGCGACTTCAGGTACGGATCGCGTACGTCATCGAGCACGGCGCGGGCCCGCGGAGGCAGCTTGCCCGCCAGGCGTCCGCCCAAAAGCGGCTCCATCACAAACACCGCGAGCCCGCGCTCGGCGGCTGCCATGAGTCCCGCCGTTCCCGCCTGATATCGCTCTCCAGCGTAGTTGTACTGAATCTGGCAAAAGTCCCACTCATACGCATCGAGCATCGTCAGGAAGTCCGCCGCGCTGCCGTGGTACGAAAATCCTATCTGACGAATACGCCCCGCAGCCTTTTGGTGCGCAATCCAGTCCTCGATACCCAACGCCACCACGCGTTCCCACTGGGCGGGCGAGGTAATGTTGTGCATAAGGTAATAGTCGATATGATCGGTCCGCAGGCGGCGCAGTTGTTCGTCGAAAAACCGGTCGAAATCCTCCGCGCACTTGCACGAAGCGTGCGGCAACTTAGTCGCCAGCAACACCCGGTCGCGCAGCCCCAAGCGCTCAAGTGAGGCGCCCACGCACACCTCGTTACCGGGATAGAGATACGCGGTATCCAGATAATTAATCCCCTGCTCCACCGCACGGGAAATGATGGCATCGGCTAACTTCGCATCGGGGTGTCCCGGCGCACCGGGAAATCTCATGCAGCCCAGACCCAGAGCGGATATTCGGTTACCACTTTTGGGGTCAACGCGGTATTGCACGGTCCCTCCTTTCGCCATCAGCGCCCCGGCAAGGCGAAACACAATGGTCACGCGGCCGAAACATCGTGGAATCGCAATCGAGAACGTATCGTAACGCAGCGGAAATCGAGCTGTCACGGCACCGCTTTAACATCAGCAAAAAGCCCGATGAAAGGAGGCGACCGTGACCACACGTGAGGACGCCTGCCCCTACCCCGGCGAGCAGTACATCCTCTCGGTCGACCGCTATCAGATCGAGGTCATGGACCATCTGGACGAGCTTCCCGCCACAGGCGCCGTCATCTTCTGCACCTTCCCCAAGGTGCGCGATGGCGTTGGATATCCCCCACGCGTTTTCGCGGTCTGCCCCGCAGCGTAAGCTCCGCGCGTCCATTCATTTAAAAATCGCCACCCTGCATGCACAAGGTGCGCTGGCGGCATACAATCCATCAGGCGCCCCCACGCGGGCGCCTTTTATATGGGGAGATAATTCACATGCAGATCAACAAGGTCACCTTTATCGGCAAGGGCGGCGTCGGGCTACTCTACGGCAGTATGATCGCCCAGGCACTCGGCAACGACGCCGTCGAATACGTCATGGATGACGCCCGTTTTGAGCGTCACGCGGGCGATGCGCTCACCGTCAATGGCAAGCCCTGTGCGCTCAAGTCCGTCCGCGCCAGCGAGGCAACGCCCGTCGATCTGGTCATTCTCACGGTCAAGACGACTGGACTCAACCAAGCACTCAAGACTATGGAGCGCGTCGTGGGACCCAATACGCTCATCGCCTCGCTGTGTAACGGCATTACGAGCGAGCAGAAGATTGCCGAGCGCTTTGGCTGGGAGCATACCGTTCTTGGTATTTGCCGGGGCATGGACGCCGTGTTCCTCGACGGCGCGCTCACCTTTACCAATGCGGGCGAAATCCGCTTTGGCGCGGCGGCCGGCACCGAGCTCGCAACCGTCACCGCCATCGACGAGCTCTACACGCGCTGCGGCATCGCCCATACCGTCGAGAGCGACGTTGCGCACCGCATGTGGGCCAAACTCATGCTCAACGACGGCATCAACCAGACGTGCATGGCCTACGGCGGGACCTACGGAAGCGCCACGGAGCCGGGCTCCGAGCAGCGTCGCTGCTTTGTTTCTGCCATGCGCGAAACGCTTGCGGTCGCCAACGCCGAGGGCATTGAGCTGACCGAGGCAGACCTGACGCAGATGGTGCACCTCATCGAGGGAATCGACCCCACCGGTATGCCCTCGATGGCGCAGGACCGCATCGCGCAACGAAAAACCGAAGTCGAGGAGTTCGCGGGCACCATTTGCCGCCTGGCCGTCAAACACGATATCCAAGTGCCGCAAAACGATTGGCTCCATCAGCGCATCCGCGATATCGAGAAAAGCTGGTAGCGCCCGGCTCACCACGTCAACAGGCTCAAAAGCAAAGCCGCCACAAGGAGCACTCCCCTTACGGCGGCTTTCATCTTCATCTATAACCAGTAGTCGATGTCCCGACGGTTAGAGCTGCGACTCCGACGCCTGGCCCTCATCGTCGCGACAAAGGACTACACCCGCACTTCCCAGCAGTGCGGCCGCGACCAACGCACTGACCACGATAGAGGCAGCCCCACAAGACCCCTGCATGCCCGCAACGAGCGCGGCCGTAGGACCAAGGCAGCCAAGCACCAATGCGACGGCGGCAATGGCAATATCTCGAGCGTTCACAAGACCACTTCCTCCACGAGAAAGACCTTATTTCTCATGAACTAGTGTGCCCCGCGCCCATATGCGCGACGTACCGTCACGGTAAGGGCTCTGTTAGCTCAAGCGCACACATAGAACGGGCATCCTTACGTTGCCCTAAAGCTCGGTAAAGACGCCCGTCCGTCATGTCCTATTGGCTTATGGCAGATTACCAACCGGTGTAGTAGTCGGTGGTTCCGGCAGCGCAGCCGGAGTCATAGACTTTGCAATCACCCTTGGAGCCCGTAAAGGTCGAGCCCTGGGCCATATCGCCCGCGGCAACAACGTAATAGCCGTCGGAATCGCGCCAGAAGCCCTCAGAATCCTGAGTCCATTCGCCCGTGCGATAGTGATAAAGCACATTGCTGCTGTAATAGGTCTCGCGGCGCCCGTTGTAGTTATTGACACCCGCAGAGCGCGTCAGGCCCGATCCGTTCGCGTAGGACGCGGCGGACGCGTAGGACGGAGTGTAACCGGCGTTGTAGTACGAAGCCTCGGCGACCTCGGCAGCCTCCGCCTCGGCGGCAGCTTCGAGCGCTTCGCGCTTGGCATCCTCAAGCGCAGTGCGCAGCTCATCGAGCTCGGTCGACTTGGCGTCGACCTCCCCCATCGTCAACAGGCTACCTGCACCGTCGATGCAACCCTGCAGCACAGCGCGCTCGTCATCGGTGGCATAGTCACCGTACATGTTCATGATGATCTGAGCGCGCATCTCCAGGGAATCGCGCTTAGCCTCCATCGAGGCGTTCCACTCCTGCATGGAACCATAACCATCGCCGCGATAGTCAACGGGCTGTACCAGCGTCGTCTCGGACGGTGTAGATCCAACCGTATCGGACAGTGTTGCGGCGTGGGCATCAGTTGCGCCGGCGCCCGCCAAAAGTGCCACGGTCAGAGCGGCGGAAAGGGCGGCGGCTTTCGGTTTTCGTGAATCGATCCTCATGTAGCTGGAAACCTCCGTAATGCGTTTTTGCTGCGTTTGAGCTGCGTGTGATTCAATCGCGCTGCATAGTACCCCGAGCAAATCGCGACCTGCGGCTTTACTCAAAAGGCGCACGTCAATTGCGTAAAACTCACATCCTCTCAACAGGAGTTTTCCACAACTCGAATGCATAAAGCGTGTCAAAAACCCTGTTTTTGCACCCGCTCTATGCAAAAAAGGCGCCTGTGCAACCATTGTTCGCACAGGCGCCTTGAGCAGGCATTTTATGCAGTTATACCTATCGGGTCGCAAGGGGTCCTTGCACAAGTCGCCTTACTCGTCCAGCGCGGCGAAGGCCTGCTTCAGATCCCAAATGATATCCTCGGCGTTCTCGGTACCGATGGAAAGACGGATCGTGGAGGGCGTGATGTTCTGCTCGGCGAGCTCCTCGGCAGAGAGCTGGGAGTGCGTGGTGGTAGCCGGGTGCACGACGAGCGACTTGACGTCGGCCACGTTGGCAAGCAGCGAGAACACCTGCAGATGATCGATGAACTTCCAGGCCGCCTCCTGGCCACCCTTAATCTCAAAGGTAAAGATCGAGGCACCGCCGTTGGGGAAGTACTTCTGATAGAGCTCGTGATCGGGGTGCTCAGGCAGGCTCGGGTGGTTCACCTTGGCGACGTGGCTGTCACCAGCCAGGAACTCAACGACCTTCTTGGTGTTCTCAACATGACGGTCAACGCGCAGCGAAAGAGTCTCGGTGCCCTGGAGCAGGACCCAGGCGTTGAACGGGCTGATGCAGGCGCCCTCGTCACGCAGCAGAATAGCGCGGACATAGGTTGCGAAGGCGGCGGGACCGGCAGCCTCGGAAAACGAAACGCCGTGGTAGGAGGGGTTGGGCTCGGCGATCTGGGCGTACTTTCCGCTCGCCTTCCAATCGAAGTTACCGCCGTCGACGATCACACCGCCCAGCGAGGTGCCGTGGCCGCCGATGAACTTGGTTGCGGAGTGGACGACGATGTTGGCACCATGCTCCAGCGGACGGAACAGATACGGGGTGCCGAAGGTGTTGTCGACGACAACCGGCAGACCGTGCTTCTTGGCGATCTCGGAGATGGCGTCGATGTTGGGGATGTCGGAGTTGGGGTTGCCGAGCGTCTCGAGGTAGATGACCGTGGTGTTGTCCTTGATGGCCCCCTCGACCTCTTCCAGGTTATGGGCATCGACGAAGGTGGTCTCGACGCCAAACTGGGAGAGCGTATGCTCCAGCAAGTTGTAGGAGCCACCGTAGATAGTCTTCTGGGCAACCACATGGTCACCGGCCTGGGCAAGGGCCTGCAGGGTATAGGTGATGGCAGCAGCACCGGAGGCGACGGCAAGACCTGCCACGCCACCCTCGAGCGCGGCGATACGATCCTCGAAGACGCCCTGGGTGGAGTTGGTCAGACGGCCGTAGATGTTTCCGGCGTCGGCAAGACCAAAGCGGTCGGCGGCGTGCTGGGAGTTGCGGAACACATAGCTCGTGGTCTGGTAGATAGGCACGGCACGGGAGTCGGATGCAGGATCGGCACTCTCCTGGCCAACGTGCAGCTGCAGGGTATCGAAACCAAAGGTGTGCTCGGGGTTGTTGATGAACTGGCTCATGATGATCTCCTTGATCGAACAAAAGTTAATAAATTAGAGAGAAGTAAGTCGCTGTCTCCTGATCACGCCGACGGGCGCAAACAGGAGCCCGGCATTCGTCTTAGTAAGCAATTCATATGCGGGCCTCCTTTCGCATCCCGGTTCCGTGGTTGGCTTAATTACCTACCGCCTTTGTGTGTTTTGAATAGTACGAGCATTGTTTCCCTCGGTCAATCACTTAAAAGCGCTAACCTGTTATCGGTTTTATAGATAACACTCGAAAGGATGGCGCCGATGACCCTCCAGCAGCTTCGTTTCCTGATCGCCGTAGCAGAGTCCGGCTCAATCAATGCCGCAGCCCAGCGCCTCTATACCGCTCAGTCCAACATCTCAAACGCCGTCAAAAGCCTGGAACAGGAGCTCCACCTGGAGATCTTTACGCGCTCCAGCCGCGGCGTCACGCTCACCAACGACGGCACCGAGCTTTTGGGCTATGCGCGCCAGGTCGTAGAGCAGGCCGACATGCTCGAGGCGCGCTACGAGGACGGCGGCACCCCGCAAGCCCGCCTCGCCATCTCCGCCCAGCACTACGCCTTTTCGGTCGAGGCCTTTGTCAACGTGGTCGAGCGCTGCCGCGACAGCAAGTTCGAGTTCATCATGCGCGAGACCACCACATCGCAGATCATCGATGACGTCCGCGCGTTTCGCAGCGACATCGGCATCCTCTATCTGGACGACTTTAACGTCCGCGTTCTGCAGAAGGCTTTTGCCGATGCGCGCGCGAGCTTCCATCCCCTATTCGACGCGACGGTCCACGTCTTCGTTAGCGAGCGCCACCCGCTTGCCCGCCGCCCGCAGCTGTCCCTTGCCGACCTCACACCATATACGCGCTACAGCTTTGAGCAAGGCACCTCGAACTCCTTCTATTACGCCGAGGAACCTTTTAGCTATATCCCTTGCGACCGCAACATACGAATCTCGGACCGCGGAACACTTACCAACTTACTTATCACGTCGAACGGCTACACCCTGTCGACCGGTGTCCTCTCCAATGAAATGCAATGGGGTATGGCATCGATCCCGTTAGCAGACGCCCCAACGATGCACGTAGGCTATATCATGCACGACGGGCGCAAGCCCTCTCCCCTCTTGCAGCAATACCTCGACGAGCTCAACCGCATCATCCATGCCAACTAACTGTCGGAAGACGGGGTAGAAATCGTAGATTGCTAGCCCCCGGCGGGCATGGCGCTACAATGGTCACTCACACGAAACGTACCCAACGAAAGGAACCATGTGAAGGTCATCATCTACACCGACGGCTCGGCCCGATCAAATCCGGGACGCGGCGGCTACGGCGCCGTACTCAAATACACCAACCCCGCCGACAAGACCTTCACCTCCGAGCTTTCACGCGGCTACGCCAAGACCACCAACAACCGTATGGAACTCATGGCGGTCATCGTGGCGCTCGAGGCGCTCAACCGCCCCTGCGAGGTCGAAGTCCATTCCGATTCGCAGTACGTCGTCAACGCCTTCAACAAGCACTGGATCGACGGCTGGAAAAAGCGCGGATGGAAAACCGCCAACAAGCAGCCCGTCAAGAACCGCGACCTGTGGGAGCGCCTACTCACCGCCAAAAGTAAGCACAAGGTTGAGTTCATCTGGGTTAAGGGTCACGCCGGCCACGAGCTCAACGAGCGCTGCGATGAGCTCGCAACCACGGCGGCCGACGGCAGCAACCTCGATATCGACACCGGCTTTAACGAGAGCGACCTGTAATAGCGTTTTCGCGCAGCTTTATATCCCCACGCGCTACACTCATCCTGTAGACCAAACAACGCAAGGGGGACGTATGCTGCGCATCGCGACCATCGGCACATCCATGATCACCGACGACTTTATCCAAGTCGTCAACGCCAACGACCAAGCCGCGTTTGTGGGCACGCTTTCACGCGACGCCAATCGCGGTACCGCCTTTACCGCCGAGCGCGGTGGCGAGCGAAACTTTACGTCACTCGATGAGCTTGCGGCAGCCGCCGACGTCGACGCCGTCTATATCGGCAGCCCTAACGCACTTCACTACGGGCAGGCCCTTGCCTGCATCGCCGGTGGCAAGCACGTCATCGTCGAGAAACCCTTCTGCGCCACCGAAGCGCAGGCGCTGGAAGTCTTCCGCGCCGCCGAGGCAGCAGGTGTCGTGGCCCTCGAGGCCATGCGTCCCCTCCACGATCCCGCCTTCCACGCCATCGAGGACGCCCTGGGCGAGATCGCCCCCATCCGCCGCGCCTCATTGCGCTTTGGCAAGTATTCCTCGCGCTACAACGAGATTCTCGCGGGACGCGCCACCAATATCTTCGACTGCAATATGGCATCGGGTTCCCTCATGGACATTGGCGTCTACGCCGTCGAGCCCATGGTCGAGATTTTCGGCATGCCCTCCGGCCTTACGAGCATGACTACTCTGCTCGACCCCACCACGCGACAGCTCACGCACGGCCCCATCGACGGCTGCGGTTCCATCCTCGCCAGCTACGGCGGTGGCCGGATCTCCGTCGAGCTCGCGCACTCCAAAATTACGAATGACCTGTTGCCCTCGCAGATCGAAGGCGAGCGTGGCACTATCCAGATCGACCATCTGTCCACGCCCCGCAACGTCCGCATCGACTATCGCGGCGATGTCGTACGCGGCTCGGCGACCGAGGCACCGCGCGAACAGGGCGAGAACGGCCGCGTGCTCGACCTGCCCAAATCGAGCAACACTATGGAATACGAACTCACAGACTTTATCACCGCCATCGGCGGCATCGATAACGTTAAGGAAGAGATTTGGGAGACCCCGGCAGGACGCCACGAGCTTGGCCACTACCGCGATGTCACACTCGTCTCACTGCGTATCATGGATGCCGTGCGCCAGCAGGCCGGCATTACCTTCCCGGCCGACGCAGGCAAGCAGGCATAGCGATGGGCCTCTTCGATACGTTCTTCTCCAGCGTCACCGGCGGCAGTCGAGAGCCTCAAAAACCATCAAACGTCGAGCTCGAGCTGCGCCGCAGGCTTACTGTGCTCGCAAGCGACGAGGCCACTCAAGACACTCCCCTGCGCTATTTCCTGCACTGGGCGGGGCAAGTCCAGGGCGTTGGCTTTCGCTTTACCAACACCAACCTCGCGCAGGCACGCGCGCTCACCGGCTGGGTGCGTAACATGGAAGACGGCTCAGTCGAGATGGAGATACAGGGGGCTCCGGCAAATATCCTATCTCATCTCGAGGCGCTTCATGCCTCCTACGAGCGTATGGGAACGCGTTTTCGCCTCGTAGACGCCCAGGCCCGAGCCCCACTTGCCAATGAAGACGGTTTCACGCCTCGTTATTAGTATTGTGTGCTAAATACGGTATCATTTACCTACGACCGTTGATAGAAAAGAGGCGAGGCGCATGGCGGTGCAAAGAAGGAATACCAGGCAGCGAAAGCTGGTTCTTGACGCCGTGCGCCAAAGCTATAACCATCCCACCGCCGACGAAATCTACAACGTCGTGCGCGCGCAGGATGACAAAATCAGCCGCGGCACGGTCTACCGCAACCTCAATCTCTTGGCCGACGCCGGCGAGATTCTCTCCATCAAGACGCCGGGCGGCAGCCGCTTCGATCGCACGATCGAGCCGCATGCGCATATCATCTGCACCTCGTGCAGCCGCGTCATCGACGTACCACTCCCCTTCGATGCCCAGCTCGACGCCAAGGCATCCGAGCAAATCGGCTGGCACGTCACGTCGCACTACACCATCTTCGAGGGTCTCTGCCCCGACTGCCGGTAGATGTTTGGGACATGCCTTAAAATCCACCTTTCCGCACTTTGCAGCAAAAAGTAGATTTCTAGACATGTCCCAGATATCTACTCGGCGAGCAGGCGATGCAGTTCCTCTTCGACCGTGCGCGCGTAGCGAACGCGGTCGTTGATGCCGCGCATGGTGGGGTTGCAGCTCTCCATCAGATAGGGATGGCCCACGACGTTGAGCATGTCGCGATCGTTCTCATTGTCGCCAAACGCCATCATCTCATCGGGCGAAATACCCAAGGCACGACCGTAATCGGCAAGCGCGGAACCCTTACCCGAATCAAAGCCGATAAAGTCCGTCCATTCGGTTCCCGACGTCATCACGTCGACACGGTCGCTAAAGAGGCGCTCGAAATACTCCAGCGCCGCCGGCTGATTCACCTCGGGCGTCTGGAAGGCAATCTTAATGACGTCCTCGTCGATGTCCTCGGGGCGGTCGACCACCGCCACATCGCAGTGGACCTCATAGCGCAAATGGTCGACGAACGCATCGTTGCCGCTCATGGTGTAGAGGTGTCCCTCACACGAAAGGGTCACGTCGGCATGGGGATACGCAACCACGGCATTCGCGATATCCATAGCAAGGCTACGCTCCATGGAACGCTTGACAACGGCACGCCCCTCGCTCATCACTAGGGCTCCGTTTTCGCATACATAGGCGAGCTCATCGGCCACCGGGGCAAACAGGTAGCGCAAGCTCGCATATTGACGACCGCTCGCCGGCATAAACACGATGCCGCGACGATGCAGCTCGTCGATGAGCTTAAAAGCCTCGGAACGCGGCTCGCGCTCCCCCGGATGCAGCAACGTGCCGTCCAAATCGCATGCAATCAGCTTGATTCCCTCAAGACCCATATGCTTTCCCCCAAAGCACCTCATCAACAGTAAGACGGACTTTGAATAGCTGCCTCTCAAAGTCCGTCTTACTCATACGCACGTTAACCGCGCGCCTTTTTTACGATCGTAAAGTCTGGAGCCATACTCACAACGGCATCCGCCGCACTCGACGCAAAGCGCCGGTCCGCATCGAGTTCACGGGTAACCACCGAGAGCCGAACGCCCTCGACGCCCCGGAGCATGCGGCCCAAAACAGGCTGCACCGGCGTATACATGCGCACGGTATACTCGTCCGAATCGCCTCGGAAAAGCGGCGCGTGCATATTGCCGATCTCCCAGCACGCATGCGCGAGCGCAATCGGGTCCATGCGGTCAACTTCGACCAAATAAACCTCGGCACTGCGCAGGCGCACGACAACCGCCACGGGCACCATGCCCGAACGGTCGATGACAAGCACATCGCCATCGGCAAGGCAATCGCCATCGGCAGCGCCCAGCCGAATATCGACCGTACGCCCCAGCTCCGTCACGCCCACAAATGTGCGGGCATCGGCCTGGTCCCAATCGAGTAGTAGCTCATCGACCTCAAAGACACCGCCCAGCTCCCGGCGAAGCAAAAGCTCATAGGACGGGTCGTTGAGATTTCCGAGACACGCTGTCGAAACCAGATTCACAGGCATAGCCTAGTCCTCGACCTCAACGAGCTCGATATCAAAGTTGAGGTCCTTGCCGGCCAGCTCGTGGTTGGCGTCGAGCGTCACGGCCTCGGGCGTTACGTCGATGACCACGGCGGGAACGGGCATACCGCTCGGCGTGGACAGGAAAAGCTTCATGCCCTTCTCGATCTGCTCGATGTTGGGAACCTGTTCGGCCGGGAAGGTAATAACCATCTCGGGATTGTGCTCGCCGTAGGCATCGGCAGCAGGAATGTGCACGGTCTTCTTCTCGCCCACCTGCATGTCGACAACAGCGGCGTCGAAGCCCTTGATCATCTGACCGGCGCCGCAGGTGAACTCCAGCGGCTCGCCGCGATCGTAGGAGCTATCGAACTGCGTGCCGTCATCGAGCGTGCCGCGATAATGGGTCTTGACCTTCTTGCCCTGGTTGGACATGGTAACCTCCGTGATAAGGGCGGCGCACAACGCGGGCCGCCGTGAACATATGGCGCTAACTATACCCTAGTCATACAATTCAATGACAGTTTGCAAAGAAACGCTGCAACCGGAGGAACCATGGCATATCCCGTATTTGACCTACACTGCGACACCGCCGACCGAATCGGCTGGGCCACGCTCGATCTCGACCTGCGCTTTACCGCCGGCACCGACGGTTATTTCCCCGGCGACGAAACGCATCCGCAAGATTTCGACCTCATCGAGGGTAACGCCTGTGCCATCTCGCTCGCAAAGATCGGCAACACGCCGTGGGCACAGTGCTTCGCCACGTTTGTCCCCGACGAGATTCCCACCGCCCACGCCGCGCGCTTCCAGGCGCAAATCATGGCGCATATGAGCGGCCAGGCAATGCTCAACCACGACCGCATGGTCAACGTACGCAGCGCGGCAGACATTCGCCCCGCGCTCAAAGACGGCAAGGTCGCCTGCATCCACACCATCGAAAACGCCACGTTCTTTGCCGAGGACCCCGCGCTGATCGAGGTGCTCAAGAGCTTGGGCGTACTCATGTCATCGCTCAGCTGGAATGCGCAAGGACCGCTCGCGAGCGGACACGATACCCACGCCGGCCTCACCGCCGCCGGCATCGAGGCACTTACGCAGATGGAGCACGCCGGCATGGTGCTTGACGTCTCCCACCTCAACGATGAGTGCTTTGACGAGGTTGTCGCCCACGCCACACGTCCCTTCGTCGCCAGCCACTCCAACTCCCGTGCGGTTTGCGGCGTCAAACGCAACCTTACCGACGACCAGTTCCGCACCATTCGCGACATGGGCGGTATCGTCGGCCTCAACTACTGCAGCGAGTTCCTTTCCAACGACGCAACCGACAAGACCGCCGCAGACGTCACCTTCGACCAGCTAGCGGCACATATCGAGCACTGGCTCGACCTGGGCGGCGAGGACGTCATCGCGCTCGGCGGCGACTGGGACGGTGCCACGGTGCCCGCCTTCCTCTCCGATGCCAGCAAGATGCCCGAGTTCCAGAACATGCTCTCCAAGCACTTTGGCAAGACCGTGATGCAGAAGCTCTGCAGCGACAACGCGCTTGCCTTCTTTGAGCGTTATTAATTTCACATCCCTTGAGCGGGCCGGCATGCCGAACGGTCGACATGCCGGCCCGTCCCCAATCTGAAGGACCGCTTTTGACGCAGCAGTTTACGATTTCCGCATCCCGACCGGATGGGACGCCCATCCCCGTCATCGTTACCAAAAAGCGCGTCAAGAACTTCAACCTACGCGTCACATCGAGCGGTGAGGTCCACGCCAGTGCACCGCTCGGCGCCAGCCGCGAGCGTATCGAAGCGTTTGTGAAGCGCAACAGCGCCTGGATTATCAGCCGACTTGCCCAGCGCGAGCAACGTCAGGCGACGGCGCGAGAGCCGCTCAGTCCCTCGTCCATCATTGCGCTTTGGGGCAAACCCATCACCGTTCAGGATGCACTCGACCACAACTTTGAGCCACCCGCACCGCGGCCCAAGCAGGCTACCTTCGCAAGTTTTATGGGTACCGACGAGCCAGACGAACGTCCGCAGGCCAAGTGGAACGCGACCCTCGACGGCTTAACGCCCAGTGAGATCCAAGCCCATATTGACCAGCTCTATACGTCCGAGGTCACATCGGCGCTGCGCGATATTGTGCACGCATACGAAATCGCAATGGGTGTCGCCGTTTCCCGCGTTTCCGTGCGCAGCATGAAAACGCGCTGGGGATCATGCACGCCCAAAACCGGCGCCATTCGCATCGCACGAGAACTTGCCGCCTACCCCGTCGAGTGCCTTGACATGGTTGTCGCCCACGAGCTCGTCCACCTGCTCGAGCCAAGCCACAATCATCGGTTTCACGCGCTGCTCGACACGTACTGCCCCAACAACAGGGCTCTGTCGCAGCGGCTCAAAAAACCGCCCGCCAACGAGCTCTAGAGTCGGTTAGCGCACGCGCTCGATCTCGACACCGCAGCTTGCCAAGGGAAGACCGACAGGCGCCCAAGGCTTATCGAGCTTAACGTGCACGCCAAGCAGCAGGGGGTAACGACGCAACAGCATCTGGGCCACACCCTCGGCTGCCGCCTCGATGAGCTTAAACGTATGCTCGCGCAGATAGCCATCGACATCGTGGCATACCGAGCCGTAGTCAATCGAGGCGTCCAGGTTATCGTGCTCCCCCGCTGCACGCAGGTCAGCATAGAGCACCAAGGACACGATGAATTTCTGGCCCAGCGCGTTCTCTTCGGGATACACGCCGTGGTTAGCAAAAACCTCAAGACCTTCAACGGTGATGCGGTCGGCATGGCGCAGATCGTCATAGTTCACGTGGGGCACCGCCGTTGCGGTGGATATTTCGCCCCTTCCACGGCGGGCGAGCTCGGCGCCTTCAGTCTTGGTTGCATTCTCGGGCAGTTTCTTGTTGCTCATCGCGATCGTCTCCTTCGTTTAGAACCCCGACCGCGCAAACTAACTACACGCGAATCGACAGGTTCTTTTTATCATCGCTCCAGTTGCAAGCATTGCGCGCGGGGCATGCAAAGCAGGCGCGCGACGCTTTATCGGCCGCATAGAGCAGACGCTCAAGCGGTTGGCTGTTCACGCGCAGCTTTCGATGGCCCAGAATGGCCGTCTTAATGGCTGCGGCATCGGCCGGCTCAAACGCCACATCATCGGGCATGCCGCCGAGAATCGCATCAGCGACGCGTTCGCTTGCAACATCATGGGATATACCCGATTCATACTGTTCATCTTTGCCGATATCGTGAAGAAGTGCCGTGGCGTAGATGACCTCGCGGTCAAATTCGAGCTGTTCCTCAAGATTCTTGATCCACATAATGCGAGCGACATCGAGCAGATGGTCAATACCGTGGCGGCAGAAGATGCGCCCCGATTCCAACTGCGCAATGTTGCCCAGGTGCCGCCGAAACAGCCCGTTGGCACAAATGTAATCAATGCGAGGCATGGCATCAAAGGGGGCCAGGCCCGAAGCCATGAAGCCGCGACGCGGCGTCCCCTCATCGGTCTTCGATGTAAAGTCGTTGACGACCCTCATGCTAACGGCCCAGCATCCTAAAGAACCGCTCCTCGAGCGCGGGATCGGTCTCAAAGACGCCGCGGCGAGCGAGCGTCACGGTCTTGGTGCCAGGCTTTTGCACGCCGCGCATGGTCATGCACATATGCTCAGCCTCCATGAGCACAATCGCTCCCTGGGGAGCGAGATAATCCATGAGGGCGTCGGCAACCTGCGCACACAGCTGCTCCTGCAGCTGCAGACGACGGGCATAGACTTCAACCGTGCGAGCGAGCTTAGACAGACCCGCCACGCGACCGTTAGGGATATAGCCGATCGCAGCCTTGCCATAAAACGGCAGCAGATGGTGCTCGCACAGCGAGTAAAACGTAATGTCGCGCTCGATAACCAAGTCGTTCGAGGCGACGGCAAAGGTTTTGGACAGGTGCTCCTCGGCACTCTGGTCCATACCGCCGGCGATCTCACCATACATACGGGCAACGCGCGCCGGGGTCTCCAGCAGGCCCTCACGAGTTGGGTCCTCGCCTATGCCCTCAAGCAACAGTTTAATGGCGGCCTCGACTTTTTCCTGATCGACCATCTGGGCCTCACTTTTCCGATTTCACGTTCGCACTATGGTACCACGCTCTTCGGCATCGACCACAAGCTACATAGTATGGGTCGAATAGACCGGATCATCACGCCAAAGTTCAACCGCATCACAAAGCGCAACGCCCTCGCGCTCAGCACGGGCGCGCGTGGCGTTCATATCGATCACGCGCTGGTTACTCGAGCCCCTAAAGCGCAATGAGATATCGTACAGATCCTGAACAAACGGGCCATCCACCAACATATCGAGGCAGGCAAGGATACGGTCCGTCGCCTCGGTATGGTGACGACCACCCGGCATAAGCTCCTCGAGCACGTCGCCGGTAAAACACCAAATGGTCTTGCCCGACCCCGCAGGATAGGCCGCACGCACGCGTTCGATAAAGTCAACAAGCCCTGCCTGATTCTCGGGCTCCATGGGCTCGCCACCCAGAATCGTCAGGCCATCGCTAAAGGGATGGTCGAGACTCTCGATAATCTTATCCTCGACGGCGCGATCGAACGGCTCGCCCGCAGCAAAGTCCCACGCGACAGAGTTAAAGCAGTTCTTGCACCCACGACGGCACCCACTCACAAACAGAGAAGTACGAACGCCTTCTCCATCAGCAATATCGAAATACTTAATGTTCGCGTAGTTCATAGGTAACTCTCCCGGGAGGCCGGGACATATCATCCCGTCCTCAAACATTCTCGGCCTTCGGCCTGCGAAACTGCGGGCGGGACGATATGTCCCGGCCTCATGCAAAGGGTAACTCAATGAACGAAGCGAACATCGAGTATAGGGTTCGAGGTCCAATAAAAACTTTGTTGCAGCTCAACCGCCATCGCAAGTAAATCGCAGCTGCAGCTCAAATTATTTCCGCTAAGAACTTCGAGGAGTGAGCAGGCCTCATGCTGCATCTCAGCTACGTCAACTTGGCCGCCCCGTAGCGAGGCCCCGGACCTTTGCTCGATATGAGTTCCGCACGAACAGGAGGCGCCAGTGGCGCCTCCGTCGTGAGCCAGGACTGTCCGAAATAGCGAGTAAAGGTCCGGGGCCTCGCTACGGGGCGGCCTGGGATGGTTATTAGAGATGCAGCACGCGGTCGCGGATCTCCTCGGTTCGGCCCTGGTTCCAGAACTGGGTACCGATGTAACCGCACGTGCGACGGGCGACATTCATCTTCTCCTGGTCACGATTGCCGCAGTTGGGGCACTCCCACACCAGTTTGCCGTCATCCTCGACAATCTTGATCTCACCGTCGTAGCCGCACACCTGGCAATAATCGCTCTTGGTGTTGAGCTCGGCGTACATGATGTTGTCGTAGATGTACTGCATCACGCGAATGACAGCCTTGAGGTTGTCCTGCATGTTGGGAACCTCGACGTAGGAGATGGCACCGCCCGGCGAAAGCTGCTGGAACATACCCTCGAACTTGAGCTTGTCGAATGCGTCGATCTCCTCGGACACGTGGACGTGGTAGCTGTTGGTGATGTAGCCCTTGTCCGTCACGCCCGGGATGATGCCAAAACGACGCTGCAGGCACTTGGCGAACTTGTAGGTCGTCGACTCAAGCGGGGTACCGTACAGCGAGAAGTCAATATCGCTTTCGGCCTTCCACTCCGCGCACTTGTCGTTCATGCGCTGCATGACGGCCATGGCAAAGGGCGTGCCCTCCTTCTCGGTGTGGCTGTGGCCCGTCATGTACTTGACGCACTCATACAGGCCGGCATAACCCAGACTAATGGTGGAGTAACCGCCCACGAGCAGCTTGTCGATCGTCTCGCCCTTCTTCAGGCGGGCGAGGGCACCGTACTGCCAAAGAATCGGTGCGGCATCCGAAAGCGTACCCATCAGACGCTCATGACGGCACAGCAGGGCGCGGTGGCACAGCTCAAGGCGCTCGTCGAAGATCTTCCAGAACTTATCCATGTCCTGATGCGAGCTCAGCGCGACATCGGGCAGGTTGATGGTCACAACGCCCTGGTTAAAGCGACCGTAGTACTTGGGCTTGTTCGGGTCATAGTTCAGCGCGTTGGCCACGTTGTTAAATCCGTTACCGGAGCGGTCGGGCGTCAGGAAGCTGCGGCAACCCATGCAGGTATAGCAGTCGCCGTTGCCCGCGGTCTCGCCCTTCGACAGCTTGAGCTCGCGCATCTTCTTCTCGGAGATGTAGTCGGGCACCATGCGCTTGGCGGTGCACTTCGCAGCCAGCTGAGTCAGGTAGAAGTACGGGGAATCCTCGTGAACGTTATCGTCCTCGAGCACGTAGATGAGCTTGGGGAACGCCGGGGTGATCCACACGCCGGCTTCGTTCTTAACGCCCTCATAGCGCTGACGAAGCGTCTCCTCCACGATCATGGCAAGGTCGTGCTTCTCCTGGGGCGTACGGGCCTCATTGAGATACATAAAGACCGTCACGAACGGCGCCTGGCCATTCGTGGTCATAAGGGTCACGACCTGATACTGAATCGTCTGAACGCCGCGGCGGATCTCGTCACGCAGGCGGTCCTCAACAACCTCGCGGACCTTTTCGGGAGATGCGGAAACGCCGAGCTCCTCGAGCTCGCGGGCGACCTCGCCGCGAATCTTTTGACGGCTCACCTCAACAAACGGAGCAAGATGGGTCAGCGAAATCGACTGGCCACCG
The DNA here is from genome assembly GCA_048402045.1 of Collinsella sp. Lineage (GTDB taxonomy): Bacteria > Actinomycetota > Coriobacteriia > Coriobacteriales > Coriobacteriaceae > Collinsella. Next base: position 36,774 of record DBGDSC010000041.1, read on the forward strand.
TACTGGGAGGAAGCAACCTGAGCGATGATCTGCGTCGCGATGTTGCAGGCAGTCGAGAAGCTGTGCGGCTTCTCGATCAGCGTGCCCGAAATAACAGTACCGTTCTGGAGCATATCCTCCAGGTTCACCAGGTCACAGTTATGCATGTGCTGGGCAAAGTAGTCCGAATCATGGAAGTGAATCAGACCCTCATTGTGAGCATCCACAATCTCCTGGGGCAGCAGCACACGCTGGGTCAGGTCCTTGGAAATCTCGCCGGCCATATAGTCGCGCTGAACGGAGTTGACGGTCGGGTTCTTGTTGGAGTTCTCCTGCTTGACCTCTTCGTTATTGCACTCAATCAACGACAGGATCTTGTCATCGGTCGTGTTCTTCTGGCGCTTCAGGCTCTGAACATAGCGATAGATGATGTAGTGGCGGGCAACCTCGTAGCAGTCGAGACGCATGATCTCGTCCTCGACCAAATCCTGGATCTCCTCGACCGAAACGGTGTGGCCCGCGTTCTCGCATGCCTCGGCGACGTTTTGCGCCGCATAAACCACCTGGCGGTCGGTTAGACGAGAGCTCTCCTCGACCTCCAAGTTGGCGGCGCGGATGGCATTGACGATCTTATCGATGTCAAAGACAACCTCGGTGCCGCTGCGCTTGATGATCTTCATCCTCTTGCCTCTTTCGCGTCGTAGCCTCATTGCGCTTCAGAGCCAAACGATGCCCGGCAGGGCTTGCCCCTGTCTTGCGGCGCCGTCGCGCAATCTGTGTTCTCGATAAACCATAAGCCTCCATGCGGACATTCCCTAGAGCCAATCAAGCGGCTCAAGGACACGTTCGAAAGAGGCAGTTAAGGTCTTCGTTCTCTGTCCGCCATCTATCATACGACAAAGACACATCTATATCCTGTATTCTTTTTTTAGTTCAAACACAACATATAGTGTTTCAGCAGGTCAAAGCAATTGGTCATTTTCCAGACGCATTAATTATGAGGGGTTCTTGGCAAGTCGGTAAAACGTTACCAACACGGCTACCTGCATGGCAGTTATAAAACCCCCTTAGTCAAGCCGCTGACAAATCCTACCAAAACCAAGCCGCTCACGCCAAAAGAATCCAAAAGATTGTGCTTGACCAACATGTTGCGGTCACGATCGGCTAGGACATATGCAATCTGCCGGCACCTCTACGGGATGCGAAGACCATCGCGTACAGACCTTGGATCAATATTTGGTGGCTTATTTGGCGGCGTTCTTGGTGGCAAAACAAAACAGCCCAGAGGACATAGCCTCTGAGCTGCGAACATTTGGTGGGCGTTAGAAGATTTGAACTTCTGACCTCTTCCGTGTCAGGGAAGCGCTCTCCCCCTGAGCTAAACGCCCAAATGGAGCGGACAACGGGGCTCGAACCCGCGACCCCAACCTTGGCAAGGTTGTGCTCTACCAACTGAGCCATGTCCGCCTGCGAGGATTTAATATACGGGATGATCCACCCAAATGCAAGAACTTTTTTTGAAAAGTTTTGCGACGCCCTCGCGAACCTCGCGAAGACATCAGCCACCACGGAAGGTGTAGGCAAACGCAAGCTCGCCGCAAGAGGCCCCCTACAACTCAGCGAGCATGATCCAGGCAGAGCTGTCCTGCGCGAGCCTGCCATCTGCAAGCGGTGATGAGGTGAGCAGGACCCTACCCGCCGGCAGCTCCACGGGTGCTGCACCGAAGTTCGTCACACACGCCCAGCCGTTGTCGCGGCGATAGGCGATGACGCCGCCCTCAGCGCCCTCGGCACCATCCGCAAGGCCGGTGCACCCGTCAAGATCGAGCCACGCAAGATCGTTGGCGCACCCGCGCAGCTTGCGCCGCAGCCAGAGGGCGTCGCGATAGAACGCAAGCATCGATGCCGGGTCCGCTTCTTCCCTATCGGCAGCGTAATCGGAAAACCATGCAGGCTGTGGCAGATGGGGCGCCGCATCGGCGTCCGCCGGTGAAAACCCAAACGATCCGCCCTGCGCGGGATCGTCCGCTGCCACCCACGGCAGGGGCACACGACAGCCGTCGCGCCCCTTCTCGCGCTTCGGTCCGTGCGTATTGGTCGCAGTGGGATCTTCGAGTGCAGCCCACGGGATGTCAGCCACCTCAAAAAGGCCGAGCTCCTCACCCTGATACACGTATGCCGAGCCCGGAAGCGCCAACTCAAGCAAAAGGGCTGCCCGCGCGCGGCGCTCGCCGAGTTCACGGTCCTCGTCATAAGACGACCCGTCGCGTAAGAGCCAGTCGAGCGCAATCTGATGGTAGCGCGTCGCCTTGATTTGCGGCAGGGCATAGCGTGTCGCCACGCGCGGCACGTCGTGGTTGGAGAGCACCCAGGTCGAGGCGGAATCGGATTCGATAGCTGCCTTCAAGCCCTCCTCGATTGCAGCGTGCATGTCATCATAGGTCCAAGTGGCCTTGGCGAACTCAAAGTTGAATGTCTGGCCAAGCTCGCTGGGGAGCGCGTAGAGATACTGGCGCTCGGGCAGCACCCACGCCTCGGCAACGGCGCTGCGCGGCGGATTATAGCTGTCGAACACGCGGCGCCACTCACGATAGATCTCGTGGACCTCGTTGCGGTCCCACAGCGGATGGGTGCCGTCGTCAACCATGTCATCGCCCTCGGCGAGATGCCACCGGTCGAGGTCATCGCGGTCGAGATCTTTGGCGAGACCCTGCGCCACATCAATGCGAAAGCCGTCGACGCCTCGATCGCTCCAAAACGCCAGGACGTCGCAAAAGAGCGCGTGAACCTCAGGGCATGACCAGTCAAAGTCCGGCTGCTCGGGCGTAAACATGTGCAGATACCACTGACCGTCCGCAACACGCGTCCATGCGGGACCGCCAAAGTTGGCATTCCAATTGGTGGGAGGCAGCTCGCCATGCTCGCCGCGACCATCGCGGAAGATATAACGGGCGCGTTCGGGCGATCCGGGGCCGGCGGCAAGAGCGGCTTTGAACCAGGGGTGCTGGTTGGATGAATGGTTGGGCACGATGTCGACGATGACCTTGATGCCGCGCGCGTGAGCCGCAGCGATCATGTCATCGAAGTCGTCAAGCGAGCCGAGACGTGGGTCGACATCGCAGTAGTCCGCCACATCATAGCCGCCATCGACAAGAGGCGAAGGGTAAAACGGGCTCAGCCAGATGGCCTCGATACCCAGCCGCTCAAGATAGTCCATCTGCTGGGTAATGCCCGCGATATCGCCCAGACCCGAACCAGTCGAATCCTTAAACGAGCGCGGGTAGATCTGATAGATCGCGGCATCGGACATCCATGAGCGCGAAGAAGATTTTTCTGTAGCCATGGGGCGTATCTCCCTTGCAACGAGGTTATGCGAGATGCCCACGATGATACGCCCAAAGCGGACATTCGCGACAAACAACGCCACAGCCACGCCCCAAAACGATCGCCCCCTCTCGGGTTCAAGCCTCCTGGGACGAATCGACCGATTAATGAAAAGAACGGAAGACCCACTTTCCCGGCCACGACAGCGAGCGGGCTCCGGGTGCCCCAGGTTGCCGCGAAAGAGGAGGGAAGCGTACTTTATGTACGCGACCGACGATTGAGGGGCAAGATGGGGTGCCCGGGGCCCGCGCAGCGTCAACAAAAAACGCGGTTCGTTAGAACCGCGTAAGATAGCTGGAGCGGACAACGGGGCGTCCGCGTATCCGCTTCGCGGATCCGCACCGGCTTCGGCCGCCTGCCGGCGACCTCGCCAGCTCGCTACAAACGCTCCGCGTTTGCTTAACGCTCGCTCCCTCTCGGGTTCGAGCCCAGGCGATGGGTACAAAAAAGCCCGGCTACCGTGGTAGTCGGGCTATTACACTTGGAGCGGACAACGGGGCTCGAACCCGCGACCCCAACCTTGGCAAGGTTGTGCTCTACCAACTGAGCCATGTCCGCATATGTAAAACAAAACGGGCGCCGGAGCGCCCGGATGTTGCCTGGAGGCGAAGCCCGGATTCGAACCGGGGGTAAAGGCTTTGCAGGCCTCTGCCTTACCACTTGGCCACTTCGCCGAAAAAGGACCGCCTAAACGGTCCGGAAATGCAATGGAGCGGACAACGGGGCTCGAACCCGCGACCCCAACCTTGGCAAGGTTGTGCTCTACCAACTGAGCCATGTCCGCTTGCGGGTTATTAATTTACGCGAGTTGTCCAAAAGACGCAAGTACTTTTTTCAAAAAACTTGTCTGCCGCATGTTCTTAATAGCCAAACGCGCTAAAGCGATTGGCTAGGCACACGATTCCAGCGCTCCGCTAAACAGCTTCACCATCTGCACGCGCGTGCCGGCGCCGTCCGTACGACGAGCAACCTCCACGTTATCGACGAGCATACGCATAAGCTTGATACCACGGCCGCGTTCCTCAGATGCAACCGGCTCGCTCGTTTCATCGATAGAATAGCCGGCACCTCGATCAAGCACCTCAACCACAACGCGATCGCCATAGGCCTGAACCGTCAGGACGCACCCGATACCGCCCGCATGGTCATAGGCATTACCCAGCGCCTCCCCCGACGCCAATGCGACATCGTAGCGCTCGTCACGGCGCAACGGAAGCGATTCAAGGAGTTCGGCAATGCGATGTCGGTAGTATGGAAGATTCTCGATACCCTGACGGACCTCGACGCTCTTACTCCAGCGAGGCAGCTCCCCCACCGGAATGGCGGGAATAGACTCCCGTGCCGGCCCCGCGACATGAAGGATATCGACAAGACGAGCAATCTCCAAAAAGCGAACAACTTCACCCGATGCATTGACGAGCGAAAGCAGGCCTTCTCGCCTCATGAGCTCACGAGCGCGCGTAAGCAGGAATGCCAAGCCCGTCGAATCGATAAAGCTAACAGCCTGACAGTTGATGACAACACGACGCACGCCGCGGCCAATCAAAGCATCCAACCGCCGACGCAGCGCAGGCACCGTGGCGATGTCGATATCGCCTGGTGGCGTCAAAACCGCTATGTCATTCCACTCATTCATACGACCATGGTTCCCCAAAAAAGCCCACTCGATGCATTCGTTTCCCCAACCGTACGGATTCAGCCCGCCCAGCGTCGTCTATGAATGACCCCGTAAAAACTCAAGGGACACCAATGCAATGTCATCGTCCAGCGCCGATTCGGTAAATCGGTCAAGCTCGCCCAAGACCTTGCCGCAGATTCCCGATACGCCCTCAACCGAGACAGAGAGCAGAAGGTCACGAAGGCGCTGCTCACCAAAGAACGCTCCGGTGCGGTCGCGGGCCTCAATCGTTCCGTCCGTATACATGAAGAGCATGTCGCCAGGAGCGAACGTAAACACGCCTGTCTCGTACACCATGCTCTCAAAGGCACCGATTACGCCCGATTGGCATCCAAGCAGCTCGACCTCTCCCCCACGGGCCTCGCCGCCACCCAGCGGCATCGACTCTGGCCTAATGACCATGGTCGGAGGATGGCCCGCCGAACAATACGTTGCGCGTCCGGCTTTAAGGTCAATCTTGGCGATAAAGGCCGTCACGAACGTCTCGACCCTCGAAAAGCCCATGAGCATGCTGTTAAGGGAGCGTGCCATGCGGGCCGGTCCAGCGCCCTCCCACGCATATGCCGTCAGGGCCGTCTTGACGAGCGCGGACATCGATGCGGCCTCAATGCCTTTGCCAGACACATCACCCAGAATCATGACGGCGCAGTCGTCGGGAAGACGGATGAGCGTATAGAAATCGCCGCCGACCAACGCCGAGTTCGTGGCTGACAGGTACACCGAATCGGTTGCGATACCCGGAACATCCCCCAGGGAATTTCTCATGCCGATCTGAAGGGTCTGAGCGATATGGCGCTCCTCGCGCTTTTGAGATTCGCCTTCGTAGATCAGTTCAAAGTCATGCGCCAAGTGCACCAAGTAGTCATATTCAAGATCATCAATCGGCTCTTGGCTACCATCACGAAGCAGCAGCGCGCGCGTCGTCGGGCTCTTCGCAACAGAAGCAGGAACAATCGCGTCGTTACTGTGCTTGCCATCACCCTCAGAGCGCGGGCGCCCCGCCTCGATGCCGAAGTCGACGTAGAGACCTTGACAAGGCAGGCCATGCGCCCTAAGCCAGCCTCCCATAGGCATCGATTCATCAACGCGAGTTATACGGACGTGTTTAAGGTCCTCGGCACTCGTGCCGCCCAAAACAGATGCCTCAAAGCCATCAGGGCCGGCCCCCAGACGTGCCGCCGGAGCCGTCGTGGAAAAGAATAGCTTCTCGGGATCGTCCGGCAAAGCAACGCGACTGCCGCCTTCAAAATCTATGACGTAGGAGTCCAGACTGGCGTCATACTCAACAGGGCAAAAATGGCAGTTGAGCATATTGCAGATCTCGGACGATACCGCCTGGGTAGCCGCGGCGGAATCGTCTAGAAAGGTAAACAACTCATCACGCAAGACATTGAGCGAGCGGCCAAGCTCGGCCGTGCGACGGGAGCGAAGGCTCGATGCCATGCCGACCAGCTGGATAGACAGGTAATCGCAAATGACCTCGAGCACATTAACGTCATAGGCGAGCGGTGCCTGAGGGCGTTTCCAACCAACTTCCAGCACGCCAAGAATCTGCGTACCGTAAAAAACGGGAAGACAGATCTCGCTGCGGTACGGAGGCATATCCTGCATGCGCAACAGGTGCTTAGAACGATTGTCCAGGTCCATGAACATACCGGAGGCGGCCTTATCACCCTCAAGGTCCTGTTGAATCGACAAGCGACAGGCACGCGACTCACGAAGAACATACGTCGGAATGCCAGCGCCATACGGCAAAAACTCAGGCAGGTAGCTGTCGTACAGCTCCTTGGAAACACCGCGAAGTTTAAAACCGCCGCTCTCAGAAAAATAGATAGCGGCACCCGAAGCATCGAGCGTTCCTACAAGCTGGTTCAAAACGGTATCAAGTAGGCTGGGCAGCTCATCGGAGCCCACAGTGCTCATAATGACCGAGAGAGTGCCAGAGAGACGCTTGTTCGCAACTCTAAGCTCCGATAACGCACGCTTAAGTTGACGGTCGTGAGAATACTGTTCCTCGATACTGTGAAGCGCCACTAGGACACGTGGTGCGCGGCGCCCAAAGATGCGTGGAGGCGTTACGGAGCCCGCGCGAACCAAGACGGGGATAAAAGAGCCGTCACTCAGCTTGAGCATCAGTTCGTTCTCGGAGCCATCAGTTTCAAATGGCAGACGATGTTCCGTCGCACGTTCAAAAGCGGACGAGTACAGGACGTCTTTAACATCTCCACCGATGACATCGGCGCGTTCCTCGCACATCAACCCAAGTAAGCGATTATTCACATGCAGAATGGTTCCGTCGAGCTCGCAGATGATGACAGCATCGCTCGTGATCTCGACTAGTTGGGCAACGTCTGCCCACTCGTTGCGTTCAAGCGTTTCCATCGTGGACCCCACCGTCTATCGGTAACAAAAAAGCCTCCGAAGAGGCTTCTCAAATGCGATGGTGTCGGAGGCGGGACTTGAACCCGCATGACCAAAAAGCGGTCACTAGCACCTCAAGCTAGCGCGTCTGCCAATTCCGCCACTCCGACATGCTATGTTGTTGATTCACGGTTCATTGTGTTGGACCCGCGCGTTCAACGAAGAAGATAATAACCTATGATTCGAGAACTGTGCAAGCACTTTTTTCAAAAAAGTTTACGAATTTGTAAATGCGCTGGTAGATCTATATGTTCGGCCCCGAATCGGTGTTGCCTCCCGGCGCGTCCTCGGGCATGAGCGATATTTTGTTGCGCACTTCGTGCTGCAAAATATCGCTCCCCCTGCGGAATGCGCCGGGAGGCAACACCGATTCGGGGCCTGCAAATACATACTTCAGGCACAGTTCTCAAACATGTTCTGGGGGCTGATGCAAATTTGGTGGCTCGGCTTTGCCGAGCCCTTATATAAGGAGGCCGAAGCTAAAGCTCCGGCCTCACTAACTTTCCTATTAGATTAAGTGAGCGATCAAGAAATCGCACCCCTCCCTGCCGCGTTGCCGCAGGGCCCGTGCTGGACTTAGTTTTCAGAACATTCCGCAGACCAGGAAACCCCCTTATCCGCAGCTCCGAAGGAGCAGGATAAGGGGGTTTCCATGGTCGAGGACGTTCTGAAAATTAAGTCCAGCGCGGGCCCGGACGAGAACAACCGACTACAGGTCGATGTGCGATTCCTTGATCGGGAACGGCTCCGCGAAGTGGCAGGCGCAGCAGTGACCCGGTGCAACTTCCTTAAACTCAGGAAGCTTCTCGGAGCAGATGCCCTGCGCGATCGGGCAGCGGGTGTGGAAACGGCAACCGGTCGGCGGATCCAGCGGTGACGGCGGATCGCCGGCAAGGATGATGCGCTTACGGGTCTTCTGGATATCCGGATCGGGCACCGGCACGGCAGACAGCAGCGACTGCGTGTACGGATGGTGAGGCTCACTATAGAGCGTCTTCCAGTCCGAAACCTCGACCATCTTACCCAGATACATAACGGCAACGCGATCGGAAATGTGCTGCACGACGGACAGGTCGTGAGCGATAAACAGATACGCGGTACCGAACTTGTCCTGCAGTTCCTTGAGCAAGTTCAGAACCTGGGCCTGAATGGACACATCCAGAGCGGAAACCGGCTCGTCGCAGATAATCAGCTTGGGCTTCAGCGCAAATGCACGGGCAATGCCGACACGCTGACGCTGACCGCCGGAGAACTCATGAGGATAACGGTTGATGTGCTCGGGGTTCAGTCCAACGACGTCGAGAAGCTCGCGCACGCGCTCAATGCGCTCCTCCTTGGTGCCCACGCCATGAATGGTCATGGGCTCAGAGACAATCTCACCGATGGTCATACGAGGGTTGAGCGAAGCATAGGGGTCCTGGAAGATGAACTGCATCTCGCGACGCATGTCCTTGATCTCATGCTTGTTCATCTCGGAGACATCTTTGCCCTGGAAGAAGACCTTGCCGGCCGTCGGCTTGGTCAAGCGCATGATGGTGCGACCCGTCGTGGACTTACCGCAACCAGACTCACCAACCAGACCAAAGGTCTCGCCAGGATAAATCTCAAAAGAGATGTCATTTACAGCAGAGACGACACGCTTGGAAAAACGCTTGGCGAACATGCCGGACTCAGCGGGGAACTCCTTAGAGAGGTGCTCGACCTTCAGCAACGGAGTACGCTCGTTGGTATCTGCCATTACGCCTCGCCTCCCTTCTTGGAATCCTTGCGCGTACGGGACGTCTCAGGAGCGTTCTTGAGAAACTCGGGGTCACCGGAGTAGTGGCACGCAGAGTAATGACCAGACTCGGTGACAACGCGCTCGGGGCGCTGCTTGCGGCACTTATCGGTCGCATAGGGACAACGAGGCGAGAACACGCAGCCCTCGGGCAGGTTCATGAGCGAAGGCGGGTTGCCGTGAATCGGCGTAAGCGGCTTCTTCTCTTCGATGGCCTGCTCCGGGATGGAGCGGATAAGGCCCCAGGTGTAGGGGTGGCGGCTCTCGTAGAAGATTTCCTCAGCAGTACCGAACTCGACGGGACGGCCGGCGTACATAACCATGATCTTGTCGGCCATGTCGGCGACGACGCCCAGGTCATGGGTAATCATGATGATGGCGTTGCCGTTCTTCTCCTGCATTTCCTGCATGAGCTCGATAATCTGAGCCTGAATGGTAACGTCCAGAGCCGTCGTGGGCTCGTCGGCAATCAGAATATCGGGATCGCAGGCAAGAGCCATGGCAATCATGACGCGCTGACGCATACCGCCAGAGAACTGGTGCGGATACTCATTGACGCGCTTCTCGGGCTCGGGAATACCAACGAGGTCCAAAAGCTCGGTGGCACGCTTGAGCGCCTCCTGCTTGGAGTAGCCACGGTGCAGACGAAGGCCCTCGCCCACCTGCTTGCCGATCTTATAAACCGGGTTCAAGGAGGTCATAGGATCCTGGAAGATCATCGCGATATCGTTGCCACGAATGTGCTGCATCTCTTCCTCGGTCATCTCGAGGATGGAGCGGCCGCGATAGCGAACGTCACCGCCCTCAATCTTTCCCGGAGGCATCGAGATAAGGCCCATGATGGTCATGGCGGTCACGGACTTACCGGAGCCGGATTCACCGACGACTCCCAGGGTCTCGCCGCGATCGAGCGTGTAGGAGACACCGTCGACAGCGCGAACGACGCCATCCTCGGTGTGGAAATACATCTTAAGGTCATCGACCTCGAGCAGATGCTGGCCCTCGGGAACCGGCTGGTCCTTCAGGTCCACATAGTTCTTGTTCTTCTTCATCCTTATGCGTCCTTCATCTTGACGTCGAGGGCGTCGCGCAGACCGTCACCCAGCAGGGTGAAGGCGAGCACCGTCGAGAGAATTGCCAGACCGGGCATGATCATCATCCAGGGAGCGGTCAGAAGATACTGCTGACCGTCCTGAATCATGGAGCCCCACGAAGGCGTAGGCGGAATAACGCCCATGCCGAGGAAGGACAGAGCGGACTCGGTCAGAATGGCGCCACCAATGTTCATGGTTGCGTAGACCACGATAGAGGCGACGGAGTTCGGGAAGATGTGACGCACGACGATACGGGCATCAGATGCACCCATCGCGCGTGCAGCGTCAACATAGTCGTTTTCCTTGACCGTCAAGATTGCAGAGCGGAAGACGCGCGCAATCGAAGGCCAGCCGAGAATACCGATGGCGATAAAGACGTTCTGAAGACCACGGCCGATAACGGCGATCATGGCGACAACGAACAGCACGTACGGGAACGCCAGGAAGATGTCCGCACAGCGCATGATGATCGTATCCCAGATGCCGCCGTAGAAACCCGCCAGAGCACCCATGACCAGACCGATCAGCGTGGAGATCGCGGTGGCCATAATGCCGACGGACAGCGAAACACGTGCACCGTAGATAACGCGGACGAGAATGTCACGACCTAGGGCGTCGGTGCCAAACGGGTGCTCGGCACACGGAGCCAGCAACGAAGTCTCGGCCATGGTAGTCGAGTCGGAAGCCGTCGGCGACCCGAGCCAGGGCTTAGCCCACAGATCTGCGGTCAGGGCAACCACAACGACGATGATGATCCAGCAGACACCGATAACGGCGAGCTTGTTCTTACGGAGACGCTTAAAAGCGTCGCCCCACAGCGTGCGGGACTTGGCGGGAGCAGAAGCGGCCTTGGTGGCGGTAGCCTGCTCCTGAGACTGAGAATCAGTTTCCTGCATGAGACGTACCTCCCTTAGGCCTTATCCGACGGACCGCCAAGGCGGATGCGCGGGTCGAGGAATGCATAGCTAATGTCGACGAGCAGGTTGATCACCATGACGACGACGACGATGAGCGTAACACCGCCCATAACGATGGGCCAGTCACGCATGCTAATGGCGCGATAGACCTCATAGCCGATACCGGGCCAGTTAAAGACCGTCTCGGTCAGGATGGCGCCCGAAAGCATGCCGCCAAAGTCGACACCAATATAGGTAACGACGGGGATGAGTGCATTCTTAAGCGCATGCTTGATGATGATCGCGCGATTGGAGAGACCCTTGGCCTTTGCCGTACGGATGTAATCCTGGTTCATGACGTCAAGCAGCTGCGAACGCATAATGCGGGCGGCATAAGCGGTCGAAACCGAAGCCAGCGTAATGGTCGGAAGCACATAGTGCATCCAATCCTGATACTGAGAGCTGGAACCGCCGGCACCCGAGATCGGCATGGAGAATGCACCGCCCGTGGCGTCCTTGAGAATGACGCCAAAGAACAGCTGCAGCAACATACCGAGCCAGAAAGCCGGGACGGCAACGAGAATCGACGTGGTGAGCGTTACCAAAATATCCCAGAAGGAATAACGCTTAACCGCCGAAATGATACCCGCACCGATACCCATGATTGCCTCGAGCACGATGGCGCACGCGGCAAGTTTGACCGTATACGGATACTTCTGGGCAAAGATTTCCGTAACCGGCAGCTTGCGCTGATACGAATTACCCAGATCGCCATGAAGCAGGCCGTTCATGTAATACAAGTAACGGTCCACGAGCGACGTTTGAACGGGATCGCCGTTCTCGTCAAGGATCGCGTTGCCGTCCTCGTCCGACTGGACCAGGTGATAGCGGACGCGAAGCTGAAGCTCCACCTCGGGGGACAGAGCCTTGTCTCCACCGATCAGCTTGATCGGATCTCCCGGCACGATATTCTGGAGGGCGAACAGAATCAGCGTAACGCCCAAAAACACCGGGATGAACTGAAGCACACGTTTAACGATGTACTTACCCATACCACTCCCCTATCTAGGGATTAACCTAAATGGGATGCCGATCGCCAGACCGGCATCCCAAAATTACCATCAGCCAGTTTACCCCAGGTTAGGGAGAACTGTATGTTTCCCATGAGGTCTACGTAAATACTTGACCCTCACGGAAGCTGCAAACTCTTAGGCGAGCTCAGCGGTACCCAGATCGGCGTGCTTCTGCGGATCGACATAGAGGTGCTTGATGCGATCGGAGCCGGCGATGGTGTGCGTGTAGAACATAATCGGGATGACCGGGCAGTCGGCAGCGACCATTGCGTCGGCCTCCTGCATCTTAGCGACGCGCTCCTCGTCGTCAACAATAGTACGAGCCTCGTCGACCTTGGCGTCGAACTCGGGGTTGTTGTAACCGGAGCGGTTGTCGCCACCGAGGGAGTCGGAGTGGAACAGCGGATACAGGAAGTTGTCCATGATCGGGTAGTCGGCAATCCAACCCATACGACCGAACTGATAGTTAAAGTTCTGATACTGCTCGAGCAGGGCAGACCACTCAGGGGTATCGGAGACAGCGGTAACGCCAACCTTGGCGAGGTCGCCGATGATGGACTCCATGATCTCCTTGTGACCGCCGTCCTGGTTGTAGGACAGGGTCACGCTAATGCCACGATCCCCGTTAGCGCCAGCGGGAGCAACCTTGTCGAGGTACTCGTTAGCCTTGTCGACATCGTAGGCGCAGAACTCCCATGCGCCCTCCTTGTAGCCATCGATGCCCGGAGGAACAATGCCGTCGGCAGGGGTACGGGTACCCTTGAAGATGGTCTTGCAGATGGCCTCACGGTTAATGGCCAGGGAGATGCCCCTACGCAGGTCGGCGTTGTTGAACGGCTCGGCCGTGGTGTTGCAGGTCAGATAGTACGTGGAAGGCTCGGCGCCGAGCAGCATGCGCTCGCCGTCACCCATGGTGTAGCCGTCCTTGGACACGCCGCGATCCTTCTTGGCGGCATCGATCTGAGCGACGGGAACGTCGCAGACATCGAGGTTACCGGCCTGGAACTCCTTGTAAGCGGTCTCCATGTCCTTGATGACCTGGAAGTGGATGCCATCGATCTTGGCCTTGTCGCCATAGTAATCGTCGAACTTCTTGACGTTGATCTCCTGGCCATCCTCCCACTTGCCGTCCATCATGAACGGGCCGTTACCGACCGGGGCAAGATAGAAGCTCTTGACATCGGACTCGGCGCACTCGGGAACCGGGGCCAGAGCCGGATGAGAGGCGACGAAGGGGAAGTCAGCGTAAGCGGAAGACAGCTTGACGACGAGGGTCTCATCGTCGGGGCACGTAACACCGCTGAGCTCGGTAGCGTTACCGGCAAGCAGGTCGTCATAACCCTCGACCATGGAAAGGTGATAGGAGACCTCGGAAGGACCGTACTCGGTAGCGATGGCCGACTTGGTGTTGACCAGACGCTCCCAACCGAGCTTGAAGGACTTGGAGGTAACGTCGTCACCGTTGTGGAACTTGGCCTTCTTGATCTTGAAGGTAAACTCGGTGGCGTCGTCGTTGGACTCAAAGGACTCGCAAGCCAGCGGAACGATCTCGCCCTTCTCGGCGTCGTAAGAGGTCAGAGCGTCAAAGAGCTGGTACTCGACCTGAGTGCCCTGGTCCTCCTGGACATTGTAGGGGTCGATGCAGACCGGGTTGTTGATGTAGAAGTTCAGCGTCGAACCGGACTCAGAACCGGAAGCGTCGCCACCCTTCTTGCCACATGCGGCAAGAAAAGCCATGGAGCTCGCAGCAAGGGTGCCACCAACAAAGGCGCGACGACCCATAACGGGCTGGTGGAACATAGAATCAGCCATGCCATCCTCCTTATGAGATAGGACAAAGAAATGTTCAGTCGGACACATGTCGAAACAATCCGATCCGAACCATCAAAACGCCGCCCGCTGCTATGGCTGGTTATGCACAACGGACCAACGTTTTGTAATACAGTAGCGCATTTTATACACAATTTGGGGCTAATTCCGGTTAACGGTCGAGAATTTCTTTAGTTGGGCGAAGTATGTGGGGATATTTTGACTCTGCTACAAATATGTAAACAAAAAGGGTCCCGCACTTACGGGACCCTTTTTGAATATTTATGCGGCTCGTGCTTAGTAGCCGACGATGCCCTGCGGGAAGAAGAACATGCACAGCACGACGCACACGGCAAACACGACAGCCATGATGACGGTCAGGCGGTCGAGGTTCTGCTCCATGACGCCCGTGGCAGAGCTGGAGTTATACAGCGAGCTAGCGATCATATCCGAAACGCCGGTGCCCTTACCGGAATGCATCAGGACGAGAATCGTCAGCGCCACGGCAGAGACAGCCCAAACGACAAACAGAAGAATCTGGAACGGACCCATAGATAAGCTCCTTAATAGAACAGTTTAAACTCCAGTACTGTACCACAATCCCCCGCTCTCCCCTACCTGCCACTCAAGGACGGGGTGGAAATGGCAGAAATACCAAAAAGGGGGTTGTCCGGTTGTGGACAACCCCCTTACTAGAAAACGGTATTTGTTTTCTATTAGGCCTCGGTGGCGAGCACGCGGCCCGTCATCTCGGCGGAAGGCTCAATACCAGCCATGGTGAGCATGGTCGGAGCGATATCGGAAAGACGGCCGTCCTCGATACCGGTGAGCTTGGCCTTCTCATCAACGATGATGAACGGAACGCGGTTGGTGGTGTGAGCCGTAAACGGATGCTTGGAACCGTCGGAAGCAACGTCAAACATGTGATCGGCGTTGCCGTGGTCGGCGGTGATCAGCGCAAAGCCGCCCTTGGCGAGAATCGCCGGGACAACCTTAGACAGGGCATCGTCAACGGCCTCGACGGCCTTAACGGCGGCGTCGAAGACACCGGTGTGACCAACCATGTCGCAGTTTGCGAAGTTCACGATGTAGAAATCAGCGCGATCCTCGTTGATGGCAGCGACGAGCTTCTCGGTAACCTCGGGAGCGCTCATCTCAGGCTGCAGATCGTAGGTAGCGACCTTGGGGGAAGCGACGAGCACGCGCTCCTCGCCCTCCTTGGGCTCCTCGATGCCGCCGTTGAGGAAGAACGTCACGTGGGCGTACTTCTCGGTCTCGGCGGTGTGCAGCTGCTTCAGGCCATTGGCGGCAATAACGTCGGCCAGGACGTTCTCGGGGAACGTCTTGGGGAAGGCGACCTCGACATCAAACGTCGGATCGTACTCGGTCATCGTCACAAAGTGCGAAAGCTTGATCTGCTTGCGCTCAAAGCCGTCGAACTCCTTGTCCGTGAACACGCGGGTCATCTGACGGGCGCGGTCGGGACGGAAGTTGAAGAAGATGGCCGCGTCGCCCTCGTGGATACCCTCGTTGTGGGCAGCGAAGGGCTCGACGAACTCGTCGCCGCGCGGGTCCTTCTCGTAGTAGGCCTTGATGCCGGCAACGGGGTCGACATCGGCATCGGACGCATTGACCATGACGTCGTAGGCACGCTGGATGCGCTCCCAACGGTTGTCGCGGTCCATGGCCCAATAGCGGCCAGAAACGGTGGCGACGCGAGCGTCGCAACCGGTCTCCTCGGAGATCTTCGCCAGGAAGGCGCAGAACTCGCTCATGTAGCCGGCACCGGACTGCGGGTCAACGTCGCGGCCATCCATGAAGGCGTGGACGCGAACGGTCTTGACACCGTGCTCGGCAGCCATCTTGACCAGAGCCTCGACGTGGTTCATGTGAGAATGGACACCGCCAGGGCTCATAAGGCCCATGAGGTGGAGAGTCTTGCCGTCAGCCTTGACATCGTCCATAGCCTTGACGAAAACCTCGTTCTTGGCGATGGAGCCGTCCTTGATGGCATTGTTGATGCGCGAAAGCTCCTGGAACACGATGCGGCCGGCACCGATATTGAGGTGGCCTACCTCGGAGTTGCCCATCTGGCCGTCGGGAAGGCCCACGTCCTCGCCCGAAGCGCCGAGCGTGGTGTGGGGGTACTTCTCGTACAGGCTATCAAGGAAGGGCGTCTTGGCAGCGGCGACGGCGTTCTCACCATCGGCTGGAGCAAGGCCGCAGCCATCCATGATAATCAGGAGTGCAGGAAGATGACGCTGTGCCATATGTCCTACTCGCCTGCCTTGACGACCATAGAGGCGAAGTCGGTAGCCTTGAGCGAAGCGCCGCCCACGAGGGCGCCGTCAACGTCGGGCTTGGCGACGAGCTCAGCGATGTTGCCAGGCTTGGCAGAGCCACCATAGAGAACGCGGATGCCGTTAGCGAGCTCCTCGCCGAACATCTCCTTGAGGGTCTCACGGATAGCGCCGCAGACCTCCTGAGCGTCCTCGGCGGTAGCGGTCTTGCCGGTGCCAATGGCCCAGATGGGCTCGTAGGCGACGACGACCTGCTTGGGGCAGGTGATCTCAAGACCAGCAAGGCCAGCCTTGACCTGGTTCACGACGTGCTCGACATAGGTGCCAGCCTCGCGGACCTCGAGGGACTCGCCGCAGCAGAAGACGGGAACAAGACCGGCGGCAACGAGAGCCTTGGCCTTCTTGTTCTGGTCCTCGTCGGTCTCGTGGAAGTAGTCACGACGCTCGGAGTGGCCAATGATGCAATAGGTGCAGCCAGCGGACTTGAGCATGTCGCAAGAGGACTCACCGGTGAAGGCACCCTTGGCCTCCCAGTACACGTTCTGTGCACCGAGGGCGATGGGGGCAGCCTGAATGCGGTCATGAACCGTGGTGATGTCGATGGTCGGAGGGCAGACGAGCACCTCGACGCCAGCCGGAACCTCGGGCAGAGCCTGAGCCAGCTCGTCGGCGAGTTTGGCGGCCTCGGCGACGTCGTTGTTCATCTTCCAGTTACCAGCGATGAGAAGGGTGCGATTAGGCATCGAGAAGCGCCTCCACTCCGGGCAGGGCCTTACCCTCGACGAGCTCCATGGAAGCGCCACCACCGGTGGAGATCCAGCTCATCTTGTCGGCCAGGTTGAACTTGTTGACAGCCGCGACAGAGTCGCCACCGCCGATGATCGAGGTGCAGTCGGCCTCGGCGACAGCCTCGGCGATAGCCTGGGTGCCGTGAGCGAAGTTGTCGAACTCGAAGACGCCCATGGGGCCATTCCAGAACACAGTCTTGGCGCCCTTGACGGCCTCGGCGTAGAGCTCCTCGGTCTTAGGACCGATGTCCATGCCCTCGCGGTCGTCAGGGATAGCGTCGGAAGCAACAACCTCGGGGACAGCGTCCTCGCCAAAGTGATCGGCAACACGGTTGTCGATGGGGAGCAGGATCTTGACGCCCTTCTCCTCAGCCTTCTTGAGCATCTCGCCGGCGCGCTCGACCCAGTCCTCTTCCTTGAGGGACTGACCGACGGACAGGCCCTGAGCCAGGAAGAAGGTGTAGGCCATGCCGCCACCGATGATCAGGGTGTCAGCAGAGTCGATGAGGTGATCGAGAACACCGATCTTGGAGGAAACCTTGGAACCGCCGACGATAGCGACGAAGGGGCGCTCGGGCTCGGCGAAGATGCCGGTCAGCGTGTCGACCTCCTTCTCAAGCAGGAAGCCAGCGACGGCAGGCAGGTAAGCGGCGGGGCCCACGACGGAACCCTGGGCGCGGTGAGCGGTGCCGAAGGCATCGAGAACGAAGACGTCACCATAGGAAGCGAGCTTCTTGGCGATCTCGGGATCGTTCTTCTTCTCACGCTTATCGAAGCGGACGTTCTCGAGAACGAGAACCTTGCCCGGCTCGACGGCGGCGACAGCCTCAGCAGCCTTCTCGCCGTAGGTGTCGGCGACAAAGGCAACGTCGAGACCAGAGAGCTCAGCGAGCTTCTTGGCGACGGGCTCAAGGGAGAGCTCGGGCTGGAAGCCGGTGCCCTCGGGACGGCCGAGGTGGCTCATGAGGATGACGCGAGCGTTGTGCTCAACGAGGTAGTTGATGGTGGGCAGGGCAGCCTTGATACGGGTGGTGTCGCCAACGACGCCATCCTTGATAGGCACGTTGAAGTCAACGCGGACGAGAACGCGCTTGCCGTCGACATCGATGTCGCGGACGGTCTTCTTGGTAAAGGCCATGTTTGCTTCTACCTTTCGTACGTGTCTGCCTCCCATTACGGCAGACGATTTCCTATAAAAAGGGCGCGACCTTAGGGTGTAAGCCCTATAAGGCCGCGCCCTTCTTTAGACGCTCAACGAGCTATTCGCTAAAAGCTAAATTAAGCAACGAACTTCTCGAAGTACTTGATGGTGCGGACCATCTGAGAGGTGTAAGAGTTCTCGTTGTCGTACCAAGAGGTGACCTGAACGAGGGTCTGGCCGTTGCCGAGGTCAGAGCACATGGTCTGAGTGGCGTCGAAGATAGAGCCATGGGTCTCGCCGATGATGTCGGTGGAGACGATGTCGTCCTCGTTGTAACCGAAGGTCTCGGAGATGGTGGCAGCGTAGGCCTTCATAGCAGCGTTGACCTCGTCGACGGTGACCTTCTTGTCAACGACAGCGTAGAGGTTGGTGATGGAGCCGGTCGGCGTCGGGACGCGCTGGGCGGCACCGATGAGCTTACCGTTGAGCTCGGGGAGAACCAGGCCGATAGCCTTGGCAGCACCGGTGGTGTTGGGGACGATGTTGACGGCGCAGGCACGGCTACGACGCTTGTTGCCCTTGCGCTGCGGGCCATCGAGCGGCATCTGGTCGCCGGTCCAGGCGTGAATGGTGGTCATGATGCCGGACACGATGGGAGCGAAGTCGTTGAGACCCTTGGCCATCGGGGCGAGGCAGTTGGTGGTGCAGGAAGCAGCGGAGATGATGTTGTCCTCAGCGGTCAGCGTCTCGTGGTTGACGTTGTACACGATGGTGGGCAGATCGCTGCCGGCCGGAGCGGAGATGACGACCTTCTTGGCGCCAGCGTTGATGTGAGCCTGAGCCTTAGCCTTGCTGGTGTAGAAGCCGGTGCACTCGAGAACGACGTCGACGTCGAGGTCGCCCCAAGGCAGGTTGTTGGCGTCGGCCTCCTTGTAGATCTTGATCTCCTTGCCGTCAACGGTGATGGAATCCTCGCCAGCAACGACCTCGTGATCGCGAGCGTAGTTGCCCTGCGTGGAGTCGTACTTCAGCAGGTAAGCGAGCATATCGGGAGAGGTGAGGTCGTTGATAGCGACGATCTCGGAGCCCTCATGACCGAACATCTGACGGAAAGCCAGACGACCGATGCGACCGAAGCCGTTAATAGCAACCTTTACTGCCATTGTGTCTCCTTTCGTAAGGCCCCCGCGAGCTACAGCGCCCGCCGTTGAGGCCCACAAACTAACCACTCGCCTAATATACCTTTTTTTTGACTTGAATTTCACGAGAATGCTCGAAATTGAAAATCAAATTTACGTTAAAACGTTTTAAAGAGTAAAACAGCAGTTCAATCCCTATATAAGCAGTTTCGCTCAACTACCTGTTTGCTTCAATGAGCTTTTCAAGCCTCAAAACTCGATGGTAGAGGGCCGACTTCGACAAGGGAGGGTCAGCCATCTCGCCCAAATCGCGCAGCGACAGATCGGGATAGCGCTCGCGTAGGTCGCAAAAGACCGCCAAGGCGTCCGGAAGCGTGTCACGCAAACCCCGCTGTTCGAGCTCGTCGATCAACGCAAGCTGATGCTGGGCGGCACCCGCACTTCTGGTCTGATTTGCCAGCTCGGCATTCACGCGACGGTTTACGTCGTTCTTAACCAATTTGACCGCGCGCGCTTCCTCGATCTCGGCAACGCTGCGCTTGGCGCCGACCAGCTTTAGGAGCTGTTCGATCTCCTCGGCGCTCTTAATGTAGACAGCAAAGGATCCGCGCCGCGCGTTAACGCGCGCATAGACCCCAATCTGCTCCAATAGATCGCAAAGTCCCCGGGCATACTGCTCGCCCTGCACCGCGACCTCCAAATGAAAGTCGCCGCGGGGATCGGCCACGAAACCGCCGGCGATGAGCGCGCCGCGGATGTAGGCAAGCCTGCAGCAGGGACGGGCAACGATGTGCCGGGGAACACCGGCGACGAGTCCTCCCCTGCGGTCTAGAATGCCCAGCAGCACCAGAGCCTTGTCCAGGTCGGGTTGATCGGGCAGGGTAATGAGATAGTTACGGACCTTATGCAAGACCGATTTACGAACGGTGAATTCCGTTTTGAGCTTAAGGATGCGATGCGTCAGTGTGATCATCGTGCGCGCGACGGCGCCCGTCTCGGTCGCGACCGTCAAACGATACCGCCCGGAGCCGGCCAGCGAAAGTGTACCGCTCACACGCGTCAGGGCGGCAAGCGTCGACAAATCGCAGTATTCACATTCTGGTTCGCAGCGCGCGAGCTCGTCACGCACCTCGGCGGTAAACGACATGCAGGCCTATGCTTTCGTGTTGGCGCGCGACAGGTCGCGATGGGAAATGCTCACGTGATACTGGGCGCCTTCCAAATAACGTGCCGTGGCCTCGGCGATGGCAACGCTGCGGTGTTGACCGCCCGTGCAGCCAATGGCAATAGAAAGCTGCGGCTTGCCCTCCGCGATATAGCCGGGCATGACCGTATCGAGCAGCTGCGTCCAGGCCTTCCAGAACTCCTGGGTCTTGGGATGGTCCAGAACAAAGTCGGAGACTTTCTTATCGAGACCGGTCATCGTGCGCATCTCGGAATCGTAGAACGGATTGGGCAGGAAGCGAACGTCAATCATAATGTCCGCCTCGACGGGCATACCGTGCTTAAAGCCAAACGAGAACACGTGAACGTCCATGAGCTGCTGGTCGGACAACTCGGAAAATGCCATACGCAGCTTGTTGCGCAGCGCAGAGGTGCGCAGACGGCTCGTGTCGATAATCATATCGGCTCGGTCGCGCACGCCCTGCAGCTGCAGGCGCTCGCGCTGAATCGCATCGGCCGTAGTCTCCCCCGGCTTGGCAATGGGATGGCGGCGGCGGTTTTCACTATAACGACGGATCAGCACCTCGTCAGAGGCCTCGAGAAACACGATGTCGCAGCTCATCTCGCGCTCCTCGAGTGCGGCAACAGCATCGAGCAGCTCATCGAACAAGCCCTGGCTGCGCAGGTCGCAGGTGACGGCAAGATGCCTGCCCACGCCCGTATTGATGCCGACGAGTTCGGCAAGCTGGGCGATCAGACGCGGAGGCAAGTTGTCGATGCAAAAGTAGCCCATGTCCTCGAACACATGCATGGCCTGCGTTCGGCCCGATCCGGACATTCCGGTGATGATGACGATATCGGGGATGCGCTCCGAGCGCTCCGCCGCATCCATGGCATCTCCCTTTTGCATGTGTTGCCTCCTGAAAACAAGCGCGGGACCCAGCAACCCGGGTCCCGCGCGGTCAATTGCCTTTAATGAGTATACCGCCCTGAGCGGATACGAGGTCTGTCTTACGCCTCAAGCGCGGCTTTGAACCAACTCGTAATACTCGTGGGGTGCGTAATGGCAGTGCCTACGACAACTGCCCAGGCGCCCGCATCAATCGCGGCGCGGGCCTCCTCGGGCGTGTGCACGCGGCCCTCGCAGATGATGGGAAGACCGGGGAATTCCTCGGTCGCCTGACGCAGGAGCGGCAGATCAGGGCCATCGGCCATGGTGCAGTCGATGGCGGCGACACCGTGAGAAAGCGTAGTGGATACCAGGTCAAAGCCCATATCAACCGCACGGCGAATGTCCTCGATGGTGGCGCAGTCGGCCATCAGGAGCACGCCCTCCTCGTGCAGCGGACGGAAGGTATCCTCGACGGTCTTGCCATCGGGACGTGGGCGATCAGTGGCATCAATTGCCACGATGTCGGCACCGGCGGCAACGCAGGCGCGAGCGTGGCGCAGCGTCGGCGTGATGTAGACGCCCTCGTGCCCATCCTTCCACAGGCCGATAACAGGAACCTCACAGCGACCCTTAATGGCGGCAATGTCGGCAAGGCCCTGGCAGCGGATGGCGGCGGCGCCGCCGAGCTCGCAAGCGCGAGACATTTGAGCCATGGTTTCGGGCGTACGAAGCGGCTCGCCCATATAGGCCTGAACGCTCACGACGAGCTTGCCCTTCAGGGATTGAATCAAAGGATCAACGGTCATGTTCGACTCAACCTTTCTCAAAATAGCCTTCTGAGACACCGCACCTTGACGTTCAAACCGTCGCTCGCGTACCGAAGTACGCTTCGCTCCTCTTTCACGTCAATCTGCGGCACCTCAGAAGGCGCACTTGGTAGTTATGTTTACTTCAACGAGGCAAGAAGGTGTTCGGCGGCACCGATAAGCGGCGCATCGCCCTCCAGAGAACCGATAAGGATCGGCGTGTCCTGAAGCGGGTCGAGCGCCTGGCTGGCATAGCCCTCGTGCACCGAGTCCTTCCACGTCTGCGAGCGCCAATCGGGACCCTGGTGAATCACGCCGCCCGAAAGCACGATGACCTCGGGATCCAAGATGTTGGCAAGCGAGCCCAAGCTGGCGCCCAGCGCAAAGCCGGCGTCATGGATGACCTCGGTCGCCTTTGCGTCGCCAGCGCGGCACAGGTCGTTCACGTCGCGACCGACCGAAGGACGGCTGGGGTCGACGCGACCGAAGCGCTCATCGTACATACGACCAATCGATGTGCCCGAAGCAACCGACTCAAGATGGCCAGAACGACCACAGGCGCAGGGAATGCCGGCAGCAGCCGAGCACTCGATGTGGCCCATATGGCCGGCAGCACCATGGAAGCCCTGCATCACGCGGCCGTTCTCGACATATGCGCCGCCGATGCCCGTGCCGATGCCCAAGCACAAAACGGAGAACTTGCCTTTGCCGACGCCCCAGTGGGCCTCGCCCAGAGCATGAGCCTGCACGTCTCCCACCACGGCAACGGGAAGACCAAGGTCCTCGCGCAGGCGCGGCCCCAACTGAACGCCGGACCAGCCGGGCATAATCTCGTTGGCATACGCGATGGCGCCCGTCTTGGGATCGACGACGCCGGCGGCACCGATACCGACACCGAGGACCTCGACATCGGGATTCGCCTCTAGAGCGGCCTTGATGGACGCCTCGATACGCTGGAAGACGGCCTCGCCGCCCTCTTGGGCCTCGGTGGGAACCTCAGCTTCAAAGACCGGATGGGGCACGCTGCCGTTAGCCGGATACTCCATAATGGCAGTCGCAATCTTGGTGCCGCCGATATCGACGGAGCAAACGTACTTGTTCTCCATGTCGCTCTCCTTAGGAGATAAAAACAACTACAGGAAATGCGCCGTCAGGCTAGCCACCACAGCGCGGTAAAGGTTTTCCAGGTGCCCAAGGTTGGGGTGAAAGTGGTCGGGCGTTGACCTAATGGGTCACGCCCGACCACTTGAGCCCCAAGATCGGGTGCCTGGGGAAGCTTTACAGGAGACCGTTGTCCTGGA
The DNA here is from genome assembly GCA_048402045.1 of Collinsella sp. Classification (GTDB taxonomy): domain Bacteria; phylum Actinomycetota; class Coriobacteriia; order Coriobacteriales; family Coriobacteriaceae; genus Collinsella. The sequence continues at coordinate 60,416 of DBGDSC010000041.1, forward strand.
GGACCTTCTTAATCGCCTCGACGTTCTCGCCGGTCATGGCCTTCACCGGGCGCGGCATGGTCGGGCTGTCGAAGATGCCCATGAGATTCATAGCGGTCTTGAAGGCGCCAACGCCGCCGGCATAGCCCTGAACGCCCGAGGTGACATCCCAGATGTGGGAGATCTCGTTGAGGCGATCCTGCTCGGCCTTGACGGTAGCCCAGTCGCCGGCCTGAGCGGCCTTCCACTGGCGCACGTAGCCCTCGGGCTCAACGTTAGCGAGACCCGGGACAGAACCGTCGGCGCCACCGAGGTAAGCGCCGTCGACAACGACCTCGTGACCGGTGAGGATGCTCATCGGATGGCCGTTCTTCTCGTTCTCCTGAACGAGGTAGCGGAACGAGATGTCATCGCCCGAGGAATCCTTGACGCCGGCCAGGACGCCCTCGGCGCCGAGCTTGGCAAGGAGCTTCCAGGGGAGCTTGGTGTGGACGCACACGGGGATGTCGTAGGCGAAGATGGGCAGGTCGAGCTCCTCGTGCAGGATGCGGAAGTGCTCCTCGACCTCGGTCATGCCCTGCAGGGCATAGAACGGGCAGGTAGCGACAAGCGCATCGGCGCCCAGCTCCTGAGCGACCTTACCGTGCTCGATCATGCGCTCGGTCTCGGTGTCGATGATGCCGACCAGAACGGGAACGCGGTGGTCGACGATGCGCACGGCCTCGGCGACGATCTGGCGACGGCGCTCGTCGGTGGAGAAGACGACCTCGCCCGAGGAGCCCAGGAAGAACAGGCCATCGACGCCGGCATCGATCATACGGTTGATGCTGCGCTCAAAGGAGGCAACATCGAGCTGGTGATCTTCGGTATCGGGAACAACGACGGGAGGGATAACGCCGGTGAATTTCTGAGTTGCCACAAGAATCTCCTTAGTTGTCTGGCGGGCGGCCCTATGCCGCCCACTCTTGTTGGCAGTGTCCAGGCCGTCTAGGCCAAAGAACACGGGTAGAACGTTTGGTTAAAGAAGTCGACGACTTCGTTTTCGAACGCATTGATGCGCTCATGAGCGTATTTGGCATAGATGATATGCCTCCGGTCACACTCAAGACCGTTGAAAACGGCAAGCTGGCCCTTGGGATCGCTCACGGTATCCATAAGCGATGTGCCCATGAGCACCGATCCGCGCACCCGAGACGACAGTGCCTCGAGGCCGACGGGAATTGGATTGGCAACCGCCGTGCAGGCAAGGCCCCGCTCGTCCAGAGCAGAAACCGCCAGCGCGACACCGCCGCCAAGGCCCTCGCCCCACGCAAAAATGCGATCGGGGTCCACGCCATCAAGATTGCGCGCGACCTTCGCCAACGCGCAGCCCCAACGGACGCGCCTGACAAAAGCAGGCGAGGTAATCCCCTGCCGCAGATCACTGAGTCCAATCGCCTCTTCGTCCAGTGCAAGCACGGCATACCCCATAGCGGCAAATCTCGTCATGTGATGCCAGCCACGCACAGGCCGATCGACGTCGTGGAACATCAGGCACAGCGGCACGCGCTCAGATACTCGGGCACGACCAACAGGCTCAATCAAACGAGCGTGGACCGCATCGTCACCGAGCTCAAAGGAAACCTCCGAGTAACGGGCGCAGGGGTTAGCAAAGTCAATCGCCGTAATGGCCAGGCCTTGAATCTCAAGATTCGAAGCGCATGTCTCTAAATCAGAAACATCTGCTTGGACATCACCGTGCCAGTCCCGATATTCTGCGAGCCTTGACGAAACCGTTCCAGGAATTCCCACGAGCCCGGGGACTATCAGCTCGTCAACATTGCTCTCGCACTTAGACATGAGCCTCCCCTCCCTCGCAGAAAAACGAAATGATCAGATCATCAAAGTCCTGAATCTCCTCGTGGCCAAAACCTTCAAAGAACTCATGACGCTTTTCACAGGTCAGGTTGTTGTAGACCGCAAACTGCGTCGCCGGCGGGCAGACGATATCGGCTGTGCCCGTGCCAAACAGCACGGGGCATTTGACCATGGGGGCAAAGTTCTTGGAATCGAAGTACGCCAGCTTGGCATAGGCTTCCTCGATACGAGTCGAGTCCTCGTCAAACCAGCGAGACCAGTAGCGCAGACCCTCGTAGGCAATGTCGTCGGCATCCAAATCCCAGACCAGGCGGAAATCCGATAAGAAGGGATAGAGGATGGCGGCGCGATTGATGAGCTCGCTGTTAAGCGCGCAGGTCGCAATGCCCAAACCGCCGCCCTGCGACGCGCCGTTCACAAACACACGGGCAAGATCGATGCCCTCGAGCTCGCGAACGATACGGCACAGAATGCGGATATCCTGATGTAGGCGGACATAGTAGAGGTTGGCTGGGTCGCCGTCGATACCGGCGACGATATGGCCCGCGACCGTCGTGCCCTCAAATCCACCAATGTCCTCGGAGGGGCCTCCTTGGCCAGGACAATCGAGAGCAATGAGCGCCATGCCCATGCCCGCAAACGACGCTTGCTCAAACCAGCTGCGGCTCGCACCCGGATATCCATGGAACTGAAGTACCAATGGCACGTGCTCGTCCGCGACAGGTTTAAGGTACTTGGCATGCAGGCGTGCACCACACATGCCGGTATACCAGAGGTCGAAAAACCGACAGGTCGCGGAATCCGCAACCGAAGCCGCCTCAATCGCATAATCGAGCTCGACGGCGTCGGCCTCGGCCATGCGGTCCTTCCAAAAGAAATCGAAATCCGATGGACGGGGCATAGCGCCTCGATAATCACCAAATTGCTGTTGTAGCTCCTGAGCACTTGGCATGGCTCGTGAACCCAACCTTTCGAAATCGCAACGGAGGTGCGCCCGGTAAGGGAACCGGGCGCACGGGAGGGAAAGCGAGGCTACTCGCCGAGCTTGGGATGCAGCAGCGACGGCGCAGCGCCGAGCAGCATCTTGGTGTAGGGGTCCTGAGGGTGCTGGAAAACCTGCTTGGCCTCGCCCTGCTCGACGATCTTGCCGCCATTCATAACGATGATGTCGTCAGAGATATAGCGGACCGTCTGGATGTCATGGCTGATGAACACCATGGCCAGGCTGAGCTCCTTTTTAAGGTCGGTCAACAGGTTCAGAATCTGCGCGCGGACCGAAACGTCCAGAGCCGAGGTGGGCTCGTCGGCGATGATGGCATCGGGGTTCAGCGACAGGGCACGGGCAATTGCGACGCGCTGGCGCTGGCCGCCCGAAAGCTGGCCGGGAAGAACCTCGGCGGCAGAGCTGGGCAGACCGGTGAGCTCCAAGAGCTCCTTGACGCGCTTCTCCTGCTCGGCCTCGGTACCCAGGTTGTGGACGCGCATGGGGTCGAGCAGTTGCTCACGAACGACCATGCGGGGGTTGAGCGCCGTGGCCGGGTTCTGGAACACGACCGAGATGACGCGACCCATGTGGCGACGGTCCTCGGCGGTACGCTTGGTAACGTCCTTGCCCTTAAAGTAGACCTTGCCGCTCGTGGGGGCCTGCAGGCCGCACATGACGTTGGCGGTGGTGGACTTTCCGCAACCGGACTCGCCGACGATGCCGATGGTCTGTCCGGGCATGAGCTTAATCGTTACACCCTGGACGGCGTGAACCAGGTTGGGGTGCAGAATCGAGCCGGTACGGGTCCTAAAGGTGACGTGGACGTCATCAAGGAAGATGATCGGCTCGACGCCGTTGACTGCGGTCTCGCTCATCTACATCACCTCCGCGTGAGGGGTCAAACCATTTGCCTTGAGCACCTCATCGGGGAGCTCGGAATAGAAGTGCTCGGTGCCGGGCACGCGCTTGAAGACCGGACGGGTGTCCAGGCCAATGCGCGGATGGCTCGAGCGAGGTGCGAAGCGATCGCCCTTGGGGAAATCGCGCGGGCTCGGAACGGCGCCGGGCACCTGGTGCAGGCGGCCCGAACCGCTCTCGATGGACAGGACGGAACCCAGAAGACCGCGAGTGTACTCGTGGATCGGGTTGGTGAGCAGCTCCTTGGTGGGCGCCTGCTCGATAACCTGGCCAGCGTACATAACCGTGATGTTATGAGCGACCTCTGCGACCAGTGCCAGGTCGTGCGAAACGAAGATCATAGCAAAGCCGAGCTTGGCCTGAAGATCGTTGAGCAGCTTGATGACCTGCTTCTGGACAGTTACGTCCAGAGCGGTCGTGGGCTCGTCGCAGATGACCAGCTTGGGGTCGCGGGTAAGGGCCATAGCGATCAGAACGCGCTGACGCTGACCACCGGAAAGCTCATGCGGATAGCTCTCGAGCGTGCGCTTGGGGTCGAGGCCCACGAGCTCTAGGAGCTCCTCGGCACTACGGGTGCCGCCGCGCTTGGTGAGCTGCTTCATCTGGGCGGAAATGAGCATGGAGGGGTTGAGCGAGGACAGGGCGTCCTGATAGACCATAGCGATATCGGTACCGCGCAGGCCGAACCACTCCTTCTTGCTCATCTTGAGCAGGTCGCGGCCCTCCCAAAGAACCTCACCGGAAAGATGCTCGTCATCGTCGGTCAGGCCCATGATGGCCAGCGTGGTGATGGACTTACCGCAGCCGGACTCGCCTACCAGGCCCATGGTCTGGCCGGGACGGACATCGAAGTTGACGTGGTCGACGACGTTGATGTCACCGTGGTGCTCAAACTGGATGCAGAAATCACGGACCGAAAGGATCGGCTCAACGGACTCATCGGGCACATGGCGGTCGTTACGCTTGAGTTCGACATCACGCAGAGCGCCAAGACGGGCGGACAGGGACTGAGCCTGCTCCTTGTAAGCGCGAACGGGGTCGGAGACCAGCAGGTCGGCCTCACGGCGCTTGGAGGAGTCGGTCGGATCCAGGGCAGCGGAGGGAGCAGCGGCCATGGCGTCAGTAATGCCCTCGGAGAGGATGTTGAGTGCCAGGCAGGTGATCATGATGGCCAGGCCCGGGAACAGTGCCTGCCACCAACGGCCGGCAAGCACGCCACCGCGAGCGTCAGCGAGGATGTTGCCCCAGGTAGCGGTGGGCTCCTGGATACCAGCGCCGATGAAGGTCAGCGAGGCCTCGAAGATGATGGCGTCGGCGACCAGGGTAACGGTGAAGACCATAATCGGGGCGATGCAGTTACGCAGAACATGCTTGATCAAAATCCACGGAGCCTTGGCGCCGGAAACGATGACCGCGCGGACATAGTCCTCGCCGTACTCGGACACAATGTTGGCGCGCACGATACGGGCAATCTGCGGAGTGTACATAAAGCCGATGGCGAAGATGATTGACGGCACGGAATTGCCCAGGATGGAGACGAAGACGGCCGCGAGGGCGATGCCCGGGATGGACATGATGATGTCCAGGATGCGCATGATCGCCTCGGAAACGGACTTGCGCGAAACCGCCGCGAGGGCGCCCACGACCGAACCGCAAACCAGAGCCATGGCGGTAGCACCGAAGCCGATGATCAGCGAGTAACGGCCACCGTAAAGCATACGCGACAGGATGTCGCGGCCCTTATCGTCGGTACCGAAGATAAATCCATTGCCGGGAGCCTGGCGAGCCGTAAAGATCTCGACCGGGCTATAGGGGGCAAGAAGGGGCGCCAGAATCGCGGTCAGGGCGACCAGCACCAGCACGACGGCGGCAATCTTAGAAGACAGCGTCATCTTCTTCCAGCCACCGAGCTTGAGCCCCTTGGAGGCAGCTTTCTCGAGCTGCTCGGTTTGCTTCTCTCGAATCTTTACCATAATCTACACCGTCCTGATGCGCGGGTTGATGAGCAGGTAGAGCATGTCAACCACGATGTTGATGATGATGAAGGCAAGAGCAACGACGATGACGACGCCCTGAACCAGGTTCGCCTCGTTGCCCTGAACGCCCTGCAGAATCGCAGTACCCATGCCGGGGAGGTTGAAGATGACCTCGATGACGACGGCGCCGCCCATAAGGTAACCGATCTTAAGACCGAGGGTGGTGACCGGGGTGATCAGCGCGTTGCGCAAAACGTTGATGCCGACGACGACCTTCTCGGGAACGCCGGCGCCGCGAGCCATACGGACATAGTCCTTATCGAGCTCCTCAACCATGGCCGTACGCACGATACGAGTCATCTGGCCCGTCAGCGGAAATGCCAGAGCGATAGCGGGCATGATCATACGTCCCAGATAGCCAGCCGGGTTGGTGGTGAAGTGAGGCAGAGCACCGGATGCCGGGAGCACCTTAAGGTAGGAAGAGAACAGCAGAATCAACAGAACGGCAAGCCAGAACGACGGGGTTGCCAAGCCGGCGATGGAAAAGACGCGGATCACTTGGTCCGGCCATTTATCGCGATACAGTGCCGCGATGACGCCGAGCAAAAACGAGACGACCGCGCCGATGGCAAGACCGATGAAGGTCAGCTGCATCGTGACGGGCAGGGCCGTGGAGATGCGCTTGGCAACGGAGTTGCGAGCAGCACCATAGGTGCCCATGTCACCATGGATCAGATCGCCCATGTAGCGCACGTAGCGCACGGGCCAGGGGTCGTCCAGACCATACTTCTCATGGTACTCGGCAACCGCCTCGGGCGAGGCACCGTCACCCAACGCCGTATAGGCGGGGTCGGTCTTGGAGAACGACATAAGGAAGAACACCAGGACGGTGACGCCCAATGCCATGATCGGCAGCGCCACGAGACGCCTTCCAATCAAACGTAGAAAGTTGTTCACGTTCTCTCCCCTTTCTTTTGTCGGTAGGACCAACTGGTATATGAGTATGGATACTCATTACAAGACCCGAGCGACATCGAGGCCGCCCGGGTCTTTGTTTCAACTATGAGGACGTTGCCTTACGACCGACGCCCCACATATGACTCAAGCGAGTCTTAGGCCTTGACGGTCGCGACGCCCCTGAAGGACATGCTCGTCGTGCCGATGCCCTTGAAGCCATCGAGGGCCTCGCCGTTGGGCGCGGTGGACGGATCGTCCCAGGAAGCGGAAACAGTCTTGACGTGGACAACGGGGTACAGAACAGCGTTGTCGGCGATGATGTCGAAGCACTCGTTCCACTTCTTCTGCTGCTCGTCGCCCTCGGCGGCAAGAGCCTCGTCCATGAGACCGTGGAGCTTCGCCCACTCAGCGGAATCCTTCCACGGGCAACGGGTCTGCATCCAGACGTTGTCGCCATACCACCAGTTGAGCAGCAGGTCGGGATCGGCGCCGAAGCAGGACGGATCGCCAGGAGCGAGAAGGATATCGTAGGCCTCGCCGCCGTCGATGGCAGCGTAGGTGGCCGGCGAGGTATCGGTCTGGATGGTCACATCGAAGCCGAGGGCGTCGAGGTCGTTCTTGACCTGAGCGGCCATGCCCTTGATCTGCTCGTTGTCGGTTGTGCGCAGGGTGATGGCGCCCGGGGTGATGCCAGACTCTTCGATGAGCTTCTTGGCCTTCTTGGCGTCAGTCTTGTACACCGTGGAAGCCTCATGATAGTTGGTGAAGCTCTTGGGCAGGTAGCAGCTGGCAGCGGTGGCAAGGCCGGCGAAGGTGTTGGTGATCATCTTCTCGGTGTCGAGCGCGTACATGACGGCCTGACGGACCTTGACGTTGTTCCAAGGCTCCTTGGCGACGTTAAACATGATGAAGCGGGTGCCGAAGCCCTGGACGTTATCGATCTTGCAGCCAGCGCTCTCGAGCTGGTCGACGGCGTCAGCGGTGACGAGCTCCATAACGAGCGTGGAGCCCTCCTGCTGAGCGGTAACGCGAGCGGTGGGGTCGGTCAGGATGCTGTACTGGATCTTCTTATCCTCGGCAGCATACTCACCGTTGTACTCGGGGTTGGGAACCAGGGTGATCTCGGTATCGGAGATAGAGTCGTACATCCAGGGGCCGGAACCGATCGGCTGCTTGGCGCGATCCTCCTCGGCCTGGGTAGCCGGGGTAACGCGGATGATGGCCAGACGATCCTTGAGCAGGGAGAAGTTGGGGACCTTGGTCTTGACCGTTACGGTGCTGGCGTCCTTGGCCTCGATGGACTCGAAGGGCTGGAAGAACGGAGCATAGGTAGCGGAAGCAGCGCAAGCGGTGTAGGAGGCAACGACGTCGTCAGCAGTGACCTCGGTGCCATCGGAGAACTTGGCACCCTTACGGATGGTGACCTCGAAGGTAGTGTCGTCCACAGACTTGGGATCGTCGGTGGCGAGCTCGTTGAAGGTGCTGTAGTCGTGGTAATCGATGCCGTAGAGGCCCTCGATGACGTGCCAGTTAGCACCCAGGCCCACAGCGGAGCCGGTGCTGGCGGGGTCGAAGCTGGACGGAGCGTAAGCGGAACCAGCGGTGATCACGCCGCCGCCACGGTTGGCGGAATCGGTGGAACCGGAAGCGGAACCCTCGTCGCTAGAGCTGCCACCGCAGCCGGTGAGACCAAGCCCTGCGACAGCAGCGACGCTGCCGGTGAGGCCGAGGAACGAACGCCTGGACATACCCTTGTTGATGATGGCCATGTCTTCTCCTATCAATAGAGAATCTTACCCGGGAGCACCTAGACTTGCCCCCGCGCAACTTGCGGACGATATATACCTTACCTACCGACGGACCCAACTGAGGTGCCGCGCTCGGCGACCGATACATACATACGCTTGAACGGTATTTACTACCGTTCACCGAATTCATTGACAAACGATTCGCCAGACAGTATGTATCGACGAGGTGAGATATCAGTCTTCGTCAACCCGCAGGATAGCAGGGTTATTCACCATGGCTAGTCAAACGTTTTAGCGTTAATAAAACCCGAAATCGACAGGTAATCGCCGCGAAATAAATGATTGAAAATCGCGCAATCATGTATATCAGTTGTTTGGCTCGTGTTTAGCTATCGGAATGGCCAGCCGCCGCCTCGGCGCGCTCGGCATTCCATGCAACGAGCGCCTCGTGGACCGCCTTGGCAACATCGGCAGGTATGCCGCGAACTTCCGCGATCTCTTGCTCGCTCGCCGCGCGCAAACGCTTCATCGAGCCAAAATGGCGCATAAGGGCACGTTTTCTGGTGGGTCCCACGCCTGGAACGTCATCGAGTACCGAAACCGTCATGGCTTTATCGCGCAACTCGCGATGGAACGTGATGGCAAAACGGTGCGATTCATCGCGAACCTGTTTAATTAGATAGAGCGAAGCAGACCCGGTCGGCAGCACGACGGGAGTCTCGTCCCAAGGCACGAAAACTTCCTCATCGGCCTTCGCCAAGCCACAAACCGGTATATCGAGCCCAAGAGCCTCAAGTTGCTTGATCGCAGCGGTCAATTGCGGCTTACCGCCATCGACAACGAGCAAATCGGGGCGCGAGCCAAAGCGCTCGTCGACCATGCGCTCGGGAGCATAGCGTCGTCCCAAAACCTCGGACATCGACACGAAGTCGTTTGCCTCGTCCAATTCGGCCTGAATTTTAAAACGACGGTACTGGCTCTTGTCGGCGCGTCCGTTGGTAAACACCACCATCGAGGCGACCGTAAAGGTTCCATGCAGCGTCGAGATATCGAAGCACTCGATACGCATCGGCGGCGCCGGCAGCGCCAGCGCGCTTTCGAGCTCCAGGAGCGCTTGATTGGTGCGGTCGTCAGCGTACCCCGTTCGCATCATGTAGCGCATGAGGGCATGGCGCGCATTTTTGGATGCCATATCGAGCAAACGGTGCTTTTCGCCACGCTGCGGCCTATGGAGATGGCAGGAACGCTCGCGCTTGCCTGCAAGCCACTCCCCCAGCGCCTCCGCATCCTCAAGCTCGATAGAGAGGTTTATCTCAGCTGGAATATCAGCCGTCTCGTCGTAATAGCGCTTAAGAAAGCCCGATTGAAGTTCCTCTTCGTCGACATCCAAACCCTTATCGAGAATAAACTCGCAGGTTCGAACCGTTCGACCCTCACGCACGACAAAGACGCAAGCGGCGGAGATGGTCTCCTCGCGATAGAAACCGATGACATCGATATCGACACTGGAGGGAAAAACGACTTGCTGACGGTCGTCCAGACCCCTGATGACCTCCAAACGACGTTTGACGCGTGCCGCGCGCTCAAAGTCGAGCGCCTCGGCGGCATCCGTCATCTCGGAGGTCAGCTCATCGACGACATCCTTGCGATGGCCCGACAAAAAGCGCTCGACACGCTTGACGTTCTTGGCATAGTCCGTAGGAGAAATCGCGCCGACACACGCACCTGGGCCGCGCCCGACATGGTAGTCGAAGCAGGGACGCCCGTTTTGCGCGCAAATCATATTGACGATGTCTTCCTCGCCCTTGTGGGACTCGACGATACGACGACAACGACGCCACTCCGCACAAGAAGCCGAGCAGATCGGGATCACCTTGCGCAGCGTGTCAATGGTCTCACGCGCCGCGCGGCTATCGGTATAGGGACCAAAATAACGCGTTCCCGGCTTATGACGCTCGCGCGTGTATTTGATAGCGGGATACAGGTCGCCCTTTGTAATGGCGATAAAGGGGTAGCTCTTGTCATCCTTGAGGTCGACGTTAAAGTACGGATGGTACTGGCCGATCAGGTTGCGCTCGAGTACAAGCGCCTCATGCTCGGTTTCGACAACGATGTAGTCAAAGCTCGCAACCAATTGCATCATGAGCGGTATTTTTTGGCGCTCATCCTGCAGCGTCACGTACTGGCGCATACGGGAACGCAGGTTTTTCGCCTTGCCAACGTAGATGACATCGCCCTTGGCATCTTTCCAAAGGTAACATCCGGGCTGCGTGGGAACGCGCGAAACCTGCTCGGCGAGTGTTGGAATGTTGTCGTGACCGGCCACACGCACCTACTTGCGACGAAGCAGCGCCGAGACCTCGGGCATCTTAAGAACGACGGCAAGGCCAAAGGTAACAGCAAGCGAGACGACACCCGCAACGCAAACATAGCCAAGAGTAATCAGAATCGAGCCGCCAAGTACCCCGACAAAGTGTTCAAGCGCCCACATGACGCCGGCGCCTGCGGCAGCCCCTAGGCCGCCGAGCAAAAGGCCAAAGAAACCGCCATGCAGGATAGATTTGACCTGAAGGCCACGCAGGCGACGACGCAGCCACCACAGCGAACAGCCGACCAAGATCACGTAGTCGACAACATACGAAAGCGCGATTGCCGGCATACCGAAGCCCAGCACAACGCCAAACAGCAGAACCGAGCCAGCCTGGCCGATGGCGGAATACAGGCAATAGCGGCTATAGGGCTTCATGTCGAGCAAGGCAGAGAAGCTCTTCTGCATCAACACGACCACGCCGTAGAGCGGCAGCGAGAACGCCAGGTAGACAAGGAACTCGGACACCAGCGCCACGCCGGACTCATCAAACTTGCCGGCACAGTAAATCATGTTGAGCGGACGCGCGAAGACAATCAGGTACAGCGCGAACGGAATCAGGAAGAACAGCATCTGGGCGACGCCACGCGAAATGCCCGTGCGAACGCTGTCGCAATCCTTCTCCTGTGCGTCGTGAGAGAGCTCGGTATAGAGCGCCGTCGAAAGCGAGGCGGCAATCAGCGCGTAGGGCAGCGTGTACCACAGGCGCGCATAGGCGATGACGGAAGGACCAGTCTCGGGCTGGACCACCAGCGCGGCAGCGTTGGTGATAGAAGTCGAGACAAACATGCACACCGTAGCGAGCAGCGTCGGGATACCGAGCGCAATCGTCTGGCGCAGCGCGGGGTCCTTAAAGTCGATATGGATATGGGGATGCACGCCGTGCTTGCCAAGCGCGGGGATCTGACATGCCATCTGAACAAAGACACCGAGGGTCGTACCGGCCGCAATCAAGATGATGCCGGCACGTTCACCAAACTGTGCGGACACGGGCGCAAAACCCATAAAGCTCGCAATGACGATCACATTGTTGAGGACCGGGGCAAACGTCGACCAGAAGTAGTCGCGGTGTGCGTTGAGAACGCCCGAGAACACCGAGCCCAAGCCATAAAACAGAATTTGGATAGCAAAGAAGCGGAACATGAACGCAGCGGTATCCATGCTGCCGCCATCGCCCGAAAGGAACGACTGCGTCCAAATAAAGCCGGGAGCAAACACGGTGCCCAGCAGCGAGATACCGCCCAGCAGCAGAAGCAGAATACCGAGCAGATTGCCGACATACTCGTTCGATGCCTCACGGCCCTGCTCGCGCCTCACGCCCATATACACCGGCAAAAACGCCGTAACGAGCATGCCGCCCATCACGAGCTCGTAGAGCATGTTGGGCAGGTTGTTGGCAACCTGATAGGAGGACGAGAGCAGCGACATGCCGATGGCGGCCGCCATGGCCCACGTGCGGATAAACCCGGTGACGCGAGACACGCTAGTCAGGATGGTCATAAGCCCGGCGGAACGACCAACCGTGGAGTAGTCCGACGAGCCCATGTCGTCAGTGTCATCTCGCGACGAAGAAGCTTCGGATGAGGGTGTCTGAGGCGCAGATTCTTTTGCAAAATGAGCTCCGCGCTTCAATTCTTCCTGCGGCATCGCTCAGTCCTCTCTCGTAATCGCGGCAACCGTCGCCCCGCAAAATGCAATTAAATCATCGGGTGCAAGCTCGAGCTGATAACCACGCTTGCCTCCCGAAATAAAAATGGTATCCCAAAGGACACACGTCTCATCAATGAGCGTCCGGTAGCGTTTTTTCATACCGACCGGGCTGCAGCCGCCGCGAACGTAGCCAGTCGCCGCAAGCAAATCCTTCACATGCATCATAACCAAGGACTTCTCCCCCGCGGCACGCGCGGCGGACTTTAGATCGAGCTCATCGGCAACAGGGATGCAGCACACGACATGGTCGTTGGACGGCGTCACGCAGACCAAGGTCTTAAATCCTTGACCGGGCTCCTCGCCAAGCTGCTCCGAAATCGCGACCCCCAGGCCCACCGACTCATCACCATCGTCTTCGTACGTATGTAGAACATAGGAAATGCCGGCGCTTTCCAGCTCGCGCATCGCATTGGTTTTTGGCGTCTTTACAGCCTTTGCCATGACATATCCTTTCCCTCGCATTCGGACGCAAAGATTAAGTATATGTCCAATTCGGCTGCATACGTCACTTCGGCACAGCAAGCGCCATCGAATCACAAGGAGTCGATGGCGCCCATAAACTGAATCGCCTATTTATTGAGCATCAAGTTGAGCCTGACGCTCCCGGTCACGCCTGAGCAAAGGCGCCAAAAACTTGCCCGTATAACTCTGCGGACAGTCCGCAACCTGCTCCGGTGTGCCCGAAACCACGACGGTTCCGCCGCCGTTACCGCCCTCGGGACCCATATCGATCAGGCGGTCGGCAACCTTGATGACATCAAGGTTGTGCTCAATCACCAGCACCGTGTTGCCCGCATCGACCAAGCGCTGCAGCACATCGAGCAGCTGGCGGACGTCCTCAAAATGAAGACCGGTCGTCGGCTCGTCCAAAATATAGAACGTCTTGCCCGTCTGGCGTCGATGAAGCTCCTTGGCGAGCTTCACACGCTGCGCCTCGCCGCCCGAGAGCGTCGTGGCGGGCTGGCCCAGGCTCACGTAGCCCAAGCCTACATCGTACAGCGTCTGGAGCTTTCGCTTGATCTGCGGGATATTCCCAAAGAAGGCCAGCGCCTCGGTGACGCTCATGTCGAGCACGTCCGAGATGGTCTTGCCACGGTAGGTGACCTCGAGTGTCTCGCGGTTGTAGCGTTTACCGCCGCAAACTTCGCAGGGAACGTAGATATCGGGAAGGAAGTGCATCTCGATCTTAATCTGCCCATCGCCCTTGCACGCCTCACAGCGCCCGCCACTCACATTAAAGGAGAAACGACCCGGCGAGTAGCCGCGCGCCTTCGACTCCGGCGTACTCGCAAACAGCGCGCGAAGATCATCCCACAGGCCGATATAGGTAGCAGGGTTGGAGCGCGGCGTGCGGCCAATCGGCGACTGGTCGATATCGATAACCTTATCGATGCACTCGATGCCCTCGATTTTTTTATATGGACCCACAGGGCGCGTCGAACGGTGAATGGCATTCGTAAGCGCGGGCGCAATCGTATCGGTGACCAGGGAGCTCTTGCCCGATCCCGAAACACCGGTAACGACTGTGAGCGTACCGAACTCAATCTTGGCGGTAACGTTTTTGAGGTTGTTAGCGCGGGCGCCCGTGATCTTAAGACAGCCGCGGCCGGGCTTGCGGCGCTCATCGGGCACGCGGATCATCCGCTTGCCGGTCAAATAGGCACCCGTCATGGAATCGGGGCACGCCATGATATCGGCAGGCGTTCCCGCGGCGACCACGTTTCCGCCGTTAACGCCCGCACCGGGACCCATATCGATCACGTAGTCGGCAGCGCGAATTGTATCTTCGTCGTGCTCGACGACGATAACGGTATTACCGATATCGCGCAAGCGCTCGAGCGTCTTGATCAGGCGCTCGTTATCGCGTTGGTGGAGACCGATCGACGGCTCGTCCAGAATGTACAGAACGCCCATGAGGCCGGCGCCGATCTGCGTTGCCAGGCGAATGCGCTGGGCCTCACCGCCGGAAAGCGTCGCCGAGGCGCGATCGAGCGTCAGATAGTCGAGTCCGACATCGACCAGAAAACGCAGGCGCTCCAGGATTTCCTTGACGATGCGCCCGCCGATAAACTGTTGGCGCTCGGTGAGCTCCAGGCCCTCAAAAAACTCGAGCGACTCACGGCACGACAGGCAACAAACCTCGTAAATGGACTTGCCACCCACGGTGACGGCGAGCATCTCGGAGCGCAAACGAGCGCCGTGGCAGCTCGAGCACGGTTCCTCGCGAATGTACTTCTCCAAGCGCGCCTTGGTGTTCTCGTTCGTCGTCTCGGTGTAGCGCTCATACAGGATGTTGCGCACGCCCGAGAATTTGGTATCCCACTGGCTGCGACGCCCGTCGAGCTTTTGATAGTCGACCGAGATCTTCGTGTCGCCCATGCCGTCCAAAAACGCACGACGCACCCGCGGGGGCAGGTCCTCCCATGGCGTATCGGCGCTCACCTTAAAATGCTTGCAGACCGCGGCAAAGATTTGCGGATAGTAGTTGGAATTGCCGAACAGACTACCAAAGACACCGTCAGCAATCGACTTTGAAGGGTCTTCGATCAGCGCCTCGGCATCGACCGTCTTCTTAAAGCCCAGGCCATCGCACTCGGGACATGCGCCATAGGGCGCGTTGAACGAGAAATCGCGCGGCTGCAGATCGTCGATGGAATGTCCGTGCTCCGGGCACGCCAGTGCCAGCGAATACTCCAGCAGCTCGCCCTCGGTTCCCTCAGGAGCATCGCGGTCGGGCAGCATATACACATTCACGTTACCGTGTGCCAGCGCCGTCGCCTGCTCAACAGACTCTGCGATGCGGCCCAGGGAATTCTCTCGAATTACGATACGATCGACCACGACCTCGATATCGTGCTTGAACTTTTTGTCCAAATCGATCGGGTCGTCGAGAGAGCGCACCTCACCGTCGACGCGCACGCGGCTAAAGCCTTCCGCGCGCAGATCCTCGAACAATTTGGCATACTCACCCTTGCGTCCACGAACCACCGGCGCCAGTACAAACGCGCGACGGCCCTCCCCCGCCGCCAGCACCTTATCGGCAACCTGGTCAGTCGTCTGACGCTCGATGACACGCCCGCACTCGGGACAGTGCGGCGTACCCACGCGCGCAAACAGCAGGCGCAGATAGTCATAAATCTCAGTTACGGTGCCCACCGTTGACCGGGGGTTCTTGGACGTCGTCTTCTGATCGATCGACACCGCCGGCGAAAGGCCGTCGATTGAATCCAAGTCGGGTTTGTCCATCTGGCCCAAGAACTGGCGCGCATAGCTCGAAAGGCTCTCGACGTATCGACGCTGGCCCTCGGCATAGATAGTGTCAAATGCCAGCGAGCTCTTGCCCGAGCCAGAAAGACCGGTAATGACCACGAGTTGGTCACGCGGAATGGAAACATCGATATCGCGGAGGTTGTGCTCACGAGCGCCGCGAATAACGATAGAAGAATCAGACATGGAAGCTCCTTGCCTCCTATTGCATCGAATCATACTGCCGATGAGTTTAGCGCACTCGACGCGCACAGATGTTCGTAATACAAGATTCGCAGACCTTTAGCTTTGCGTATCGGGTGCTTTGTTTCTCGAAATACCGTGGAGAGGTTACAGTAATCTAATACTGAACTTAGTTTGCTGTAACAGAGGAACGTCCATGACCGAAGATATCCCCCTTGAAATCACTTCGAGCGACATGGCCAATCTGCCCATATTCATCGCCGTCCTTATCGTGGCCACCGTCGTCGTGCGCGTGTATTTTTCAATCAAACACAATGAAAAGCCGCCCATTGCCCGCGTCTTTTGGTGCGCGACGCTCCTCATCCCGCTCGGCGTGGTAGCTGCATGGATTACGAATCAATTGCTCGTAAATGAGGACAGTTCCCTATGGGTCCTTTCTTATTCGGCGCTCGGTGCTGCCGCCGTCATACTTCTTGTCGAACCCTTGGTTTCGGGACTTATCGACCAAACCGATCTTGCGACGGGAACGGTTGCCTGTATTTGCCGTGACATCCTTGTCATCGCCGCTGTTTCAGCGCTCTCGTTCGTTTCACTCGAAATTGCCTGTAACGAAACGTTCTATCGCATTCCCGCCAACTCATTCGGGTTTTCCGTCGGGCTGCTCGCGACGGTTCTGCTCTCCCTTTATTTGCTGGGACAGCGTCATGGAGGCGTCATGGCCCTCGTGCCCGTCGCCTGTTGCATCCTTGGCATTGCCGAGCACTTCGTCATAACGTTTAAAGGCGAAGCCATCCTGCCAAGCGATATCTTGGCCCTTGGCACCGCAATGGAAGTGAGCGAGGGATACGAGTTTACCTTTACCGCCGGAATCGTAACCTCTCTCGCCCTGCTGGAGATTTCCCTGGGGCTTCTTTCGCTTATCCGACCGCGAAAGCTCCGTACGCCCACCCATGTCTTCCCCGCAATCGCCGCTAACCTCTGCGCTTTTCTGCTAGTGACCGTTGTGGGGCTCTCAGGCTTTTCCAGCATCGACTTGGAGCAGGCGCTGGATTTTGGATTTGACCGTTGGCAGCCCATCACCACATATACGTCTCAGGGTTTTATCACTTCGTTCACCGAAATGGTCAACGAGTTGCCCATTGAGAAGCCCGAAGGCTATACGCCCGATGAGGCGCAGAGCATCGAGCAGGAGCTCGCCGCCGCCTACGACAGCACGTATGGCTCGAGCGAGCAGCGCGCGGCTGCCGTTGCCCAGTTCAATGAAATCAAGCCGACGATTGTTGCCGTCATGAACGAGAGTTTTAGCGACCTTTCGTGCTTTGAGCAGCTCCAGGCGGCCGGGTACACCGGCCCCGCATTCTACAACTCGCTTCCCGACACACTTGTTCGCGGCACCATGCTCGCTTCGGTCACCGGTGGCGGAACGGCAAACTCCGAATTCGAATTTTTGACCGGAGCGACAACGGCCTTTGTCGGATTAGGCAAAATCCCCTATCAGCTGTATCAGATGAATGGCGTCAACAGCCTGGCAAAGGACCTTAAAGAGCTTGGGTATACCGCTACCGCTATGCACCCGCAAAACCCCGTCAACTACCATCGAGATAAGATCTATCAGCAGCTGGGCTTTGGAGACTTTCTTTCAATCGGCGATTTCGAAGGTGCGCCCTGTTACCATGCCGGCGTATGCGACTACGCCACCTACGACAAGATACTCGACCTGCTTAGAACCGACGAAGCGCCACAGTTCATCTTTGACGTCACGATGCAAAATCACGGCGGCTACGACTATGGCACCGTTCCCGCCGAAGAGCTGACAAACTATTGGGTCGAGGGAGCCAGCGAGGGCGCCAATAGCGCGCTCAACACCTATCTCACCTGCATCAACGCATCCGACCGGGACCTCGAGTACTTTATCAACGAGCTCCGCAATATCGGCAGACCGGTTGTTCTTGTCTTTTTTGGCGACCATCAGCCGAGCGCCGCAACGACTCTCAACGACGAGCTGTACCCTCAGGAAGATACGGCAAGCCACGCTTTCCGTGTCTATCAGTCAACCTATTTCGTCTGGGCTAACTATGAAATCGCCGGCAATACCGAGCTCAACGTCTACGACACCGTCGGGGCAAACGAGATTGCAGCCATTACCCTTAATAAGATCGGCGCCCCGCTCACCGACTATCAAAAGGCCCTGCTTGCAACAAGGTCAGATGTGCCCACCATCAATGTCGCCGGCTATCTCGGTGCCGACGGGCTGCGCTACAACTTGGAATCTGAAGACAGCCCATACACCTCGACGATCGACAAGCTGCAGCGCATGCAATACCTCGAGTTCTCCAGCAAAGTTCAGTAAGCCCGCCCATTCGCTTGGGCCCATCGTATTGCAAGCACGCTCGGCCCAAATGCATCGCAAATGACTCCCGCTCGCAAACGAGGGTACAATGACGCTCGTGTCACATCACGGGGCTCCGGCCCCAACATATACAAAGGAGTCATACATGGGTTGCGAGCACGCACAGGCCGCCGGCGGACAAACGTCGCCGTCGCAATTTGAGGAGAACACGCTGTCCGAGGTCAAACGCGTCATCGCCGTGCTTTCCGGCAAGGGCGGTGTCGGCAAGTCGTTTGTCACCGGTGCCATCGCCACCGAGCTTGCCCGTCACGGCCACAAGGTCGGCGTCCTCGATGCCGACATCACCGGTCCCTCTATCCCCAAGATGTTCGGCATGAGCGGACGCCACGTCCATGCCCTTGGCAACCTCATGCTGCCCGAAATCTCCGAGCACGGCGTCAAGGTCATGAGCTCCAACCTTCTGCTCCAAAACGAGACCGACCCCGTCCTTTGGCGCGGTCCGGTCATCGCAGGCGCCATTAGGCAGTTCTGGAGCGAGACCTCGTGGGGCCCCATCGACTACCTGCTGGTCGACATGCCTCCGGGAACAGGCGACGTCGCGCTCACCGTCTTCCAGTCGCTGCCCGTCGACGGCATCGTCATCGTCACGAGCCCGCAGGACCTGGTCTCGATGATCGTCGCCAAGGCGGTCAACATGGCCGAGAAGATGAACGTCCCCATTCTGGGCATCGTCGAGAACATGAGCTATATCGAGTGCCCCGACTGCGGCAAGAAGATCGAGGTCTTTGGCAAAAGCAAGCTCCCCGAGGTCGCAGAGCGCTATAACCTCGACATCTTGGGCACGCTTCCCATTAATCCGGCACTCGCCGAGGCCTGCGATAAGGGCGAGGTTGAGACCGCGCTGCCCGATGGCATGTTGCCCAAGGCAGTCTCTGCCGTCGAGGCTATTACCCCGCACGAGACCGACGAGGCCTAAGTGAACACGAGCGCCTTCTATGACGTCCTGGTAATCGGCGGCGGGGCTTCAGGCCTCGCCGCCGCCATTACGGCCGCACGTGCTGGCAAAAGCGTCTGCATCGTTGAGCGCGATGTCGCCTGCGGCCTAAAGCTCCTTGCGACCGGTAACGGCCGCTGCAACCTCTCCAACGAATCGATTGATCCTCAGCGGTATAACCACCCCGCATTCGTCGAATCTGTCATGGGCCCCCAACCCGAACAAGAGCTTATGGGTTTCTTCTCCTCGCTGGGCATCATGACAACCTCCGAGGAAGGCCGGCTATACCCGCGCTCCCTTCGCGCAGAATCGGTGCGCGACGCGCTTCTCAACGTTTGCGACCGCCTAGGTATTACCTTAATCTGCGGAGCCAACGTTGCCTCGGCGCACAAAGCTTCCGAAGGCTGGACACTCCAAATAGACCGTCCAGCGCGGGCGCTCAAGGCAAAAAAGCACGACGACCGAAAAACGGAGCTCCGCTCGCTTCGGAAAGCGCTCGCCGATGTCCCTCGCAAGAACGAGGCCCTGGAGGCACATGCCGTAATTATCGCCACGGGTGGCAACCCCACCGGTATCGCCGATACGTTTAGCCTCCCCCTCACTTCGCTGCGCCCCATCCTCTGCCCCGTATCGGCAACGGTCGTCGGCGATCGGGCGGCACTCAAGACGTTGGACGGCCTGCGCGTCCGCGCCCGCTTGACGCTCGCCCGCAATCATAATGAGCTCTGGCACGAAGACGGTGAAGTCCTGTTTCGAGCCTTCGGCATCTCGGGCGTCGCTGTCTTCAACCTCTCCCGTCGTATCCAGCGCGGTGATACGATCCTGCTCGACGTTTTCCCCGACCTCTCCAAAGACGAGCTGCTCGATATGCTCAACCGGCGCGTTGAGCTGCTCGGCGGCTTTTCGCCCCGCGATCCCCGTTGGCTCGACGGCATGCTCGCCCCGCAACTCTCCCGCGTCGTCTGCACGGCGTTCGAGCAGTGCCATCCAGGCTCCAACGATGTCATCCACCTGGTCTCGATCCTCAAGCACTTTAAGTTGCTCGTTGAGGGAACAGCCGAGGAGCGCTCGGCACAGGTCACGCGTGGTGGCGTATCTGTCGAGAGTATCTCAACACCCAGTCTACGCGCGCGCAGCGTTGTCGACGCCCCGCTTTACGTCTGCGGCGAAGCGCTCGACATCGACGCCGATTGCGGAGGCTTTAACCTTGCGTGGGCATGGCTCTCGGGCATTCGCGCTGCAAGCAGCCTGTAGCCGCGCAGTCTATAATCAAAAACGCATTCGGGCCGTCTGGGATACCGGACGGCCTCTTTCTTGCCTCTAAGGAGACCTCGATGATCGAAATCACCCAAGTCAACGCTTCGCTCGATGAAGCCGGCGATGAAAATGCCTGCCTCATTGTTGGCAAGCGAGTCGCCAAGCGCGTCCTACGTTGCAAAGACTCCGAGATCAAGTCCATCGAGCTCCACCGCAAGTCAATCGACGCTCGCAAAAAACGAGACGTCCATTTTATCCTGAGCTTTCGTGTTGAGCTGACCAGTCCCCACCTCGAGCGAGAAGCGGTCGACAGCGTTTCCGAACGTGACCGCTCGCTCGTACGCGCGATAGAAGACGATGAGCCTTCATTCCCCTCCCCCATTTCCGACGCATCCAAAGAGCGCCCCGTCGTTGTCGGCGCCGGATGCGCCGGCCTTTTCGCTGCGCTCACGCTCGCCGAAGCAGGTCTTAAGCCCTTGCTTATCGAGCGCGGCGACCCGGCATTTCGCCGCTCGCAGGCGATCGACCTCTTTCTAAAGGAGCGCATCCTCGACCCCGAGAGCAATATTCAGTTTGGTCTGGGCGGCGCGGGGACCTTCTCGGACGGCAAGCTCAATACGGGAACAAAAAATCCCGCCCATCGCCTTATCCTCGAAACCTTCGTCGAGGCGGGTGCGCCCCGCGATATTCTGTGGGATGCCAAGCCGCACATTGGCTCCGACATCCTTCCCAAGGTTGTCACCGCTATATCCCAGCGCACCGAGCAGCTCGGAGGTGTCGTCCGTTATCGAACGAAGCTCGTCGACATTCGCACCGACGCGTCTGGCGCCATCACCGGTATCGATGTCCAATCGTCCCAAGACGCCGCTTACGAGCCAATCGAAACAAAGCACCTCATCCTCGCCTGTGGGCATTCTGCTCGCGATATTTTTGAGCTCCTTAAGGACCACAACGTGGCCCTCGCACAAAAGACCTTTGCCATGGGCGTTCGCATCGAGCATCCGCAGCGCGACATCGACCGAGCCCAATATGGAGCCTTGGCGGGACATCCTGCCCTCGGAGCAGCCCCCTACAAGCTCGTCGCCCATCTTCCCAACGGCCGCAGCGTGTTCTCGTTTTGCATGTGCCCCGGCGGGCAGGTTGTCGCCGCCTCTTCCGAGCAGGGCCACCTGTGCGTCAACGGCGCCAGCCTCAATGCCCGCGACGGACGCAACGCAAACGCCGCCCTGCTCGTTAACGTCACGCCTGAGGACCTTCCCAACGATGACCCGCTCGCCGGCATCGAGCTCCAGCGCGCCTGCGAGGCGGCCGCCTATCGCCTGGGCGGTTCCAACTGGAACGCACCGGCACAACTCGTCGGAGATTTCCTCGCAGGACGCGCCAGCAAGGCGCCCGGAAAGGTAAAGCCCACCTATCCGCTCGGTGTGACCTGGACGACAATTGACGAAGCCCTGCCGCAGCATATCGTCGAGTCGCTCCGCCTGGGACTTCCCCTACTCGGAAAAAAGCTACGAGGCTACGACCGTCCCGATGCCGTTCTTACCGGCGTGGAGACTCGTTCGAGCTCACCGGTCACTGTCACCCGAGACCGAACGTGCCATGCCGTGTCGACCCCGGGCCTCTACCCTTGTGGTGAGGGAGCTGGATATGCCGGCGGCATCATGAGCGCGGCCACCGACGGCATCCGTTGTGCCGAAGCCCTGATCGCGGACCTCTAACGCACGAATTCCAGCGCGCAAAAGACACAGGCCCCGAGCTCCACAGGGAACTCGGGGCCTGTTCGCTATTTCTTAAACCGTGCACCCTGGCGTTTTCTGCCCGATGCGAACGTGGAACCCTTGCGGGCCTGCGAGCGTAAGCGCTCGATCGTCTCGTCCTCAGACGCACCCTCGAGCATCGCCCGAATCTGAACGACGGCATCGCGCAGGCGCGCCGCCTCCTCAAAGTCCATAGCGGCAGAAGCGTTACGCATATCCTCTTCCATGGTTTCGACGATCCGCACAAGCTCGTCATGCGGCAGTTCTTCCAACTGCTCCGCAAGTGTCTGCTCGGGCGCCACCGTTTCCGGCACACCGCCCTCGCCCGACTCATCGGGCGTATAGAATGCGCCATGGCCAATAGAGTCGCCCTTCGAGCGTCCCTTGGAGCCCACAGTTTTTTCGGCCTCGGCAATAAAACTTGAGATGTCGTTGATGGCCTTGCGCACTGTCTTGGGCACAATGCCATGTTCTTCGTTATATGCCATCTGAATCTCGCGACGGCGCTGCGTCTCCTCGATGGCCTCTTTCATCGAATCGGTCACAACGTCTGCATACATGATGACTTCACCATCGGCGTTACGGGCCGCACGGCCAATCGTCTGAATCAGCGAACGGCGGTTGCGCAAGAAGCCTTCCTTATCGGCATCGAGAATTGCCACCAGTGAGACCTCGGGGAGATCCAAGCCCTCGCGAAGCAGGTTGATGCCAACGAGAACATCGATCTTGCCCTCGCGCAGCGTTCGCAGGATCTCGACACGGTCCATTGTCGCCGTATCAGAGTGCATGTAATTGACCTTAATGCCTGCGTCGAGCAGATGGTCGGTCAGGTCCTCGGCCATGCGCTTGGTCAACGTGGTCACCAGCACGCGCTCCTTGCGGGCAACGCGCTCGCGAATCTCGTCCTCAAGATCGTCAATCTGGCCGCGAACTGGACGCACGTCAATCTTGGGGTCGAGCAGGCCAGTCGGACGAATAATCTGCTCCACATCGTTTTGGCTCACCCGCAGCTCGTAGTCGCCCGGCGTGGCCGAAACATAGATAAACTGGGGTATCCTTGCCTCAAACTCATCGAAACGAAGCGGGCGGTTATCGAGCGCCGAGGGCAGGCGAAAACCGTGTTCCACCAGCGTCACCTTACGCGAGCGGTCACCTTCGTGCATGCCGCGAATCTGCGGCACCGTCACATGGCTCTCATCGATGATGCAGAGCATATCCTTGGGAAAGTAATCGATTAGGGTAAACGGCGGCTCACCCGGCTTGCGACCGTCCAGATGACGCGAGTAGTTCTCGATGCCGTTGCAAAAGCCCATCGTCTCGAGCATCTCAAGATCATAATCGGTGCGCTGCTGCAGACGCTGCGCCTCGAGCAACTTGTCGGTCGCCTTGAGCTCCGCCACGCGCTTCTCGCACTCTTCGCTGATCGATTTCAGAGCCGCCTTGACCTTCGGCTTCTCGGTCACGTAGTGCGATGCCGGCCATACAGGGATGGCCTCGTACTCACGAAGCATCTCACCGGTGACCTCATCGATCTCGGCAATCAGCTCGACCTCGTCGCCAAAGAACTCAAACCGCAACGGATGCTCGGCATAAGGCGGATACACGTCGACAACATCGCCGCGCACGCGGAACGTGCCGCGTGCCAGGTCATAGTCATTGCGATCATATTGAATGTCGATAAGTGCATGGATAAAGTCATCGCGCTCGAGCGGCACCTTCTTGTCGACGTTTGGAGCCAGACCTGCATAGTCCTCAGGAGAGCCAATGCCATAGATACACGAGACCGATGCGACAACGATCACATCGCGTCGAGAGAGCAGCGATGCGGTCGCCTGATGTCGCAGCATCTCAACCTCTTCGTTAATCGAGGAGTCTTTCTCGATATATGTATCGCTTTGCGGCACATACGCCTCGGGCTGATAGTAGTCGTAGTACGAGACGAAGTAGACCACAGCGTTGTTGGGAAAGAACTCTTTGAGCTCGCTCGCAAGCTGAGCGGCGAGCGTTTTATTCGGAGCCATGACCAGCGTCGGCTTTCCCAGGGCCTCAATAGTCTTTGCCATCGTGAAGGTCTTGCCCGAACCAGTCACGCCCAGCAAAACCTGATAGCGGTCTCCGTCCCTCACACCCTGCACAAGCGACTCAATGGCTTTAGGCTGAGAGCCTGCAGGGGCATAGGGAGACACGACCTTAAACGGCACGTCAGAGCCTTCAACGCCAAAGCGCTTAAGTTCACCACCAACGCGTTCTACTTCAAATTCCGCCATGGATACTCCTAACTCATATATCTGCAGTATACGCAGGCGGCAGGCATAGTCCTATACGAACCGATCGGGATAGAGGGTTTTGTAGCGAACCCAGGCATTATTGACACGAATCAGATACGCCTGCGTCTCGGGAAAGGTGATTGCATTATGAAGCGACGTACTCTGCTGCGCCCATCCGTCGACATTGCCCATGCCGGCGTTATAGGCGGCAATGGCACTGTCAGTCGACCCGTTAAAATACGCTAGAAGATACGAAAGATACGCGCAGCCAAACTCGATATTCGTAGCCGGATCGTTAAGGTTGTCGGCCGAATACTCGCCACCGTCGACAAGGCCCTTGGCGATCATATCCTGGGCAGTCTCGGGCATCAGCTGCATCAATCCCTGAGCACCCTGATTCGACTCGGCCTCGGGATCCCAATTCGATTCAGACTTAATGACAGCGCACACCAGATACGGATCCAGATTATGCGAAATACTGGATTGCTTTACATACGCCTCGTAGTCAATCGGATACAGCGGCTTAAAGAAAGCGGCAGGAGCATATGAGTAAACGAATGAGATAAGGCCGAAGGCAAAAACGGCAGCCAGCGGTATAAGGCGATACCACGTAAGGAAACGTGTCTTAGGCATCGGCCTCCTCCTTATCCGCTACATCCCCGAACCCATGGCGCGAAAGCCATGCGTCCAGTTGTTCAAAGAGCGAGTTATCGTCTGCCGCATTGTCAATCACAGTTGTAGCGAGATTGCACAGCGCAGACTCTTCGGGCTGGCAAGCAGAACGGGCATCAAAATCAGATGGCTCCATGCCACGTTGAATAGCGCGCTCGCGACGAACCGACAAAGGGGCGCTGATGACCAAAATTTCATCAGCCAAGCCAAATGCATCCTCAAAACCAGTCGGAGCAGAAACCTCGACCACCGCAAAAGGATAACGGGGAGATGAAACCGTACAACAAACCGGATCGAGAATCCTAAGCGAAAGCTGTTCAATCAGAATGGGATGCACGATGTCATTGAGCCGTGCGACCGAATCAGGAGAAGCGAAAGCTCGAGAAGCGAGGATGCCGCGGCGAATGCCGCCTTCCTCATCCAAAATGTCCCAACCGAATTCATCCGCGAGTGTATTGACGATATCAGAGCCCGGCACATACAGCGATTTTGCAAGCTCATCCAGATCGATAAGCATAGCGCCACGAGATTCGAAATAGCGGCAGGCAGTTGACTTACCCGAAGCAATATTGCCCAAGACAAATACGGTAAACATCAAGCCCTCCCTAACGCCAATGCGAGTAATTATCGCTCAAATACACTAGATGGACTCAAAATACAGCCAAACAGTAAGAGCACATACGGGGGAGCTAGGTCCCAAAGTACAACGTATATACAACGCAAAAAAGGGGGAGGCCGCGAGGCCTCCCCCTTCTCAGTTCAAGCGTACGGCTCGGTGCCGTCCACCGGTCAGCGGCGCCCTGGCCTCCCACGGGCTGACCCCGCAGTACTCTCGGCGCGATGGGGCTTAG
>DBGDSC010000042.1:0-13131 GCA_048402045.1 Collinsella sp.
TGGCCGCGCACGAGGCCATAAGGGAGGTCCTTGACCGCCACGGCGTGGCGGAATAGCCTTAGGCGCAAGGGGCGCTGACGCGGCCCTCCCTCTTACACCACAAAAATTCGCGCGATCCTCGTGCCTGCCCCAAACAATCAAAACAAGCCCTTTTCGCCGCACCCTCAAAGGTCTGTGGGCAAAAAAGGGCAAATATGAGTACTGTTACCATTTTAGTAGCAGGCAAAACCACCCAAAATGACGTCCGAGCGACCCCTACAACCCCCTAAAGCAGCCAACCTGACTGGTTTAAGGCATATTGAAGCAAATTTTAATGAACATACTATAGGTTCTGTTCATTATCTTTTTGGATGTAAATGCTGTTCACTTAGCAACAGTACTCATATTTGGCATTTTTTGCCCACCGCCATATAACTAACGCCCTATAGCAGACGAAAAACAGACCGCAGCCCATCGCTGCGGCCTGTTCGGAAGCAAAAGTGGGCGTTAAGCGCTGTAGCCCATCGCTTGCAGCACAAACATGACGACCGTGAGCACCGTAATCACACCGATAGTCGCCCAAGTGAGCACATTCCACACGCGGCCGTTGCGGTTAGTGCCCATAATGTGACGGTCAGCGGCAATAACCACCTGGAACACCAGAACCACGGGCAGTAGCACGCCATTGATGACCTGCGAGGTCATCATAATCTGGAACAGATCGACGCCGGGCATAAGCACCAGCACGGCAGAGATACCGATGATGGCCGTAATGATGCCGCGATAGACCGGGGCCTCGTCCCAGCTGCGGTCGGCACCGCGCTCCCATCCAAATGCCTCACAGATAGCGCTCGACGTAACGCCCGGCAGCACGCAGGCGGCCAAGAAGCTCGCCGCGACCAGGCCCGAGGCAAACAGTACCGTAGACCACTGACCCGCAATAGGCTCCAGCGCGCGGGCAGCATCGGCAGCATCGCTAATCTGAATACCCGCCGGGAACAACACCGTGCCGGTCGTGATGATAATAAAGCCGGCAATAACATCGGCGGCAAGCGAGCCGCTCACGGTATCAATACGCTGCAGCACGATGTCGTCCTCGCCCGCATTCTTATCGACCACGTTGTTCTGCGCCAAGAAAATCATCCACGGCGCGATGGTGGTACCGATCGTTGCGACCACGAGCGACACGTAGCTGGGGTCATTTTGAATGTTAGGCACGACCAGGTCGACCGCGACCTCACCCCAGTTGGGGCCAGCCATAAACGCGGCGACGATATAGGTCACGAACACGCAGCTCACCAGCAGCAGAATCTTCTCGATGCGCTGGAAACTACCCGACATGGTAAGCATCCATACCAGCAGCGCCACCAACGGCACCGAGATGCTCGCCGGCACGCCAAAGAGAGCAAGACCGCTGGCGATGCCCGCAAACTCCGAAATGGTCACAGCCGTGTTGGCGATCAACAGCGCCGCCATAGCAAGTACACTCTTGCGCACGCCAAAGCGCTCGCGAATGAGCGATGCCAGGCCCTTACCCGTGACGCAGCCGCAGCGCGCCGCGGTCTCCTGCGTCACGATGAGCAGCACAGTCATGACGGGAAGCATCCAGAGCATCTTGTAGCCATAGCTGGCGCCCGCGCTGGAATACGTTGCAATGCCGCCAGCGTCATTGCCCGAAAGCGCCGCCAGCAGACCGGGACCCATAGCGCCAAAGATGGCCGCGATGGTCAACTTTTGCTTGGTGCCCGACTTTTGCTTGGTATTTTGCACGCGACCACCTAACCCATGACCGACATGGTGAGCAGCACCGCAGCGGCGCAGTACGCTACGCACGAGATCATGACGGCAATAACGTTCATGGCGGTGCCCGACGTGTTGAGGTCATGCTCGTCACGCCAGAACAGCACCATCAGGTAAATCACGGCGCTCATGTTGCCAATCAGGCAGACGATGGCCGCAATGTTAAAGCAGCCGGTAAAGAGCTGTTCCTCAAACATGGGCGCGTCGGGGAACGCGGCGGTGCGCACCAGCTGGGCGCACAGGTAGGTCACGAGCGACAGGATCAGGCCCATTCCCGTGCTCTGGAAGAAGAACCCCAGATACGGCTTGGGCTCGTCATCGTGACCGTCATACTCCAGGAAGTAGTTCTTGACGAACGACACCATGCGCGAGGCCGCCAGCAGCACGAGCGGCATGGCGCACATGGGGAACACCACCAGATGCGCGGAGCCGAGCGCCGTCCCCAGCACCGTTGCCATGATGCACGAGGCAATGCCCCACACGACAACCCAGTACTGGCGATGCACGAACCAGCTGAGCACATTCGTCGAGTCGTCGGACGCGCTATCGCCCGAGCCGACGCCTGCGATCTGCAGGTCCTCCTGGTGCTCCTCGGCGATAACGTCCATGGCGTCATCAAAGGTCACGATACCCAGGATATGACGGTTCTCGTCGCAGACAGGGATGGCAACCAGGTCGTACTTGGTCATCTCGTCCGTCACGTCTTCCTGGTCCTCGTCGGGCGACACATAGACCAGGTCGCGATAGGCCAGCTGACCCAGCGTGGCGTCGCGGTCGGCTACGATCAGCGTGCGCAGCGAAAGCACGCCGGTCAGCATGCCGCTCGGATCCTCGGTATAGACGTAGTAGACGCTCTCGAAGTCCTCGTCGAGCTCGCGAATCGCCTCGATGGCGTCACCGACCGTTGCCGTAGCAGGCAGGGAGACAAACTCCGAGGTCATGATGCGGCCGGCGGTGTTGTCCTCGTAGCCCAGCAGATTACGAATCGCCTTCTCCTCCTTGACGCCCATCAGGCGCAGGAGCTTCTCGGCCTTCTCGTAATCGAGCTCGTCGATCAGATCGGCGGCGTCGTCCGGGTCCATCATGGCCAGCATCGACGATGCGTCGGTGTCGGACAGACCCTCGAGCATCTCGGTCATAAGCTCATCGTCATCGAACTCCGAGATGGCCTCGGCGGCCTGGGCAGTATCGAGCTGCGCAAACACCTGCGCACGTAGGCGCGGGTCGAGCTGCTCGATAATGTCGGCGATGTCGGCAGGGTGCAGCTCGCCGAGCGTCTTGTGCGACACCGAGAGTTGAATGTTCTTGGTCGAGCGGTCGAGCAGGTCCATGTAGGACCAAGCGATGATGTCCTCACTGAGCGGCTTGCCCAGGTGCTTCATAAAGCCTTCGACGATATGCTCGAGCGCGGGGCTGATGGCGCGTAGCAGACCGCGGGCACCGACCTCGGCGCCCAGCAGACGCAGCTGATTTTCGCCCGACATGGAAAACTTGATGTCGTTTACACGCACGACCTTCATGCCCTGCGTGTCGACGATCTGCTTGTTGAGCACGTCGCGGGCAAGCAAGAGTTCGGTCGGCTGCAGGTACGAAAAACGGATTTCGGTGGCCGACGTCTTAAGGTGTACACCCGTCTCGTCGATACGATCGACCCATTTGCGCCAGCTGATCATAAACGGCGTCTTGCCGGGTCCGCGGAACGCGAGCGACGTCACGTGCGGAAAAACTTCGCCGGTAGCAATACCAAAATCGTTGACCACGCCGAGCTTTTCGCCGTCGACGTCCAAGACCGGCAATTTGAGCATCTCACTCAGATAATTCAATGGTGCTCCCCATCATTATTCCTACGGACCGCGCGACCATGCCGGCACGCAATCCGTGGACTTTTTGATATGTATACGCATGCGCGGGCGGCACGCCGCTCGGCGCTCACACCCCGTGCACGCGCAGAAAGCACCTGCATGGGGTCATCGACTGTATGGTCGAGGTTTGGATTTCACCTGTAACCTTTCTCTTGACCCTCATTAACCGCAGTAACTATAGCATCAGCATCGCGCTGCGGCACCGAATTTATGCCCTGCACATTGCAGGCATACCAAACGCTGACGCATCCGTGACATAGAGCCGGATGAGCACAGTGGGACAAAGCGATTAAGACCGCCCTAAACGACCAGTCGTTTAAGCACGTCCCCAATGACTACTCTGTGGTGTCGTCGTCCTCGGAGAGTTGGGGGAACACGGCGTTTTTGGGCATGGAAACCTTGGTAAGCGAGGTGAATTTTTTGCTCAATGCCGTGTCCGTCTTGACCAGGTCGCTGAGCGTCACGATCTTGTAGCCGTCGGCGACAAGGCCATCGATAATCTGCGGCAGCGCCTCGAGCGTCTGCTCGGCGCACTCATCGCTATCGGTGAGCAGCACAATATTGCCCGGCGTCATCGAGTCGAGCACGGTCGATACTTGCTCGTCGGCGCCGTTGAGCAGCCAGTCGCCCGAATCGATATTCCACGAAACCACAGCGGACACCAGGTCCATCGAGTCGATCCAGTTTTGCTCGTCAAACGCGGCGTAGGGGGCACGCAGCAACATCGTCTCGACGCCGGTCGCCGACTTAATCGCCTCGGTGCCCTTCGCGATCTGCTTGCGCACCGTCTCGCGATCCTCGCCCTTGAGCGAATCATCGCTGTAGCTGTTGGAGCCGACCTCGCACCCGGCATCGACAATCGCTTTGGCGGTAGCGGGCGAGGCCTCAGCCGCATCGCCCGAAAAGAAGAATGTCGCCGTGACGCCCTTTTCCTTGAGCACCTGCAAAATCTGCTTGGTCGCGCCACTCGGACCCTCGTCAAATGTCAGGGCCACGTACTTTTCGTTGCCCTTGGGCGCTACGCTTGCGCACTCGACCACGCAGTCGGTGGCGGGCACGACCTCGCCGCGGTCCTGCGTCTTGCCCGACTGCTCGCCGACCCATACCTCGGAGCGACCCTGAACGCCCCAGGTTTTGACATACTCAATGGCACCCGTGCCCTCGACCTTAAGCTTTGGCTCGATAGTCGTGGCCTGGACCTCGTGCTTTTCGTACACGTTGCGGCCATCCTTGACCGTCACCTTCTCGCCACCCGTAAGCTCGCGACTATCCCATTTGCCTTGTTTCACGCGCTTGCCGTCGACCTTCACCGACAGCTTTTCGCCGCCATGGCGCTTGAGCACGCTGTCGTCGACGGCCAGCAGATCGCCGGCGTCGTACGTTTCGGTCAGGCTTTGATCGTCGATAAGATTCTGCAACGTAGAGCCCACGCGCACCGCGGTCTTTTGCCCATTGAGCTCCACGTCCACGCTGCGGTTGACGTAGCCCACGACGGCAGCGATAAACAGCACGAGCGCGCAACCCACGGCGATGAGCGCATAGGGCAGACGGGACGGTCGACGCGGCGAGCGACCGTTGCCGATGCGCGCGCTGCGATCGCTAAACCCACGGCTATGGTTGAGGTACATCGCGCCGGGCTTACGGCGACGTCGACGCTGACCGCTGGGCAGCTGCCCCAGGTCGCGGCGCGCCGTCGGACGCGCACCCGAGCGCCCGTTTAAGTTAGATCCGTTTTGGCGCATATGCCCTCCCCCATAAACACAGCGAGCCGGAGCAACATGTCTCCGGCTCGCCTCCCATCATTTGGTACGTCGCTATTTGCTAGCTTTTGACGAGCCCCCGCTCGCCTTTTGATATTCGTCCTTAAAGGCCTTGAACATACCGCGCGTTTTGCCGAGCTGCTTGCCCAGTGCGCGGCTGCCCTTGTCCACGGCGACCGATCCCTTGTCATCGAGCACCTTGGCGCCCTTCTTGACCTTATCGCCCACCACGACGCTGGCCTCGGCAGCCTTGGCGGCCGCGCCGCCCGAATACCCGAGCGACTTGACCTCGTCCGAGACAATCATCGCGCCGTTCTCGTAGCCGCGCAGCATCGTCGGCGGCACCTGCGTGTCGCCCACCAACATGCTCGATGCGGCGCTGGCAGTCACATAGAACGTCTGCACAATGCCCGAACGCGGCTTGAACTCAACGTCCGAGCAGTAGCCCACGACATCGCCCGATTCCGTGCGCACGTCCATGCCAACCCAGATGATGCAATCGTCCAGGTTGATATCGAGGCGCTTGGCCGCGGCGGCATCGTAGGTGCCCTTGACGTCGTCGACCGCGACAGCGCCCTCATAGACGCCGATGGCATCGAGCGCCACAAACCGGTCGGGGCGCTCAATCATGCCCGCGATATCGGACTGGCGGACCATAAAGCCCACCACACGCGTACCGCCCGGGGTAAAGACGGGGAAGTGAATCTTGCCGAGCTTTTTGGGGCTGCGCGGCGTGCCGTCCTTTTTGGTGCGCTTGTCTTCGGCAGGCTTACGATAAACCTTGACGCCGACAAAATCCCCTGCGCGCATTATGCCTCGGTCGAGGGCTCCGTGGCCTCGGTGCCGGCCTCGGTGACGTTCTCAACCACGACGTCGGCAGCGGGCGTCACGTTGCCGCCCGAGATGGCGTCGTTGAGCTGCTCGCGAAGCTGGTCCATGCGCTCGCGGGCCAGGTCGACCTTGGCGCGCAGGTCATCGGTCTTGGCGTCAACCATCGGACCAAAGTCGTTGACCGCGGCACGAGCTTCCTCGGCACTGTGCTCGTAGGTGTCACGCATGTTGTCCCAGGCGTCGTTGGCGATATCGGCGGCCATGGCGCGGGTCTCGGCACCCGAGCGCGGGGCCAGAGCAACGCCGATGATAGCGCCGGCGGCAGCACCAAAGAGCGCACCGGAGACAAAGCTGAAAGTCTTTCCCATGATCATTCCTCTCCTGCGGGCACCTCGATGCCCACCGTTTGAATGCTGTCCATTATACCCGCAGCGCAACACTTGCCGTCGCGCTCATCTGCGTACGGTAAAAGCGCAGGTACATGATGGTGATAAGCGAGTGAGTCTACTCCTGCGGCATAGCCGGCATGGCGACCGTGGCGGCCGGGTTCTCGCCGGCGCCATCGACGAGCGGCAGGTTGCCCTCGTGCGCCGAGCCGGACGGAGCCGTTGCCGCACCGCCAAAGACGGCCGCGGGGGCCTCGTGGTTCTCGGCGACCGCACCCTCGGTATCGATTGGCATCTGCGGCTCGTCGTCAAAGCTCGGGACGCCTTGGGGCTCCGCAGGCTCGGGCTCAGCAGGCGCCTCGGCAACGGGCTCGGTGTCGGCATCGGCGGGAGCGTCGCCCTCGGGCGCATCCTCGGCCACGTCCTCGCCGTTCGCAGCGGCAACGGCCTCGTGCGGGTCCTTGCCCTCGGCCTCGGCACGCATGCCCAGCACCAGGTTGCGCAGGCCCGCGACCGTGCCCTCCACGTCGGGGGCCGGCTGATCGGCATGCAGGTACGCCCAGTCCATCATAAAGGTCGCCGACGACAGCGCGCCAATGGCCAACGCGTCATCGGGACACGAAAGCTCAACCTCAAAGACGCGCTCGTCGTGCTCGCTCACGCGCGTGCGACCGCACGAGATGCTGCCGGCAAGACCGGTCTCGTTCATGAGCTCGACCGTCACGTGCTCCAGCAGGTGGCAAAGCTCGGTCTGGCCCATGCAGTCCTGGAACTCGCGACCCGAATCGCCCAGGCACAGATGCTTGGCAATCGCCGGCACCAGGTAGTACACGCGCGCCGTGGCCTCGATATCCTCCGAGGTCATGAGCGGCATGCCGGGGTTCACCAGCACGTGCGCGCAAATCTTGTCCTCGCTGACGGTGACCTTAAGGATGTTGAACAGGCCTGCCATAACTCTCCCCTACTCTTCCTTGCCCTACTCGTCGCCATCGTGCGGATCCACAGAGCCCGCACCCGACGCCGCCGGCTTCTCTGCCGAGGACTCGGAATCCTTCTTATCGGTTTCGGCCGGAGCGATCACGCGAATGAGCGAGATGCGCTGGCCACGCATCGACTGTACCTTGAACTTGTACCCCGCAACCTCAAACACCTCTCCGATGTCGGGCACCGAGTCGCAAAGCTCCAAAATCCAGCCGGCGATGGTCTCATAATCATCGCTTTCCTCGAGCGGCCAACCAAGCTCAATCGCGTCATCGCACGAAAAACGCCCATCGACGAGCCACTCACGGCGCGAAAGGCGCGTGAGGTACTTGTTGTCGGGGTCGAACTCGTCCTCGATCTCGCCGACGATCTCCTCGACGATATCTTCGATGGTGATGATGCCGGCTGTGCCACCGTACTCGTCCACGACGACCACGATCTGGTCGTGCGAAGTCTGCATCTCGGACAGCAGCGGCAGGATGTCCTTGGTATCGGGCACAAAGGTGGCATCGCGCAAATAGCTGGCGATGGGCTGGTCGCCCTTGCCGTCGAGCGCGGGCTGGATCAGGTCCTTGATGTGCGCGATGCCCGCGACGTTGTCGGGGTCCTCGTGATAGACGGGGATGCGGCTGAAGCCGGTCTGGCGCATAGTGGACAGCACATCGGCGACCGTCTCGTCGTCCTCGCACATGGTGGTGTCCACGCGCGGCACCATGACCTCGCGGGCAACGGTGTCGCCCAGGTCGAAGATCTCGTGGATCATGCGCTTTTCCTCGTCGAGCAGGTCGTCCTGCTCCGAGACCATGTACTTGATCTCTTCCTCCGAGACGTTCTGGCGGTCGTCGGCGCTCTTGATGCGCAGGATGCGGGCCAGACCATCGGAGCAGGCGCCGGTCAGCCACACGAGCGGGCGGGCGATCTTTTGGAACACGGAGAGCGGTCCCACAACCTGCTTGGATACGCCCTCGGCGTTAGCGAGGCCGATGCGCTTGGGCACGAGCTCGCCGATCACGATGGACACAAAGGCGACGGCGACGGTGATGATGACCGGCGCTAGGCCGCGCGCGATGGCGGAAAGCGGCGCGATGCCAAAGCTCATGAGCCACGTGGCAAGCGGGTCGGACAGGCTCGTCGAGGCGACGGCGGACGAGGCGAAGCCCACGAGCGTAATGGCAACCTGGATGGTGGCCAACAGCTGGTCGGAGTCGGCGGCGAGCTGGACGGCGCGCTCGGCGCGCTTATCGCCCTCCTCGGCATCGTGCTCCAACACGGCGCGCTTAGCCGTGGTGAGAGCCATCTCGGACATGGAGAAGTAGCCGTTGATGAGGGTCAAAACGAGGGTGGTAATAAGGGAGATGGTTATGTCCATCGGGAGTTTCTCGAACCTCCAAGATTCGGGACGTTAGGGTAAAACGTTGATGGCGGATACGGCAATTGCGCCGGTCGCCCGCGCGAGCGGGGCCGTGGGCGCGGTCGCTAGATTACGAAGAGGATCACCGCCATGAACTGGAAGATGCTGCCAGCGAGCACCCACAAGTGGAAAACACTGTGCAGATAACGCACGTTTTTGGCGATATAGAACGGCACGCCCACGGTGTAGCACACGCCGCCGACCGCGAGCAGGGCAAGCGCGACAGGGTTCAGCAGCGCCACAAGTTCGGGCAGCTTAAAGACGACGAGCCAACCCATCAGCAGGTAGACCAGGCCGCTTACCCAGTGCGGTTGACGCTCGCGCATAAAGCACTCGAGGGCGATGCCGATAATGGCGATGGCCCATACGGCAAAGAACAGCACGGCGCCGCCGTCGTTTGCAAGCGTGATGAGGCAAAACGGCGTATAGCTGCCGGCTATGAGCAGGTAGATGCAGCTGTGGTCGATGATGCGGAACACACGCTTGGCGCCCGCGGGCTGAATCGCATGGTAGAGCGTGGAGGCTAGGTATTCGAGGATAATACTGACGCCATAGACAATTGCCGCGGCCATGTGGGCTGGGCCTCCGCCGCGCAGGGCGGCGAATACGATCAGGAGCACCAGGCCCGCGATACCCAGCAGGCAGCCGACACCATGGGTGACGGAGTTCATGATCTCCTCGCCCACCGTGTAGTGTGGAACGGCCGCGGTCTTGGGTCGCGGCTTAGAACTGTCGCTCGAATCGGACATGCCGGTTACATCCTCCAACGTAAAGAGTTCTCAACACTATATCAAAGCGTCTGGGTGCGTGCGAAATTTGCACCATACGTGACCCTTTGTTTACCCATTCTTTGCCTGTTGACGCATCAACGGCGAACGTCCATAATGCGCTTGCATTAAATGTTGATGTATTAACATCTTATAGGAGAATATCGCATGGCTCAAAACGCACGCTCCCATCGAAAGCTCAAGATAGCCGGCATCGTTGCGCTGGTGGTTGTCGTTGCGCTGCTCGGATTTGCCGGCAACTTCTTGTTTGACTTTGCCCTGAACCCCCAAGCCCCGTACACCATGAAGATGATGCAGGATAGCAAGAACGACAAAAAAGGTGAGCAGCCGGATGCCGAGGAAACCGAGGCGCGGGCGTGGTTTAAAGAGAATCGCGAGAGCAGCAGCCTCACCGCAGATGACGGAACCGAGCTTGCCGCTTGGTATTTTGCTGCTTCGGAGAGCACGCACGACTACGCCGTCTGCCTGCATGGATATACCAACGAGCCCATCGGTATGGCCCGATA
This sequence comes from Collinsella sp., assembly GCA_048402045.1. GTDB lineage: Bacteria > Actinomycetota > Coriobacteriia > Coriobacteriales > Coriobacteriaceae > Collinsella. The sequence goes on from DBGDSC010000042.1 coordinate 10,305, forward strand.
CGTCAAGCGATTCCACGACCGCGGCATGAACGTGCTCGCGCCCGCCGCCCGCGCCCACGAGCGCTCCGGCGGCGACTATATCGGCATGGGCTGGCCCGAGCGCCTCGACATCGTCGCATGGATCGAGCGAATCGTTCAGGCTGACCCCGGGGCGCGCATCCTGGTCTTTGGCGAGTCGATGGGTGCGGCAGCCGCCATGAACGTCGCGGGGGAATCTCTGCCCGCAAACGTGAAATGCATTATCGAGGACTGCGGTTACACGAGTGTCTGGGACGAGTTTTCTCTGCAGCTCAAGGACGTGTTCGGCCTGTCCAGCTTTCCCTTGCTCGATGTGGCAAACTTGGTGTGCAACGTGCGCGCAGGCTACGACTTTCATAAGGCGAGCAGCGTGGAGCAACTCAAACACGCGACGGTTCCCATGCTGTTTATCCACGGCGACCAGGACACCTTTGTGCCGTACAGTATGCTCGACCAAAACTACGACGCGTGCGCCAGCAAGGTCAAGCAGAAGCTCACCATCCATGGCGCCACCCACGCCAAGAGTGCGCAAGTTGACCCCGAGCTCTACTGGAGCACAGTCAACAACTTCCTCGACGAGTATTTTTAGGTAAAAAGCGGTGCCCGCGGCCTCCTCCAGCCCCATGATTTCGGAAGTATGCGGCAAAATCTGGAACTACCGGTAGCGCGCAGAGATGTGGTGTAAGAGGCGGGGCATGCCCCGCCTCTTCTCTTTCTTGAAAGGGAGGGGACACCGCCTAGAATTCGTCGTTGGAGTAATGAAGGTGACGAATGGAAGGAAAGGCGATGCCCCAAGAAGAGAGTGTACTGCGCCTCGGCCGCGACGAGGCCCTCGAGGCGGCGAGGCTTTGGCAGGAGTGCGGCGACGCGCGCGAGTTCGCGTGCAGGGTGCTGGGCGGCGTGATGAACGCGCTGATGGACTCCGAGGCCCAGCAGATGTGCGGCGCGGGCCGCAACGAGCGCAGCGACGGCAGGGAGAACAGCCGCAACGGCTACCGCCCCAGGTCGCTCAAGACCGCCGTGGGCGACGTGGAGCTCGAGATACCCAAGCTCAGGCACGGCACCTACTACCCCGAGGGCATGCTCGCGCGATGGTCGCGCGTCGACACCTCGGTGGCCGCCATCGTGCAGGAGATGTACGTGTGCGGCGTGTCCACCCGCAAGGTCGAGCGCGTGGCGTCCAGGCTGGGCATATCCTCGCTGTCGAGCTCGGAGGTCTCGAGCCTCTGCTCCGACCTCGACGCCGAGGTGGCGGAGTTCCGCAGCCGCGACCTGTCGGGCACGCCGTGCTGCTACCTGTGGCTCGACGCCACCTACATGAGCTGCAGGGTCGGCTCGTCGGTCGTCTCGCAGGGCGTCGTGACCGCGATCGGGCTGGGCGCCGACGGGCGCAAGCACTTCCTGGGCTGCGACGTGGTCGACACCGAGAGCGAGGACTCCTGGGCGGCATTCCTCGGCGGGCTGCGCGAGCGCGGGCTGGCCGGCGTTCGCCTCGTGGTCTCCGACAGCCACGCCGGGCTCGTGGCCGCCGTCTCGCGCCTGTTCCAGGGCTGCGCCTGGCAGCGCTGCGTGACGCACCTGCAGCGCAACCTCCAGAGCGCCTGCTCGGGCAGGCCCGAGGACTCCAAGGCGGCCGTCAGGGACCTCGTGCACGCCGCGGTCTACCAGGACGACCCCGACCTCGCGCGCTGCGTGTGGGCCGAGGCGGCGCCCTGGGTGGCGTCGGTGTCCGCCAGGGCCGGCGAGGTCTTCGAGCGGGCCGAGGACTCCGCGCTGGCGTTCACGGCCTTCCCCAGGGCGCACTGGGCCAAGCTCCGCACCAACAACGTCCAGGAGCGCGCCAACCGCGAGATCAAGCGCCGCTACAGGGTCGTGCAGTCCTTCCCCTCGAGGGAGTCGATGCCGCGCCTGACGTGCGCGAGCCTCATGGAGACCGAGGGGCAGTGGTCCCAGCAGCGCGTGTTCTCCGAGGCCTCGGCCGCCGAGGGCTTCGCCGAGCCCGCGGACAGGCCGGCCCCGACAGAGGGGAGGCGCCGCGCGCTCGGGCGGCGCGCCAGGGAGATAGTGGACGAGATAGTCGAGAGGCGCGGTCTCAAGAAGGAGTAACATCGGGACTTGCAGCGACGGACCTCAGGACACTCTTACACCACGTCTGCGCGCGCTACCTTCGAATCGCTCAAATTAGGCAATTTGCTCTCGATTTTGCTGCTACTAAATTGGTGGCAGTACTCATATTTGCCACTTTTTGCCCACGAGGTGTTCAGAGGAGCTCTCGACAAGCATCTAACGCTACAATAGCTACCACGTGGCTGGGTTTGCCGGCCGAATGTGCGATGTCGTGGGAGGGGACATGGTCGAGTTTACAAAGACGATTAAAGATCCGTTGGGATTGCATGCCCGCCCGGTTGCGCTGCTTTATGACATTATCGCCAAGCATCGTAGTGACGTGTCGGTTTCGATTGGCAATCGTCATGTCGATGGCCGCGACGTTATAGGGCTCATGGCACTCTGTGGCGAATGTGGCGAGGACATCGTGTTCCGCGTTTCGGGCGTGGATGAGGCCTCCTGTGTCACATCGATCAGAAATCTCTCGCTCTAAGCATGATAGGGCGCGGTAAAGGATGGTCCTTTGCCGCGCCTTTTTGTTTCATATAGGAAACTTTTTCGAAATCTGAATGGGGACCCTTTCCAAAAGGCTCTGTTAGACCAGGATTGACATGCCGACCTGCCGGCTAACTCGCCGTCTCCCCATCGGGCGCCGGCGTCTTGACCCTCATCTCGAACGGCATCCCGCCCTCCCGGACGAGCG
>DBGDSC010000043.1:0-54491 GCA_048402045.1 Collinsella sp.
GGCGGCGCGCCAGGGAGATAGTGGACGAGATAGTCGAGAGGCGCGGTCTCAAGAAGGAGTAACATCGGGACTTGCAGCGACGGACCTCAGGACACTCTTACACCACGTCTGCGCGCGCGACCTTGAAACTCCTTAATCACCGTCAGTTAGCGCCGAATTGGAAGTCGATGGTCACTCATTAACGTACAGCTCTTATAACTTTGTTCATTATTTTCCACACCTAAAATGAAACGCCGCTTGTGACAGTACTCACAAACGGCGTTTTTTGACCACGGGGGCATCTGGCAGGGGGCCAGTAGCACCCTGATCCGAGTTTCGAACGCATCCAAACCGGTTCTGGTGTCTGTTTTCGAGCTTTTACTCGTCCTTGGACGCGGGGTGCTTGCAGACCACGCTCATGTAGATCATGCCGAGCACGGCAGCGGTGACCGAACCGGCAAGAATGGCAGCCTTGGCGGCCAGAACCTCAAACTCAGCCGTCGGGAAGGCAAGGCCGCTGATGAGAATCGACATGGTAAAGCCGATGCCGCCCAGAATGCCCACACCGGCAATCATGTGCCAGTTGACATTGCGCGGCAGCTCGCAGGCCTTGAGCTTGACCAAGGCGAACGTCATGCCAAAGATACCGATCGGCTTACCCAGCAGCATGCCAAAGTACACGCCGAGCGTCACCGGGTCGGTGAGCAGCGTGCTCATGTCCACGCCCACCAGGCGAACCTGCGCGTTGACGAACGCGAAGATCGGCAGGATCACAAAGTTAACCGGCGTGGAGATCAGGCGCTCCATGCGGATGAGCGGCGGAGTCACGCGGTGCATGACGCGCTCGACCTTGGTGGTCGAGACGGTAAAGTCATGCTGGCCCAGGATGTGCGCCTCGTCGTCGTAGCGGTCATCGAGCAGCGGCAGGCACTCCCCCAACCAATCGGTAAGGCTGTCGAGCTTAACACCGCACTTGGCCGGGATGGTAAAGGCCAAGATGACGCCAGCAAGCGTGGCATGTACGCCGCTCTTGAACATGCAGAACCACAACAGCAGGCCCAGTACCGAATACGGGGCAAGGCGGTAATGCTGCGTCTTGTTGAGCCACACGAGCGCGCAGGTCACAAGCGCGGCGGCGCCCAACCAAAACGGATTGGGGCTCTGACCGTAGAAGATGGCGATGGCGGCGATGGAGATGAGGTCGTCGGCGATGGCGAGCGTCGAGAAGAACACACGCACGCCGTTGGGCACGCGATTGCCCAAAAGCGACAGCACGCCCAGCGCAAAGGCAATATCGGTTGCCATGGGAATGGCCCAGCCGTTGTGTGCGCCGGCATGGTTAAAGATCAGGTAGATGCAGGCGGGAACGACGACGCCGCCCACGGCCGCCAGCATGGGAAGCATAGCCTGGCGCGGGTTTTTGAGCTCGCCGACCGTCATCTCATACTTGAGCTCAATGCCCACCAGCAAAAAGAAAATCGCCATGAGGAAGTCATTGACGAAAAGCTCAACGGTGAGACCGGCCGTAAGGTTGCCCAGGCCCACATACAGCGGGGTCTCCAAAAAGTGATGGATGACCTCGTAGGCATCGGTATTGGCACAAATGACGGCGGCGATGGCGGCGAAGACCATGACGGCGGCGGAAATCGTGCCGTTCTCGGCGATGCGTTCCCAAATGTCGTGACGTTCAAAGCGCTTGCGCTCACGAACGTTGAACAGCTGCTCAGTTGCTGCCATGGGCGGCTCCTTTCACGGGAAAGCTCCCGTCTTAAAAAAGCACGGCCCGCCCAAGTGGCGGCGCCGCGCTCTAACGTATTACGCTTGCATCTAGCCTACCCTGCACGACAAGCACGCAGGCGTGGCCGAAAAGCGGAACCACAGGTTGAACATTATTTGCTCAACGGCACGGGCACGCCTGTCCAAGAGACGACGCGGCGCCGTGCACAAAAAACGACCGGAGCGCGGGACGTCCGCGATCCGGTCGTGGCGTTTGGCCAACTAAACCTAGCAGGCGGCCATAATGGGGGCAGCGACCTGCTTCTTACGGGAGAGGACGCCCGGCATCCAGACGCCATCGTGCTCGTCGGCAATGCCCAGGCCCTTCTGAGCGGCCTCGGTCTCGCCCTCGAGCAGGACCTGCGAGCCCTCCTCCATGATGTCGGTGATGCACAGGACAATGCCGTCGGCACCCTTCTCGGCGGCGTAGGCGCGCATGGCCTCGCGGATCTCGTCGATCATGCCGAGTGCGCGGGTCTTGTCGACAGTCTCGTACTGGCCGATGAGCAGCTTCTTGTCGGCGGGCTCGAACATCTTGATGTCGTTGCCGACCATCTCGGCTGCGGTGAAGGAGCCGGACGGACGGGTGAGGAAGACCTCCATGCCAAACTTGACCGGGTCGACGCCCACCTGCTCGCCGAGCTTGGCGGCGACAGCGCGGTCGACATCGGTGGTGGTGGGGCTCTTGAGCATGAGCGTGTCGGTCATCATGGCCGAGAGCAGCAGCTTGGCCTGGACGTCGGAAAGCTCAACGCCGAGCACGCCGGCGAGCTTGGTGACGATGGTGCAGCTGGAGCCCCAGGGCAGGCAGATGTAGTGCAGCGGGCCGGCGGTCTCGAAGTCGCCGATGCGGTGATGATCGACAACGCCAAAGACCGTGGCGTCCTTAAGGCCGGCGACGGACTGGGCAGACTCGTTGTGGTCGGTGAGGACGACGAGCTGACCGGCCTCGACGGACTCGATCACGCGGGGCTCGGCAATGCCGGCGTCGGCGAGCAGCTTGGCGGACTCGGCCGGAAGCTGACCAAGGGCGCAGGCCTCGTAGGTGTTGCCGGCATACTCAACCTGGTTGAGCAGCTGGGACAGGACGACGGCGCTCATAATGGCGTCGTTATCGGGGTTCTGGTGACCAAAGACAAGAACGTTTGCCATGGATATCCTCCACTTGATATGTGTACTTGGACGTAGCTATGGTAGCACGCCGATGCCGAGCCTTCGCAGACGGAAGGGTCACGGCATATTTTGGGGCAGGCATGGGGGCCAAGACTGTCCCTTTTGCACCGTGTTGGTGCAAAGTAACCTGACCCCCTTGCACCTGCTATTTACCGGCGGCGCGCAGGGCTACGTAGGCGGCGCCGATGATGCCGGCGTCGTTGCCGAGCGAAGCGACCTTGATGGGCGTCTCGCGCGAGGCGGAAAGCGCGTAGCGCTGGAAGTGCTCGCGGACCTTGTCGAGGTAGACATCGGCCGAAGCGGACGCGCCGCCACCGATCAGGAACATCTCGGGGTCAACCACGTTAGCAATAAGCGCCAGGGCACGGCCGAGATAGTCGGCCATGGTATCGGCAGCTGCCAGCGCGAGCTTGTCACCCTCGCGGCAGGCCTGGAACACGTCCTTGGAATCAGAAGGCCCGGTGAGCTCGATGGGCTCGACGCCCGCCTTCTTGCACTCAGCAAGGTAGTTGCTCACCACGCCAGTGGCGCTGGAATACTGCTCCAGATGGCCATGGCCGCCACAGCCGCAGGTGCGCTCCTCAGCCGGGTTCAGGCACATGTGGCCAATCTCACCGCCAGCACCCACAACGCCCGATACCACGTCGCCGTTGACGATTACGCCGCCGCCCACGCCGGTACCGATGGTGACCATCACGACGTTCTGCACGCCCTTGGCAGAACCGAGCCAGGCCTCGCCCATGGCAGCGGCGTTGGCATCGTTCTCGTACTTAACGACCGCGTCGGGGCAGTGCTTTTGAATGGCGATCCTCAGCTCGGGCAGGTTAATGGCAATGTTGGCCTTGACCTTGGCATCGCCCGATGCCGGGATGGGGCACGGAACGGCCAGGCCAATGCCCGCCACAAAGGCACGCGGAATCTGCGCCTTGGCGACCACCTGGTCGATAGCCTCGGTCACCGCGGCAAAGCCCGCAGCGTCAACGATGGGAGGCGTGGGCACGCTGGCCTTGGCAAGCAGGTTGCCGTCCTCGTCGAACAGGCCCTCCTTAACCGAGGTGCCGCCGACGTCGATGCCGATGTAGTACTGCTTAGGTTCCATGGGAGCCCACCTTTCTCGTTTAAACATTGCCTGTATGGTACCGCTCCCAAGGCAAAAACCTACCAAAAAGGGACAGGTTTGTTTTGGCAGGCTTTATCTGGGGAAACGCGAATGGTCGCTTAATAGGTCGCGCAAGACCTTCCCCAAATATAAAGGCGCCGGGAGGCGGAGACTCCCGGCGCCCGTCAAAGGGACTGTGTTGTCTGTTGGACCGCACGGCCCATCGCGGCGATAACGCCGACTAGGCCTGAAGTACCTGCAGCTGCTTGTGAATCTCGATGAGCTCCGTCGCCATGACGCGCATGGTCTCGGTACCGGCCATCTGGTCCTCGGCATGCAGCAGAATCAACGGGGCCTCGCCGTTACGCTCGCCGTTGGCCTCCTTCTTCAGAAGCCCCATGTGAACATCGTGGCCACCGTTATAGGCCTCGTCGCCCTGCTTGATAAGCTCCTCGGCGGCGTCAAAATCGCCCTCCTTGGCCTTTTGCACGGCATTGATGTACATGCTCTTGGCGGTACCGACGTAGCTGATGATCTCAAAGCAGGTCATCTGCAGTTCGTTCATATCCTCCATGCGGAGCACCTAGCCCATCACGCTGACGCAGTGGTCGATGATGCCGGCAGCGTTCATGCGGCCGTAGTCGACCATGTTGATGACCTCGACCGGAAAACGACCGGCGGCCTCCTTCTCAAAATCGCCCTTGGTGTAGCCGATCTGCGGACCAAGCAGCAACATGTCGCACTCGTCCAGGTGATCGTGGGCCTCGTTCATGGGACGAGCCTCGACCTCAATATCCAGACCACGGTTTGCAACCTCGGCCTGCATCTTCTGGACCAGCAGGCTCGTGGACATGCCGGCATTGCAGCAGAGCATGATCTTCTTCATGGTTTCCTCCTTATAACTGCGCGGCGCGCAGACGACAACTGGTTGTATTCCTTGCGGCTATTGTGCCCGCTCCCCTGTATCTTTACGCAAGGGAGAGAGCCGCGGGCACCGGCACCGCGTACCGGCGCCCGCAAAGGTGAAAGGGACGAACGTTAGGCGTTCTACTCGGCGAGAGCCTCCTGCTTGGCGATTGCCTTCTCGGAAATCTTCATAAAGGGCAGGTAGACGGCCATGCCAATGACAATCTCGAGAGCCTGCCACACGCCGGCGCGCCAGTCAAAGCCCGTAGCGAGCAGGGCATTGATGACGGGAGGCATGGTCCAGGGCACCTGGGCGATGCAGGGGCTGATGATGCCTGCGCAGGTAAGGCCATAGGTGATGCCGATGAACAGATCGGGAAGAAGGACGAACGGGATCATGAGCGGCAGGTTGTACACGATGGGGTAACCGTAGATAACCGGCTCGTTGATGTTGAACAGACCAGGCAGGATAGCCATCTTGGAAACGGTCTCGGAAGCCTTGTTCTTGGAGAACAGGAGCGTGTCGAGCAGAAGCATGAGGGTGCAGCCCGAGCCGCCGATGAGGGCGAAGCTGTTAACGATCTGCATGTTCATGTAGTGATCGGGCTGGATGGTGCCACCGGCGGCAAAGGTAGCCATGTTGTCGACGATGAGCATGGTCAGGATCGGCTCGACGGTAGCGCCAGAGATGGTGGACTGGTGAATACCGACGCAGAACAGCAGGTTAGCAAGGGTGTAGATGAGGATAACAGCCCACGGGCCGGCGTTCATGATGCTCTTGAGCGGGTTGGAGATGCACGTGGAGATGATGGTGCACAGATCGGTGCCGGCGCACACGGCGAGCAGGGCTGCGGCAAGAGCGAAGATCGCGAGGTTGAGCAGCATCGGGATCATGACGTTGAAGGAGTTGGAGACCGCGGGAGGCACGCCCTCGCCCAGCTTAACCTTGAGCTTCTCGACGCCAGAAATCTTGATGAAGAGCGAGACGGAAAGCAGGGCGATGATAATAGCCGAGAACAGACCGTTGGTGCCGGTGTTGGCAGTCGAAAGGGCGCCCGTGACCTCGGCGGAGGTGATCTTGTCGGTGAGCAGCGGGCTCGTGGCGGCAAGCGAGGCGGTGATCTGCTGCGGCATCATGATGACGAAAGCAGAGATAGCGACGACCACGCAAGCGAGCGGGTTATCGAAACGCTTGTTCTTAGCGAGGCTGTAGCCAATCAATCCGGCCAAGATAATGGCAGAGACGTTGAGGGTGCCCAGCGTAATTGCCGAACCCCACGTCTGAAGGTTGGCAAGGCCCGCCGCATCGAGCGGGAACAGAGGGAACACGACGTTGTTAATAAGAACCGCGATACCCGCAAGGATATAGAGCGGCGTGATGGTCGCGAAGGCGTCACGCAGGGAACGCAGGTGAACCTGGTTTCCCACCTTCGCAGAGACCTCGGCAAACTTGTCGAGGAAGCTCTTTCCGTTGTCACTGGCCATGATTGCTCCTAACTTTCAAATCCGGCCTTTTCCTATGCGCACGGTGGTCTGTCGCCCTCTGCCACCAGATGTGCCATGTGTTGCGCGCAGCGGCGCGCGCTCTGGGCGTTCGCCCGTTCGCTAATCAACCACGTGAGTCGTGGCGACCTGCTTGAGCCAAGCTGCCGACTTCTTAAGGCGGCGCTTGTAGCCGTCCATAAGATCGACCTCGACAAAGCCGTAACGATTCTTAAAGGCATTGGCCCAAGACCAGTTATCGATGACGGCCCAGTAGTGATAGCCCCGGCACTTGGCGCCCTCGTCGATGGCCTTGGCCACCCACTCCAGGTGCTGACGTACAAAGTCGACGCGGTAGTCATCCTGGATGGTTCCTTCGGCGTCACGGTTCTTGTATTCGTCCATGATGCCGATGCCGTTCTCGGAAACGAACCACTCAAGATCGGGGTAGTTCTTAGCGCAGTCCATGCCAAAGTCGTAGAGGCCCTGCGGGTAGATCTCCCAGCCGCGGCTCTCGTTCATAACGGCGTCGGGCCATACGTACTCGTCGGCAAAGTGCGGCAGGCCGTACTGGTCGACCTTGCTCGCCGGCGCCTGAACACGCGTGGGGTGGTAGTAGTTGCAGCCGAGCCAGTCGACAACACCCTGCTTGAGGATCTCTTGGTCGCCGGCGCGGAACGGGAGCTTAACGCCGCCCTCGGCCAGGCTGTCGAGCACGTCGGCAGGAAGCTCGCCCTTGGTGATGAGGTCGAGCCACCAGCGGTTGTTGATGCCGCTGGTCATGCGCACGGCCTCGAGGTCCGCCTCGCTGGGGTTCTCCTTGGTGTAGACCGGGGTAAAGCAGTTGATCATGCCGATCTTGGCATCGGCGCGAATAGCGCCCTCGTCATAGGCGCGACGATAGTTGGCCACGGCCAGCGCGTGCGCCAGCGAGATGTGATACTGCACGGTGCGGGCGCGATTGAAGTCGTGGAGCTGCGGGAACCACACGCCCTCCTGATAGCGCTGCTCGGGCTCGACGATGGGCTCGTTAAAGGTGAACCAGTACTTAATCTCCTGGCCAAACTCGTGGAAGGCGACGTCGGCGTAATGTGCGTAAGCCTCGACAACCTCACGGCTCTCCCAGCCGCCACGGTTAAAGAGGTAGGTGGGCATGTCAAAGTGGTACAAGTTGACAAACGGCTCCAAGCCGGCTTCGCGAGAGGCGCGGAACAACTCGTGATACCACGCGGCACCTTCCTCGTTGAGGTTGCCGTCGGCATCGAGCAGACGGCTCCACTGGATGGAAGTGCGATAGGTATCCAGACCCAAGTCCTTCAAAATGCGAAGGTCTTCCTGGTACTTGGCCATAAAGTCATTGCCGGCGTAAGAGCCAACGCGGTTGTAGAACGAACCCAGATCCTGGATGGACCAGGTGTCCCACAGGTTCTCGAGCTTGCCGCCCTGGTTCCACTGACCCTCAGTCTGCGGGCCGGACATAGCAGCGCCAAAGAAGAAGTCGTTGGGCAGCTGATACTGTGCCATCAAAGTCCTCGCTTTCGTGTTCTAGAGCTTCCGGTTGGAGACGGGTTTGCTTTGGCAGGTTATCCGGCGCGGGCGCGCACCGGTTATACCGATATCCAACCCGCCAAAACAAAACTGTCCCCAAACGGCCGATCCTGTTGTGCGGAAGGATTCCGTTCGTTGCTTAAACTATAGCGTTCTAATTCTGAAAGTAAAGCGTCTTTTTCTTTTTTCTTTCTCGAACTTCTTAGATAAAAGTAATATGGATGCCCTGTTGAGGGTTATACTTACTTTTTGTATTCATATATGTCGGAAAGGAGGTTCCATGATTCCCAAATACGAGGCGATAGCTGCAGATATTCGTCGAAGTATCGAGGATGGCGCTCTTAAACCGGGCGACAAGCTTCCCACCGTCGTTGAGTTCTGTGAGCTCTATAGCGTTTCCAAAATCACCGTCAAACGAGCTATCGAGCAAATCACCGAGGAAGGTCTTATTACCAGCCGGCGCGGATCGGGTACCTACGTTAAGGACACGGCGGGACTTCCCGGCCAGGCGTTTTTCCAGGGCAAAAACGACCGTGCCCAGGGCTTTTCGTATGAGCACCGCGGGGAAAAGGTGACCTCGGTGGTCTACGATTTCTCGATTGTTAATCCACCAGCGGACATCGCAGCCCAGCTGGGAATTGCCGAGGATGACTTTGCCTATCACGTCGTGCGCGTGCGTCAGGCCGATGGGAAGCCCATCGTTATCGAGTACACCTACATGCCCCTCGAGCTGATTCCAGGCCTTAAAAAGAAGGACCTGTACGGATCGGTCTACCATTTCATCCGCGAGCAATGCGGGCTGAAAATTTCGAGCTTCCACCGTACCATTCGCGCCGTGGCAGCAACCGAGGAAGAAGCCAATCGCCTGGACACCAAACCTGGCTCTCCCCTGCTCGAGCTCACCCAGATTGGCTTTTTGGACAGCGGCGCCGCCTTTGAGTATTCGGTCTCGCGCAACGTTGGCGACCGCTTTGAGTTGCACAACGTAACGTTGGCATAGGTTTTTGTAGTCATCCGGGCGCTCGCTTTGAGCTGTTTTGTGCAGCGCCCGCACAACACAATGGGGGTATGAACATGTCCGATTTGATTAAGCTGACGCCGATCTTTCACGAGAAGATCTGGGGCGGCCGCCAGCTCGAAACCGTATTTGGTTACGACATTCCCGATGGTCCCATCGGTGAGTGCTGGGCCATCTCGGCCCACCCCAACGGCGACTGCCAGATCGCTGAGGGCCCGTACGCCGGTCACACGCTGTCATGGCTGTGGGCCGAGCACCGCGAGCTCTTTGGCAACTGCGAGGGCAAGGAGTTCCCGCTGCTCATTAAAATTCTGGACGCCAAGGACGACCTTTCGATCCAGATTCATCCCAACGACGAGTACGCCGCCAAGCACGAGAACGGCAGCCTGGGCAAAACCGAGTGCTGGTATGTGCTGGACTGCGAGCCCGGCGCCACAATCATCGTCGGCCAGCGTGCCAAGGACCGCGCCGAGGCCGCACAGATGATCGAGGAAGGCCGTTGGGACGACATGCTCAACGTGTTGCCGATCCACAAGGGCGACTTTTTCCAGATTGATTCCGGTACCGTGCACGCCATCAAGACCGGCACGCTCATTTTGGAGACGCAGCAGTCGAGCGACGTGACATATCGCCTGTACGACTACGACCGTCCCGGCACCGATGGCAAGCTGCGCCCGCTGCACATTGAGCAGAGCCTCGACTGCATCGACTTTGATGCTCAGGCTCCGACCGACGGCACGGTGACCGCGCCCGAGGTGGACGGCGTGACCGAGCTCGAGTCTAACTCCTGCTACACCGTCGATCGCGTGCGTGTCGACGGCAGCAAGACCCTCGACCAGCGCTGGCCCTTCATGTGCCTGTCGGTCATCGACGGCGAAGGCACCGTCTGCGGCGACCCCGTCCACAAGGGAAGCCACCTGCTGGCCCCGAGCACCGTCAGCTCCATCGACCTCGAAGGCAAGATGGAACTGATCATCAGCCACCTGTAGGTCGCACCAACAACCCAAACGCAACAAGGGGCTCTCCCGTCCATGTGCGGGAGAGCCCCTTGCCATATCTATTTATCAGCCCACCCGGCTCTCCAGATCAAAAAGCGAACGAGCAGAGCGACGTTCGCAAGCACCGTTACCCAAGGACCTGGGCGGGCGTATAGGGCAACATCGATCGCGAGTTCCGCACGCAAAGGAGAGCACTTAATGTGCTCTCCGTCTTGCGCAGGACTGCCCGAGCAGGCGATGTTGCCCTATACGCCCGCCCAGGTCCGCCAGGATCACGACAGCTTGACGATCGGAGCAAAGCCCTTCATTAGCTTTTTGGTCTGGCCGGTCTTTTCGAATTGAACCTCGATCATGTCTCCAGCGACCGAGATCACGGTACCCGTGCCAAAGGTCTTGTGGCTCACGGTATCGCCTGCGGCAAAGTCCTGCGACGCGCTGGCACGATCGACCTTGCGCTCCACCGTCGGAGACACCTTGGACGACGGCTTTTTGGCTCGCGGCGCACCCGAACCAAAGGTCGAGGCAACACGGCCGGCGTCGGGCGAGACCCCACGATGGCGCTCGGTCCCGTAGCTGCTACCGCCAAAGAAATCGTCAAAGCTCGATCCGCCGCGCGAACCGGAACCGCCGGTCGAGCGCGTATGCGAACCAAACACCTTGCCGCCATACATATCCGAGCCCATGCCCGAGCCAAAGGTGCCGCGACGGTCGCCGCGCTTCTCCCAGCCCGTTCCCTCAAAACCGGCAGAACCGATACCGCTAAACTCGATATCCTCAAACGGAATCTCGTTGAGGAAGCGCGAGCGCGGGTTGGCAGAGGTCGAGCCGTAGGTGCGACGCGTGGCCGCATAGGTCAAGAACAGGCGCTTACGGGCGCGCGTGATGGCGACGTAGGCCAGGCGACGCTCCTCCTCGAGCTTACCCGGGTCATCGCTGCCGCCAAAGTCGTGCACGTGTGGGAAGATGCCCTCCTCCATGCCGGCCACGAACACCGCCGGGAACTCCAGGCCCTTGGCGGAGTGGATGGTCATCATGGTGATGGCATGCGTCTCGCCGGCCAGGGAATCCAAGTCGGAGCGCAGGGCCAGCCACTCCATGAGTGCCGGCAGCGCCTTACAGGTGAGCGGACCGTAGGTGCGCTCAATCTCGTCGGCATGCACGGCACCCGCCGGCATCTCCGTCGGCGCGGCATACGCGTTGCCCGCGATGGCAGCGGCCAGGGCATCCTGCGGTGAGAGCGCCGGGGCGGCTAGGCTATCGAGCGGATTGGAACCTGCAGCATCGCGCGCGCCGACGAGTGCCTCAAACGAGGATGCCGGGGCAGATGGCCCCGGTTCGGGCGCGGGCGCGCTCACCACGACGGGCTCGGGCTCGGCGCCGGCAGGAACGTCGGCAACACCGGCTGCGCGCAGCTCTTCCAAGCTCTCGAGCGTACCCTCGATGTCCTCGTGCGTCTCCTCAAATTCGGCAGCGACGCCCAGGAATTCCTGGATGTTCTCGGCGCGGCTCTCGGACTCCATGGTGCCCTCGGCGCGAAATGCCTGCAGCAAGCCCGTCTTATCGACAATCATCTCGACGACGTCCTTGAGCTCGCCGTCCATGCGGCGGCCCTCGCGCACCAGCGACACAAAGCTCGACAGGCCGTTGCGCACCTTGGCGCTAAACATGCCCGTCTCGGCTGTTGCGATCTCACAGGCTTGGAAGAACGAGCAGCGGTTGTCGCGTGCCAGCTGCTCAATCTTTTGAATCGAAGTGGAGCCGATGCCGCGGCGCGGCGTGTTGATGACGCGCTTGACGCTCATCTCGTCGGCCGGGTTCACGATCATCTTAAGGTAGGCCATGACGTCGCGGATCTCGGCACGGTCGAAGAATCGCGTGCCGCCCACAATCTTGTAGGGCACGCCCGCGCGTAGAAACATATCTTCGAGGATACGCGACTGAGCGTTGGTGCGGTAGAAGACGGCGATGTCGTCGTAGCTCGTGCCTTTGGCATGCAGCTTCTCGATCTCGCCGGCAATCCAGCGGCCCTCGTCGCGCTCGTCGCTCGCCTGGAAGGCCTGAATCTTCTCGCCATCGCCCTCGGCCGTAAACAGGCGCTTGTCCTTGCGCTGCGAGTTGTGGCGCACCACGGCATTGGCGGCGCTCAGGATGTGACCCGTGGAACGATAGTTCTGCTCCAGCTTAACGGTCTTGCAGTTTTTAAAGTCCTTCTCAAAGTCCAGGATGTTGGTGATGTCGGCGCCACGCCAGCTGTAAATGGACTGGTCATCGTCGCCCACGACCATGAGGTTTTGGTACTTGGCGGCCAGCAGGTTGGCGATCTCGTACTGGACGTGGTTGGTGTCCTGATACTCGTCGACGCTAATGTAGCGGAAACGCTCTTGGTACTTGTCGAGCACCTCGGGGCGGGTGCGCAGCAGCTCGAGCGTGCGCACGAGCAGGTCGTCGAAGTCCATCGCGTTGGCGGCGCGCAGGCGGCGTTCCAGCTCCAGGTAGACCTGCGCGGCCTTTTTGTCGTTGGGGCTGTCGGCGGATTTGAGCATGTCCTCGGGGCCGATCATGGCGTTTTTGGCCGAACTGATCTTGCTGCGGATCATATTGATGGGGAATTGCTTTTGCTCGATACCGAGCGCCTGCATAATATCGCGCACCATGCGCTTGGAATCGTCGTCATCGTAGATGGTGAACTGACCGGTGTAGCCCAGCAGGTCAGCGTCCTCGCGCAGCATGCGCACGCACATAGCATGGAAGGTGCACACCCACATGCCGCGGGTACCGCTGGGGATGAGTGCCGCCAGACGCTCGCGCATCTCAGCCGCGGCCTTGTTGGTAAACGTGATGGCAAGGATCTGCCAGGGCTTAACGCCCAGGTCGCCGAGCATATGTGCGATGCGAAAGGTCAAGACGCGGGTCTTGCCCGAGCCGGCGCCGGCAAGGACCAGCAACGGACCCTCGGTGGTCAGGACGGCCTCGCGCTGGGCGGGATTAAGGCTGTCGATGTCGACGAGCGGCTTGGTGGGCTTGGGTGCCGGCGCGGGAGCGTCGTAGATGTCGAGCGGAACGAGCTCGGGCTCCGGCGCAGCGGGGGCGGTGTATGCATCGAGCGGCACGGGTTCCGGCGCGGGCGGCACGGGTACCGCGGCGTTCTTTTCCCAGGGCAAGGGCTGGGTCATGGGCGACTCCTCATCTGACGGACGGCGCGCCTGCGGGCGGCGCCATAGTTTGAGCCGTACCAGTATACCGAGCCGCGCGGACACCGACGCAAATCACACCACGACTCCGTGCGTCACCGTCAGGCACGCCCCAGCGGATTTGGTGCAAAGAGGTCAGGTTAGTCTGCACCATGTTGACGCAGACTAACCTGACCCCAATGCACCAATCACGGAGCCACCGATGTCATGGCAACGGTAGCGAGCGGCGGCCAGAACGAACAAATTGGCATGAAAAGAGGGCGGCATAGACCTTTTTGGTCATGCCACCCTCTTTGAATGACAAGTTGTCGTTCTGGCCGCCGCGCAGCGTCAACCAAGTTACAGGCCGAGCATCGGCTCCAGAACGAAGAAGTATGCGAGCACTACGATGCCCAGGATGATGCGGTAAACACCGAAGCACTTAAAGTCGTGACGGCGAACGAAGCCCATGAGCCACTTGATGGCGATGAGCGAAACCACAAAGGCCACAACGCAGCCCACGCCCAAGATAGCGACCTCGTTGGCGCCGAACGTGCCGCCCTTGATAAAGTACTTGACCAGCTTGAGCGCACTCGCGCCAAACATGACAGGGATGGCCAGGAAGAACGTAAACTTGGACGCCACCGAACGCGTGCAGCCCAAAAGCAGGCCGCCGATGATGGTGGAACCGGAGCGCGACGTGCCCGGCACCAGCGAGAGGATCTGGAAGCAGCCAATGCCCAGTGCAGTCTTCCAGCTCAGGTCCTCGAGCGTGGCGATGGAGCCAAAGTCCAGATTCTCGTCATCGTCTTCATCCTCAGCGGTAGCCGCGGCGGGCGCCGCAAAGTGCGCACCGGCGGGACGTCCGCCCGACACCACAGCACGCGAACCAAACGAACCGGCAACGGCCATTTCCTCGCGCTTGCTCGCGCGCCAGTTCTCGATCACGATAAACAGCACGCCGTACACAATGAGCGCCAGCGCCACGACGGGAGCATTGTAGAAATGCTCCTCCATCCAGTCGTTGAGCGGCAGGCCGATCGCCGCCGCAGGAATGCAACCGAGCACAATCTTGCCCCACAGCACCCAGGTGTCGCGACGGCCCTCCTTGCCCTTGCTGGGCGAGAACGGATTGAGCTCATGGAAGAACAGCACACAGACGGCCAGAATGGCGCCGAGCTGAATCACGACCAGGAACATATTCCAGAACGTCTCGCTCACGTTCATCTTGACGAACTCGTCCACCAAGATCATGTGACCGGTCGACGAAACAGGCAGCCATTCGGTGATGCCCTCAACCAGGCCCATGAAGGCAGATTTTAGAAGCTCGATAATATCCAAAGGGACCCCCTCGTTAGACACCCGCCGATATTGTCTGCGGACGGTGCGGGCTATGTCCCATTATCAACCGTTGGCGGCGCGCCTGCGCCTACCCTTACCAAAAAACTCGCCCGTTCACAGAATTGCGAGCGGTCAAACCCAAATCCTTGGGTATAACTGCAACAAGATAAAGTGTCCGGCGGCCAACGCGCCCGCGCCCGCCCGATGCACGAGCCCCGCGCCCGTGCGATAGACCAAGGAGGAAACCATGAACGAGGGCTACACCAAGGTATTTGTTTCACTCGACGGTACTGAGCAGCAGGATTTTGTGCTCGCACGCGCCATCAAGGTCGCCGCGAACAACGGCGCCAAGCTAATCATCGGCCACGTTATCGATTCCACGGCGCTCGAGAGCGCCGGTTCCTATCCGGTCGATCTGGTCAACGGCCTAGAGGAAGCATTTAAGAACTCCATAGCCAAGCAGCTCGAAGAGGCCAAGGCCAATCCCGACATTCCCGAGGTCGAGGTCATGATTCGCGCCGGCCGCATTCGCGAGACGCTCAAGGACGAGATGCTCGACGTGGTCAAGCCCGACCTGGTGCTCTGCGGCGCCCGCGGCCTGTCCTCGATCAAGTATGCGCTGCTGGGTTCGATTTCGACGTTCCTGCTGCGCAACACGGACTGCGACATTCTGGTCGTGAAGTAGGTTCCTTCCCGCCGGCGCAAGGCCTGCGGGGTTATCACGCCGACGTCCTCGCCGCTTCGCGGCTGCGGGATGTCGGCTTAGATAACCCCTCCCGGCCTTGCGCCTTCGTCACCGCACTTCAACGAGTTGGCTGATAAAAGATGGCGTGCCGCCCCGATTGGGGCGGCACGTTTTTGTTATGGGGGATTCATTTGAGCCCCATAGTTGTGTTCACGTTCGGGAACATTGCCGTCCGCACCGCAAGACGGCCCGTCTACTCAAAGTATTGGAACTTGTTCGTCGAGAAGGCGAATGTTACGACGAAGCCTTTGCCGGGACCGGATGCTACGGTGACGTCGATGCCCATCTTGGAGCACAGGCGCGCCACCAGGTAGAGGCCGATGCCCGTTGCACGCTTGGTGGTGCGGCCGTTGTCGCCGGTAAAGCCCTTCTCGAACACACGCGGCAGGTCGGCCGCGCTCACGCCGCAGCCGTTGTCCGCGACGGTAAGCTCGATGCGCTCGCTCGCCAGGCCCTCGTCCAGCAACGCACCCGAAAACACGATCTTTGCGCCGTCCTCACGCGCATATTTTATGCTGTTCTGAATGAGCTGGCCCAGAATAAACTCGAGCCACTTCTCGTCGGTAAAGACCTCAAAGTCGAGGTTCTCGCACACCGGAGCCACGTGCGCCGCGATGAGCTCGCGGGCGTTGGCTTTAATCGCACCCGTCACCAGAGCCTTGAGGTTCCAGCGTCGAATCAGGTAATCGCGCTCCACAACCTCCGAGCGCGCGTAGTACAGCGCCTGGTCGATATAGCGCTCCACGCGAGCCAGCTCGCGACCGAGGTCATCTACGCGCGACAGGTCATCTTCGCTGCCGTCCAGGTTTTCCAAAATCAGATGGGCTGCTGCCAGGGGCAGCTTGGCCTCGTGGACCCAGCTCTCGATATAGTCGCGGTAGTCATCGGTCTGGCGCCGGCCTTCCGCCACCTCATCGCATGCCGCCTTGCCCACCCGGCGCAAGACCTCGTACTCGAGCTCGCCCTCGGCATAGGTCGGGCATTGCACCATCTCCTGCACCCATGCGGGACTCTCGAGCTCCTCGGCCGCACGCTCCAGCTGGCGCAGAAAACGACGACGGCGCGCGTACTCGATCACGATGCCGAGCATACCAAAGATAAAGGACACACCAACCGTCACGACCACGATAGAAACGGGTGCGCCGGCGACCGTCAGCACAAAGCAGCTCAGCAGCACACCGCACGTCCACACGGCGACGGGAAGCAGCGCATCTTTAAAGAACTTGCCAAACGACATAGCCGGCCCCTAGACCGAATAGCCCTGGCCGCGGTGCGTCGTCAAATACCCCTTGATGCCGATTTTTTCGAGCGTGGTGCGCAGGCGGTTGATGTTGACGGTGAGCGTATTGTCGTCCACGAAGGCGTCGGAGTCCCACAGGTCCTGCATGATGGCCGAGCGCGAGACGATCTTGCCCGCGCGGCTCAGAAGCAGCGAGAGAATACGCAGCTCGTTTTTGGTGAGCTCGGTACTGATGCCGGTTTGCATGTTGGTGACCATGGAGCGAGCGAGATCGAGCTCCAGTCCCTTGTGGACAAGTGTGCTGCGCTCGCCCGCCGTCGCGGTGCGACGCAGCAAGGCATTGATGCGCGCCACGAGCACACGGGCGCTGTAGGGCTTGGGAACAAAGTCGTCCGCGCCGAGCGTCATGGCCATGACCTCGTCGATCTCGGTCGTGCGCGACGTGAGGACGATGATGGGAACCTCTGATTCGCGACGAACCTCGTGGCAGATATGCTGGCCGTCCTTGACGGGAAGCGTGAGGTCGAGCAGCACCAGGTCGGGCGCGGCGGCGAGAATATCGCACGAGACATGCTCAAACGATTCGCAGGCCTCGATTTCAAACCCGGCGCGGGCAAGGATGTCGGCAAGCTCGCGACGAATGGGTTCGTCGTCCTCAACGATATAGATCAGCGCCATGGATTCCGCTCCCCTCTTGGTTGTCTTGCCACCATTATGGCTGCGAAACTGCAGGTGCGCGCCACGCACGTCGCCAAGGTGACAGAACTGTTCGCGAGCGGGGGCGTTTTGTCCGTCTTACGCTCGCGACGGGAACGGGGACCAAAATGATTATTAAATCCCCGTCCCAGAATAATCATTTAGCGGCGGGCACGGAGCTTTTCGTAGCCTTCGGCGAAGAAGGTGACCGTGGCGGCGTCGGCCTCGGTGGCGTTCGTCTCGGTCGCGGGGACCACGCCGTGCTCGTCGCTCACCAGGAACAGCGCGCCCTTGAGCTGAGCGGGGATGTCTACGCGCGTGACCGGGATGCCCTTGGTCTGGGCCAGCTGCTCGATGAGCGTCGCCGTGCCGCACAGGCACTCGTCCGCTGGCGCCACAAAGGCAAGCTCGCCGTTATCGACGGCGGCGAGCAGCTCGGGCGCCACGCCGGTTTCGTCGGCCTCGGAGCGGGCCTCGGCGGAGCGGGCGCGTAGCGCCTTGGCCGACGTATCGGTTAGCGGCTCGTACTCCCCCACCGTCATGGCGGCGTTGCCGTTGACGTCGATCACCAGCATGAGCACGCCGTCGCGTGCGGTGTAATCGCCCTCGGCAAGCGACCACTCAACGTGCTGCTTGGCCCAGCTGAGCATGTTATGGGTAAGCGGCTCGCCCTGCACCAAGCGCTCGGACAGTGCGCGAATGTGGCGGTTGAGCATGGGTACCTTTTTGTTGGACATGCGCCAACGGCAGACAAGCGCGGGCTTGTCGAGCGTAAACTTCTCGACCGCCTCCTGATTGGCGCAAAAGTCCTCGTACGCACGCTGATCCTCGGCATTGCCAAACAGCTCGGCATCATCAATCTGGGGCATGGTCATACCTTTCGTGTTAGTCATTCCGTCCTCTTATACCAAAAAGACGGCCCTCCAAACGGAGCAGCCGTCTTTTGCGGAGATTATTTTGTCCCAAGGCGGAACTTAGTGGCGGAAGTGGCGAGCGCCCGTAAACACCATAGCAATATTGTGCTCATTGCAGGCCTGGATGCTCTCGTCGTCGCGCTTGGAGCCGCCGGGCTGGATGATGCAGGTCACGCCGTGTGCAGCAAGAACGTCGACGTTGTCGCGGAACGGGAAGAATGCGTCGCTTGCGCAGGCAAAGCCGCCCTTCTCCACGCCCTCGCGCTCGCAGAAGTCCTCGGCACGCTCGCAGGCCAGCAGCGCAGAATCCACGCGGTTGGGCTGACCGGGGCCCATGCCAATGCCGGCCTTGCCCTTGGAGACCAGAATGGCGTTGGACTTAACGCCCTTGCAGACCTTCCAGGCAAACTCGAGCTCGGCCATCTCGGCGTCGGTGGGCTTACGGTCGGTGGGGAACGTAAAGGTCGCGGGGTCCTCGGTCACGTGGTCGACTTCCTGCACCAGCATGCCGCCGTCGACGGAGCGCAGCTCCACCTGGGCGCCGTGGTCCACGCCGCCGGTAGCCAGCACGCGCAGGTTGGGGCGCTTAGCCATGCGCTCGAGCGCCTCATCGGTGTAGCTCGGGGCGATGATGACCTCGACGAACTGCTTGTTCTGATCGGCGAAGTGCTCAACCAGATCAAAGGGAACCTCGCGGTTGCAGGCGATGATGCCGCCGAAGGCGCTCTTGGGATCGCAGGCGAAGGCGCGGTCGTAGGCAGCCGTAATATCCTCGGCAACGGCGGAACCGCAGGGGTTCTGGTGCTTGAGGATCACGCAGGCCGGCTCGTCGAACTCGCGGACCAGGTTCCAAGCGGCATCGGCGTCCAGATAGTTGTTGTAGCTGAGCGGCTTGCCCTGGATCTGCTCGGAGCCCACAAGCGGGAACTGCGAGCTCGCGGTGTTCTCGCAGCCCTCGGCAAAGCGGTAGACCGTAGCCTTCTGCTGAGGATTCTCGCCATAGCGCAGGTCGTCGACCTTCTCCAGCGAGATCTCGAGCTTGGCAGAGGTGTCCGCCACGTCGCTTGCCTGTGCGGCAAGCCAACGGGAGATGGCCGTGTCGTAGGCGGCGGTGGTCTGGTAGACCTTCACCTGCAGGCGACGACGGGTGGAAAGCGTGGTGCAGCCACCGGTCTCGCGCATCTCGGCCAGGACGGCATCATAGTCGGCCGGGTCGGAAATGACGGTAACGCTCGCGGCGTTCTTAGCGGCAGAGCGCAGCATGGAGGGGCCACCGATATCGATGTGCTCGATAGCGTCCGCGAAGGTGACCTCGGGGTTAGCGACGGTCTTCTCGAACTCGTACAGGTTGACGACGACCAGGTCGATCAGCTTAATGCCGTGCTGAGCCGCCTCCTGCATGTGCTGCTCGGAATCGCGGCGGGCCAGCAGCGCGCCGTGGACCTTGGGGTGCAGGGTCTTAACGCGGCCGTCCATCATCTCGGGATAGCCCGTGAACTCCTCGATGGGGGTTACGGGAACGCCCGCGTCCTCGATGGCACGAGCCGTGCCGCCCGTAGAGATGATCTCGACGCCAAAGTCATCGACCAGCGTCCGTGCGAAATCGACGACGCCCGTCTTATCGGTAACCGAGATCAACGCGCGTGCGATCTTCACATCAGATCCCATGCAGTCCTCCTGTCTGGTACGCCGCCGTGCTCTGTGAGTCGGTGATACGTCGATCTGCAGCGCTCGCGCAGCGGCATTGAAAATACTGATTTAATGTAGCGCATCGAGCGCATCGATGCACCCCGCAACGGGCGCATGTGCAGAAAAAGTTTGCGAGCAGAGGGGATGGGCCCGGCACCGGGCACGGTGAGTTCATGGAACACAGGGGCACCATAATTAGATGCCAATGGCGTGGTAGAACTGTGCTCGATATGCATCCGCAAAAGAAAGAGGCACCATGGTCTCGCGGGTTCTCTACCGACCGTTTGATACCGAAGACTTCGACGCCATCGCGCTGATTCTGCAGCAGCTTTGGCATAACAATTCGGATAACGATGAGTACAACCGCCTTGAGGCCGCGTGCGACCTCGCCTATTGCCTTTCATCATCGACGTTTTCGCAGGTTGCCGTAATCGACGGTCAGGCGCGTGGCATTTCGCTCGCACGCGCGGGACAGAGCTCCGGCGCCACCGTTAAAGAACATTGGATGGATACCGAACGCGCGCTGCTATCGCAGATGCGTGAGCTGGAGCCCGATGCCTGCGCCGAGTATCTCTCGTTTGTGCGCGCAACCATCCGAACCAATAACCGCCTGCTCGAGAGCAGCCCGTTGCCGCACGACAACGAGGTCACGCTGCTTGCCGTCGATCCCGATGTCCATGGCCTGGGCGTTGGCACGGTTCTGCTCGATGCCGCAGTCTCGCACCTGTCCTCGCTTGGAGCGACGAGGGCTCACCTGTACACCGACTCCAACTGCTCGTGGAAGTTCTACGAGCTGCACGGCTTTAAGCGCACGGCCACGCACCGCGCCAACCGCGAAGAGCGCCGCCACGCCATGCCGCGCGAAAGCTTTCTCTACGAACTCGACCTAACAGCCTAAACCCGGCAGTTAGGGACGTTCCTTTTATGCCGGCACCCCGGGACACTCCTTGGCAGCAACCACACCTAGTCATTGGGGACGTTCTTAAATGACTAGTCGCTGGGGACAGTCTTGAGCAAAACGGCCGCCGAAGCCCTCGTTGGCATCGCCCTATAGGGGGCCTGCAAATAGCTGTGGTCAAAAAACATCAAATATGAGTACTGTTACCTTTTTAGCAGCAGCGCAATTCGGCTTTCTCGGGTCTCTTAGGCGTCTCGACGCGTCAGATGAACTAACGTATCTCCCCAAATGTACAATAAAATGGACTCCTAACGAGAAATAATATCGTTAGGAGTCCATTTTTTAGTACAAACAAATGTGACAATCTAGGCAACAGTACTCATATTTGGCATTTTTTGCCCACTGCCCCTTGTGCGAAGGTCCGCAGCGGAAAGCATGGCCCGTTTCGATGCACAAAAATGGGATGGATCTTCCCTGGCAACCGCCCAGAAAGATCCACCCCAAAGCAAGCGCTCGCTAGAACGTTCCGCCGCCGCCTCCGCCGACGCCGCCACCGCCGCCACCGGAAAAGCCGCCGCCGCTGCCGCCGCTCGAGCTATCGGAACTCGAAGCCAGCTCGCGGATGGTCTCGTGATACACATCGTTGAACGAATCGAGCGGAGACTCGTTGCCGTAGTGATGGTAATACCACCAGTAGCAGGGGTAGTTGTCGTAGAAATCGTCGCTGTTGCGCAGATCCGCAGGCACGGCCTCGGCCAGCTGTCGCAGCACTTCTTTCGAAACGCCCAGGGCAACGCCCATCACCAGCAGCTTGTTCCACAAGATCAGATCGCTGGGGACGGCCTCCTTCAGGCGCGTAAAATCCTCGAGCCAATGCTTGAGCGCCTTGCAGCGAGCCGCCACCTCGGCGCCCTCCGACGTAAAGCGGCGGAACGTAAGGCCCACGCCGATACCCACCAGCACAATCGGCACCGAGATAACCGCGGCGGTAATGTTCGCCTGTGCGCCATCGGTAAAGAAGATGGATCCCACGGGAACAAAGGCAACCAGGATACCAAGAACCAGGCAAAACACCATTGCAACAATGCCGTCAGAGGCAACGTACTCGCTATCGGCCAGCTTGCCCTTAACGGTGTTCTGATAGTCCTCGAGCTTGTCGCCCACGGGTGTAGCGTGCTGTTTGACGTAGTGCTGCAGCTCGTCGAACGTGCGCGAGCGATCGCCGTTCTCGTCAGGCTTAGCACCGGCAAAGAAGACCTTGAGCACCATGTGGTCAATGCCCTTGGCCGACTTCCAGCCCGCATCGCTCACCGTCACGCGATACGTCTGCTCTTCTTTTTCACGCCCCAACAGACCCTTCTTGGCCTTGGTCACGGTCGCCTGCTCCAGCTTGATCACACGGTCGTCAGTGAGCTTCATGAGCGTGGCGATATATGCCTGATCGGGCACCTCGTTCCAGCTCATAAGGGCCGAAAGCACGGCGGGATGGTCGGCCGAGGGCACATCGCGGAAATATTCGTCCTGGAAAAACGGCTTGGGCTTGCGCTTGCGCAGCTTAAGCATAACGATTGTGCCGGTAAAGGCCACCGCCGCAACAACACTTAGCACGGCAAGTGCATTGGCAATCATGCGAGCGTGAGCGCGGCGGGCGTTAGCTTCGTCGGCCCATTCCTTCTCTTCGCTCAGGATCGTTGACATGCGCTCTTCGCCCGAGGCGGCAAGCTGCGGCACCCAGTCGCTGGGGAAGGCGATGCGTGCCTCGGCGAATTCGCCCTGATGCACGCAGGGAATGGTATAGGTGACCATGGGCTCGTCCTCATCGAGCGACACGTCGCCCGTCAGCGGACCGTGGCCCCATGCGCGGAAGTTATCGCCTTTGACGGCCGCCGTCCCGGCAGCGGCATTTGCGAAGCGCACTTCCATCTCGACATCGTCGGAATCCGCAGACCAGCCGTCGCCCACGAACTTCCAGTAGAGCTCGGCGGTATCGGCCCAGTTCATAACCGCACCGGTCATGGTGTAGCTCACGTAATAGATCGCGCTGTCGCCGCTCTCGTGGGGGCTGAACACCTTAATCCTTACGCCGTCACCGGCCTGCTCGACCGTGTAGACGCCAGAATCGCCCTTGTTCGCGCTATCGACTTTGTTAAACGCGGTGTCCTCTTCCTCGACACTCAGCACGTCAACGCCCGCCGTGCCGCCCTGCTGGTTGGTGCCCGTATTGATCTCCCAAAACACGCCGTTGATGTCGTCGTCGAAATCGAACTGGCGTCCCTCGACAACGGTCAGCGATCCATCGGCCTCAACCGTGGCGCCGATGTAGGTTTGGCTCATGGAGTAGCCGTCGGCGTGTGCGGCGGCAGGCAGCAGCAACAACGCAAGCGCGACGAGTGCGCAGACGGAAGCGAATCGCGCGAATAGGCGGCGCTGCCGACAGGTCTTGGCAACGGGGGCGTTCATAGGCACATCCTTTGTCTGTGATACCAACAGCGTCATTGTCCCACGTTTACGGGCGCACATGACGAATATCTAGGCGACCGGAGTATCAAACGGGACGAAAGTCACGCCCGCGGCCGGCACCTGGGGACGTTCCTTATCTGCCGGCAATCTGGGACACTCCTTGGCATAGCCCGCTCCGGCAATAGATACCACTTCATAGCTCCGTCACAGGTGTAGCGGCTTTGTGTTGCCGCACGCGCACTGATTGAGTCCGCGAGCAAGGGGCATAAAGCAGTTGAGCGAAAACGGTTTGCCCCTTTGCCGTTCGCTTGAGGATCATGTCCCCCTTTTCCGCGGAAACCCCGGCAGTTGCGAAGAGCTGCCGGGGTTTCTGTCGTTTGAGGGGTTGGGCTGGCGGGCGGCGATCGAGCTATCGAGCCGGTGGTCCGGCACGCGCAACGCGCGGCCTCGGCAACTTGCAGGCCACGGCAGCGTCTCCCCCACCGCGCCCCGCGCTATACTCGTCCGCATGGATATCAACGCATGCAACATAGCAACACACGCCGCGGACGCACCAGCAACGGCAGCGCCCACCCCCGTCGTGGGCCGCTTTGCCCCGTCGCCCTCGGGCCGCATGCACCTGGGCAACGTGTTCAGTTGCCTGTGTGCGTGGCTTTCGGCCCGCAGCCAGGGCGGCAGCATCGTGTTGCGCATCGAGGACCTGGACGATCGCTGCAAGCGCCCGGAACTTGCCGCCCAATTGATTGACGACCTAGCTTGGCTGGGGCTCGAGTGGGACGAAGGCCCCTACTACCAGCACGATCGCCTTGATCTGTACGAGGACGCCCTGCACCTGCTGCAGGGTGCCGGCCTCACCTATCCCTGCTTTTGCACGCGTGCCGAGCTCCACGCCGCGAGCGCGCCGCACACCAGCGACGGCACGCCCATCTACCGCGGCGCCTGCCGAGGCCTTTCTGCCGAGGAGGTTGCCCGCCGCAGCGCCCTGCGCGCCCCGGCCACACGCCTGCGCGTGCCCACCGTCGACGACCTCGCAGACGACGTGATCGAATTCGTTGACCGCACGTACGGAGCCCAATGCGAGGCACTCGCCACCGAGTGCGGCGACTTTTTGGTGCGCCGCAGCGACGGCGTTTTTGCCTACCAGCTAGCCGTGGTAGTCGACGACGCTGCCATGGGCGTCACCGAGGTCGTGCGCGGATGCGACCTGCTGGGCCCCACGCCGCGCCAGATCTACCTGCAGCATCTGCTGGGACTGCCCACACCGCACTACGCACATATTCCGCTGCTCATGTCACCGGACGGCCGCCGCCTTTCCAAGCGCGACCGCGACCTAGACCTGGGCGAGCTCCGTACCCGCTTTGGCACACCCGAGGCACTGCTGGGCTGGCTCGCCGGGCAAACGGGCATCGCACCGGACACCACGCCGCGTTCTGCCGAGCAGCTGGTCGAGCACTTTAGCTGGGATGTCATCCGCGCGCATCGCGAGAACATCGTTATGGATGAAAGGACAGGCATGCAACAGACGGCAGCCCACCCTGACGACCACCTCGATAGCGACATTGCCAAAGCATCAACAACTCATCTTTCACCAGAGGGGTTCGATGCGTTTTGCGAAATACTTGACTCCCCCACGCCAGAAGCTACGAAAACGTTACTCGAGCGCAAGTCAGCTTGGGAGTAAATCCCTTAGCGAATCGGTTTTGGTTCGCTACGAAGCTCATGCGTCCGTACCCCTATGCAACATCCCAGGGCTGGAGTTCGTCGCCCAGGCGAACGATGCAGTCGTAGAGCACGGTATGGCGCTCGGCCGGGTTGACATCCCGATGAAAATGCCCGTAGTACCAGCGCTTGTAGTCCAGACGGTCCTCCAGCTCGTCAAAAAACGTGGTGAGTCGATCGACATCGGGATAATTCCAGCCGGGCGCCGGATAGAGCGTGGGCGACAACATGCGCGTGGAGCAGGTGTGGGTGATCACGTAGTCGACCTTCCAGTCCACGCTGTCGAGCTTTGTCCGCGCCTCCTCAAAGTTGCGCTCGTCCGGCAGCTCCTGCGGCCACCAGCTGGAATAGGGAATGCGGTATTCCTTATCCACGCTCGTGGCACCGCCCATGGTAAAGATCGTTGAGCCGTCGAGCTCAAAAATCTCGCCGCGCGTCAGGCGTCGGATGGGCGAAGTGTCCGACAGGCGCTGCGTCAGTCCGCCGTGCCACAACTCCATGGGGCGCTCCGCCCAATGGTCGAAGCGTTCGTGGTTGCCGTCGACGAACAGCACGGTATAGGGGCGCGACTCCAGCCAGGCGATATCGGCGCACTCCTCGGCAGAAAAATCCCAGGGAAAGCCAAAGTCGCCGGCGACGATGAGATAGTCGTCACTCGTCAGACTATCCCCAGGATCCCAGTCGCGCAGCTTTTGCATGTCGGCACCGCCGTGAATATCGCCCGTCACATAGACCGTCATCGGATTACCACTTCCCTGTAAGTCGCCAGCCCACATTCTGCACGATTACTAAGCTAACCGTTCCAGCCCTTCCATCCCTTAAGGCTTACCCTTCGTTCTTCCATCCAAACGGGTCAAGCACCCAAAAAACCAGATCGAGCACGCCGCCGGTCATCATGGCACCGGCAAGGGCCATGCAAACGTGCAGAGAGCTGGCGCTTCGAAGCATGTCGAACGGCCCCAGAACAGCCAGCAGCGCGACCGCTGCGCCGGCAAGGCACAGCACGAGGCACGGCCCCGCGTCCTTGACGCATTTCTTTGCGAGATGCTTGGTGTTGTCACTCATCAATATCGAACTCCTTAGAGGGTCGTTGTTCAGATGCATGCCGCCGCGGCGGAGCATGGCGGCAGGGTAAGTGTCACATGCCGTGCGGACACAGCTGAAAGCCCTCGCGCAAAAACCAGCGCGCCGCAGGATTCGTATCACCTGCGGCGCGCCGAAAATGATCCGCTTTCCTCCATCCCCAACGGATCAGCTGAGTTGGTGCCGCCCGACGGAAAGGAAGAAGCCGGCGGCGTCACGAGCTGTGGCAATGTCGCTAGGCATAGGAAACAGACGCACTCCAAACGCCCTAAGCCCCAAGCCTACCCATTAGGAAATCGACTGCGGAAACGATTTTGATGCCGTCGATGTCGGTCGGATGGCTTCCCCGGCGAACGACGATGATCTTCTCGTAACCGCCGGTAATCTTCTCGAGCGACCTGAGCTCGAATGGACGCAGCTCGCGCTTACGCGTCGCCTCCTCGTCAATCAACTCTGTGACTGGACCTCACGAAAGGCTGTCAGTTATTCGAGATATTGATTTCTAGAAACCATCTGGTTCTCCATTGCTCGTCCCAATCTGCAAGTTTTTCTCATCGAATGACAAGAACTTGCGAATTCTGCAAGTTTTTCTCACGTAGCGATAAGAACCTGCATATCCGTCCGTGGCCATTTGCGGTCGGATTCCGGCGAGGCTATGGCAAGCAGCTTGCCACATGGCCGACACGGAACCATGGCATGCACGGAATCTTGGGGGCAGGATTTCTCCCAGCAGCCTATAAGACGAAAACATATACACATAGATAGAGAGAAGCCCAGCAAGACACGGAACCAAGGCCGCAGCCACAAACTTGAGTAGCCGATAGTCTAAAAATCACATACGCCCAAAACACGAACGATCGATCTGTTATCCTGGCGCCAACATAGTCTTTCGAAAGGTTTGGCCGGGATGACTACGCAGCAGCAGATTGATATTGAATTCGACTCGCTTGCACGCGAGAACGATTCACCCAAGCTCATCGCCAACTCGAAGGCGACAGGCGGAACACTACTATCCGTTATCAAGGAGCAGCTCTCAACCTGCGGCTCTTTTGACTTTTGCGTAGCGTTTGTTGCAGACGGCGGCCTTCAAATCCTGGTCGAGACGTTCCAGAAGCTCAAACAGCGTGGCATTAAGGGCAGGCCGCTCACGTCCACCTATCTCAACTTCAACTCACCCGATGCCTTTCGCAAGCTCCTGGAATACGACAACATGGAAGTTCGCGTATTCCAGGGTAATCTGCATGCCAAGGGATACATTTTTGATAAGGGCGAAACCAGCACGGTCATCGTCGGCAGCTCGAACATGACGCAGACCGCCCTCACCTGTAATAAAGAATGGAACGTGCTGTACCAGACTGTCGAGAACAGCCGCCTACTCGGCGAACTGAGGGGCGAGTTCAATTCGTTGTGGAACGACACCTCAACCGTTTTGCTTTCCCAAGACTGGATTGAGAACTATGCCGCATATCGATCGGCATGCCCGTCAAAGCCCAAATCGAAACCGACGTTCCAGGCAGCTGTTAGCCCAACCACGAACGACCTCGAAGAAATCAAGCCCAATAAAATGCAGCAGCGCGCCCTTGAGGCGCTCGGCGTAATCCACCGCAAGGGCGAGACCCGTGCGTTGCTGGTCTCGGCAACCGGCACTGGCAAGACCTTCCTTTCGGCGTTCGACGTGCTCGCAACTAAACCCCGACGCATCCTCTTTCTTGCGCACCGCCGGCGCATTATAGACGCCTCCCGTGCAAGCTACGAACGGCTTTTGGGTAGCACCTATACGTTCGACACCTATCAAACTGGCAAGAATATAAGCAATGCTACCTGCGTGTTTGCCATGTGCTCTTCGGTCGCCAAGCATCTGAGCGATTTCCGTCCCGATGAGTTCGACTACATCGTCATCGACGAGGCCCACCGCACGGGATCTCAGGGCTACCAATCCATCATGTCGCACTTTACGCCTCGGTTTTATCTGGGCATGACCGCTACGCCTAATCGCACCGATGGCTATGACGTCTTTGCCCTTTTCAATCACGTCATCGCGTTCCAGATCACGCTGCAGGACGCTTTGGCCGAGGAGATGCTAGCCCCCTTCCATTATTTTGGCATTCACGATCTGGAGATTGACGACGAGACGGTTGAAGACACTGCCTTGTTCGGACGCTTGACGTCTGACGAGCGTGTGCGTCACATCACCGAGAAGATCGAAGAATACAGCGTCACCAAAAGCAACCGCAGGGGCTTAATTTTCTGCAATCGAAACGTCGAGGCCGAAGAACTGTCGCGCAAATTCAACACTCTCGGATATCGAACGGCTGCGATTAGCGGTCAAGATTCCGATGAAGTCCGCGATGCTGCGATCAGCCGACTTGAAGCCGGCGAGCTCGAGTACATTTTCTCGGTCGATATCATGAACGAAGGCGTCGACAT
Organism: Collinsella sp.; assembly: GCA_048402045.1. Classification (GTDB taxonomy): domain Bacteria; phylum Actinomycetota; class Coriobacteriia; order Coriobacteriales; family Coriobacteriaceae; genus Collinsella. The sequence continues at coordinate 28,362 of DBGDSC010000043.1, forward strand.
CCCCTCGCTCAATCAGATCATCATGCTTCGACGCACCGACTCCGCAATCATCTTTATTCAGCAGCTCGGACGAGGTTTGCGCCTGAATGATGGCAAGGAATACACACTGGTACTAGACTTTATTGGCAATTACCAGAGCAACTTCTTGGTGCCCATCGCGCTTTCGGGTGACAAGACGTACAACAAAGACCGCCTGCGTCGTCTCGTCCAAGAGAGCGATTCGGCGATCCCCGGATGCTCAACGGTAAGCTTCGATCGTATTTCCGAAGCTCGCATCTATAAGGCCATCGACGGCGGTGACTTTACCTCCGTCAGATTTTTGAAGAACGAATATCTCGACTTGCGTCAGAAACTCGGCAAGATTCCCTCGCTGCTCGAATTTGATCGTAATGGCTCCATCGATCCGCTGCTTATCTTCAAGAACAGCTGCCTGGGGTCCTACCACGCATTTCTTTCCAAATACGAGCCGGGCTACACAGTCCATTTTTCCTCTGATCAAACCAAGATTCTCAAATTTATTTCGCAAAAGCTCGCCGCGGGCAAGCGATTCGAAGACCTCTATTTGCTTCAAACGCTCGTCGAAGCCGGACACGAGGGCTATCGACATATGCGCGAGGCCGCGCTTAGGAACTACCGCGCACAACTTAAGGACAGCGCCGTTAGGTCGGCAATCGCCGTCCTTAAGGGCGACTTTGCCACTCCTAAGGATTTCGTTTCCCTGCTTATTGACGACGGAACCGGACCTCGTCTGACCGAAGTGTTTGCGAGCGCCCTGCGCAACGCAGAGTTCAAGCGTCAGATTCTCGAGGTGCTGGATTTTGGCATTGCGCGCAACCGACTCGACTATGCCGAGACGTACGAAAACACAAATTTCGTTCTCAATGCCAAGTACACGTACGAAGAGGTTTGCCGCTTGATGAACTGGGAAAAGAACATCAACGGCCAAAATCTTGGCGGCTACTTCTACGACGAGAAGACCAATACATTCCCCGTATTTATTAACTATGACAAGGCACCCGACATTAGCGAGTCCATTCAGTATGAAGACCGCTTTGTTTCGCCGAGTAAGCTAGTTGCAATCTCTAAGAACAACCGCACGCTCAACTCCCCCGAGATTCAGCGACTGCAGACATGGCCAGGAAACGGCCTGAAGACGTATTTGTTTATGCGTAAGAACAAGGACGATAAGGGCGGTAGGGAGTTCTATTTCTTAGGCGAAATGCATCCGGCCGGCGAGTTCGAAGCTATTAAAACTAAGAGCGGCGACAACGCCGTCGAAATCGAATATGAGCTCAATGCGCCCGTGCGTCAGGACATTTACGAGTTTATGCTCAGCGATCTGAGTGAGACAGAGTAACAAAAAGGAGTGGGTCGCCCATGTGGCGCCCGCTCCTTTTTGCTTACTTAAGCCCGAGTTTCTTTTCGAGTTCCCTAACGACTTTAACGTCCGCCGGAAGCCAATCGACATCCCACAGGTTATTGGTATCGAGCCACTTCATGTCCTCGTGAGCGTGCTCTTTGAACTCCCCCGAAAGGATGTCAGCTTGGTAGCACTGCATCGACAGGTGGAACGTCTCGTAATCGTGTTCGACCGTGCAAAGATAGTCGAGGTTGCCGATCGTGACCTCGAGCTCTTCTTGAATCTCGCGCACGATTGCCTGCTCGCCGGTCTCGCCCGGCTCGAGCTTTCCGCCCGGAAACTCCCAGCCGTCTTTAAACTCGCCATAGCCGCGCTGGCAGCTCAGGATTTTCCCATCCTTCTGAATAATCGCTGCTGCAACATTGATTGATTTCATAACTAGTTATCACCTCTCCAGTTGAGCCCAACCAGTATAGGTGATCGACCGCCCGCCATGTCACAGTCGCCTAAAAACCGCCCGCTCGACCAACCCTTGACACCGCTTTACTACCAGCACCCCATCCCCCGCTATCGAGATCTGATACTTTTCCCACCGCCGCGCAAAAACTCATCCAACATTAATCTTGGCTCAAGAATCGCTTAATCTATAACCTGCACTATAGAGTTCGACCAAGGGCGGGGCAGCGCCGCGCAACGCAGGCCGCCGAACGCTACGCTCGCGCCCGGGCAGATCGCCCGGCGTCGCGCCCATCGAACGAAAGGACAGGTCATGAACGACCTCGAAAAAGTTGAAACCATCCGCACCAAGTGCAACGTGAGCTACACCGATGCCAAGGCGGCGCTCGACGCTGCCGACGGCAGCGTTTTGGATGCCATCATTTGGCTCGAGTCGCAGGGCAAGACCCAGACCACGTCGGCGCACGCCGCCACCGAGTCCGCGCCGGTCGACGAGCCCTCGGCCGAGATGGTCGCCGCGCAGGCCGCCTACGAGAAGTCGAGCGAAAAGACCGACTTCTCCAAGAAGATGGACAGCGTGTGGGAGTACCTCAAAAAGCTCTTCCGCCTGAGCCTGGACACCAAGTTTATCGCCACGCGCCGCGATGCGATCATCCTCAACATCCCCATCCTGATCCCCATCGTCGCGCTGTTTGCCTGGGGCGCCACGATTTGGCTGATGCTGCTTGGCCTGTTCTTTGGCATGCGCTACCGCATCGACAGCGACGGCGACGTGCCCGGCAGCATCAACAACCTTATGAATCACGCCGCCGATGCCGCGGACGGCATCAAGCAAAATCTCAACGACGACAAGTAATCGCAGACGGGGGCACGTATGGCACGAATCCTGATCGTAGAGGACGAGGAGAAAATCGCCCGCTTTGTGACACTCGAGCTGGAGCACGAGGGCTACCAGGTGGAGCACGCCGCCGACGGCCGCACCGCCGTGGACCTGGCGCTGGAGCGCGACTACGATCTGATCCTGCTCGATGTACTGCTGCCGCAACTCAACGGCATGGAGGTGCTGCGGCGCGTACGCAAGCACAAGGATGTGCCGGTGATCATGGTCACCGCGCGCGATGCCGTGATGGACAAGGTTGCCGGACTCGATGCCGGCGCCGACGATTACTTGACCAAGCCGTTTGCGATCGAGGAGCTGTTCGCACGGATCCGCGTGGCGCTGAAGCGCTCGGAGGCCGTGCGGGCGGCTTCGGGCGTTGGTGGCGTTGAGGCGGGCATGGCGGGCGGCGCGGACGTCGGCGCCGTCGCGATGCCCCCGGTCAGCGGCTCGACCCAGGCATCCGCCTTGCCCTCCCCCGCCGCACTCACCGTGGGATCGGTCGTGCTCGATCCCGACCGCCGCGAAGTCACGGTCGGAGGCTCACCCATCGTGCTCACGGCCCGCGAGTTCGACGTCCTCGCCCTGCTTATGGCGCATGCCGAGACCGTGCTCACGCGCGAGCGCATCGCGCACGAAGCGCTGGGCTACGAATACGTGGGCGACACCAACAACGTCGACGTACACATCGCGCACCTGCGTGCCAAGATCGAGGACGCCGGCAGCGCCCGCATCATCCAGACCGTGCGCGGGGTGGGCTATGTCTGCCGTGCGTAACGCCGAGGCCAAGCGCGTCACCTCCATCGCCCGCGCCATCAACTGGAGCTATATGTGGCGCCGTCTGATGAGCTACATCTGGCTCGATCTGTTGCTGGTAGTGATTGCGGCGGCGATCCTCGTCTATGGATACAACCAGACACTGCCCGACGACACGTTTACCGCAGGATGGATCCCCGGTGCCACCGTTCACGGCATGTCGATGACGCCCGCGCGCGGCTGGGACCCGACAACGCTCACCTATACCGTCGAGCTTGCGCGCACCACCAAGACCTTCCCCCTCGCGCAGGACCTCGTCGCGCTATGGCCTCTCTACCTTGTCGTTGTGGGTTGGCAGGTCATCAGCGTGCTCAACATGCTCGGCGGCGCCCGCCGCGTGCGCCGCACCATGGCGCCGCTCAACGATCTGGCCCTGCGCGTGGACGAACTCGGTCGCATGCAGCTCTCCGGCGGCAAAATGGAAACACTGGAGCAGGCCATCGTGCGCGCAAGCGTCGACTCACCAAGCGTCACCACCGGCGATGCCGACCTGGCAAGCATCGAGGTCGCACTCAACCGCCTGCTGCGCCAGATGCAAGAGGCCAAGCTGCAGCAGATGCGCTTTGTCAACGATGCAAGCCACGAGCTGCGCACGCCCATCGCGGTGATTCAGGGCTACGTAAACATGCTCGACCGCTGGGGCAAAGACGACCCGGACGTACTGGCAGAGTCCATCGCCTCGCTCAAGGCCGAAAGCGAGCACATGCAGGAGCTCGTGGAGCAGCTGCTGTTTTTGGCGCGCGGCGATGCCGGACGCACGGTCCTGCGGCGTGCGGATACCAACCTGGCCGCACTGGTCGGCGAGGTATGCGAGGAATCGCAGATGATCGATGCCGCGCACACGTATCGGCTGGCATACGACGCCGCGCTTGTCAGCGACCCGCGCTGCGATGCGCCCGTCGACGTGGCGCTCGTGAAGCAAGCCCTGCGTGTGATCGTGCAAAACGCCGCCAAGTACTCGGATGCGGGAACGACCGTCACATTTGGCATAACGCCGGATGCGGGCGCGGGCACGATCGACATAAGTGTTGAGGACGAGGGCATCGGCATGAACCAGGAATCCGCAGCTCACGCGTTTGAACGGTTCTACCGCGCCGACAACGCACGCGATGCCGGCGCGCAGGGCTCGGGTCTGGGGCTTGCCATTGCCAAGTGGATCGTCGATAGCCATGGCGGCGTCATCGGCGTGACCTCGGTCGAGGGCGTCGGCAGCCGCTTTACGATTCGCCTGCCGCGGTAGGAAGCCCCTCGGCATAAATAAAGGGATAGGGCCACGCGTCCTATCCCTTTTTGCTAGCTATAGCAGTTTGTGCATTACTCACGGCACAGATGCACGGCGAAGCCGGCGAACTCGCGCTTAAAGTACACGAGCTTGGTGCTACCGTCGGGCAGCAGCGCGCGCGACTCCTCGTTGACCTCGAGCCCGCGCTCGGCAAACCACTTCTCGGCCGCATCGATGTCGTTGACGGCAAAACCGATGTGGCCCTTGGTGCCACGACCATTCTGCTTCATGATCTCGACCAGCGAATCGTTAAAGTACGAAACCGGGGTCTCGATGACGGGCAGGCCCATCATCGTCGAGAACAGCTCCGCGATCTCCAGGGCGTCTGCCGGGTCGGCGGCGTTAATGCCCACATGGGCAACGCGCATGCCAAAGAGCTCGACCGGGTTGGCGTTCTGCTCACTCATACAGGCAGTGCCTACTGAGCCATGACGTCGAGAACGGCCTTCTCGGCAGCGACGCGGTTCATGCCGGTCATGAAGGGCACGCCGCTCACGTACGGGCAGGTGAGGCCTTCGGGGGCAACGGTGGTGGCGATCAGCAGGTCGGCGCCCTCGTCGCAGTAGTCCTTGGCCTCGGAGATGGCGCACTGCACGATCTCGTACTTGTCGGCGTAACCGTTGGCGTCGAGCAAGGTGGCGACCTTCTGGGCAACGAGCGTGGAAGTAGCAGCGCCAGCACCGCAAGCCAAAACGATCTTCTTCATAGGTAATGTCTCCCTTCATGGTTTACTTTAGGTAAGTGTACCGCAGCGAGCGATGGCGCTCGGCCTCGATGCACTTTTATGCCAGTTTGCTTGCGCGCTGCGTATAATACATCTAGTACGTGTTGTCATACCGCTTGTTTTACAAGCGACTAAGGACCCTAATATGCCCGATTCCCGCACCCTCTGGACCGCCGTCGTTATCATCTGCATCGCCGTGTCGGTGTTCTTTAGCGTCAAAAAACGCACCACGTTCAAGCGCTTGCAGCAGCTTATGGCTGCCAAGCAGTGGGACGAGTTCGATCGTTTGCTCGACGCCAAACTCACCAGCATGCTGTACCCGCGCTATAACCGCGACTACCTGCGCCTGAACTCCTATCTGCTGCGCGAGGACCACGAGCGCGCCAGCGAGATGTTCGACCTGCTGCTGGGACTCAACCTGCCCAAGATGCAACGCGTCGACCTGGTCATTAAGGCCTTTAACTACTACGTTGGCCAGGAGGACCGCAAAAAGTCCAAAGAGCTGCTGCACGAGATCAAGGGCTTTGAGGGCGGTCAGGCCGAGGCAGTTGCGCACGAGTGCCAGCTGATGTACGACACGATGATCCTCAAGCGCCACAACGACATTCCCGAGCTGGAGCGCATGCTCGAGGGTGTCGGCAACGACCCGGTCAAGCGCTGCCGTCTGGAGTACCTGCTGGCCCTGCAATACCAAAACAAGGGCGACGAGGCCAAGTATGCCGAGTACTTGGAAAAGTCGGGCCAACACTCGATGGCCGTCAACGCGTAGCGGACGGCTTGTGCTAGACTTCTAGTCTCACGGGGGCGTGGCGGAATTGGCATACGCAGGGGACTTAAAATCCCTCGCCGCAAGGATTGTGGGTTCGAGTCCCACCGCCCCTACCACGTATTGTTTACGAGCCCGTGTTCCCCAGGGATGTGGGCTCGCTTCTTTTAGATGCCGGTGGGACTCGAACCCGCGAGGGGGCGAGCGTCAAGCGGACGCGCAGCGTCCGCAGCGAGCCGGCGAGGGCGCCGGCAGGCGGCCGAAGCCGGTGCGGATTTGCGCAGCAAATACGCGGACGTCCCACCGCCCCTACCACGTATTGTTTACGAGCTCGTGTCCCCCGGGGATGCGGGCTCGTTTCTTTTACACGCCGGCGGGGCTCTAAGTTGCGGTGGAATAGATCCTGTTTATACCGTTTACCAGCTTATTTAGGAACTATTTCACCGCAACTCAGAGGAAGACGGTTAAAGAGCACTCAGGCTCGGGGTCCAGCCGATGGTGGGAGTCGCGCCGTCGAGAACCTCGTTGATGGTGGCGGCCATGCCGGCGAGTAGGCTGTTCTCGCTTACGGTGAGCGTCTTGTAGCCGCCGGCACGCATGAGTTCGCGGATCACCACGGCGCCAGCCAAGATCACGCCCGCGCGTTTGGGCTGTACACCCGGTAGCGCGGCGATGCCTTCCGCGTCCAACACAGACATGCGCTCGATAGCGGCCGAGACCTGCTCCAGCGACAGCTCGCGTAGGTGAACAAAGCTCGAATCGTACGGTTCCAGCTCGTGGACCAGAGCCACCAGCGTAGTCACCGTGCCACCCACCGCGACCAGACGCTCGGCGCGCTCAAAGTCGCTGGGCAGGCCTTCAAAATAGGCGGCGAACTGCTCGCCTGCCCACGAGGCAGCGGCAGCAAGCTCGCCGCGTGCGGGCGGCAGCGCCGAGAAAAACCGCTCCGTCACGCGACGGCAACCGATGTCCAGTGAGCGCGTTCCCTCCAGCGCAAAGACCCCGCGCTCAGGCGCATAGACGCCCGTCGCGAGCTCCGTGGAGCCGCCACCCGAATCGGCGACGATGATGCGCTCGCCTGCAAAGTCGTGCGCTACGCCAAAAAACGTCAGGCGCGCCTCAACCTCGCCCGGAATCACCTGCGGTTCGAGCCCCAGATCGCGCAGGCCGTCCAGCAGCAGGGCAGCATTGGACGCATCGCGTGCGGCGCTCGTGCACGTGGTGCAGATGCACGCGGCCCCAAAGGCACGGGCTTCGTCCAGAAACATGCGGCACGCAGCGAGCACGCGCTCAACGGCCGCCTCGCAAAAGCGCCCCGTCGCGTCCACGCCCTCGCCCAAGTCGGTGATCTCGGTATGCTTGGACGATTCCACGATCGCCCCGGCCTCGACCTGCGCCAGCACCAGTCGCGACGACACCGTTCCCAGGTCGATCGCGGCTACCTTATAGCGTTTGCAATCTGCCATTGCGGGCTCCCCTCCGGGCGCTATTTGCCGTTGGACACGACCGTCTGGCCCTCGACGCCGTTAAACCCAAACAGCATGTCGAGCGCTTGGATGTACCACGGCGCGTCCTTACCGACTTCTTCGATTTCCTTGGCAACTTCGCTGGCCTTCTTGGCGTTCGACGACTTCTGGCTCGACGAGGCATCCGAATCGCCGTCCAGGCCCTGCACTTCAATCCTCTTCTCGCCGGGCATCACCAAGCCCAGGTCCTCGGATGCCGCATCCTTGATACCCTCCTCCGAGAGCAGCTTGTCGACGCTTTTTTGCAGCCCATCATTGTATTGCTGGCGAATCTCGACCTGCTTGGTCAAGATATCGCTCGAACGCTTTGCCACGTACAGGTCGCGCACGGGGAAATACAGGCTCACGAGCACCAGGGCAACGACAATGCCGATGAATAGCCCTCGCTGAGGACCGTGGGTAAAGTCGTAGATCGCCTTGACCACCGCGTTGTCGTTGGCGTAGTGCATAAAGTCCGAGCCCGAAAAACGGTTCGAAGGCCTGCTCGACCTATCGTGCGTTTGAGCCGACGAGCGCTGAGCATGCGACGAACGTGCCGGGCGCACTGGTCCATCTGTCGAAGTATTCACTTGAGCATTGGGGCGCGAGGTACTTGTCGGGCGCTGCATGGAGCGGTCGGCGCCGGCGTAGGCGGACCCACCGAGCTGCACCGTGCGCGCACGGCGAGGCGACGGCTCACGCGAACCGGCGGAATAGTACCTGTTGTCGTAAATCTGATCCATGTGCGCCTTGTGCGGTTGAGGTTTGTTTGCGCTAAGTATTCTAGTTATAGCACGAGCGCCCGCACCGCCTTCGCCAGCCTTTGCTCGACATAAAAAAGGCGCTGAGTCATATGGCCCAGCGCCCAATGGTGCTCAACAGCGCCCGGCTGGAGCAAGGCAAATCCGAGTCTTCCCCGCCCCCGCGACCTCCGCGTGCCTAGCGAATGTTGTAGAACGCGGCCTTGCCGGCGTAACGCGCGCTGCCCTCGAGCTCGTCCTCGATGCGGATGAGCTGGTTGTACTTGGCGATACGGTCGCTGCGGCACGGGGCGCCCGACTTGATCTGGCCGGCGTTGACGCCCACGACCAGGTCGGCGATCGTGGAGTCCTCGGTCTCGCCGGAACGGTGGCTCACGATGCAAGCGTAGCCGGCCTCCTTGGCGGTCTCGATGGCCTCGAGCGACTCGGTGAGCGTGCCGATCTGGTTGACCTTGACCAGGATCGCGTTGGCGGCACCCAGCTCGATGCCCTTCTTGAGGCGCTCGGTGTTGGTGACGAACAGGTCGTCGCCCACCAGCTGCACCTTGTTGCCAATGCGACGGGTGAGCTCAACCCAGCCGTCCCAGTCCTCCTCGGCCATGCCGTCCTCGATGGAGATATGGGATAGGTGTCGACGAGCTTCTCCCAGTAATCAACCATCTGGGCACTCGTGTACTCCACGCCCTCGCCCTTGAGCTCGTACATGCCGGTCTCGGCGTTGTAGAACTCGGTCGAGGCCGGGTCCATGGCGTACATGAAGTCGATGCCGGGCTTAAAGCCGGCCTTCTCCACGGCCTTGGTGATGTACTCGAACGGCTCGGCATTGGTCTTAAGGTTGGGGGCAAAGCCGCCCTCGTCGCCCACGCCGCCGCCCAGGCCGGCCTCGTGCAGCACGCCCTTGAGGGTGTGGTAGACCTCGGCGCACCAACGCAGGCCCTCGGCAAAGCTCGGAGCACCCACGGGCATGATCATGAACTCCTGGAAGTCGACGTTGTTGTCGGCATGCACGCCGCCGTTGAGAATGTTCATCATGGGCGTGGGCAGCAGGTGAGCGTTGACGCCGCCCAGGTACTGGTACAGCGACAGGCCCGCCGACTCGGCAGCGGCGCGGGCAACGGCCAGCGACACGCCCAGGATGGCGTTGGCACCGAGCTTGGTCTTGTTGGGGGTACCGTCCGCGGCAATCAGCGCGGCATCGACGGCACGCTGGTCGAAGGCGTCGAGGCCGACGACGGCATTGGCGCACTCGTTGTTGACGTGCTCGACGGCCTGAGAGACGCCCTTGCCCAGATAGCGGCCCTTGTCGCCATCGCGCAGCTCGCAAGCCTCAAAGGCACCGGTCGAAGCGCCCGAAGGCACCATCGCGCGACCGAAGCTACCGTCCTCGAGCACAACCTCGACCTCGACGGTGGGATTGCCGCGGCTGTCGAGCACCTCGCGACCGTAAACGTCCAAAATATCGCTCATGTTGTCTCCCTCTCACTTGGAAACGTAGTGGATGCAAGCGACCGGCTGACCGTGCACCATCGGTGCGTCTCCGTAAGTTAGCCATGTCGCACTTTTTGCATTATGCCCTAAGTTAGCCGAGGGATACACTTGATTTTCGAAAAATTTAGCGGGAACGATGAGGCGTGTCAGCCCGTCGTTCCCGCAGTCTTACTCCTCCGCCTTTGCGGCATCCCACAGGTCGTTGAGGCCGTGGGTCGAAAGCTCGGCAAGATCCACGTGGGCATCGGCCGCCATCTGCTCCATCGCAGCCCAGCGACGGCGAAACTTGGCCGTGCTCGCGCGCAGGGCGCTCTCGGCGTCGATACCCTCCTTGCGCGCGACGTTGACCAGGGCAAAGAGCAGATCGCCAAACTCCATTTCGCGCTCGGGCGAGCCAGGGGCCTCGGCCTCAAACTCGGCACGCTCCTCGGCGACCTCGTCCCACACATCCTGGACCGTCTCCCACTCAAAGCCCACGGCAGCCGCCTTGCGCGAGACCTTTTGCGCTTGCATCAGCGCCGGCAGGTGCGTGGGCACGCCGTCGAGCAGCCCCTCGGGCGCGGCCTCGCCTGCCGCCACGGCCTTGTCCTTGGCGGCCTTCTCGGCAAGCTTGACCTCGTCCCAAATCTTGAGCACCTCGTCAGAGCTGTCGGCATCCGCATCGCCAAACACGTGCGGATGACGGCGAATGAGCTTGGCGTCGATATCGTGCGCCACGTCGGCCAGCGTAAACTCGCCGGCGTCCGCCGCGATCTGCGCATGCAACACTACCTGCATGAGCACGTCGCCCAGCTCCTCGCGCAGGTGCGCCGCGTCGTCGGCCTCGATGCAGTCGAGCGCCTCGTAGGCCTCCTCGATCATGTTCTTGCCAATGCTGCGGTGCGTCTGCTCGCGGTCCCACGGGCAGCCGTCGGGCTGACGCAGACGCCAGATGGTCTGCACCAGATGCTGCAGCTCGGCCGATGCATCTACCAGCGTGGACAGGTCACGCGAACCCTCGGCATTTTGCTGAGCCATGTGCTGCGCCATGGTTATTCCTCCTCCAGGACCACGTGGCGGAACGCGCCGCCCTCGTAGATGCCGTAGCTGTGCGTACCGTCCTTGGGGATGCTCACGCTGCCGGGGTTGAAGAGCCACAGACCAGGATGCTCCTCGCTCGCTTCGTTGACCTTGATGTGCGTGTGACCGTAGACGAGCGCGGAGCCCTCGGGCAGCGCGGGCGCGTGGTCGACGCTGTTGTGCATACCGGCGCCAAAAACGTGGCCGTGCGTCAGGAACAGCTCGCGGCCGTTCTCGTCGAATAACGTGGCATAGTCGGCCATGATGGGAAAGTCGAGCACCATCTGGTCGACCTCGGCGTCGCAGTTGCCGCGCACCGCGATGATGCGGTCGGCCAGGGCGTTGAGCAGCGGAATCACGCGCTTGGGAGCGTAGTCGCGCGGCAGGTCGTTACGCGGGCCGTGGTAGAGCAGGTCGCCCAGCAGCACAATGCGATCGGGCTGCTCGGACTCGATGGCGGCGCAAAGGCGTTCGGTCCAATATGCCGAGCCGTGGATGTCGGAGGCGATGAGGTATTTCATGGTGGTCCTTTCGGTGAGGTTGATGGGGTGGGTGTGGCGCGTCGCCGACCGTGTCACTCAAATTGCAGAGCCGCGGCTTGCGCCGCCTGCATCACGCGCTGGAGCGGCACATTGTGCTCACGAGCAAGGCGAGCGCAGTCCTCGTACTCGGGCGCTGCACGCTCGCTGCCATCGGGCAGGGTTGCCACCTTTACGGCCACCTCGCCCCAAGGCGTTGTCACCTGCTCGAATCGGCGCGGCAGGCAAACGCGTTCCATCACCTGGCGACGAACGGCGTTGGTCGTGGTCTCCAAAAAGATAATCGTCTGTAGGCGCTCGATATCCTCGTGCGAGCAGATCACCTGCAACTGCCATCCGGGGCGACCCTTTTTGCAGTAGAGGGGTAGCCAGTGCACCTCGCGGGCGCCGGCCTCGCGCAGGCGGTCGGCGGCATAGGCGAGTACCTCGGGCGACGCATCGTCGATGTCGCACTCCAGCTTGACGATGGTCTCGGGCGCATCGGTCTCGCGGGACAGCGGAGATGTACTTCCACGTTGCATACGGTCCGGTTCCTTTCCGCGCGGGCTCGTTTTGTTCACTCAAACGCTAGCACATCGCGGGCGGCGTGGGGGCGGCGTCATGGGATGGGCGGGACTTTTGCCCGTCGCGGACGTCGGCGTGCGCCGGGATCGTCCTCGCCCCTATCCAAACGTGTACGGCAGCCTCCAAACACGTCATTTTTTGCAGCTTTTGGAGGCTGACGTACACGTTTTGAGGCAGGGTCGATGTCGTGCGGCAGCCCTTGCGCGCCGCCTGCCCTTTCCAGTCGGTTTCGACTTGTGGCGTTCCCGGCGCGCCAGGGGTCGCGCCATTACAATGGAGCGGATTCGCTTGACGCAAAGGAGCTGCCATGTCTGCTTGCCCGCTGGTCGATTGCCACACCCACACCTCGTTTTCGGACGGCCATGCCTCCTTTGAGGAAAACGTTCGCGCCGCCGCGGCGGCTGGCTGTCGGGTCATGGTCTCGACCGACCACCTCACCTTGCCCGCCAGCATGGATGCCAACTGCGAAGTGCAGGTTACTGAGGGCGACCTGCCGGCACATCGTCTGGCTTTTGAGGATGCTCGCAAGCTTGCCGCGCAGATTGCGCCGGAGCTCAGCTTTATCTATGGCTTTGAATGCGATTGGTACGAGGGCTGCGAGCCTTTGGTTGAGCGCTGGTCCCAGGGCGCCGTCGTACTCCTGGGCAGCGTGCATTGGATTGGCAACCCAGGCGATATTGCGGCAGGTGCTGCGGGCACGGCGGGGACGGAGGACGTCGCTCGTCCTGATACACCCGATTCCCTTTGCGGTTGGATCGACGATGACACCAACCTGCATGTTTGGGAAAACTTAGACGTACGCGGCGTGTGGGAGCGCTATGTCGATGACTGGTGCCGCGCCTGCGAGAGCCCGCTCAACTTTGATGTAATGGCTCACCCCGACCTGGTCATGCGCTTTTCGAAGGAAGGCTTTGCGCCCGATTTTGATACGGCACCGTTTTGGGAGCAGATGGCAGAGTGCGCACACGATACAGGCCGCCGCGTTGAAGTTTCGACCGCCGCGCCGCGCAAGGGCCTCGACGACTATTACCCCTCGACGGGGCTGTTGCGTTGCTTTGTCCACGCCGAGGTACCCATCACCTTTGGCTCGGACGCGCACCGCGCCTGCGACATCTGCTGGAATATCCGCGAGGCACAAGCCCACGCCTACGACTGCGGCTACCGAACCTTCGACATCCCCCACCCCACCGGCGAATGGGAACCCACACCCCTCGACTAGCCATCCCTTCATAAGTTGCGGTGGAATAGGGATTGTTTTGCCTGATGAAGCGCTTAAACAGTCCCTATTTCACCGCAACTTCCATGACCCCGTTACACCAACAAAGACTGTCCCAAACGACTAGTGGCGGCGGGCGTTGAGTTCGCCGGCCAGCTCGTCGAGGGTGATGCCGTAGCGCTCGAGCGTCACGAGCAGGTGGTAGACCAGGTCGCCGGCCTCGTAGCGGATGTGGTCGTGATCGTTATCCTTGCAGGCCATGATCACCTCGCTCGCCTCCTCGGCAAGCTTCTTGAGCAGCTCGTCCTCAACGTCGGTCAGCAGGCGAGCGGTATAGCTCTCCTGTGGCGACGCGTCGCGACGACCGTGAATCACCTCGGCCAGCCCCGTCAGCGTCTCTCCGATATTTCCATCCCGAACATTCGCAGTGCGCACACCCATGGTTCAATCCTTTCTGGTTGGCCAAGCGCTTAGCCGAGCGCCCGCCCTACGCGAGTTTCTTAAAGAAGCAGGTACGGTTGCCGGTATGGCAGGCCGGACCCGGCGAGTCGACCTTGACCAGCAGCGTATCGCTATCGCAGTCGGCCCAGAGCTCCTTGACCTCCTGCATGTTGCCGCTCGTCGCGCCCTTGTTCCAGAGCTCCTGACGGCTGCGGCTCCAAAACCACGTGGTCCCGGTCTTGAGCGTCAGCCCCACCGACTCCTCGTTCATCCAGGCAACCATAAGCACCTCGCCAGTGTCATACTGCTGAACCACACAGGGAATCAGCCCCTTGGCGTCGTATTTAAGATCCGCTGGAGTAGTAATTTCTCTCATTTCAATTCCCCAATTTAAACATCGCCGGTCGGCGAGGGTTGTCCAGGTGCCGCAGGTTGCCGCGAAAGAGGAGCGACGCGTACTTTGGTACGCGAGTGACGGTTTAAGCGGCAAGATGCGGTACCTGGACAAGCCGCAGCATTAGAAGTCCAATCTCACAGGGATGCCCTGTGAGGCCATATACTCTTTGACTTCGCGAATGCTGAAGGTTCCAAAGTGAAAGACGCTGGCCGCCAGCACGGCGTCGGCTTCGCCCTCGATCACGCCCTCGGCAAAATGCTCGAGCGTGCCCACGCCGCCGCTCGCGATGACGGGAATCGGCACCGCGCGCGCCACGGCACGGGTGAGCGCCAAATCAAAGCCGGCCTTGGTGCCGTCGCGATCCATGCTGGTCAGCAGGATCTCGCCAGCGCCGCGACGAGCCGCCTCCTCGGCCCACGCCACCGCATCGATACCCGTGGCGTTGCGACCGCCCGCCGTGAAAACCTCCCACTTGTCGGCACCGGATGCGCCGGGCAAACCGACGCGCTTGGCATCGATCGCCACGACCACGGCCTGGCTGCCAAACGCCGCGGCGGCCTGGCTGATCAACGACGGGTCGCGCACGGCGGCAGAGTTGAGCGACACCTTGTCGGCACCGGCGGCAACCATGGTGCGCATGCCCGCCAGGTCGCGAAAGCCGCCGCCCACGGTATAGGGAATGGCCAGCTCCTCGGCCGCATGCGCCGCCATCTCGATGGTCGTCGCTCGGTTGTCGCTCGTCGCGGTAATATCCAGAAAGACGACCTCGTCCGCACCCTCGCGGTCGTAGGCGCGGGCCAGCTCCACCGGATCGCCCGCATCGCGCAGGCTCACGAAGTTGACGCCCTTGACCACACGACCGTCCTTAACATCCAGACAGGGAATCACGCGTTTGGTAAGCATGGGCTATTCCTCCCCTCGGGCGGCGGCCAGCGCCTGAACCAGCGTAAAGTTGCCCTCGTAGAGCGCACGGCCGGTAATGGCGCCTTCAATCGCGACCTCACCCACCGCGGCCAGTGCGCGGATGTCGTCGAGCGTCGAGATACCGCCCGAAGCCACGACGGGAAAGCCCGCGACCTCGGCCACATGGCGATACGCCGCCACATCGATGCCCGTCTGCATGCCATCACGCGCGATGTCGGTATACACCAGATGCTTAAAACCCAGCTCGGAAAGCTGCGCCACGGCGTCGTCGAGCGCCACGCCCGCGCCGTCGCGCCAGCCGTTCACCTTGACCTGGCCGTCGCGCGCGGCGATATCTGCCACCAGCAGCTCGCCAAAGCCGCGAGCTGCCACCTCGGCAAAACCCGGCTCGGTCACCAGCACGGTGCCCAGTGCGATACGGCGAGCACCATAGCCGGCCAGCTCGTCGATGCGTGCGAGCGAGCGAACGCCGCCGCCCACGTCCACGGACAGACCGTCAACGCCGCAGATGGCCTTAATTGCCGCCGAGTTGGCAGCGCATGTGTCCTCGTCCTCGCCGAAGGCAGCGGACAGGTCGACGACGTGCACCCAGCTCGCGCCCTGCTCGGCAAAGGAGCGGGCAACGGCCACGGGGTCGTCGGAATATACCTTGCAGCGGCTCCGGTCGCCGCGCTCCAGGCGCACGACCTTGCCGCCGATCAAATCGATTGCGGGAAACAGAATCATCGGCCAACCTCCTCGACGATGTTGACGAAGTTCTTAAGGATGCGCTGACCCAGCGCGGAGGATTTCTCGGGATGGAACTGGCAGCCCCACACGTTGCCATGACGCACGATGCACGGGAAACTCCGCGTATAGTGCGTACGCGCCAACACATCGGCGTCATCGACGTCGTCGGCCACCGCGTAGCTGTGGGTGAAATACATGTTGGCGCCCTCGGCAAAACCGGCGAGCAGCGGATCGGCCGGGCCGGCAGGCGTCATGTGCACCTGGTCCCAGCCCACGTGCGGCACCTTCAGGCGGCTCGACTCCAAGCGCGTGCACGAGCCGCGCATAATACCCAGGCCATCGACCCAGGGACCGCCGGCCTGCTCGGAGGCATCGTCGTCCGCACCCTCGTCCGCAGGCACGCCCTCGTTGCCGCGCTCAAAAAACAGTTGAAGTCCCAGGCAGATGCCGAGCAGCGGAGTTCCGGCAGCAACGGCATCGAGCACGGCCACCTCCTCGCCGCTCTGGCGCATAAAGGCGATCGCGTCATAGAACGCGCCCACGCCCGGGATGACCAGGCCGTCGGCGTTGCGGATCTGCTCCGGATCGTCCGATGTGCAGGCGGCGGCACCGGCGCGCGCAAGCCCGCGCACGACGCTCGACAAGTTGCCCTTGTGGTAGTCGACCACCACAATCTTCGGTTCGCCCACGCGACCCTCCACTTCTCATCATCCAAAACCACCACAAAGGGGACAGGTACCTTCGTGGTGGTTTTACCCTTGTGACGGTTACAGCGAGCCCTTGGTGCTGGGGATGCCCTGCACGCGGGGATCGAGCTCGCAGGCGCGGCGCATCGTGCGGCCCACGGCCTTAAAGGCGGCCTCGATAATGTGGTGCGAGTTGCCGCCCGCCAGCTCGCGCACGTGCAGCGTGAGCTTGGCATCGCGCGCAAAGGCATAGAAGAACTCGACGGCCAGCTCGGTATCAAAGGTGCCCACACGCTCGGTCGGCACGGGCAACTCGCAGTAGGCCTGGCCGCGGCCCGAGATATCCACGGCGGCCATCACGAGCGTCTCGTCCATGGCGATCGCCGCGTCGGCAAAGCGCGTAATGCCCGCCTTGTCGCCCAGCGCCCGGCAAAACGCCTCGCCCAGCACAATGCCCGTGTCCTCGACGGTATGGTGCGCATCGACTTCCACATCGCCTACCGCATGCACCGTCAGATCAAACAGGCCATGGCGGCCAAAAGCGTTGAGCATGTGGTCGAAAAACGGTACGCCGGTCGAGATATCGCACGCACCGGTTCCGTCCAGGTCGAGCTTTACGACGATGTCGGTCTCCCCCGTCTTGCGGGTCACCTCGGCATAACGGCCCATCTACATCTCCTCCTTCACCAGCGCGGCAAACGCAGCCAATACCTCATCGTTTTCTTGCGGCGTGCCCACAGTAATGCGCAGGCAGTCCGCGAGCCCCGGCGCATAGCTAAAGTCGCGCACCAAAATCGAGTATTCGTCGCGCAGACGCTCGCGCACGCGCGTGGCATGCGGCGTACGCACGAGCACAAAGTTCGCCGCGCTCGGCCATGCCTCCACGGGCATGCCCTCGGCGGCCATCGCGCGCAGGGCGCCCAGCTCGCGCTCGCGCTCGGATGCGACCTGCGCCACCACGGGCGTGTACGCATCGCGGGCACGCACGCAGGCAAGCGCCGCCGCTTGGCTCAACACATTGACCGAGTAGATCTGGCGAATCGCCGCGAACACGTCGATGACCTCGGGCGCCGCGATCACGTAACCCAGACGCGTGCCGGCGGCGCCAAACGCCTTGGACAGCGTATGCAGAATCACCAGGTTGGGATGCTCGGCGATAAGGCCTTGCGCCGTGGTGGCCGCGCCAAACGAATCGTCAGCAAACTCAACGTAGGCCTCGTCGACCATTACCATGCCGGGGCACGCATCGCACAGCGTCGCGACAAAGTCGAGCGGTGCCACGTCACCCGTGGGGTTATTGGGCGAGGTCACGATTGCCAGGTTGCACTCGGGCGCCGCCGCAAGCACGGCTGCTTGGTCGAGCTCAAAGGTCGCGGGGTCGCGCCACACGTCGCGCACCTCGGTCTGGCAGAGCGACGCAAAGAACGCGTACTCGCTAAAGCACGGCGGGCAGTTGAGCAGGGTCCGCCCCGCACCGCCAAACGCCAGCAGGTAGTTATAGAGCAGCTCGTCACCGCCGTTACCCACGCAGACATTCTCGCGCGCCACACCATGCCAAGCGGCAAGCTCGTCGCGCAGGTCACAGGACATGGGATCGGGATAGCGGTTGAGCGGTGTAGCAGCCAGGGCGGCGTCGACCGCCTCGCGCACGCCAGCCGGCGCGGGATAGGTGCTCTCGTTGGCCGAAAGGTTGATGCGCGTGGACGTAAAGTTGGGATCGTAGGGCTCAATACCGGCCAAGTAGGGCTGGACGAGCCCCTTCATACGGGGCGTCAGCTCGGCCATATTAGGCCTCCTTGCCAGTCGCGCCAACGCCATCCGCGCCCGCAGCCGCCAGGTCAACGACCTCGGCAACCGTCGCCACGGCGTCGCCCGGCCAGGCAACCTTGGTCAGGTCGGCCGCGGCCAGAGACTCGGCACTCACGGCATCCTCGCCCTGCTCTAGCACGCGACGACGCAGGGCGGCAGAGAGCGCGTGCGCCCACAGGCCCTCGGCCTCGGCCAGGCGCTGCGTAGCGGGAGCGTCGGAGAGCAGACCCTCGGGCGTATAGCAAATGACGCTCGAGCGCTTAACGAACTCTTCGACCGAAAGCGGGTTGGAGAACATGGCCGTGCCGCCGGTCGGCAGCGTGTGGTTGGGGCCGGCAACATAATCGCCAAGCGGCTCGGAGCTCCAAGCGCCCACAAAGATGGCGCCGGCGTTGCGAATGCCGCCAAGCAGGCCCATCGCATCCTTGCAGTGCAGCTCCAGGTGCTCGGGCGCCACGGTGTTCACGGCCTCAACGGCGGCAGCCATATCGGCGGCCACCACGATGGTGCCTTCGTTGTCGAGCGAAGCGCGCGTGATCTCGGCACGCGGCGACTGCGCCACCAGGATGTCGATGCCAGCCTCGACCTCGCGCGCAAACTGCTCGTCGCAAGTCACCAGATAGCAGGCTGCCAGCGGATCGTGCTCGGCCTGGGCCATCAGGTCTGCCGCGACCACCATAGGCTTGGCCGTGGTATCGGCCAGCACGCAGACCTCGGAGGGACCGGCGACCATATCGATACCCACGTCACCCGAGACGATCTGCTTGGCCGCGGCAACAAAGGCGTTACCCGGTCCGGTGATTTTGTCGACGCACGGAATGGTCTCAGTACCATACGCAAGTGCGGCCACGGCCTGAGCGCCGCCCACCATATAGATCTCGTCCACGCCGCCGAGCTTTGCCGCGGCGAGCGTGTAGGGGCTGATCAGGCCGTCTTTTTGCGGCGGGGTCACCATAACCACGCGCTTGACGCCGGCGACCTTGGCGGGAATGGCGTTCATGAGCACGGTGGAGGGATATTGCGCGCGGCCGCCCGGTACATAGATGCCGGCCGCCGCGAGCGGGGTCACCTTAACGCCGAGCATTGTGCCGTCCGGGCGCATGGTAAACCAGCTCTGCTCGACCTCGCGCTGGTGGAACTCGCGAATCTGGCGCGCGGCCTTCTCAAGTGCGGCGACAAAGGCCGGATCGAGGCCTTCGAGCGCGGCACCGATCTGTTCTTGCGGCAAGCGGAAGCTCTGCAGCTCAACGCCATCAAAACGCTGGCAATAATCGCGCACCGCGGCATCGCCGTTGGCGCGCACGTTGGCCACGATATCGCGGGCGGCGTCGACGATGTTTTGCGGCAGCACGCCCTTGCGGTTGAGTTGGTTGGTAACGAGGCGCTCACCGGGAGCAAGCTTGATGGTCTTCATATCGGTATCCCCTATCGGTCGAGGTTGTATTCGAAAAACGAAAGGCCGGGCGGCGGCGCCAATCGGCCCGCAGCCCGTACGTTGGGGCGCCCGTGCGTGCTCGCGCTATTGTGCCGAGCCCGCGACGGGCTCAAAATGCTTGTCCTTCACGGCAGCGGCCAGGCGATCTGCCAGATTGCGTACGCGCGGATCCAGGCGCGCGGCACCCGGGTTGACAAAGAAGCGGGCCGTACAGTCCATGATGCGACCGGTGATGACCAGGTCGTTGTCGCGCAGGGTGGCACCCGTGGCGGTAATGTCCACGATGCGGTCGGTCATGCCGACGATGGGGCCCAGCTCGATGTTGCCGTGCAGCGAAACGATGTCGGCGTTCACGCCGCGCTCGGCATACCAGGCGCTCGCGATGCGCGGGTACTTGGTGGCCACGCGAAGCGACCCGCGGCGGGCATAGTTGCGCTCGGCCTGGCCGGCGCGCCACGCGGGCTCCGCCTCGATAAAGGTGCACAGACCGTAGCCCAGATCGACCAGCTGCAGCAGGTTGAGGTCTGCCTCGATAAGCGAGTCCCAACCGCAGATGCCGCAATCGGCACCGCCGCAGCCCACAAAGGCGGGCGCGTCGCCGGGACGCACGATGACAAACTCGATATCGCCGACCGTGCCCTCGCCGGCACGCGTGTCGCGGCCGCGCACGATCAGGTGACGGCCGGGGTCGCGCAGCTCAGAGACGTCCAAGCCCGCGGCCTCGAGCACGTCGAGCGTGTCGGCCTTAAGCGAGCCCTTGGGCACGGCGATGCGCAGCGGGCCCTCGGCGCCACGGCCCGCAGCGTGATCGCCGTCGGAAGCAGCGTCCTCGGCCGAGGTGTGCGCGGCCTCTAGACGCTCGAGCGAAAAGGCGAAGCCCGCCGCCGGCACCTCGATGCCGTCGCCAAATGCACCGGTAAAGATGGAGTCGTAGCGTCCGCCCGAACCCACCGGATCGGGCAGGCCGCCGGCATAGGCCTTAAAGACCAGACCCGTGTAGTAATCAAACGAGTTCATGATGGAGAAGTCGAAGGACAGCACCTGGGCGTCCTCGGGAGCCAGGCCCTCGACCAGGGCACGCAGCTCGCGCGTGAGCGGCGCGACAATGCCCACCGCCGCCAGAAGCGCGTCGACGCGGTCGAGTACCTCAGCGCCGCCGTGCAAGCGCGGCAGCTCGCCGATGGCAGCCTTGACGGCCTCGGGCTCGGCGCTTGCCGCCACACGGGCATCGAGGCCCACAAAGTCGTTGGCGTGTACGCAACGCAATGCCTCGGCAGCCAGTTCGCGATCCTCACAGGCCGCGAGCAGTTCCTTAAACGGACGAACGCTGCCCGCAATAATGCGCGCATCGGGCAGCGCCAGCTTGCGCATGGCCTCCGCCGCCAGCGAGACGATCTCGACATCGCCCGCGGTATCGCCCACACCGATAAGCTCAAAACCCAACTGCGTAAACTGACGCGAGCCGCCGGCATTGCGCTGGCACTCGCGAACCACCGGCGCCTCGTAGCGAAGGCGCAGCGGCAGATCGGCCGCGCGCATGCGGGTCGAAACCAAGCGCACGATCGGCAGCGTGTTGTCGGGACGGACCACCAGCAGGCGGCCGTCATCATCAAAGAGCTTAAACGGGGTGTCCGCAATGCGGCCACCCTCCTCGAGAGAGCCCTTGTCCTCGAGCAGCGGCGTCTCGACCGGCAGGTAATGATGCTCCCTAAAGCAGCCCTTCACCGTCAGCGCAATCTCCTCGCGCGCCTGAGCCTCCTCGGGCAATATGTCCCGGAATCCCCACGGTGTGGCCGTCATCTGGTGAGCCTCCTCATGCTGTGTTTCGTATAGAACAGAAGACCGGCATAGCTCCGCCGGTCTTCTGGGTACTTTAGCATACTAGAGTGTTTGCGGGGAAAATCCGTCGCAGCCGCTCACACCGTATTCATTTGGAAACATAGGGCAGATCGCCGCAACCCAACCCCGCCTAGGCACCAATCGCACGACGATACTCTGCCATTACCTGCGCATCGGCAGCTGCGGGGTCGGCAAAATAGCGCCCGTCATAGGTCTCGGCCGAAACAACTCCGCGATAGCCGCGCGCCACCAGCCTATCCAGGTCGGCGCGCATATCGCGGTCGCCGTCACCCCAGGCAAGATGCGTCGTGCCATCTGCCGCAACATCGACAAAATGCACGTGGGCGACATCATCGCCAAGCAAATCGAAATAATCGTCGATGGTATCCCCTGCCACTGCCATAGCGCCCAAATCCAGACACGCCTTAAGTGCCGGATGATCAACTGCCTCGATCATGCGCTTCGTGTCGGCCGCCGAGTTCACGATCATCGACTCAACCGGCTGTAGGGCCTCGAGCACCAGTCGCACGCCGCGCTCTCCCGCATGCTCGGCAATCGCACGCAGCATCGAGGCGCTGCGACCCCACGCGTCCTCGATCGGCTCGTTCAAAAATGCCCAGCCGCTCGAGACCATGACCTGCTCGGCTCCAAGTTCCGCCGCGATATCCACAACGTTCTTAAAGTACGCGAGCGTGCGGGTACGCGCCTCATTCCCGCGCGCCGCGATATTCCACGGCTTGGGGTTGTTCTGTTCGGGACAAAGCCCCACAATCCGAACCCCATACCGCTGCGACAGCTCCCGCACCTGCTCGAGCGAATCGTATCCATGGCAATCGACATACAGATGCATCGCCCCGGTCCAAAGCTCGCAACACGTGTAGCCCGAGGCCGCTGCCGAAGAAAAGAATTCCTCAAGGTCAAAATAACGATGGCTGATATTCATGACGGCAAGCTGCGGATACTCCATCTTGTCCACCTTTCGGCAAAAGGGCGCCGCAGCACAGTGTGCGCGACGCCCCCTCTTACATTATTCTCATTATGACGGATGCCCTACTGAACACCAAGCACTCCAAAGAACGCGCCGGCGATACTCACGAGCAGGATCACGAGCATGATAAGCAGCGGATTCATCTTCTTCTTGAGCATGAGATAGACGATTCCAAACAGCCCCATCGTGACAAAGCCCGGGAAGATTCCGTTGAGCAGCTCGGCGAGCGTCTGAGCGCCATCGCCCGCACCGACCATGAGCGGAATGTCCACGGTGACCATCTCCATGGTCATAGCGCCGATCACCATGGCGCCCATGATAGAGGCCATCTTGACGATCGTGTCCATAATGCCCGATTCCTGGACCTTGCTGATCATGTCCGAGCCAAAGCGATATCCCACAAACGTCAGCAGGTAACGGATGATGTAGTGAGGGACGTTGAACACGAGCAGGAACAAAATCGGGCCAAGAATAGAGCCCTGCAGCGCCAGCGACGTGCCGACACCCGTTGCCAAAATTCGCAGCGTGCCCCAGTAGAAGGCATCGCCCACGCCGGACAGCGGCCCCATCAAAGCAAGCTTGACATTAGAGATCGCGCTCGTGTCAAAGCTATCGTCAGTAGCGTTGACCTCTTCCATTGCGGCAGCAATGGACATGGGGAGCGTCGAGATGTACGGCGTGACGTTATAGAGCTCCATATGGCGCTTGAGGGCGGCCTTAAAGTCCGCATCCTGCGGATACAGCTTGCGAAGGATCGGCATAAGGGCCCACATAAAGCCGATATGGCCCATACGCTCGTAGTTCCAGGAATGCTCATAGGGAATCGAGCGCCAGAACAGCTTCTTAAGGTCTGCGCGGGAAATCAACCCGTCGTAAGAAGACTCAAACTTAAAACTCATCGAACCCACTCCCAATCGCAGGATCCTCGGTTGCCACTGCGGGCTGCTCCGCCTTTTTCTTCTCGCCCAAAACCGTCATCGCGACGACGATGATCGCGGCAAAGATCGCCACGCCCGTCGTGCTAATGCCAAAGTAGGCGACGAGGAAGAAGCCAGCGAAGAAGAACGGAGCCACCGTTTTGTTCATAATCATCTGCGCCAGCATCGCAAAGCCGAGTGCGGGCAAGAAGGCGGCGGCAACATCCATGCCGGTCTGAACGAAATCGGGGATGATGTTGAGCAGGCTGGCGACGGCATCGGCGCCAAAGAAGAATGCCAGGGGAATAATCAGCAGGCCGCACCAGCTCTGCGCGTAACCGGCGATGAGCATGTTGCGCGTGATGGCCTTGGTGTCTCCGTCCTCGACGTTTTTGTCGATACGGTGCACCAGCAGCAGCATCACCGGCTGGCCCAGGGCAGTATCGAGCGCCAGGACGATCGTTGCGATGGGAATACCCAGGGTCAGGGCCGCCGAAGCGTCCGCGCCGGCCTGCATGGCAAGCGACACACCCAGAATGGTTCCGGAAATCGTATCGGGCGGGTTATACGCACCGACCGAGATGGCGCCGACCATGGCAAGCTCCATCGTGGCGCCCATGATCGTGCCAGTCACCATGTCGCCCATGACAAGGCCAACCAGAGGTCCGAGCACGATCGGGCGCTGGAGGTAGCTCGTGCCCGTCAGCCACTCGGAATAGCCCAAAAGGGCAATCAGGAAAATCAGGATTGTCTTGATAACCATGACAGCCCCTAACCGATGACCTTCGCGGCGTCAGTCTTCGCATCTGCCGGAATCATCTGAATGAACAGTTCATAGCCCTCGCCGAGCAGCTCTTTGACGTATGCCTCGTTTTCGGGCGTAAGGAACACACTCGTCGAGACCTGGCGGGCATTCTCGCTAAAGGCAACGTTGCCGAGGTTGATCTTCTTGACTCCCATCGCCTTGGCGACGGCACCGGCCTGCTGGATCGTCTCGCAAACCACGAAGAGCTTGTACTTATCGGTCACTCCGCTCTGGAGCACCTTGACGGCGTCCTCGGTGTTTTTAACGACGACCTTGCAGCCCTCAGGCTTTGCAAGGGACAGGGCCTGTAGACGAAGCTTGTCATTGAGGACCGTGTCGCTCACCAACAGGATGCAATCGGCACCCAGAGCCGAGGTCCAGCTAACGGCAACCTGGCCGTGAAGCAGTCGATAATCTACACGAATCATCTGAATCATGATGTGCTCCCTAGTGGTTAAAACTCATCGAGCTCGGCCTGCCCCAGCAGGTCGTTGACGTACTTGACCTTGGTGTCGTCCGCCTCGACGATCTGGCGAATGGCCTCATCGATCGGGGTGGATTCGGGCACGAACAGCAGCTGAATAAGGAGTGGCAGGTTCATATTGGTCACCAGATGCGTGTTGGGACGCGTCTGGACGATCTTGGTGAACTCGTTGTTGACACTGCCGCCGAACAGGTCGGTGCAAACGACGACTTCATCGTCCGCGGCAAAGCCGTCCAGAATCGCTGCGGCCTCCTTGGCCAGGTCCTCGTTTCCGTCGACATACATAGAGAGCGCATGGACGTTTTCGCGCTCGCCGGAAAGCAGGCCGATGCTCTCGACGATTCCAGACGCAAAATGAGCATGGGACGCCACGATAAACTGCCTCATTCGATTCCCCTTCCTAGCGAATTTCGGCATAAAAATGCCCGGACGCATGCGCCCGGGCAGGGTGCTTCTTAAATGAGTGGTCAACTATTAGTAGTCGAACTGGTGATAGTAACGACGGTAGTTGAGGTTGTGCTTGGTGACCGTCTCGTAGTAAGCGGCAAGGCGATCGGTGATCAGCGAGGAGAGGATCCACGGAGACACGATGACGCGGAACTCGTCGTCAAGGCCGGGGATCGCGAACTCGGCGGTGTCGATGATGTTGATGTCGGTGTCGCCGGTCACGCCGCGGTTGAGGAAGGCGCGGACGCGCTCGTCGAGCTTGCGGTTCTCGTCCTCGCCCATGAACAGGAACACGGGGACGCCGGGCTCCACGAGCTCGAGGGTGCCGTGGAAGAAGTCGGCCGAGGTGATGTAGCGGGTGCGCTTCCACTGCATCTCCTCCAGGATGCACATCGAGAACAGGATCGTCTCGCCCCACAGGGCGCCCGAGCCGATGAACATGGTGTAGGGGGCCAGGGCGTACTTCTTGGCGAGCTCCTCGGCGCGCGGCTCGAAGCTCTTGCGGATGTCGACCAGGTGGGTCCAAACATCCTTGGTCTGCTCGATGAACTTATCGAACTGCGGGAAGCAGCCGCGGCGGTTGAGCAGGCGCAGGCCGAAGCAGTCGGCGAGGTAGTAGCCCATCTCGCAACCGCCGTTACCATGATCGGAAGCCATCTTGACGCAATTCTCGGCGCCGACAGCCTGGCCGATGAGACCCTCGGGCTTGGTCATGGCGTAGACGCGCACGCCCATGTCCTTCATCTTCTTGACGGCCTCGAGGACCTCGGGGGTGGTGCCGGACTCGGAGGCGGTGAGCACGACGGACTTCTCGGT
>DBGDSC010000044.1:0-21304 GCA_048402045.1 Collinsella sp.
CTTCCATTCGTCACCTTCATTACTCCAACGACGAATTCTAGGCGGTGTCCCCTCCCTTTCAAGAAAGAGAAGAGGCGGGGCATGCCCCGCCTCTTACACCACATCTCTGCGCGCTACCCCCTCACAATCTCGGCGCATAAAAAACGAGGAAAGGCACACGTCCTTCCCTCGTTGCAAGCAATATGTAGCCGCTCGCCTACATCAGGCGCAGGCTGACGTCCTTGAGCTGGGCGCCGGAAACGGCACTCGGGGCGCCCGACATGAGGTCGGAGCCACTGGCCGTCTTGGGGAACGCCATGACGTCGCGGATGGAATCGGAGCCGGTGAGCAGCATGCACACGCGGTCCAGACCCAGAGCGAAACCGCCCATCGGGGGTGCACCAAACTTGAGGGCCTCCATGAGGAAGCCGAACTGAGACTCGGCACGCTCCTCGGTAAAGCCCAGGAGCTTGAGCATGGACATCTGCATCTCGGCGTTGTGGATACGCATACCGCCGCCGCCGGCCTCAAAGCCGTCCATGACAAAGTCGTAGGTGCAAGAACCGGCTGCCAACGGGTCGGCCTCAATCTTGGCGATGTCGGTCTCGGTCGGCAGGGTAAAGGGCTGGTGCTCGGCAGCATAGGCCTTGCGATCCTCGTCCCAATGGAACAGCGGGAAGTTGACGACCCACAGGAAGTCGTGACCCTCGCGCTTGATCTCAAGCGCATTGGCCATGTGCGAACGCATGCCGCCCAGAATCTCGTCGGAGAGCAGGCGCGGGCCGGCGGCGAACATCACAAGGTCGCCGGGCTCGACGTCCATGCGCTCGCGCAGAGAGGCCATCTCCTCGTCCGAGAAGAACTTGACGATGGGGCTGTTGATGGAGCCGTCCTCGCGGAAGGCGATCCAGGCCAGGCCCTTGGCGCCAAACGTGGAAGCCACCCCGGCGAGCTTATCGATCTTGGCACGTGCCCAGGCACCGGCGCCCTTGGCGTTGATGGCCTTGACGACAGAGCCCTCCTCATTTGCGGCGGTCGCGAAGACCTTGAACTTGGAGTTGGCAAAGATGTCGGTCAGGTCGACCAGGTGCATGCCATAGCGGGTATCGGGCTTGTCGGAGCCATAGGTGTCCATGGCATCCCAGTAGTTCATGCGACGCAGCGGCGTGGGCATCTCGACACCCATGCGGCCGAAGGCATCGGCAAGAACCTCTTCGAGCGCGCTCATGACATCGTTCTGGTCCACGAAGGACATCTCGATATCGACCTGGGTGAACTCGGGCTGACGGTCGGCACGCAGGTCCTCGTCGCGGAAGCACTTGGCAACCTGGTAGTAGCGCTCGACGCCACCGACCATGAGCAGCTGCTTCAGAAGCTGCGGGGACTGCGGCAGAGCGTAGAAGTTGCCCGGCTGGATACGGCTGGGGACGATGAAGTCGCGGGCGCCCTCGGGCGTGGACTTAAACAGGGAGGGCGTCTCGACCTCCATGAACTCACGGTTGTGCAGCGCCTCGCGAATGGCAAAGGTAAAGTCGGAGCGCAGCTTGAGGTTTGCCATCATCTCGGGACGACGGAGGTCCAGATAGCGATAGCGCAGACGGGTGTCCTCGCTGGTCTCGATGCCGTCCTCGATCTGGAACGGCGGGGTGACGGAAGTGTTGAGCACCTCGGCGTGGTCGGTCAGGACCTCGATCTCGCCGGTCGCGAGCTTGGCGTTGGTGGTCTCCTCGCCACGGGAGCGCACGACGCCGTGGATCTTGATAGGCCACTCGGGACGCATGGTCTCGGCAATCTTAAAGGCGTCGCCGTCGGAGTGCTCGGGGTCGAAGGTGAGCTGCGTGATGCCCTCGCGGTCGCGAAGGTCGCAGAAAATAAGGCCGCCGTGATCGCGGCGACGGCTCACCCAACCGGTGAGGGTGACCTCTTCGCCCACGTTCTCGCGGCGAAGCTCGCCGCAGGTACGGGTGTGCATGGAATGCTCGTCGATGGGACGGGTCTGGCTCATACCAGTGATCCTCCTTTATGGATCTGTGCCGCCCCGTGTCGTTCCGGGCGGCGTCGTACAGATTTGCCCAGCCTGCGTAAACCGCGCAGCCAGACATGGCGTTCTATCTTATCGCACCTGTGTCGATGTGCCGCGGAAAAGTAGCTCCTGCCCAAAGACTTGACGGAGACGAAACAATTGCCGCACCGTGGCACCCGCCCGCGCTCGTCACGTGCGACAATATGCCCCAATAAAACAGCACTTGGAAAGGCCCGTCATGACTGCACGCCTCATCGTTATGGATATCGACTCCACGCTCATCAACCAGGAGGTCATCGACCTGTTGGGCGAAGAGGCCGGCGTAGGCGAACAGGTGGCACAGATCACCGAACGCGCCATGCGCGGCGAGCTGGACTTTAAGCAAGCGCTCGTGGAGCGCGTGGGGCTGCTCGCCGGCTTGGACGACAGCGTGTTCGAGCGCACCTTTGAGCGCGTGACATTTACCCCCGGCGCGTTGGAACTTGTGCGCTCGGCGCACAGCAAGGGCTGGAAGGTCGGCGTGGTGAGCGGCGGCTTCCATGAGGTGGCCGATAAGATCGTGGCCGCTGCAGGCATCGATTTTTGCCTGGCCAACCGCCTGGAGGTCGTAGACGGCAAGCTCACGGGTAAGCTGGCGGCAGACATTGTGACCAAGGAGTCCAAGCTCATCCAGCTGCTGGATTGGGCAGTTGAGTGCGGTGTCGATATGGCCCACACGGTCGCGATCGGCGACGGGGCAAACGACATCCCCATGATCCAGGCCGCGGGCACGGGCATCGCGTTTTGCGCCAAGCCCAAGACGCGCGAAGCCGCTCCGTTTGCCATCGACGAGCGCAACCTCATGCTCGCTATGGACATTATCCTGCGCGACTAGCCGATCCCTCTAACAATTGAATCAGTCTGTCCTATAGTTTCCGAACAATTTTGTCTTAGTGTTCGGAAACATACCCTTTGAGTGCTAGACTTTGCGCCGTCGAAGGGAACATATATGGACAAGCAAGATCTTGAGCTGCTGCTGAGTGATGTTGCCGGCGGATCAGTCACCCCGGCCGATGCCCTCACGCGCATCCAGACGGCGCCGACCGCCGATTTGGGCTTTGCGCAGCTCGATCTTTCGCGCGGAGTGCGCCAGGGAGCCGGCGAGGTTGTCTACGGCGCCGGTAAAACCGCCGAGCAGATTGCCGCCATTATCGAGGCGCTGCGCGATGCAGGCCAGGAGCGCATCCTGGTCACACGCTTGGATGCCGAAAAAGCCGCGCGCACCGCTGAGCTCCTCGGCAACGACATCGACCTGGGATATGTCCCGGACGCCCAGCTCGCCCTGGTAGGTGGCAAGCCCTCCCCTACCGGCAACGGACGCATCGTCATCGCCTGCGCCGGCACGAGCGACCTGCCCGTCGCCGAAGAGGCGGCGCTGACGGCCGAGTTCTACGGCAACGAGGTCGATCGCCTTTACGACGTGGGTGTCGCCGGCCTGCACCGCCTGCTCGCTCATGCTGAGGAACTTGCTCAGGCGCAGGTGGTCATCGCCATCGCCGGCATGGAAGGCGCCCTGGCGAGCGTCATCGGAGGCCTTGTGAGCTGTCCGGTCATCGCCGTCCCCACCAGCGTGGGCTATGGCGCGAGCTTTGGCGGCGTGGCCGCACTGCTCGCCATGCTCAACTCCTGCGCCAGCGGCGTTTCGGTCGTCAACATCGACAACGGCTTCGGTGCCGCCTACCAGGCAAGTCTTATCAATCATCTGAGCGCCGGCACATCCCGCGCCCGCTAAGGAGCATTTCATGTCCAACCATCAGCACACGCTTATCATCGACGGCACCTCGGGCATCAGCGGCGACATGACCGTCGCGGCTCTACTCGATCTGGGCGCCAGCGAGGAGCATCTGCGCGAGCAGCTCGCCACGCTACCAGTCGACGGCTTTGAGATTGCCGTTACACGCGTAAACAAGCATGGCATCGACGCCTGCGACTTTGACGTTCAGCTGGCAGAGGAGCTCGAGAACCACGACCACGACATGGCCTGGCTCTACGGCAACGAAGCGGCTGCCGAGCACACACATGAGCATGAGCACCACCATCATGATCATGGCGAGCACAAACACGAGCACTGCCACGAGCATGACCATGAGGCCCACGGTCATGGCCACGAGGGTCACCATCACGCCCACCACCATCACCACCGTTCTTTGGCGGACGTCACCGCCATCATCGATGGCTCGCAGATGAGTGATGGCGCCAAGCGTCGCGCGCTCGCCATCTTTGCCGCGCTCGCCGCCGCCGAGGCCAAGGCCCACGGCAAAACGCCCGAGACCGTCATGTTCCACGAGGTAGGCGCCATCGATTCCATCGTTGACATCTGCTCTGTCGCCATCTGCCTCGATGACCTGGGCATCGAGGATATTGTCGTCGAGTCGCTCTCCGAGGGTCACGGCACCATCCACTGTGCCCACGGCCTTATGCCCATCCCGGTGCCCGCCGTCGTCAACCTATGCCAAGCAGGCAATATCGCCCTCACGCCCGCACCGGTCGCCGGCGAGCTCGTGACGCCCACGGGTGCCGCCATCGTCGCTGCACTGCGCACGTCCGAGCACCTGCCGGCCCGCTACCGCATCGAAGCCGTCGGCTACGGCGCCGGTAAGCGCCCCTACGAGGGCTGCTCCGGCACGCTCCGTTGCCTGCTTGTTCACGTGGATGCATAGCCATGGATGCCCGCAAAACCAAAAGCCGCGCCGCCATCGTTGCAGCATTTTCCGAGCTCCTTCGCGAGGAGGACTACGGCAAGATCACCGTCGGCGACATCATCGCGCGCGCCCATGTGGGTCGGGCCACGTTCTACGGCCTCTTTAAGAGCAAAGACGACCTACTGTCCAAGCTCGTAAGCGACATCTGCACCCACGCCCTCGACGACGATGGCACACCGCTCGACGACCCACTCGTGCAGGTCGAACATATCCTCAACAACCTCTGGGCGCGCCGCCAGGGCGTTCGAGCCCTCGTAGCCGGCGCCGGCTCACGCGTCTTCGCCGACTGTCTCCGCAAGACCATCATGTCACGAGCAGCCGAAACCGTCCCTACCGACCCAAACGGTCCCGCCGGCACCATGGACCGAAGCTTCCTACTGCACCACATAGCCTCAAGCTTCGTAGGAATGGTCCAATGGTGGGCCTGGCACAACTTCCAAGCCCCAAAAGAGGACGTAGCCAAAGACTACCTATCAGCCATAAAACCCCTCTTCAGCTAAGTAACTATCCCTTCCCAAGGTGGGAGCCCAATCCCAAAGTGCGGATCCCATTCCAAAGTTCCGCTCCGCTCATGACGCCACGCATCCCAAAGTGTCGACAACAGCCCAGCGCCCCTATCAGCAACAAGCCCCTCCCATCCAAATTCAGATATATACGTTGGGTTGCTTGTTCCAACGCGACTAAAATCCCGCAGCCGTCCGCATGGGGTAACTTCCCAGCGCATTCCGCAGGACGCAAAAAGGCTCGCCGCACGAAGTGCGCAGCGAGCCTTTTTGCATGTCCGAGGACGCGCTGGGAAGTTACCCCATGCGGACGGCGGACGACCTATGTAGCCTTGGACTAGAACATGCCCAAGAAGCCGTGCACAAACAGCGCGGCCAGAGCGGCACCGACAAACGGTGCGATGCCAGGAACGAGCAGGCCGTACTTCCAGTTGTTGTCAGCCTTGTTCTTGATCGGCAGCACCTGATAGGCCATGCGAGGACCAAGGTCACGAGCCTGGTTCATGGCGAAGCCGGTGATACCGCCCATGCCCATGCCAACAGCCCAAACAATCAGACCGACGCAGATAGCGAGCATCAAAACGTTCTCGCCGGCGCGGCTAGCGGCAGCAAGGATGGCGCTGATGAACACAAAGGTGCAGATGGCCTCGCAGAAGAAGTTGCGGGCATAGTTCGTGCCCTCGGTGGTGGGGTTGGTCGAGAAGATGTTGCGCTGGGCAATGGGGTCGACGACGCCCTCGGAAGCCTTGAACTCATCGGCATACATAAGCCAAGCGATTACAGCGCCCACAAAGCCGCCGAGCATATCGGCAATCATGAAGGGGATGCAGCTGCTCCACGGCACCAGGCCTACGATGCACTGGGCAAGCACCATGGCGGGGTTCATGCACACGGCGCCGCCAAAGACAAACAGGCAGACCGAGATGCCAAAAGACCAGGTGGTGATGGCAAACATGTGACCGGAGCCCTGATACTTGGTGCCCTTGAGCACGGTATCGCAGTGTACGCCCACGCCAAAGATGATCATGAGGGCCGTTGCGCCGAATTCGCAGAGGAGTTTGGTAAGCATAAAACCTTATCTTTCTTGTCGGTTATAAACGATTCGTTTAGGCCGCGTACTAGTGCTGAGCGACGACAACGCCCAGGCCATCGGGAATGACGGCCACCTTGGCATCGGCACCCTTCATCTCAAAGGCGAGCTTGAGCGCCTCATCGAGGGTGTTGACCGGCGTCATATGCATATCCTTGATCATCTGGTGATCACACAGGTCGGTGACCATGATCACAGGGTGATGCGCCAGGATGCGGGCAAAGATCTGGCTCGTCCACTGGTCGGGCAGGGTCTCGTCCTTAGGACGGTCGATGCAGGCACGCTCAAACTCCGCCGGATCGTTGTCGGCGATGTTGTGATAGAAGCCCTCGCC
This sequence comes from Collinsella sp., assembly GCA_048402045.1. GTDB lineage: Bacteria > Actinomycetota > Coriobacteriia > Coriobacteriales > Coriobacteriaceae > Collinsella. Next base: position 6,671 of record DBGDSC010000044.1, read on the forward strand.
ACCGTGACCGTCGGCACAGCCGGCGACGTCGATGATCACACCGCCCTCGGGAAGCGTAGCCTCGGCAGAGCACATGCCCTTCACGGCCTGGTAGATGTTCTGGTCGAGCGGGTAGCCGCCGTTAGTGGTGATGGCAATCTCGCACTCAACGGGCTCAACGCCGGCAAGGCTCTTCACGAACTCACAGCCGGCCTCGTGCGCCTTGTGAATGTCGCCGGCAAAGGAGCCGATGACCTCGTGCTTACCGTTGAGCACCACGTTCAGCACAAAGGCAAGGTGAGCCATCTCGGCAGCGGCAAACATGTCCTCGCTCACGTGATTGTGGCAAAGGTTGCCGGCACGCGAATGAGAATCGTTCACAAACTGGCCGTTGTGGTTGTACATGATAGTCTTGTAGCTGGCGATGCCAGGCAGGACGGACTTGCGGCTGCCGGAGAAACCAGCAAAGAAGTGCGGCTCAATAAAGCCCTCGGCAAGCAGCAGATCGCAATCGGCCGCAATCTTGTTGATGATGCACTCGCCACCAGAAGGCAAGGTACCGATCTTTTTCATCATGCTGTCGTCAGTCGCGACGTGCATAACGATTTCCTCGTTGGCAACGATCTCCTCGCCGTACTTGTTGACGAGCTCCTCGTGCGTCGACGGACGATGCATACCCGTAGCAACCAGAATACGCACGCGAGCCTCGGGCGCAGCGGAATGGATGTGATGCAGCAGAATAGGCATCGTCACACGCGAGGGAACGGGACGCGTATGATCGGAGCTAATGATGACAATATCCTTCTTGCCAGCACAAAGCTCCTCGAGCGAAGGCGAGCCATAAGGGTTGGCAAGCGACTCCTCTACCAGCTCTTCCTGCGATTTTGTAGTCTTAAACTCGTTTTGATGACCTTCCATCACACCCGCGAAGTTCTTATCCTCGAGCTCTAGATGCAACGTCTTATGGTCAAACGGCAGTTCACATTCAAACAATGACGAGCGCCCTCTTCCTTTCAACTGACACACTAGATAAACCGTTGGAAGGATACGCCGCTCACCGAAAAACACCACCGTCCACCGACTCATTAACACAACGTTCATATTTGACCCACAACAAAACGGCCGCGATCCCAAACGGGACCGCGGCCGCTACAGTCACAAGGCCAGAAGCGCCAAATGCATCTCAATCCCGATCGATAAGACGCGAGGCGCGAAGCGCGCCATTCTTCTCCTCAACTTTAATCCCCGAAGACCGAGGACGAAGGGACCCGACGGATTTCCCTCTGAATGCATTCCGCAGCACGAAGCCCCATCAAAACGCGCGAAGCGCACCATCTTTTTTTCCAGCCAGTAATCCGCCGAAGACCGGACATCGCAGGGCCCGCCATCAGTTTACTTTTAGGCACACTCCGCAGGACGCAAGAAGCCCTCGCCGCACTCCGCATTGGGCGCGAAGCGCACAATTATTCTCCTCAGCCCCAATCCCCGAAGACCGAGGACGAAGGGACCCGATGGGTTTCCCTCTGAATGCACTCCGCAGCACGAAGCCCCCTTATCCGCAGCTCCGAAGGAGCAGGATAAGGGGGCTTCAAGTGCGAGGACGCATTCAGAGGGAAACCCATCGGGTCCCGGTGAGAGCCACAGGGCTATCGATTACCCCGTGTTTTGCAGACCTGCCGAGACGCCGGTCACAGTCGAAAGAATCAGGCTCATGTACTCGGCCTTCTTCTCCTCAGCCATCTCGTCCTGGTTCATACGCACCTCGCGGAGGGCGCGGACCTGGGCGATGGACAGAGCGTCGACATAGGGGTTACGGACGCGGACGGCGCAGCCGAGCACGCGGCGGCGCTGCAACGGCCATTCGTCACCGACGATGGCAAGGACCCACTTACGCGTGAGCTGCATCTCGGTGAAGACCTTCTCGGACAGATCCTGGCGATCGCCCAGGTGCAGATACATCTTGGCGATGCGCTGGTCGGTCTTGGCGATCGACATCTCGATGTTGTCGATAAAGGTGCGGAAGAACGGCCACTCCTGGTAGGCAGCCTTAAGCTGGTCCAGATCGCCAAACTGCTCGCAGGCGGTACCCAGGCCGTACCAAGCGGCCAGATTGATGCGCGCCTGGCTCCAGCTGAAGATCCACGGAATGGTACGCAGGTCGTCGAGGGACTTGGCGCCCAAGCCGCGCTTGGCGGGACGCGAGCCAATCGGCAGCAAGCCGACCTCGGTCAGCGGCGTCACGGTCGAGAACCACGGTGTAAAGTCCTCGGTGTTCAGCAGGTCCAGATAGCGCTCGTGGCTTGCGGTGTTAAGCTTCTCGGCCATATCCCAGAACTTCTGCGTGGTCTCGGTGTTGGTCTTCTCGACGCTCGGGGCCGACTGCAAAAGCGTTGCGGCGGCAACGGACTCAACATGGCGCTGAGCCAGCGTGCGGTTGCCGTAACGGGCAAAGATGACCTCGCCCTGCTCGGTGAGCTTAAAGAAGCAGTTGACCGAACCCTTGGGCTGCGCCAGCACGGCCTTGTTGGCCGGGCCGCCGCCACGGCCCACGGCGCCGCCGCGACCGTGCATGAGCACCAGGTCGATATCGTTCTTCTCGGCCCACTTGGCGATGCGCTCCTGCGCGGAGTGCAGCGCGAGCATGGCCGTGGTAGGACCGGCGTCCTTGGAGGAGTCGGAATAGCCCAGCATGACCTCCATGCGGCGGTTGGTCTGGGCAAGGCGCTTTTGCACCACGGGCAGCGTAAGCATCTGGTCGAGCACGTCAACGCAGCCCTCGAGGTCCTCGAGTTGCTCGAACAGCGGGATCACGTCGAGCTCGGGGACATCCTCCTCATGTGCGAAGGACAGGTGGGCCAGCTCAAAGACGTCGGCCACATGCTGGGCACTCTTGGTGAACGAGATGATGTAGCGGTGCGCCATCTTCTTGCCGTAGCGCTTTTGGATGGAACCGATGGCACGGAAGGTGTCGATGACCTCGCGCGTCATGGGCTGCAGGTCACCATGGATACCGTTCTCGTGGATATCCTTGAGGGCGCGGGCGTGCACCACGGAGTGCTGACGGAACTCCATCTCGACCATATGGAAGCCGAAGGACTCGACCTGCCAGATGATGGTCTGCACCGGACCGTAGGCAGCACGGACGGCACCGCAGGCGGCCAGCGAGCGCTGGACGACGCGCAGGTCCTCCAGGAACTCATCGGCGCTGTGGTACATGGTGTCGGTGATACGGCGCACGGTGGCGTTCAGACGGTCGGCCATGACGAGCATGACGGCGCGATGCGGCTCGTGCTCGGAGATCAACTCGGCGCGGGCCGTGTACTGGGTGCTCATCTCGACCTGATGGTTCCACAGGTTGATGAGCTCGGCCGACGGCTTGCTGTAGGTAGCCTCGAGCGTGAGGTTGCGGCCGATGCGGCGGCACTTGTCCTCGAGCTTGAGCACCATGTGGGTGAAGTACTTGGCGGCGACTTCGCGGCTCACCTTTGCGGTGACGTTGGGGTTACCGTCGCGGTCGGAGCCGATCCAGCTGCCAGGATGGAAGAATGCCGGGCACAGCGGCGGCACGGTACCGGCCTTGTCGCCCAGCACCCAGTCGTCAAAACGACGATAGATGACGGGGATGACGTCGAACAGCGTGTTATCGAAGATGTCGATGATGGTATCGGCTTCCTCGACCGGCGTGGGCTTCTTGAGCGCGATGGGGCTCGTACGCACCAAGGCGTCGATCTCCTGCAACATATGGCGCTCGTTCTCCACCAGGTCGGAGCCGCCCAGACGCGGACGCTCCTCCAGCAGGTTGGAGATACGGCGGATCTTGCCCTCGACGGCCTTGCGACGGGCCTCAGTGGGATGCGCGGTAAAGACGGGATGGAACTCAAGCTTGCCGAGCAGCTCGTTGGCGCCCTCGACGCCCAGCTCATTCACCAGCTGGTGATAGGCGACGGTGAGCTCGTTGGCGGGATCGACCTCGGTATCAGTCGACGCACCGGCCTCGCGCTCGCGCAGCTGCGCCACGCGGTAGTTCTCCTCCGACAGGTTTGCCAGGTGGAAGAAGCTCGTAAAGGCGCGGACAATGACCTGCTGCTTATCGAGCGGCAGGCTGTCGATCAGATCGACGACCTCACGAAATGCCACGGCAGTGGGCTCGTCGGCGGTGGGCACGCCCTGCTCGTCGACGGCCTCGTCGGCAGCGCGGGTACCGGGGTTGCCGGCATTGGCCACAATCTCGGCCGACAGGATCTTGTCGAACAGGTCCGCGATCTCAGGATCATACTCGCTAAGCACACGACGCTCCAGGCGCAGGAACAACGCCAGATTGTCGCGCAGCTCCTCGGGGATCTCGATCTCGGCGAGACGCTCCCTGGACTCGGCATTCGAGCCGATTCGGTTAACGAGGCGGTTGACCACGGCAGCGACGCGCGCCGCGGCTTCGGGTACAGACTGGTTGCTTAGGTTCTCAGCCACGTTTCCTCCCATTCCTCCTTCTATGCACGTAACATGCGGTATTCATTATAGGCGCTTGAGAAATACTTTCGACACTGATTGCGCTTTACCACACAAAAGTATTTTCTGCATTGCAAGGGTTTTTGCTCTAAATGGTCGTATTTCTCGGTGGACGGCATACACAAACGGGGGCATTCCGCATAAATGCGAAACACCCCCGTAACAATCGCTCGCCGCGAGCGGGACATGTTAGCAGGCCCGCAGCTCAAAAAGATGCGCTACAGACGCTCGCGAACCGCCTCGACGACGTTGGCCAGATCGGCAAGAACCTCTTCGTGGCTCTCCATGTCGCGCACCTTGACCTTGCCGGCGGCAAGCTCGTCGCCGCCCAGGACCAGGATGAGCTTGGCGCCTACCTTATCGGCCTGCTTAAACTGGGCCTTGAGCGAACGGCCCTGATAGTCGGCCTCGGTCACAATCCCTGCGGCGCGAAGCTGCTGCGTAATGGCAAAGACGTTCTGACGCAGCTCCTTGCCGGCATTGGCGACGTAGACGCACGGGACCTCCTCGGCACCCAGGTCGCTGCCAAAGGCCTGCAGGGCCAGCAGGGCGCGCTCAAAACCGACGGCGAAGCCGACGCCTGCCGTGGGCTTGCCGCCCTCGAGCTCGACGAGGCCATCGTAGCGACCGCCACCACCGATGGAGCCGACACCGGCGCCGGGAGCCTCGACCTCAAAGACAGTACGGGTGTAGTAGTCCAGGCCGCGCACTAAGGTGGGATCCTCGACATACTCGATACCCGCCGCATCCAAATAGCGCTTGACCTGCTCGTAGTGCTCGCGGCACTCGTCGCACAGGTTGTCGCCCATCAGCGGGGCGTCGGCCATGATCTCACGGCAATGGTCGTTCTTGCAGTCGAAGGCGCGCAGCGGGTTGAGCTCGGCGCGCTCGCGGCACTCATCGCACATCTCGTCGGCGTGATCGAGGATAAACTGCTTGACCTGCTCGCGGTAAGCCGGACGGCACTGAGCGTCGCCCATCGAGTTAATGAGCAGACGAAGCTTGGAAAGATCGAAGCCCAGGCGCTTGTAAAACTCCATGAGCATGATGATGCACTCGGCGTCGGCAGCCGGATCGGGAGCGCCGAGCCACTCGATGCCCACCTGATGGAACTGGCGCAGGCGGCCCTTCTGGGGACGCTCGCCGCGGAACATGGCCTCGGCGTAGTACGCCTTAAACGGCGTGGAGCCCTGGGGCACCAGATTGTTCTCGACGACAGCGCGCACCACGCCGGCCGTGCCCTCGGGGCGAAGCGCCAGGCGCTGCTTGGGCTTGAGTTTGGTGTCGGTGCCTTCGGTAAAGACGCGCTCCAGGTTGGCGCCGCTAAACACGCGGAACATCTCCTTGCGCACGACGTCGGTCGACTGGCCGATACCGTGGACAAACACGTCCACCTGCTCGATCGCGGGCGTCTCGATGGGCTTAAAGCCAAACGGCTCGAATACGCTGGCCGCAATCTGCTGCATCTTTTGCCAGGCGCGCATCTCGGCGCCGATAAGGTCGCGGGTTCCCTCCGCCTTCTGTGCCTGCATGGGCAAACACCTTTCTTTTGTATCGCGTCATAGGTAGTGGACATTATACGGCACAAAGCAGCAACGCGGCGGCGCGTCTGACCGAACGAGGGTATGGGGACTCGTTCGGCCGGACGCGCCGCCGCGGTTTGTGATCCGTTTTCCTCCGTCCCTAAGGGATAACGTGATCCGTAGGGGACGGAGGAAAACGGATCATTTCGTAGGCCCGTGGCCGCCTTGGAAACCGAATGATGGTACGAGCATCCATTCGGCTTCCAGGGCAGCCACAGACAGAACGGAGCGAACAGAAAAGAGCACGTAGACCTGCCATAGCTCACCGACAAAGCTCATGCCGGCAAGAACGGCAGAGGTGGCGATTACAGTGAGGGAGCCCAAAACGCGACCGCTTACTTTATCGGCAACATGACCGATCACAAGTGAGCCGATAACGCTCACCACGGTGGAGATGGCGTTGGAGATGTTGTACTGCGCAAGCGTGATGCCCAGGTCGCTGACGACGAGCGGCTGAAACAGGCTCATGCAGTTAACGAAAATCGTGTAACACGTGGCCATGATGACAAAGCCAGGCGCCGGTAGTGCCCAAGATTGCCTTGAAAGACAAGGGCATAGGCCTTATGGCCATGCCCGCAGGCTTGAAAGGCAAGGTTGGGTGCTACCGGTGGTCGGCGATATAGCCCAAAGCGACCGCCGTGTAAGCCGCGGCGCCAAGTGGCAGCTCGGCATCGCTAAAGCGTGCCTTGGGATGGTGCTGGGCAAAATGCTCATCCGTATCGGTTACAGCGGCGCCCACGGTAAAGTACGCGCTCGGGATCTCGCTCGAGATAAGCGCAAAGTCCTCGCTCGCCATGGCATGAAAAAGCGGCAAGAAGGCGGCCTTGGGCAGCGTCGCGCCCACATAGCCAAGCGAAGCCTGGGTCATGTCGTCATCGAGCACGAGCGGGGGAACATCCGAGAGCGTCTCGATGGTGGCCGGCGTACGATAGGTCGTGGCAACACCTTTGACGACCTCCGCGATGCGGGTCTTGAGGTGCTCCATGAGCTCGACGTCGAAGCCGCGCAGCGTACCTTCGAGCACGCAAGTATCTGGGATAACGTTGGCCGCTTGGCCACCGGCAAACTTACCCACGGTCAGTGCAACCTCCTTGGCCGCCGGCACTTCGCGAGCGATGAGCTCCTGAAGCGCCAGGTGCACATGGACGCCGGCCGTGATGGGGTCGATGCAGATCTCGGGGCTCGAGCCATGGCCGCCCTTGCCCTGCAGCGTGATGCGGAAACCGTACACGCCCGAAAGCGCCGGGCTCCCGTAGAGCACCAAGCCGAGCGGCGACTGGCTGTTAACGTGCATGGCAAAAGCCGCCTGGGGACGCGGGTTCTCGAACAAGCCGTCGGCGATGGCAGCGCGAGCCCCCTCAAAGGTTTCCTCGCCCGGCTGGAACAGCAGCTTAACCGTGGCATTGGCATCGACAAGCTCGGCCTCGCGGGCCTTGAGCAGGCGCGCCGCACCAAGCAGCGCCGTCGCGTGCATATCGTGGCCACAAGCGTGCATGCAGCCGTTGGTAGAGGCGAAAGGCTCGCCCGACTCTTCGGCAACGGGCAGGGCATCCATGTCGCCACGCAGCATAACGACCGTGCCGGCCTGATCGTCCGTGCACGTACCGTTGCCCTGGGCCGCCACGGCCGCACCGGCACCGATTAAGCCCACAACACAGGAGCCGTCGACGAGCGTGGCAAACGGGATGCCCATCTCGGTCAGACGTGCCTGGATATACGCAGAGGTTTGCGGAAGGCGATTACCCAACTCGGGCGTCTGGTGCAAGTCGTGGCGCCACGCAGCAAGCTTGTCTGCAAAAGCTTGAGCCTCGGCAACAAGACCGTCACCGATAGCGGCTTGCGCTGCCGGGGTGGCCTTGGGCGCTGGTTGCGGTTGAAAATCGGACAGAGCTGGTGCCATAGATGCCCTCCAGTATTATTTGTGCTGCAAGCACTTTGATGGTCTAAAGTGCAAGGCATAACTGTAAGGGCGTTACATAAAAAACGCCGCCCCAGGAGGGCGGCGCAACAAGTTGTTTACAATTGCGCGCAATTATTTCGGCGCAAAAAATCGAAATGTGTCTCGCTCAAGATAATCGACAGGAAGATGAGTGCAAAGCCGGCGAGCAGGCGCGAGGTGAGCGCCTCACCCATTAACAGCACCGAGAACAGCACACCCGAGGGCGATTCCATCGAGAGCAGCAGCGAGCCCGTCGAGGCCGGGACGTGCGCCAAGCCGACGTTTTGGATGAGCAGCGCCACGCACGTGCAGCCCACCGAGAGAAAGGCCATCACGCCGATAAAGCTCGGCGTCCACACGGACAGAGGCGCCTGGGTCTCGAATAGCAGCGACGAGATGAGGCTCAAGACGCCATTGCCCACAAACATCCAAAACGTGATGACGTTGATGTCCATCTTGCGGCCGTACTTGGCGGTCACCGCCATCTGGATGGCAAAGAAGACCGCGCCGCCCAGTGTGATGACATCGCCGACATTGAACTCGACGCTATCGAGCGCCACCAGGCCAATGCCCGCCAGGCACAGCAACGCGGCTCCCAAGTTGTAACGGGTAAGCTTTTCGCCGCTTAGGACGTAGCTCGCAAACGGCACGAGGATGCAATAGGTGCCCGTCAAAAAAGCATTCTTACCCGCCGTGGTCTGAGCCAGACCGACCGTCTGCAAGGCATAGGCTGCCCACATGAGCGCGCCCATGCTCAGACCGACAATCAGATTGCGAGCGTTAAGGTGGGCGGCGATGCGCTTGCGAAAGATAACAAGCATGACCAGCGCTGCGGGAAGAAAGCGAACATAGAGCAGTTCGAACACCGGGATGGTGTCGAGCGCGTCCTTCATAGTGGTAAAGGAGTAGCCCCAGATAATCGCCACCGAAAGCAGTAGAACTTTCCAGAACAGCGGCGAGCGAGCACCGGCGCCACGGGAGATGCCGCCCGCACCCAGGTCCTCGCGAGCAACAGGGCTATCGGGCATGTTTTCGATTTCGTTGGCAGCGTATTGGGCCATGGAACATCCTCGCACTCAATCTGGGCGTGGTGTCCGCACGCGTATGGCTGCGTGCCGCCTCATGGTCAAATAAAAACAGGGCGCACCGGACCCCCGGTACGCCCCGCTACTGTAGCAACAACCAAGTAGCCCGTGCAATTCACTACGCTAAAGCATCGGGTTGGAAGACCTCGATGTTCCGGCGGCGTTTACGTTGCTGTATTAAATCAATTTGGTTGATTCCAGCTTTTCGATGATCCAGTCGTTGGCTTTGATGACCGGGCGGCGGAAGACGACGCCCAGGGCCAGCGACGGAATCAGGTAGCTCGCCAAAATGCCCAGCTCAACCCAGTACTCCATATGGTAGGCACCGGCCATGGCGGCGTGCATGGCGTTGATGCCGTGAGTAAACGGCAGGAACGGATAGATCGCCTGGAACACGGGGCCGGTCATCTCGATGGGGAACGTGCCGCCCGAACCGCCGACCTGCATGACCAGCAGCACGACAGCGAGCGCCTTGCCGATATCGCCAAACGACACGGTGAGCGTGTAGACGATATTGGAGAACACGAGACTCGCGACCCAGCCGGCAAGTACAAACTGCAGCGGGTTGTCGCACTGGATGCCAAAGAACAGGATGTCGCCAGCGCACACGAGCGTTGCCTGCAGCAGGGCCAGACCGCCAAAGAACAGGTAGCGGCCCAGATAGATCTCGTGCAGGCGCACGGGGATGAGCTCGTTGATGAGCTCATCGTCAACCGAGACCTTCATCATGGCCGCCAGCACGATCGAGCCGACCCATAGCGACAGAATCGTGTAGAACGGTGCCATGGCCGAACCGTAGTTGCGAATCGGATAGACCGGCTTGCGGTCGAGCGCGACGGGGCCGGAAAGCGACACGGCCAGACCCTCGGGATCATTGCCGATCATCGTCTTGATCGTGGCAAGGTCGTCCGACATCAGGGCGCCATCGAGCTCGTCCTTAAAGGCACTGATCTTATCGGACGCTTCACCTAGCTGATCGGAAGCCTTGTTGACCAGCTTGGCGGCCTTGGAGAGGCCCTTTGCCAGCGAACCGGATGCGTCGGTTAGGCCGTCTACGGCGCTATCCAGATTGCCCGAGATACCATCGAGCGAGTCTAGGATGCCCGAGACGGTCTTCTTGAGCTCCTTGACCTTAACCGAGAACGTGGAATCGTAATCGGATTTGGCACCCGCGATGCCGGCCTTGGCATCGGCGATGGCCTGATCGACCTCGGCACGCGAGTTGTTGACCTCGGCCATGCTGTCGAAGAGAGACTTCGCGGTGGCCGCCAGATCCTCGGCATTGTTGCGGTACTCAACGGCGATTCTGCCCAGCGACGTCGCGGCGGACTTGAGGCCATCCTTCAAATTCTCATCGCTCACCTGGTCGGCAAGACTGCGGAGCTGATCGGCCATCGCATCGATATCCTTGGCGCGCGCATTGAGGGCCGAAGCGGCATCGTTGAGTTGGGACACCGTAAGGTAGACATGCTGGTTCGCGGCATCGAACGCCTTCGCGAGCTCGGCAGACACATTGTCGAACGAACCCGCACTTCCATCGATCGCGGCATCGATGGCATCGTTTGCCGCCTTAAGCGCTTCTTTGGAATCATCGATACCGCTTTTGGCATGTTCCATGAGCTGCTTTGTCGACTCATCGACGGCACCGGTCTGCTTGAGCATGCCGCTCGCCGACGTCAGCGAATCGGACGTGGAGCTCAAAATGCCCGCAAGCGATGTTGCGCTGGCCTGAACGTCTCGCAGGTCCTCAATCGAATCGCCAAGCGTCGAGGACAGGTTGGCGATAAAGTTGCTGACCTGGTCGGTGCTCATGTAATCGAGCAGGCTGGACACCGTCTTAAGACCGATGGACGTGATGGTCTTGGTAAAGGTCTCGTTAACCTGACTCTGAACGGCGCTCGAGCCCTTCTCGGTCACGATCTGCGCGATGGCGTTGGCCTTCTGATTCTCGTAAAACTCGATATCGGCGTGTTTCACGTCGGTCGAGAAAAGCGTCATCATGTCGGCGCTAAACGTTTTTGGGATAACGACGGCGGCGTAGTATGCGCCCGACTTGACGCCCTCGATAGCCTTTTCGCGATTGTTGAGCACGACCCAGTCGAAGTTCTCGTTGCCGCGCAGGGTGGCGGTTACGTTTTCACCCACGTTGACCTCGACGGGAATCAGATCGCTCTCGTAGCCCTCGTCGGTGTTGACCACTGCAATCTTAAGGTTGCCGGTATTGCCGTAGGGATCCCAGCTTCCGGCAATGTTAAACCACGCGTACAGGCACGGCACGATAATGAGGCCCATCACAACAACCATGCCGATCACGGAGCGAGACACGTTTTGGACATCACGCTTAAACAGATGCAGGATGTTCTTCATTTATGCCTCACCTCCTTTGGAGTGCTTGCCAAGCGCGGTGGTATCTCCATCATTTGTGGCTGTGCTGTCGCTGCCCTGAGATTTATGGTGCGAGCCTATATGCGGCAAGCGGCCCGTGGACTGATCGCCGCCCTTGACACCACGCTCGCTGGCGTTGAGGCCAAACATGTGGCGGGCGGCAGGAATGGCGGCCGTGTGTTCGCGCATCTCGCGACGCAGGTCCTCATCCGAAAGCGCCGAGATGCGCATCTGGGTATTGAGGCTCGCGCGGATATATTCGATATTGATAAGCCAGCCGCAGATGGCAATAACCGAGATGATCCAAATGACAAGCAGGATGATCTTGCCGTTATTGTCGATATCGAGAACCGTCGACAGGACAAAGAGCAGGACCTGAACGCCCACCACGGCGGCAAAACCGCCCTTGATGTAGTACGGGTAGCGATGTTCAAAGGCGACCGCATGATCGAGTAGTTCGCGACGGTACGAATCGGAATCGAGCATGACACGCATAGCCGTGCGCAGCGAGTAGCGCTGGCGCGGCAGGTCGTTGGACTCGCAAATCATCATACCGGTCGTGGAAAGCTGTTTATCAAAGAGCAGGTTAAGGTTGAGCAGCAGCGGACGCAGCTGCAGGCCGATAAAGAGCGCCACGATCAAGAACACGCCCAGAATGCACAGGTTAAACAGGTAGTTGAACGAATACATACCGCCGACCGTCTCGCGCAGCAGATTGATGCCGTAGGTAAAGGGCAGCAGCGGGTGCAGCCACTGGAAGAAGCCGGGCATCATCTCGATGGGGTACATGCCCGACGAACCCGGGATCTGCACGATGACGAGAATGACGCCGATAGCCTTGCCGATATGCTTAAACGTGGTGGACAGCGCATAGATGATATTGACGTAGGTGAACGAGATGGCGATGCCGCCCAGCACGAACAGCAACGGGTTGACGCACTGTACGCCAATAACCAGATCACCCACCGTAACGATGATGGCCTGCAATGCGCCCAGGATCACCATGAGCAACCAGCGGCCAAAGTAGCCTTGGCGCGCCGTAAAGCTGCCAACACCTTCACGGTCGACCTCGAGCTTGTAAATGGCGATGAGCACATAGCCGCCCACCCAAAGCGCCAGATTGGTGTAGAAGGGAGCGATGCCCGAGCCAAAGCTCTTGACCGGATAGATTGACTTGGACGTCAACTCAACCGGAGACGCCATGAAATCTGCCACGTCATTGACATCGACGCCCATCAGATCGGCCAGCTCGCCCATGGACTCGGAGGTCTGCAGCGCCGCGATGTCATTGGCGGCGGTTGCAAGCTTGTCCTGGACCTTGGCAAGCGAGGAATCGGTCTGGGACAGCGTGGTCTTGGCCTGGCCGAGCGTAGCGCTAAGCTGCGCCAACGTGCCGCGCGCATTTGCAAGTGTAGGTGTCATACCCGAGACGATACCGGTCAGGTCGCCCGAAACGGCAGCAAAAGAGTCGAGCGCGCTCGAGGCCTTCGGCAGCGCGTTTTGGCCCAAGTCCGTCTGGGCTTGGCCAAGGTTGGTCGCACCGGTATGAATTGCGTTATTGATAGCGTCACTGGCACCCGAAACAGCCGCTGCGTCATTCGCCATGGCGCTCGACTGCGCGGACAGACCGTCCTTGATGCTCTGAAGCTTTTCATTCTGCTCTCGAAGCAAATCGATGGTCGATACAATGCGCGCGTCAATTTCCTCGGAACCTGTCGACGTGTCATTGGCGAGAATCTCCAAGTGCCCGATAACGGCCTTATTGTGGTCGATCGTCGCTTGAAGAGACTCGAGCGAGTTGTCGATACGGGTGGTCGTAGATGTGACCGCGCCCGTCAGCTTGCCGATGGCAGCGTTCGCAGAGGCCGACGTCTTGGTGAGCGCAAGGCTGCCTTCCGAGAGCGCCTTGGAGAGCGAGGTGATGGAGTTGCCCGCCGTGGTGCGAGCTTCGCTCAGCAGGTCGTTGCCCTGGGAGATCGCCTGCGTCAGCGACGGTGCCTGGCCTTGCAAGCCGGCAAGTGCCGCATCAGCCGAGGCGATAGCGCCACTCGTCTTATCGATGGCGGCATTCATATCGCCAATCGAATCGCGCACCTCGCCCAAGGTGTCGGACGCCTCGGACACCGAACTTGCCAGCGAGTCCTGAGTCTGGGTTGCCTTGTCCTTTAAATCGACACCGGCATCCTTGGCGATACCGGCAACAGTCTTGCCTACCGTAGAGACAAATTCCGAGTTGATCTGCTCCTCGATGGTGTTTGCACCGGTATCGGTAACCTTGGGCGCAATGGCGCTCTTCTTCTCATTGACGTAGTACGTGAGCTTGGGCTGATGGTAGTTGCCGTCGAGCATCGAAACCAGGTTATCCGAGAAGTTCTTGGGAATCACGATAGCGGCATAGTACTCGCCGCTCTCGACGCCCTCCTTGGCATCGGCCGTCGAGTCGACGAACGTCCAGCCCAACTGATGATTCTCCTTGAGCTGGTCGACCACTTTGTCGCCAGCGTTGAGCTCACCCACCAAGTCGTTTTGGGTGCCTCGATCGTTGTTGGCGATAGCAATCTTGATGCCTTGGGTGTTTCCATACGGATCCCAGTTTGCCACGATGTTATACCAGGCATACAGCGAGGGAATAACGCACACGCCTAGGGTAACCACCAGGGCGACGGGGTTCACAAGCAGTCGCTTAATGTCGCGCTTAAATATCGCAAAGGACACCTTTGCATTGGATAGTTTGCTGCCGAGACTCACGCTTGGACCATCCATCCTGTCGTTAAATCGAATCGTACTATCGACAACCATTGTAGTAGGCGCTTTAGCGTCTCAGAGCACAATGGTATTGAGTTTTGCGGGTAGCAATATACTACGAAGACGAATTAACGTACAGTTGTACAGTATCTTAAATTTCAGCAGGTCACAAAACCACAACCCGCACAAATTAGCAACCGGGCTAGTCATTGGGGACGTTCTTAAACGACTAGTCATTTAAGGACGTCCCCAATGACTAGTTTGGACCACGGTAACGTCGATGTTTTGGCGCAGACAGCGAAAGCCCGCCAGAGCGAGCAAGGTGCCTTGAAACGAGGCGGCATTGACCTTCTGGTCATGCCGCCGAAGTTGAAAGGCAGATTGCCGCTCTGGCGGGCTTGCAGCGTCGAGC
>DBGDSC010000045.1:0-49390 GCA_048402045.1 Collinsella sp.
GCTCGACGCTGCAAGCCCGCCAGAGCGGCAATCTGCCTTTCAACTTCGGCGGCATGACCAGAAGGTCAATGCCGCCTCGTTTCAAGGCACCTTGCTCGCTCTGGCGGGCTTTCGCTGTCGTTGCCAAAACAACGGTGTTCCCTTGGCTGGCTTAAAGTGGCGCTTGTACCTGTGGCGTTGCCATCGCTGCCGAAGGCGGCACTTGGGGACGTTCCTTTTCTGCCGGCAGTTGGGGACATTCCTTGTGCTAGCGTTGCATCGAGTGCTTGGGAAACCGCGACCCGGTTTTTGGCCGAATAGTGGGTCGCATTTTCCGGATGGGGTGGGTTGCGGAAAGTGCGACCCGGAATATTGCTCTGAAACGGGATGCGGTTTCCCTGATGCGCCTCAAACGGAAAGCGCATCCCATTCCGGAGCTCCAAAACGGGATGCGCTTTCCGCGCGGAAGAATTGTCGCAGCTGCGTTAAGCAGTGTCGCTCGTTACTCTCCCAGAATCAGCGCCGCTAGCTCGTCCTGGCTATCCACCACGTAGTCGGCGCCGGCGGCTTCCAGCTCTGCGCGGCCGCGGAAGCCCCAGCTGACGCCCGCGCTCTTAAGGTCGGCGTTGTGGCCGGTCAGGATATCGACATTGGAATCGCCCACATAGAGCGTGGTCGACGGATCGGCGCCCAGCTCTTCCATCACATGCAGCGTAACGGGCGCCTCGGGCTTGGGAGGAAACGCATCGACGCGGCCCTGTACCAGCGCAAAGCGCTCGGAACCA
The DNA here is from genome assembly GCA_048402045.1 of Collinsella sp. GTDB lineage: Bacteria > Actinomycetota > Coriobacteriia > Coriobacteriales > Coriobacteriaceae > Collinsella. The sequence continues at coordinate 765 of DBGDSC010000045.1, forward strand.
AAATACTTCTCGATAAGCGGAGCCGCCGAGATGTGGTCCTTGTTGGTGAGCACGGCAAGCTGCACGCCCGCGGCACGCAGGCGGTCGAGCATCTCGATTGTGCCGGCATAGGGGGCGGTGTGGTCCTCCTTGTGCTCGCCGTAGTAAGCCCTAAACTCGGCAAGCGTCTGCTCAAACATACGGCCGTCGCCCGCATACTCGGCAGGCATAAAACGCTCAACCAGCTTGAGCATGCCGTTTCCCACCTTGTAGCGGTACTCGTCTACGGCAAACGTGGGCCAGCCGTGCATCTCGCAGGTATGGTTGCCGGCGGCCGCCAGATCCTCGAGCGTGTTGAGAATGGTGCCGTCCAGGTCAAAGATCACATGGGAAAAAGCTGCTGCCATGGGTGCTCCTGCCGCTTGAGTTGTAAAACGCACCCCATAATACTGGGCATGCGTGCCGGACATGTTTGGAATCTGAATATCTTTAATAGCCCTGAGCCTTTGTCGTTAGCAAATCCTCGGCAGCTGTTCTCCCACGAGCATGTCGAGGATGCGGGTCGAGCCCCAGCCGGTGCGTACGCGCACGGCGGGTCGAGCGCTCGATCCAAGCGGCACCACGCGGCCGATAATCGCGGCGTTCTCGCCGTAGCGGGCGGAACGCATGGCGGCTAGAGCCGCATCGGCCTGCTCGGCCGGCACCACGGCGACCATCTTGCCCTCGTTTGCCACCTGCAACACGTCATAGCCGAGCATTTCGCAAGCCGCCTGCACATCGGGACGCACGGGCACGGCATCCTCGTCGACCTCCATGGCAACATTGCTGGCCTGCGCAAACTCGTTGAGCGTCGAGGCCAGGCCACCGCGCGTGGGGTCGCGAAAGCAGCGCGTGCCGGGCGCTGCGGCCAGAACGTCGGCAATCAGGTGGTTGAGCGGCGCGGCATCGCTTTCGATCGTGCTCGAAAACGCCAGGCCCTCGCGTTGGCTCATGATGGCGATGCCGTGGTCGCCCAGCGTACCCGAGACCAGGATGACATCGCCGGGGCGGCAGTTGGCGCCGCTGAGCGCCACGCCCGTGGGAACCTCGCCCACGCCGGCGGTATTGATGTAGACGCCGTCGGCCCCGCCGCGCTCGACCACCTTGGTGTCGCCCGTGATTATGGACACGCCCGCCTCATGCGCCGTTTCGGCCATCGTCTGCACAATCTGGCGGAGCCTATCCATGGGATAGCCCTCTTCGAGGATAAAGCCGCACGATAGGTAGCGCACGTTGGCGCCCGAGGTCGCGACGTCGTTGACGGTTCCGCACACGGCGAGACGGCCGATGTTGCCACCGGGGAAGAACTGCGGCGAGACTACAAAGCTGTCGGTCGACATGGCGATGCGCCCGCTCGCGGGCAGCGCGGCGACGCCGGCGTCGTTGCCTTCGAGCAGCTCGGGCGACCCAAAGGCATCCAAAAAGACCTCATCGATGATGCGCTTCATCATCTGTCCGCCGGAGCCGTGGCCCAGCAGGACGGTGCTATCGGTAACGCTATGGGACATATCGAAAACTCCAATCGTGGGTGGAATTATATGGGTGAGGCGCAGCGTCGACTGGTCCGCCGTTCGTTAGAACGGCGGAACCTATTAGCCTCGGTAGCGGAAATATGCTGCGCAGCTGCCCTCGGAGCTCACCATGCAGGGGCCGACGGGATTCTCGGGCGTACAAGCGTGGCCGAACAGGGGGCAGTCGCTCGGCGTAATGGCCCCGCGCAGCACGTCGCCGCAGCGGCACCCGCGTGGCTCGACCGTCGGCTCGATGGACACGTCAAAGCGCATGCTGGCATCAAAGTGCGAAAACTCGGGACGAATGGCGAGTCCCGAAGCCGCAATCGATCCCAGCCCGCGCCACGTGGTATCGCACGGCTCAAATACCTGCTCGACCAGCTGGCGCGCCACAGGATTGCCGTCGGCATTGACGCCGCGACGGTAGGCGTTGTCGATCGCGGGTTGCCCCTCAACAACCATCTGGACCAGCATGCAGATACCCTGCAAGATGTCGACCGGCTCAAATCCCGTTACCACGCCTGGAGTCTTAAACTCGTCGACCAAAAAGCTAAAGGGCGCCAAGCCCGTGATGGTGGCGACGTGGCCCGGCAGGATAAAGCCGTCGATGGCGGTCTCGGGGTCGTTGGCGATGGCGCGCAACGCCGGCGGCGTGGTCTTGTGGGCGCAATAGACCGAGAAGTTTTGGAGTCCGCGTGCATCGGCCTCCAAAATGGCGGCGGCGATGGTGGGCGTTGTGGTCTCAAAGCCCACGCCCATAAAAATGACCGGGCGATCGGGGTTTTGCTCGGCAATGTCGAGCGCGTCGAGCGGGGAGTAGACGATGCGAATGTCACGCCCTGCCGCCTTTTGCGCAGCGAGCGAGGTGGATGACCCGGGCACGCGCATCATGTCGCCAAAGGTGGTGATGATGGCGCCGTCTATGTTGGCGAGCGCGATTGCGTGGTCGATGTCGCGGTTGGCGGTAACGCAGACGGGGCAACCCGGACCGCTCAGCAGTTTGAGCCCGGCAGGCATAATGGAGCGAAAGCCATAGCGCCCGATACTCACGGTATGCGTGCCGCAGACTTCCATAAGGTTGATGGCGCGGTCGCCGGCAAGCTCATGAATGCGCTCGATGAGCTCGCGAGCCAGCTTGGGATCGCGGAATGCCGAGAAATCGATACCGGAGCGAGCCGGCTGCTCGGGCGCCACTAGTAAGCCTCCGCCGGGTTGGTGGCCAGCTGGTCTTCTTCGACCAGCTCGGACATGGCATTAACAAGCTCGAGCGTTTCCTGTGCTTCCTGCTCGTCGACAATCTGGATGCCAAAGCCGGCGTGTACGAGAATATAGTCGCCAACCTGCGCCGTCGGCACGAGCCGCAGCGACACGGGGCGCTCGATGCCCATCATGTCGACGGTGGCCTTGAGGCCGTCGTCGCGTTTGACTACTTTACCGGGAACGGCAAGGCACATATTGTTCCCCTTGTATACGCTTTGCGCTGGATGAGCGCTCAATAATCCATCAGTTGATGGTAGCGCTCGCGGGGTTCGCGGGCAAACGCGTTACGCCTGTGAGACGGCGGCTTGCGGGCTGGCCGAACAGCCTATTGTGGCGCGACCTGTGCGAGGCGAGTGCGTGCGACTGCTGCCTGACCGTAGGCGATGCAGCCGTCATTGACGGGTACGGTGTGGGGGACAAGGACAGTAAAGCCTGCGCTTTTGAGCTCGCGGGTGAGAAGCTGAAGCAGAAGTCGGTTCATGAACACGCCGCCCGAGAGCGCGACGGTGTCGATGCCCTCGTGCACGCAGATATCGCTGGCGATGCGCGCCGAGGAGCGCGCGACGGCGACATGGAAATCGAGTGCGAGCCTGTCGGCGGGCGCTCCGGCTTCCATTCCTCCCAAAAGTGCCTCAAAGAGTGCTTTCTGGTCCAGAACATAGGGGCCGTCCAGCCACGATGGGTCAGATGCGGAATAGCCGGCGTTGTCGTCGGGAAAATGGGCGATTTCGCCATCGAGCGCGCGCCAGGCGGCGGCTTCGAGCTCGATGGCGGGTTCGCCCTCGTAGGTTGCCTGGCCGCAAATGCCCAAAATCGCGGCTGCGGCATCAAACAGGCGACCCATGCTGCTAGTGCGCGGACTGTTGATGCCGCGCTCGATCATCGTTGCCGTTATGCTGCGCGTTTGCTCGTCAAGGCTGTTCAAGAGCCCCACAGCTCCCGGGTGCTCGAGCAGGTCGAGCTCGCTGAGCAGGGCAAAGGCGTTGCGGCGGGCATCGTGTACGGATGCGGCGCCACCGGGGAGCGCCCAGGTGCGCAGATGCGCGACGCGCTCAAAATCGGCGAGACGGGAGATAAGAAACTCACCGCCCCATATGGTGCCATCGGTGCCGGCGCCCGTGCCGTCGAAGGCGATGCCGAGGACGCGTGCATCGGGCGCAAGCCGGCCTGCGACAATCGCCTCTGCCATTACGCTCGCGATGTGCGCATGATGGTGCTGGACTTCGATAAGCGGCAGATTGTGCTCCCGTGCCTGCTCGCGCGCCCATTGGCTCGACAGATAGCTGGGATGCATGTCGCATGCCAAGGCGGCAGCCGCCAGGTCAAAGAGGTTTTCCAGACGCGTGCGTGCGGCGCTCCAGGCATCGAAAGTCGCGCCGTTTTCGACATCGCCGATATGCTGCGACACAAAACAGGTCGTATGACCGTTGGCGTCCTCGCGCGTGAGCGCGATCGTGGCTTTTTGCTGCGGACCGCAGGCGAGCACGCAGGGCGAGGTGCCGTTGAGCTCCGGCAACGACAGCGGCTGCGGCGCATATCCGCGTGCGCGACGCACGGGCATGACGTCGCCGTCGACCACGCGTACCACGGAGTCGTCGTAGCGCGACAGAATTGCGCGGTCGTTGCCGAGCAACGCGTCGGCGATGCCGGCGGCAACGAGATGCTCCCATGCAAGGGCATCGTCGGTCTCGATGGGCTCTTCGCTCAGGTTTCCGCTGGTCATGACGAGTGCGCTCATGCCGCGCGCCGCGGCCGCGGCGAGCAGTAAATGTTGAAGCGGGGTGTAGGGGAGCATGACGCCGAGCTCGGGCAAGTCGTGCGCGACGGATGGCGCGAGCTCAGGGGCGTCGGGGGAGCCGTAGGCGTCGTTGCCGGTTGCGCGGCGACGCAGCAGCACGATGGGACGAACGCTGCCGGCAAGAAGATTACGCTCAACGCCATCGATGTGACACAGGCGCTCGGCGTCGGCAAGGTCGCGCACCATAACGGCAAGCGGCTTATTGCTGCGACGCTTGCGACGGCGCAGCTCGCGTACCGCTTGTTCGTTGGTGGCATCGCAGGCCAGGTGGAATCCGCCCAGACCCTTGATGGCGACGATGCCGCCGCCAGCCAGCAGCTCGACGCAGCGTTCGATGATGGCATCGCTGGCCTCGCGCGTGGAGCCGACGGCTGGTGTCGCGTCGACCGCCGTTGGCACAACACCGCAATTGACCTCACGCCACGTAATATGCGGTCCACAATCAAAGCAGGCATCGGGCTGCGCGTGAAATCGCCGATCGAGCGGATCGGCATACTCTGCGGCGCAGGTGGGGCACATGGGAAAGCGATTCATCGAGGTGGCCGCTCGGTCATAGGGCAGCGAGCGAATGATGGTAAAGCGCGGTCCGCAGTTGGTGCAGTTGATAAAGGGATAGTGAAAGCGTCGGTCGGCGGGGTCGAACAGCTCGCGCAGGCAGTCGTCGCACGTGGCGATGTCGGGTGAGATGAGCGTCGTGTGGGCAGTTTGATCCTGTGACGCCACAATGCGAAAACCCTGCTCGTTAGCGGCGTCCCAGTTGCCGGGTGCTAGGTCCATAACCTCGACATGCTCAACGCGGGTCGCGGCAGGCGCGTGCTCCGACAGCGCGGCGACAAAGCCGTCGAGCGCCTCGACCGAAGCGTGCGCCTCGATATGCACGCCGTCGCCCGCGTTGAGCACCCAGCCGCAAATGCCGTGCGCCATGGCCTCGCGATACACAAACGGTCGCATGCCGACACCCTGCACAATGCCCGTTACATGGATATGCGCATGTCGCATGCGACCCTCCTTCGTTGAAATGTGTGCTGTTACAGCCCCAGGCTCTGCTTGGTGGCGGCGCACGTGAGCTCGCCGTGCTTAACGCCGCGCAGGCCCAGCAGGCGGTCGGCTAGTTCGTAGACGCGCTCGCCGCGACCCTTGAGCGCCAGAATCTCCAAGCAGTTGTGGTGATCCAGATGCACGTGCATGGTCGACACGATCTCGTCGGTGTAGTCGTGCTGCACCTCGTCCAGGCGGCGCGTCAGATCGCCGGTGTGATGGTCGTAGATCATGGTGAGCGACCCGATAACGTGCTCATCGGGCGTGCGCATCTGCTCTTTGGCGATCGAGGCGCGAATCAGGTCGCGCACGGCCTCGGAGCGGTTGGCCACGTCGCCGCGGCGTGCGATCTGTTCGTCAAAACGGCGCAGCAGGTCGTCGGGTGCGGTAACCGAAAAGCGGACCAGCTCGGAGCCGGAGCCACTACAGTGGCAGCCCGCGTCACCGTCCGCCCCGTGCGGATGCTCGTGCTCGTACCCGCAGCCGTGCTCGTGCTCGGTCACGCTACACCAGCTTCACGGAGCCGACGGAGTTGTGGTCGGCCTCGATGGCGTCCTCGTAGCCCTCGAGCGCGTCATGGGCCTCGTGCAACGCGGCCATGGCGGCCTCGAGCTTGACGCCAATACGTTCCATGTCAAAGTTCTCGGTCGCATGCAGCAGCTGATGGCTCCACTCGTGAGCGAGCTCGATGGTGTCGTCGACCTGCTTGACGCTCATGGCAAGCTGGCTCATGTTCATTCCAACGTCATGCATGGGAATCTCCTTTTGTATGGGGCAGTTCAGTGGTTCAGATTTTACTACGCCCACTCTGTGCGCAGCTGCATAAGAAAACGGGTGCGAGTCTGTGCGACTCGCACCCGTTCACTGGGGGCTGTTTGTAACTACCATACTATCCATGGTCGCACGCGCCGCACCCGGCAGTCCGGCGAGCGGTGCAAAACCGCTCATGGACGGTGGGTAAGTAACAAGCGTATTACAGATGCTTCTCCAGCAGCGCCTGCAGCCTCGCCTTGGGCAGAGCGCCAACCGAGCGGTCAATCTCTTCGCCGTTCTTAAACACAATCAGCGTGGGGATGCTCATGACGCCATACTTCATGGCCAGGTCCTGGTTATCATCGACGTTGCATTTGGCAACGGTAAGCTTGCCCGCCAGCTCATCGGCAACCTCGTCAACGATGGGCGAGAGCGATCGGCAGGGCCCGCACCACGGTGCCCAAAAATCGACCAGCACGGGCAGGCTGCCGTTAACGATGGAATCGAAGTTCTCGGGGGTAATCTGCTTAATGTCAGCCATGGTGACCTCCATAATGTGACGCGGCTCAGCCGCGTAAAACTCAGTACGACCGTGCTTATACCCAGCCGCCCGCAAAGCAACCACTCGCAGGCGGCTCTTTTATATAATGGTGGGCACGCAAACGATTGGAGAGCGCATGTCCACGTCACAAAGCCAGAAAAAAGAAGCCATCGCCCAGGCGGCCGAGCAGGAGCTCACATCGCTTGCGGTCCGTGGCGTGCGCATCGTGGGCAACGCGTGCTCGCCGATCGTGCTGGTCAAAGGCGATTTGGACGAAGCCGAGCGTTCGGGTGGCGAGCTTGCCGCCGGCCCGGATGGCGCGGCGTTGCGCAAGGCGCTTGGGGCCATCGGCTACGCGCCCGAGGATTTTTGCGTGCTGGCAAGCGTCGCCGGCGCAGGCGACGGAGCGGTCGCGGCGGGCGAGACTCTGCCGTGCGAGCTGTTCCGCGAGGCACTTGAGGCCTTGGACCCCGAGGCGGTGCTACTGCTCGACAACAACGCGGCTGACGCCATGCGCGAGACCTACGCCGATATGCTCGTGGCGATCGATGACTTCGACACCGCCATGCTCAAGCCCGGCCTGGTCGCCCATGTGCAGGGCCGCCGCGTGCTCGCGCTCGACGGCTTTGAGGCGGCACTCACCGACAAGGCCGCTAAGCAGCGCATGTGGGCCTACATCAAGCAGCTGACCCCGGTGGCCGCTCCGCTGTAACGGGCCTGCGCCGGCAAGGCGACCCGGGCGGTTGAGCCGCAACGCGAGTCCAGTGTCGCGCCCCTACATCACAGCGCGCAGCTCAAATCGGTCGCCGTTAATGCGGAACTGGCAGTTGCCGTTCATGCGCTCCACGGCAAGCTTAATGCTCTTGGTGCCAAAGCCGTGACCGGCATGTTGGGTCACGGGCATGCCGTCGACCATGCGCGGCGCGCGCCCAAACGTATTGGAAACCAAAAGCAGCAGCTGGCCGTCCTCAAGCCGCAGGTCAAGGTCGACAAAGCGTTTGCCTTCGGGGGCGGCGCTTGCAGCGATGATGGCATTTTCCAGGGCGTTCGAAAGCACGCTGAACAGGTCGGCATCGCCCACGTGAACGGTTTCGGGCACGGCGGCACGCAGGTCGGCGGTGATGCCGTGCTTGTTGATATCCGAACTAAATGACGAAAGCACGATGTTGACGGTCTCGTTGGCGCAGTAACGGCGCACGGCGGTGCGGTCGTTGGCCTCGCAGAGCTCATCGATGCGATCGAGCGCCTCGTCGGTGTGGCCCTCCTCAATTAAAGCGGCCAGGCCGCGTAGGAAGTGGCGCATGTCGTGGCGCAGAATCGACAGCTCGCGCCCAGATTGACGCCAAGCCTCGAGCTCTTTGATGGCGGCGCTGTCGCGGGTTTCGAGCATCCAGCGCTCTCGCTCGGCGGTTTCCTTTTCTTCGTATTCGCGCAGATAAACGGCAAGAAACATAAGATAGAAGGCACAGAGCGCAAATGCCAAAAACTCAACCGTCACCACCGAGCCCGAGTGGAACAGCGTGGTGTAGACGTTGGTGGCATAGTCAAAGACGTAATAGACGAGCGGCAGGATTAAAAGGATGCCCAGCTCGGTGGTGCTTTTAATCGCCAAGCGCGGACCGATGTCGCCGGCCCAATGCAGCAGGACGGCAAAGACGGCGAGTGTGGTCGCGATGCGCGCCAGATAGTACGCGATCTGAGAATCGGTTGCGGCAAATGCGGCGATGCCCATCCAATTGCTGAACTGGCAGCTCAGATAGGCACTCGTAATGCCGAGCACGGCAAGCAGCGGGCTCAGGCGGTAGCGCGCGCACAAATAGATGATGAGCGGCAGATGCACGACGAGCGGATATACCTGGCGGGCGAAAAGCTCTCCGCCGACGGCATTGGCGAGGCCAAATGCGCATCCGGTTACGGCACCGACCAGCACCAGTTCAAGCGCATGACGCCGGTTGATCTCGATACCGCACAGCGCCGCCGAGGCAAAGACGCCAAAGAGTAGCGTTGTGGCGTGGTGGATTGCCCAAAGGACCATTTCGACCGAGGAGACCATCAGTGTCTCCCAGCCTCAAAGCGCACCGCAAAGTAGGCGTCTTGGAATCCCTGCTTGCAACTGCGCGAAAGCGGGATGCACGCGCCCGAGCGCATGACGATGTCCGTGCGGTCAAAGTGATCGATGTTGCGCAGGTTGACCTGGTAGCTGCGGTGGCATTTAAAGAAGGTGGCATTTTGCGCCAAACGGTCCTCGACGCTGCGGAACGACTCGAGTGCCTCGATGTCGCGTCCGTCGCGCAGGTGGAAGACCACGTGCTTGTTGCGCGCCTCGGCATATTCGATGTCGGACAGGCGCAGGGCGTGGTAGCCAAAGGAAGTTTTGATCACGAGCTCGTCGGTTGCCGCCGGGCGCATGCTCGAAAGCTCGTTAAGTAACTGCGCCAGGCGTTCGTAAGTCACGGGCTTGAGCAGATAGTCGAAGGCGCGGACCTCGTAGGATTCCAGCGCGAACTCGGGCGACGAGGTGAGGAACACCAGGCGCACGGCGGTGTCGGCCTGGCGCAGTTCGCGTGCGGTGTCCATGCCGTTGACGAGCGGCATGATCATGTCGAGCAGAATGATGTCGGCGCGCGATGCGGCATGGCGGGCCAGCAGGTCCTCGCCGCGCGTGACGAGCGCAACATCGACCGCCGTGCCCGTCTCGGTCGACCAACGGTCGATCATCCGGTGCAGTCTATCTAGAAAAGCGACATCATCGTCGCAGGCAATAATCTTGAGCATTCGGCCCCCTTAAGTAGTTCGATTTTGCCACATCGGGCACGCGCCGCTTGCGGGGGTGCGGACCGTTTGCGCCCCACGGCGTGCAGCTCGCGCCAAGCGGTGTTGCGGTGGCGAAAGATGCCTCCTGCGCCATCGAGAGCTCAGCTATCCTCAGCTTGCCAGTTCGAAAATGGACCTGCCGCATGATTGAATCTTTATTTCAACTTTACACCTAGGTTTACAGCTGTCTTGTCAGCTGTAAACCTAGGTGTCATACTAAAGCCCCAAGATTCGCCAAAAGAGAGGGGCCTTGATGGCACAGAGCGCGAACATGGATGCGTCGGAGCTTGCACGCGATATCGCGGCCGGCCTAGCATCGGCAACGACGGCAACGGAGCGCGCGGCACTGGTGCCCGCAGAGCTCGTCGAGGCCATTCAGCAGCTAAAAACCCAACGTGACGCGGTGATCCTGGCGCACTATTACGTGGCGCCCGAGGTGCAGGCCGTGGCTGATTACGTCGGCGACAGCTTCTACCTGGCAAAGCTCGCCAAGAGCCTGCCGCAGCAGACTATCGTGCTGTGCGGCGTGGAGTTTATGGGCGAGAGCGCCAAACTGCTCAATTCCACTAAGACCGTGCTGCTGCCCGAGCCGGGCGCGGACTGCCCCATGGCGCACATGGTCAAGCGCGAGACAGTCGATGCAGCGCGCGCCGAGTACGGTGACGACCTTGCCGTGGTCTGCTACGTCAACTCCACGGTCGAGATCAAGAGCTGGAGCGACGTGTGCGTCACCAGCTCCAACGCCGTTAAGATCGTGTCCGAGCTGCCGCAGCAGCATATCCTGTTCATTCCCGACCAAAACTTGGGCCGCTTCGTAGCCGAGCAGGTGCCGCAAAAGCACGTCATCCTCAACAACGGCTACTGCCCGCGCCATCACATCATCACCGTCGAGCAGATCGTCGACGCGACGGAGGCCCACCCCGACGCGCTCGTGCTGGCGCACCCCGAGTGCAAGGCCGACGTCCTGGCCGAGGCCGACTACATCGGCTCCACCGCCGGCATCATCAAGTATGCCGAGGAGTCCGACGCGAGCGAGTTCATTATCGTGACGGTTCGCGGCGTGCTCTACGAGCTCGAGCGCCGCTGCCAGGGCACCGGCAAGAAGTTCTACTTCCCCGCGGTGCAGCCCACCTGCGTCAACATGGACCTCATCACGCTCGAAAAGCTCGTGCGCTGCCTGGAGACGGGCGAGGGCGAGGTGCAGATCGGCGTCTCGGACGAGGCGGCAGACCAGGCCAAGCTCACGCTCGACCGTATGCTCGAGTACGCAGCGCGCTAGAACAATGTGACATGAGGGGCAGTCCCTTATGCCACATTACAAGGGAGAGGATTCCTGTGGAAACCAAGCAATACCCCGATATGGAGTGCGACGTCGTCATTGCCGGCTGCGGCGTGGCGGGCCTGTACGCGGCCCTCAATCTGCCGACGAGCACGCGCGTGATCATGCTTTCCAAGGGCGCGGTCGACGAGTGCGATTCGATGCTCGCGCAGGGCGGCATCTGCGTGCTGCCCGAGGGCTCGGACTACGATGCCTTCTTTGAGGACACCATGCACGCCGGCCACTACGAGAACCGCCGCGAGAGCGTCGACATCATGATCCGCTCGAGCCGCTCGGTCATCAACGACCTGCTGGCCATGGGCGTGGACTTTGAGCGCAAGGCCGACGGTAGCCTCGACTTTACCCGCGAGGGCGCGCACAGCCGTCCGCGAATTGCCTTCCATGCCGACATTACGGGCAAGGAGATCACGACCAAGCTGCTCCAGGCCGTTCGCAAGCTGGATAACGTGCAGATTTTGGAGCACGTGGCCATGACCGACATTCTAACGGGCGAGCGTGACGGCGCCACGGTGTGCACCGGCGTCGTCGCCGTTCCCGTGGACGAGGACAACTCGCTTCGTCCCGCCGACGAGCTGGCAAATGTCGCCGAGGGCGTGCATGCCGGCGAGCTGTTTAAGATCCATGCCCGCCACACGCTGTGGGCAACGGGCGGCATCGGCGGCGTATACGACCACTCGACCAACTATCCGCAGCTCACGGGCGATGCCTGCTACATCGCTCAGGAGCATGGCATTAAGATGGAGCACCTGGACTACGTGCAGATTCACCCCACGGGGCTGTTCTCGCCGCAGCCGGGCCGCACCTTCCTGATCAGCGAGAGCTGCCGCGGCGAGGGCGCGATTTTGCTTAACGCCGCCGGCGAGCGCTTTACCGATGAGCTCCAGCCGCGCGATGTGGTCGCCGCCGCTATTCGCGAGCAGATGAAGCAGGACGGCACCGAGCACGAGTGGCTGAGCTTTGCCCCCGTCGAGCGCGACGTGGTGACCGGGCACTTTGCCAACATTCGCGCGCGCTGCCTGGAGGACGGCCGCGACATCTTGGACGAGCCCATTCCCGTTACGCCGACGCAGCACTACTTTATGGGCGGCGTGTGGGTCGACAAGGACGGCCGCACCTCGATGCCCGAGCTCTACGCCGCGGGCGAGACGGCCTGCAACGGCGTTCACGGCAAGAATCGCCTGGCTTCCAACAGCCTGCTCGAGGCGCTGGTCTGGGGTCGTCGCGCCGCGTGGTACATGCGCACCGGTGAGTCGCTCGCAGTGGAGCAGGCGGGCGATCCCGCGCTCGATGGCCGTCATCGCGCCCTGGGCGCCGACCCTCTGGCAATCGATGATTTGGCCCGTGCCGCCGGCACGCAGGCCGTGGAGGAGTAGACCATGAATCCCATTACCATGAAACTCGTCGTCGATGATCTGATTCTGCAGGCTCTGCGCGAGGACATTACCTTTGAGGACGTGAGCACGGCGAGCGTGTGCCCCACGGCGCGCCCCGCCACGGTGGAGCTTATCGCCAAAGCCGATGGCATCATCGCCGGCTTGGATGTGTTTGCTCGCACCTTTGAGCTGCTGGATCCGCAGAGCTCGGTGCTGTTTGATGTTGCCGACGGTGACGAGGTGCATGCCGGCGACCACGTGGGTCAGGTGCGCGGCGATGCGCGCGTGCTGCTTTCGGGCGAGCGCGTGGCACTCAACTACCTGCAGCGCATGAGCGGCATCGCTACTTACACGCATCGGATGGCGGCTGCGCTCGAGGGCACCAAGACCGTGCTTGTCGACACGCGCAAGACCACACCGGGCATGCGTGTGTTTGAAAAGGCGGCAGTCGAGATCGGCGGTGGCAGCAACCACCGCTATAACCTGTCGACGGCTGTCATGCTCAAGGACAACCACATCGACGCCGCCGGTGGCGTGACGCGTGCGATCGAGATGGCGCGCGCCCATGCATCGTTTACCACGACGGTCGAGATCGAGTGCGAGAACCTGGACATGGTGCGCGAGGCCGTGGAGGCCGGTGCCGACATTATCATGTTCGACAACATGACCCACGACGATATGGCTGCCGCCATCGAGCTTATCGCCGGCCGTGCCAAGACCGAGTGCTCGGGCAACGTGGACGCCAGCAATATCCGTGCACTCGCCGATCTGGGTGTCGACTATATTAGCTCGGGGGCGCTGACGCACTCCGCGCCGATTCTCGACCTCTCGCTTAAACACCTGCGTCTGCTGGACGGTAAATAATGGACGCCCGCGAGCGTCGCCGTGCCATCATGGGCGTGCTCGAGGGAGCCAAGGGCCCCGTCTCCGGCAGCGCACTTGCTCGTGAGGTGGGTGTGAGCCGCCAGATTGTCGTGCAAGACATCGCCCTGCTGCGCGCCGATGGGCACGATATCGTGGCGACCAATCGCGGCTACGTGCTGCAGGAGGCCCCCAGCAGCCCCGCTGTGCCCACGCGTCTTGTTAAGGTGCGCCACAGCGTGGAGCAGGCGGGCGACGAGCTTACGAGTATCGTCGACGCGGGCGGCGCCGTGCTCAACGTGATCGTCAACCATCGTGTGTACGGCAAGATCACGGCCGACCTGGACATCCGCAATCGTCGCGATGTCGAGCGCTATCTGCGCGATATCGAGAGCGGCAAGAGCTTTCCACTACTAACGGTGACGAGCGGCTACCACTTCCATCGCATCGCGGCGGAAGACGAGCAGACCCTCGACGAGATCGAGGCCATGCTCAAGGAGAAAGGCTACCTAGCAGACCTGATGCCCTACGAGGACGATCTATCGTAGCCGACGCTGCAAACGCCCCTAAGCGGCAATCTGACGTTCAATCGTCGGTTGCGTACAAAAAGTACGCTTCCCTCCTCTTTCACGTCACCTTGCTCGCTTAGGGGTGTTTTCGCTGGCGCGAGTTCAACCAACGGCGGTGCCAAATTAGTTATCCGCACAAAAAAGGAGGCCTCCGCGGCGATGCGGAGGCCTCCTTTTTTGTGCACGGTGTACTTTTGAGTGTGCAAGTGGGGGAGTTGTTACTCCTCGACGATCTCGGTGATCGCGCCAGCGGGGCAAGCGTCCTGGCAAGCGCCACAGGCGACGCAGGAGTCCTCGTCAGCGACGGTAGCGACGTCCTGGAGCTCCAGAACGCCAGCGGGGCAGGAGTCGACGCAAACGCCACAAGCGATGCACTCGTCGGCATCAATTACGGGATGAGCCATGGTAGTTTCCTCTCTGTTGACCGACGCTACAGGCGATGCGCGCCGGTTTGATTCGGGCAAAAACATACCACGGGAGCGACCGTTTGCAATACCCTCTGACCGGCATCTTCATACCGTTCGCCGAGTATGCCAAGGTTTACTAAAAAATGCGCAGGTGGGGCCGTTGAGCTGCGCAAATGTTAGCTAAAGGTGACTTGAAATATTGAGCTATTGAGCGCGCCTGCGGAAAGGGCATCCCGTTATTTGGCCGAAAACCGGGTTGCAGTTTCCGGTTAGGCCCGCTAGCGGAAAATGCGAGCCGGTATCAGCTCTCAAAACGGGATACGGTTTCCGGTTGAGTCTTCAGACGGAAACTGCGACCCGGAATCCACGCTCAAACCGGGACGAGCTTTCCACAAGGCAGCCCCAGGCGCCCCCGGACCCAAACCTCAGCCATCTCTACATAGATCTCGATAGATTTGCCGAGAACTCAATCAGCGCATCTACCTGCGCATTTAAGAACCTAAACTCTCAGCAATAAGAAATCTTATATGAATTGACTTAGATTTTGTATATTCCGGCCCATAAGGGGATACACTACATCCTGAAAGACAAGCCGAAACACCGCGCGGCAGACCGCCGAGTCGGTGCAAACGCACAAGAGAGAGGGAATTTCTAATGGGCAAGATTCTTGGTATCGACCTTGGTACTACCAACTCCGCAATGGCCGTTCTCGAGGGCGGTTCTCCGACCATTATCGTGAACGCCGAGGGCGACCGCACTACCCCGTCCGTCGTGGGCTTCCGTGCCGACGGCGACCGCGTCGTGGGCAAGGCCGCTAAGAACCAGGCTGTCACCAACCCCAAGAACACCGTGTTCTCCATCAAGCGCTTCATGGGCCGCAAGTATTCCGAGTGCACCTCCGAGATCAAGACCGTGCCGTATGAGGTCAAGGAGGGCCAGGGTGGCCGTGCCGTCGTCGACATCGAGGGCAAGGATTACACCGCCGAGCAGGTGAGCGCCATGACGCTCGCCAAGATGAAGGCCGACGCTGAGAAGTATCTGGGCGAGACCGTCACCGACGCCGTCATCACCGTCCCGGCCTACTTCAACGACGCCCAGCGTCAGGCCACCAAGGACGCCGGTAAGATCGCCGGCCTCAACGTCAAGCGTATCGTCAACGAGCCGACCGCTGCTGCTCTGGCCTATGGCCTGGACAAGCAGGGCACCGACCAGCGCATCCTGGTCTTTGACCTGGGCGGCGGTACCTTCGACGTCTCCATCCTCGACCTCGCCGACGGCGTGTTTGAGGTTCTGTCCACCTCGGGCGACAACCACCTGGGTGGCGATGACTGGGATCAGCGCGTCATCGACTGGATGGCCGATAAGTTCCAGCAGGAGAACGGTGTCGACCTGCGTCAGGACCCCATGGCCCTGCAGCGTCTGAAGGAGGCCGCCGAGAACGCCAAGAAGGAGCTCTCCGCCGCCCAGCAGACCACCATCAACCTGCCGTTCATTACCATGAACCAGTCCGGCCCGCTGCACCTCAACTACACGCTGACCCGCGCCGAGTTCGAGAAGATCACCCGCGACCTGCTCGAGCGCTGCAAGCAGCCTGTCACCAACGCCCTGCGCGACGCCAAGCTTAAGCTCTCCGATTTGACCGAGGTCATCCTCGTCGGCGGCTCCACCCGTATGCCCGCCGTCCAGGAGCTCGTCAAGACCATGACCGGCAAGCAGCCCAACATGTCCGTGAACCCCGACGAGGTCGTTGCCGACGGCGCTGCCGTCCAGGGCGGCGTGCTCACCGGCGACGTCGAGGGCATCCTGCTGCTCGACGTTACCCCGCTGTCGCTGGGCGTCGAGACCATGGGCGGCATCATGACCAAGATGATCGACCGCAACACCACGATCCCGACCTCCAAGACCGAGGTCTACTCCACCGCTGCCGACAACCAGACCAGCGTCGAGATCAACGTGCTCCAGGGCGAGCGCGAGCTTGCCCGCGACAACAAGTCGCTCGGTAAGTTCCAGCTGACCGGTATCCCGGCTGCCCGCCGCGGCGTGCCGCAGATCGAGGTCACCTTCGACATCGACGCCAACGGCATCGTCAAGGTCTCCGCTAAGGACAAGGGCACCGGCAAGGAGCAGCAGATCACCATTTCTGGCTCCACCGCTCTGTCCGACGACGAGGTCGATCGTATGGTCAAGGACGCCGAGGCTCATGCCGAGGAGGACAAGAAGCAGAAGGAAGAGGTCGAGGTCCGCAACCAGACCGACAGCCTGTGCTACTCCACCGAGCAGACCCTCAACGAGCTGGGCGACAAGGTTTCCGCCGACGTGAAGTCCAAGGCCGAGGCCGCTATCGCCGACGCCAAGAAGGCGCTCGAGGGCTCTGACGTCGAGGCTATCAAGGCCGCCGGCGAGTCCCTGCAGTCCGTGGCCTACGAGCTGGCCCAGGTTGTCTACGCCGACGCTCAGCAGCAGACCGACGGTGCCGCCGGCGCCCAGCCTGCCGACGATGACGTTGTCGACGCCGACTACGAGGTTGTGGACGACGAGGACAAGTAATCATGTCCGCCCGTAAAGCTCGCACGGAGGCGGCCGCCGTTGGTGCCGCCCCCGTTGACTCTGAGGAGAAGGACGTGAAGATTCCCGTAGAGGCCGTCGACGATACCGAGGCCAACGAGGCCGCGGCCGCCGAGGCTGCCGAGAACCAGGTAGAGGATTCCAACAAGGAGGCGACGATGACCGAGGACGAGATGGTGGAAGCCGCTATCCGCGCCGGTGAGGAAGCCGCCGACAACGACTTTAAGCTCAAGTTCGAGCAGGCCCAAAAGGAGCTCGCCGACGTGCGCAATGAGCTCGATGCTGCGGCAGAGGCTCAGAAGGCCGCCGAGGACAAGGCAAAGGACGCCACTGAGCGTACCGCCCGTCTTCAGGCCGACTGGGAGAACTTCCGTCGCCGCACCGCCAATGAGCGTATCGCCGAGCGCGAGCGCGCGACCGAGAAGCTCGTCACCGCGCTGCTGCCGGTGGTCGACGATATCGAGCGTGCGATCGACCATGCCCGCAGCCAGGAGCTTGCCGACGACTTTAAGCAGTTCGTCGACGGCGTCGACGCGGTGCATGCCAAGCTGCTCGATGTGTTTGCGCACGAGGGCGTTGAGCCCATCGACCCCAAGGGCGAGGCGTTCGATCCGCTTGAGCACCAGGCCGTGGGTCGCGTCGAGGACGCGTCGCAGTACGACGAGACCGTCAACGACGTGTACCAGAAGGGCTACCGCATGGCGGACCGCATCCTGCGTTCCGCGATGGTGACGGTGACCTACGGTGGCGAGAAGCGCCCCGCACCGGAGCCCGAAGCGGCGCCCGAGGATGCTGCGGCCGATACGGCCGAGAGCACCGAGGAGTAATTGAGAAGGGCCCCGGGGCAACACCCGGGGCCCTTTCTGGCCTAGTGCCATATGAAAGCATGAGCCGCCGCCCGCT
This sequence comes from Collinsella sp., assembly GCA_048402045.1. Taxonomy (GTDB): domain Bacteria; phylum Actinomycetota; class Coriobacteriia; order Coriobacteriales; family Coriobacteriaceae; genus Collinsella. The sequence goes on from DBGDSC010000045.1 coordinate 18,515, forward strand.
GGGCGGCGGATGAAACAGGAGAGGAGCTACGATGGCTGCAGGCAAAACCTTCTATGACATCCTGGGCGTATCCAAGAGCGCCTCCGATAAAGAGATCAAGAGCGCGTTTCGCAAGCTCGCGCAAAAATATCACCCCGATGCCGGCGGCGACGAGGCCAAGTTTAAGGAGATCAGTGAGGCCTACGAAACGCTTTCGGACGAGAAGAAGCGCAAAGAGTACGACCAGATGCTCATGTTTGGCGGCATGCCGGGCGCAGGCGGCGCGTATGGCGGCGGCTACGGTGCCGGCGCGGGCGCCAGCGGCTGGGGCGACATCTTCGACAGCATCTTTAGCGGCAACGGCGCCTGGGGCAGCGATTGGGGCTCGGGCTTTGCCGGGGCTGCGGGCGCTGCCGGTGCCGGCGCGGGTCGCAGCCGCGCTCGCAAAGGCGGCGACCTGTCGCTGACCGTCGATGTGACGGCTGAGGACGCGTTTCGCGGCGTGACGCACAAAGTCACCTATCGCATTCCCTCGACAGGCGAGCAGCAGACCATTACGGTCTCGGTGCCCGCGGGCGCGGTCGACGGCGGCAAGCTACGCTACAAGCGTCGCGGCGAGTACGGCGTTGCGGGTGGCGAGCGCGGCGACCTGGTCGTGACCACGCATGTGGAGGAGCACCCGCTGTTTAAGCGCAAAGGTGCCGACGTGACCATGGAGGTACCGGTCTCGGTCTACGAGGCGGCGCTCGGCTGCACGGTGGACGTGCCGACGCCCGGTGGTGCGACGGTTCGTCTGAAGGTGCCCGCGGGTACCCAGACGGGCAAGAAGTTCCGCTTTAAGGAGATGGGCGCGCCCGACGTTAAGCATCGCGGGCGCACCGGTGCACTGCTTGTCGAGATCAAGGTGCAGGTCCCCACGAACCTATCCGATGATGAGCGCGACGCCATGGCCAAGTTGCGTGAGGCCGACACGCGCGACTACCGCGAGAAGGTCAACCGTTACAAGGCGACGTACTAGGGCGGTCGTGGCGCACGCCCGCGCCCGCGGGCTTATGATGGACGATAACGAGACGGAAAGGGGTCAGGTAGCATGGCCGAGGACAATAGGAACAAACCGCTGTACATGATCAGCGTGGCGGCCGAGCTGACCGGCATGCATCCGCAGACTCTGCGCGTCTACGAGTCCAAGGGCCTGGTGAACCCCCAGCGCTCGGGCGGCAACACGCGTCTGTATTCGCGTGCCGATATCGAGCGCCTGGAGCTCATCAACCAGCTGACCGACGAGGGCATTAACCTTGCCGGCGTGGTGCGCATCCTTGATATGAAGGAGCGTGCCGAGGAGCGCGAGCGCGAGAATGAAAAGCTCCGTGCTCGCGTGCGCCAGCTCGAGGACGAGCTGCACGAGTACAAGATGCAGAAGAAGATCACCGCCCTGGCCCCGCGCGACGGCTCGGTTAACCCCGAACAGGTCATGCGCAAGCTGCTGGGTGCGGGAGGAGATCTGTAGGTTACGCCGTTCTGCCGAACGGCGTAACGGCTCGACGCTGCGCGACGTCCAGAGCGACAATTTGTCATTCAAAAGGCAAGGCATGACCAGAAGGTCTATGCCTTGCCTTTTTCATGCCAGCTTGTTCGCTCTAGACGTCGCTCGCTGTCGTTGCCAAAACATCGGTATGGGTGGTCATTGGGGACGTTCTTAAATGACTAGTCGAAAGGGACACTCTTGCACCAGATCTGCCGGCCCACGCTGGTCTCGTCCTTTACTTTACCGAGATAAAGTGAACGTGTAGATTCGCAACCCACTCGCAACCGTTCTATGGCACGATATTGAACGAATGTATGCTATGCGCCCGAGCCTTTCGGGCAGAGTGGGAGACAGTATGGTTAAGCTGTACGAGGATGGCATCTACCTGCGCGGCGGCAGCGAGGTTGTGCCTGCGGCCGAGGCTGCCGAGCGCGGTATTGCGCAGACGCCCGAGGACGCCAAGCGTGGCACCATCGCGTATTCGATCCTTCAGGCACACAACACGTCCGGCGACCCCGAGGCGCTCAAGATTCGTTTCGATGCCATGGCGAGCCACGATATCACCTTCGTCGGCATCATCCAGACGGCGCGCGCCTCGGGCATGGAGCAGTTCCCGCTGCCCTACGTGCTCACCAACTGCCACAACTCGCTGTGCGCCGTGGGCGGCACCATCAACGAGGACGACCATGTCTTTGGCCTTTCCGCGGCCAAGAAGTACGGCGGCATCTTCGTTCCGCCGCACATCGCCGTCATCCACTCCTTTATGCGTGAGAACTTCGCCGGCTGCGGCAAGATGATCCTGGGTTCCGACTCGCACACCCGCTACGGCGCCCTGGGTACCATGGCCGTGGGCGAGGGCGGCGGCGAGCTGGCCAAGCAGCTGTTGCGCGACACCTACGACGTTGCCTATCCCGGCGTCGTCGCCATCTACCTCACGGGCGCCCCGCGCCCCGGCGTCGGCCCGCACGATGTGGCGCTCGCCATCATCCGCGCCGTCTTTGCCAAGGGTTACGTTAAGAACAAGGTTATGGAGTTCGTGGGCCCCGGTATCGCGAGCATGACGACCGACTACCGCAACGGCGTCGACGTCATGACCACCGAGACCACCTGCCTGTCGAGCATCTGGGCCACCGACGAGGACACGCACGCATTCCTGACCATGCACGGCCGCAGCGACGACTACCGCGAGCTCAAGCCCGCCGATGTCGCCTACTACGACGGCTGCGTAGAGGTCGACCTGTCGAGCATCAAGCCCATGATCGCGCTGCCGTTCCATCCTTCCAACGGCTTTGAGATCGACGAGCTCAACGAGAACCTCGAGGACATCCTGCACGAGGTGGAGCTCGAGGCCGCCAAGATTGGCGAGGGCGAGACGCACTTTAGCCTGCTCGACAAGATTGTCGACGGCAAGCTGCACGTGCAGCAGGGCGTTATCGCCGGCTGCTCGGGCGGCAACTACGACTCCGTGGTCCAGGCTGCTCGCGTGCTCAAGGGCGCTAACACCGGCTGCGGCGAGTTCTCGCTGTCGGTCTATCCCACGAGCCAGCCCGTGGCACTCGAGCTTACACGCCGCGGCTACATCTACGACCTTATGGAGGCCGGCGCAATCGTGCGCACAGCGTTCTGCGGCCCGTGCTTTGGCGCCGGCGACACGCCCGCCAACAACGGCCTTTCGATCCGCCACACTACGCGCAACTTCCCCAACCGCGAGGGTTCCAAGCCGGGCAATGGCCAGCTGAGCGCCGTGGCCTTGATGGACGCCCGCTCCATTGCGGCAACGGCTGCCAACGGTGGCGTTCTGACGCCGGCGACCGAGTTGCCCGAGGAGACTTGGGACGAGGCCTGCGAGTACACCTTTGACGACGCGCCGTATAAAAAGCGCGTGTACTGGGGCTTTGGCAAGGCGGAGCCTGCTGACGAGTTGGTCGAAGGCCCCAACATCAAGCCGTGGCCCGCGATGGAGCCCCTCGGCGACGACATCCTGCTCAAGGTGTGCTCCAAGATCATGGACCCGGTCACTACGACCGACGAGCTCATTCCCTCGGGCGAGACGAGCTCCTTCCGCTCCAACCCGCTGGGCCTGGCCGAGTTTACGCTCAGCCGCCGCGATCCGGCCTACGTGGGACGCTCCAAGGAGGTCGACGCCGTGGAGAAGCGTCGCGTTGCTGGTGAGTCCGAGGGCGACCTGGCCGCGCTCGATGCCGAGCTTGCCGGTGTGTTTGAGGCACTGGCCGGCGCTGGTGTCGCGGCCGACGCCAAGGCGACCGAGTACGGCTCTATGCTCTATGCCAAGAAGCCCGGTGACGGTTCCGCCCGCGAGCAGGCCGCGAGCTGCCAGCGCGTGATTGGCGGCCTGGCCAACATCGTCCACGAGTATGCCACCAAGCGCTATCGCTCCAACGTGATGAACTGGGGTATGGTGCCCTTCCAGATGGAGGCGGGGCCCAACTTCGAGGTGGGCGACTACGTCTTTGTGCCGGGTATCCGTGCCGCGCTCGATGGCGACCTGAAGAACATCGCCGCCTACGTGGTGCGCGCCGATGGTGCGGTCGAGCAGATTGAGCTCTACATTGCCGATATGACGGCAGAGGAGCGTGCCATCGTCAAGGCCGGCTGCCTGATCAACTACAACAAGTTCAAGGCCGCTGCCGAGTAACGCACTTAATTGTCCGCCCGGGGCTTACCCTTTCCCGCTCGCTCACGCGCTTCGCGAGGGTCGCGTTCGGGAAAGGGTAAGCCCCGGGCTACATTTCCGCGTTCTCGTCGGGTCTTGAGGGACGCTAAAAATAAACTTGCTTGATGCCGCCTCTTTTTATTGGGGCGGCTTCTTTTTGGACCACCACAAAGGTGCCTGTCCGGCGGGTTCTTATTTCGATGGGGTCCAGGTTATTTCATCGTCAAATAGCCAAGTGCGTGCTGAGCCACTGTCGCGCGCTGTCTGCGGATCGGGCTCGCAAGTTTGTTCGTAGGCATCTTCGGTACAACGATCCATAAAATCGACGACTGCCGTCTGGTCGCCCTCCATGACGTAGATTACGTCGCCATCCGAGATATAGACCCCCGGTCCTTCATTGTCCACGTAGCCGGGGTCGTATGAGACGTTGCACAATCTGCTCCCGTTTGCCGCATCGAGCTCAAGGGTCGAATAATACCCGCCAACCATTTGGCCATTCTTGGCTCGATATATTGCGGCGCCGTACCATCGCTTAAACGTCTTGCCTTTGAGTAAACTGGTTGCCTTGCCGATAAGCTGCTCATCTTGGGTATAGCGCGTGGCTCCAAGTTCGATTCGGGGATAGTTGATGACCCCAAGCGCTGCGGGCGTACCGTCGAAATCGACGGTGATTGAATCGGGTTTGACGATATCGGTGAGGATTTCGATGGGATAGCTTATGGTTTCAACCGCCGCCTGCGTCGCCGAGGCAGGGAGAAATGCGAGATAGATAATGCCTACGCCGACTGCGGTAATTGCAAACGCTAAGACGAGCAGGCCGATATAGGTGGAGCGTTTCACGGCGGGTACCTCGCAAATAGTATGCATTCATTAAGATAAGTGATACCAGCTTACGACAATCTTCAAAAGAAAGCGATCGATCGAAATGACGGGGTGAAAAGGCCCTATTGGGCTTCGATTTGACCTCTAATAGAAATATTTGCCCCACTCATTCTGGGCGTGAGGTCAATAATTGAGTCCACGAGTTTTGAGCGATACTCTTCTCACTAAACTCACTATTTTCACTATAAGCACTATAAATATGATAGGGGGACGACGAGAACAATGTGACGTTCGATAGCTAAGCCGTTTAAGCCGGACTCTGACCTTGAATCTCTGCCTCTATCTGTGCGAACGGGCTATTGTCGGTTCTCGATTCCATCGCTGCGTTTTCGTTGGGTCTTGAGGGACGCTAATAAATGGACTTGCTTGATGCCACCTCTGTTAATGGGGCGGCTTCTTTTTGTCGAAAACCACCACATTGGGAACAGGCACCTTTGTGGTGGTTCTCGGTTTGTCTCGACTTGTAACATCTTGGCCGCTAAAAGTGGGCCTGGTGTTACAGATTTAGATTTTCGATTCGGGTGTCTTCTGTTCGTCTCGATTTGTAACAGATAGAGCTCTATTTGCCGAGTAGATGTTACAGATTGAGACAAACGGGTGCCGCTGAACAATTCGTCTCGATCTGTAACATCTGGAGCCAGAAACGGTCGATAGATGTTACAGATTGAGACGGTAGCGCACCTGTGCGGCGTCGGGCCGACATCTTTACCCCTATCTCTCAATCACTCAGAAAATCTTATATATAGAGACTTAGATTTGTGTATAAGATCGTACAAAGCTGGCAACAATACTTCTCGAACAACGTGAAGCCGCCCCGTAGGGCGGCCGCCCCAAGAGAGGTGATTCCATGAGAATCGATAAGCTAGCAATGACGTCGCGCGAGGCGTTGCAGACCGCCATGAGCACGGCTGCTGACGCGCAGGCCGGCGCGGTGGAGCCGATTCACCTGCTGTCTGCCCTGCTCGGTGCCGGCGAGCGCAATATCTCCGTGATCATCGAGCGCATCGGTGCCGACCCGGCCCAGCTCGCACGCTCCACGCAGGATGCCATCGACCATGCGCCTAAGGTTTCGGGCGAGGGCCAGCAGATGGGTCTTTCCAATGAGCTCGTCCGCGTCATCGAGAAGGCCGAGAAGAAGGCCACCAAGATGGGCGACAGCTTTGTGGTGACCGAGCATCTGCTGATGGCACTTGCCGAGGACAAGGGTGAGGCCGGCCGCGTTCTGCGCGACGCCGGCGTGACCAAGGAGCGCATCGAGCAAGTCTACGAGGAGCTGCGTGGCGATGACCGCGTGACGTCTGCCGAGGACAAGACTCAGTTTGAGGCGCTGGAGCAGTACGGCCGCAATATCTGCGACCTTGCCCGTGCCGGCAAGCTCGACCCGGTCATCGGCCGTACCGATGAGATTCGCCGCACAATCCAGGTTCTGTCCCGTCGCACCAAGAACAACCCCGTGCTCATCGGCGAGCCGGGCGTCGGCAAGACGGCCATCGTCGAGGGCATCGCCCAGCGTATCGTGGCCGGCGACGTGCCGAGTACCCTGCGCGACCGCGACCTCATCGAGCTCGACATGAGCGCGCTGGTCGCAGGCGCCAAGTACCGCGGCGAGTTCGAGGACCGCTTAAAGGCCGTGCTCAAGGAAGTGCAGAAGTCCGAAGGCAAGGTCATCCTGTTCATCGATGAGCTCCACACCATTGTGGGCGCGGGTGCCACCGAGGGCTCCATGGACGCCGGTAACATCCTCAAGCCTGCGCTCGCCCGTGGCGACCTGCATGCGATCGGCGCGACCACGCTCGATGAGTACCGCAAGTACATCGAGAAGGACGCGGCGCTCGCCCGTCGTTTCCAGACCGTGATGGTCTCCGAGCCCACCGTTGAGGACACCATCTCAATCCTGCGTGGCCTCAAGGAGAAGTACGAGATCTTCCATGGCGTGCACATCACCGACAGCGCGCTCGTGGCCGCCGCCGACCTCTCCGATCGCCATATCGCCGACCGCTTCCTGCCCGACAAGGCCATCGACCTGGTCGATGAGGCGGCAAGCCGTCTGCGCATGGAACTCGACAGCATGCCGGTCGAGATTGACGCCACCACGCGTCAGCTCACCCAGCTGCAGATCGAGGAACAGGCGCTCATGAAGGAGACCGATGACGCCTCCAAGGAGCGTCTGGAGGCCCTGCGCCAAGAGATTGCCGAGGTCCAGGAAAAACTCAACGTGCAAAAGGCCGGCTGGCTCAACCAGAAGAACGCCATCGACCACGTGCAGGAGCTTAAGGGCCAGCTCGACGAGGCCAGGAGCGAAGAGGGGCGCGCAACGCGCAATGGCGATCTGGGCCGTGCGTCCGAGCTGCGCTATTCCGTGATCCCGGGTCTGCAGCAGCAGATTCAGGATTCCGAGGCCGCACTCGAGGCACAAAAGCAGCAGAACGGCGAGGGCCTCAACGAGCAGGTGACCTCCGATGAGATCGCCGAGGTCGTGAGCGCCTGGACCGGCGTGCCCGTGTCCAAGATGATGCAGGGCGAGCTCGACAAGCTGAAGGGCTTGGAGGGCGAGCTGCATAAGCGCGTCATCGGCCAGGACGAGGCCGTCTCCGCCGTCGCCGCAGCTGTGCGCCGCAGCCGTGCGGGCCTCTCCGATCCGGACAAGCCCATCGGCAGCTTCTTCTTCCTGGGCCCCACCGGCGTGGGCAAGACCGAGCTCGCCAAGGCGCTTGCCGAGTGCCTGTTCGACGACGAGCGCGCGCTCGTGCGTATCGACATGTCCGAGTACATGGAGAAGTTCAGCGTCCAGCGTCTGATCGGTGCGCCCCCGGGATACGTGGGCTACGACGAGGGCGGCCAGCTCACCGAGGCCGTGCGCCGTCGCCCCTACTCCGTGATCTTGCTCGACGAGATGGAGAAGGCCCATCCGGATGTCTTTAACGTGCTGCTGCAGGTGCTCGACGACGGCCGCCTGACCGACGGTCAGGGTCGCCAGGTGTCCTTCAAGAACACGATCATCATCATGACGTCTAACGTGGGCTCCAAGGCTATTGCCGAGCTTTCCGGCAAGGACGAGGAGGAGATGCGCCATCAGGTCGACGCGGCCATGGCTCAGACTTTCCGCCCCGAGTTCCTCAACCGTATCGACGATATCGTGGCGTTCCATCCGCTTGGCATGGCGCAGATCGAGAAGATCGTCGATATTCAGCTCGCCGACGTCCGTGCACGTCTGGCCAAGGAGCGCATGACGCTTGCCATCACCCCGGCGGCCAAGCAGATGCTCGCCGTGGGCGGCCTGGACCCGGTCTTTGGTGCCCGCCCGCTCAAGCGTCTGGTGCAGCGCGAGGTCGTGGATGCTATCGCGGCGGCCATCATCGACGACACGGTGCGCGAGGGCGATCAGGTGACGGTCGATGTCGACAAGGACGGCGGCTTTACCGTCGTGTGCGACAACACCCCGGCGGCCACCTACGAGGTCCCCGACGCCGAGTAGATTTTGGGCAATGCCTTAAAATCTGCCAGTCGTCTCTAAACGCCAAGGGCGGTGGATCCAATCGGGTCCGCCGCCCTTTTTCGTGCGACAATCGATGATGTTGAGCGGATGCGATGCAAGGAGCTATGCAGATGAAAGACGAGAACAAGACGAACGCACCGGCGGCTGAGATAGCGTCCGCCGCACCAAAGCCCGCGCCGAAACCGGCACCCAAGCCGCGCGACCCCTACATCCGTGCCGAGAACGAGGACGATGACGGCTACGATCCCTACAGCGACCGACGCCCCGAGCGCGAGCCGATGTTCGAAGCCGATCCGTGGCGCTGAGTGCCACCCAAAAGGCCACCAATAAGTTGCGGTGAAATAGGGATTGTTTTGCGGTTTGACCAGCAAAAACAGTCCCTATTTCACCGCAACTGCGTTAGGGATTTTTCTACAGGGGGAGGGTAGTCAAAAAAGCCCCGTCCCAAATTGACTGCTCGGGGAGTCGCATTCGAGCTCGGTTGTCCTCTTGGCCACTCGACATCCTTCGGAGCAATAACGGTGATAAAACTTGCTTAAGTGTTAATCAAGCCACACACAATCTTGCTCTCTAATTAATCAAGAATCGCTATAATTTTGATTAGCTAGAGAGCAAGATTGGAGAATCATGGCATTCAACGACTTGATCGCCCAGAAAATAAAGGACTTTGAACAGCAGGGGGTTCCGCAGGTCTTTGAGCGAGACCTTGATCTAGGAAACCCACAGGAGCCAAAGCGCGACAACATCGTAAATGTGATTGTGGGGGCCCGCCGTTGTGGAAAGACGTATCGCCTGTATCAGGAGATGCGGCGGCTTCAGAGCCGGGGCGTCGAGCTTGACCGGATGCTTTACTTCAATTTTGAGGATGAGCGCTTGCGCCCGTATGAGCCATCGCTGCTGGCGGACGTGCTCGACACGTTCTATGCGCTGTATCCTGCTGCTCGAACCGAGGGCGCTTACATTTTCTTTGACGAGATCCAAGAAATTCCCGAATGGGGTGCGTTTCTGCGGCGTGTAGTCGATACGGAGAAAGCGACCGTCTATGTGACGGGATCTTCTTCTAAGATGCTGTCCTCAGAACTTAAGAGCGAGTTCAGGGGTCGTTCTCTTGTGCGAGAGCTTTTTCCGTTGAGTTTTTCGGAATACGTTCGATATAAGACGGGGAGCGTTCCCGAGCCAGATGCGACCTTTTCCCCGAGCGATGCAGCGCTGCTTCGACATCATCTGATCGGGTATCTTGAACAAGGGGGATTCATCGCGACACTTGAGCAGACGCCTGCAGACGCGATTCAGCTGCTACAGGAATATGCTTCGCGAACGGTCGCCATGGACGTCGTTGAACGTTACGACGTCAAGAACCCTCGCCTGGCATCGCTGTTCTTGACGCGGTGTATGGCATCTTCGGGACGAGAGCTGTCAGTGAACAAAGTGTACAACGAGTTCAAGAGCAGACAGATACCCGTCAGTCGTAATTCGCTCAGCGACTTACTTGAGTATTATGAGGATGCCTACCTGCTGTTCTCCGTGCCGGAGTTCACGCGTTCACTGGCAAATAACATGCGGTCTGCTTCTAAGGTCTACGCTGTCGATCCTGCGATGTTTGGAGCATTCTCTCCCGCATCGGCATTGGACCAGGGTCAGAGGCTCGAAACCGCAGTGTTCAACGCGCTAAGAAGAAGGACTCCCGCGGTGAGGGTCGGATCGGTCTGCCGCCTGCTGATCAAAGAGAAGAGCAAAAGCCATGAGGTGGACTTTGTGGCTGGGGACGCGCTTCTCATGCGGGCTTATAGCCTGATTCAGGTGAGTGCGGATATGGCAAGTGAGAAAACGCGTGAGCGCGAAATTGCCGCGCTTGATGCCTCGATGGCCCAGTTTGATCTTGGCGAGTCGGCAATCGTTACCATGGATGAACAGACCGATATTCCATGCGAGCACGGTGTGGTACACGTTATGCCCGCATGGAAGTGGCTCCTTGCCTAATCATCTATGGACCTGTGGGGTCAGGACCTCCTGGCTCCTTCATCACGGTTGGGGAGCACCTTGCTGCGCCAGGCTAGTCCTGGGCTTTGATGCTCGGCAGGAGAATCTGGGCGAGGTAGTCGCATTCGAGCTTGGTGGCGGCGTCGGCCTTGCCGTCTTTGCCGACCAGCACGTTCTTGATCTGGCTATAGGTATAGCGGTTGCCGGTCGTAAGCTCGACAAGCTCAATGGCCGTGTCCATGGGGTAGGTCGACACGGGGTCTTGCGTGCGCCCGTTGATGGTCTGGGGCACCACATACGGATAGACAGGACCGCTAGCATAGACGGTGTAACCGTTGCCTAGATTGGCCGCACCCAAAACCGTATCGCCTTCATCGGGCGTAAAGCTCTCGCCCTCGCGCACCGCGACGAGCGTCACGATCGGCGTATCGCTGTCGCCGGCAAGATAGATGCATAGTGTGCTGCCATTCTGCCAAGTCTCGACCTTGCCGTACCACTCGACGGGGATATCGAGCTGGTAAAGGTCGGTTGCCTTGTGGCGAGCGTCAGCATCACGGGATGCCTGTGCCTTTTGCGCGCTCACGGCATTGACGGCGGCGTCGCGCCGCGCGGATGCTGCCTGCTGGAGCACTTTGGCAGCCGCGGCGGAGCTCGCACCGCCCTCTTCGGCATACTTGGCGGCGGCATCGATCTGGTCGTCAGTCACCGTGTCAGCCGAAGGCACCTTGAGCTTAAAGGTGGCCTGGGCACTTAAATCCTGTCCATCGCTCTTAACGGTGACCTGCGTCTTGGTGGTCGGGACGGTATAGATGGTGCCGTCGGCCGCGATGGGGGAGGCGGCGATGGAGAGCGTGTAATCGCCGGGCAGCAGTTTGATGCCGCGGCCGTGCTCGTCAACATAGAGCGTTTCGCTCACGGAGGAGCCATCAGCGTCCTGACCGCTTACCTGTACGGGAATCTTGGAGCCGGTGGAACAGTCGAGGCCCGCGGCATGCACGCCAATCTGCACTGACATCATCGTGTGGGCATTGGCGGCGACAGCGGCAGCCTGCTCTTGCTGATATCCGTTCCAGGCAGCATAGCCTGCGCCGCCGGCGACGAGCGCGACGGCCACGACACCGGCGACCATCAGATTGCGGCGCTTGGGCGACATCTTGCGATGGCGAGCCTCGGCCTCGCGTGCCGAGGGAACGGACGGCAGGGGAATATCGCCCATGGCGATGGTCTCGTCCACGGCTGGTGCGGAACCTAGGCCAGGAAGCTCGCGGGTCAGCGAATCCTCGGCCGGCAAGCTGTCGAGCAAGACGGTTTCCTCGCCCGTGTCGGATTCGGGCTGGTTGCCGGCCTCGCTTTCGTCCTCTTCGGCTTCGTCAGGAGCGTCTTTGGCGTCGCTGCCTTCGTCCTCAGTGTCTTCGTGCACCTCATCCTGCGCGTCGACGGCCGAATCGCTAAACGAGAGCTCGTCGAGCGCGATCCGGTCAAGGCTCTCCAGGGCTTCGGCACATGCTTCCGCATCCTGGGCCGCATCCTCGCGGCCATACGTCTCATCGCTCATATATCCCCCAATGCAATATCGGCTCAACACTGTACCCAAAAATGGAGCCATATAAAGCGCATACGAAATATAAGATTCGATTTAACCTGAGCGCATCCTGGGCCGCATCCTCGCGGCAACAAAAAGCCCCCGGAAAGCGGACGAATCGCTTTCCGGGGGCATGCAATACGTTGCATTGCGCGGAGTCGGCCAGGCGGCTTCACATTCAAGCGGCGTTTGCGCCGGGCATGCTACTCGGCGTGTGCGTAATCCACCTTGGCGCGACGAGCGGTGGCCTTCTCCCAATCGCTGGTGCCCTCAAAGACATCCTGCTTGTAGGGATTGCGGCCGAGCTTCTTGGCACGGTAGGCGATGTAGATGATCGCGGCGATGTTGGCGATCAGCGCGACGATGGAGACCGCGGTGGCAGCGGCGGGGTCGAGCGTGGAGTGGGTCACAAAGATGGACTCCTCCTGGAAGTAGGGGAACACCTGGGCAAACATGCACCAAATAGCCAGCGTAAAGGCGCGGTTCTGGATCCAGCCGCCCTTGTTCCAGATAAAGGCGGCGACGGTGGGCGCCAGCAGCAGCGCAAAGCCGCAGAACCAGGAATGGGTGGGCAGGCAGTTGTAGGTGTAGCAGAAGTTCCAGATATCGTAGGCGATGATGTAGACCCAGGTCATGTCGGGCCACAGCATGTCGGTCTTGTCCTCGGAGGCGTAGACGCTCCACCAACCGGTCATGCAGAAGATGTTGATGATTCCGGCGATGCCGTTGAACACGTTATTCCAACCGGTGAGCTGCGTGGCGCCCTCGGAGGTGACCCAAGTGGACTGGCCCAGGACAAAGAAGTGATAGGCGCTCTCGAAGTCGGACACGACGGCGATCATGATGTTGATGGCGACGATCACAAACGGCCATGCGCGGAACCAGTGCGCCTTGCCGATCTTGCCCCACTGATACTTAATGGCGATGAAGCCCCAGCAACCGGCAAGCGCCGCGTATACCTTGGCGTAGTGGAACCAGCTGTTCTGGTACACATGGGTGGGGTTGGTGAGCGCCCACTCGGCGCCCTGCGAAACGCCGATGGCGATGGCGACGCAGTAGATGGTCATGGCCAGCGGAGCCACGCCAAAGATGATGGCCGCGCCGAGCTTGGTGCGGCGGCCGACCTCGTTGAGCACGATCAGGCCAATAAAGACCATGGCCCAGCCGGCCCAGTGGATAAGGGTATCGCTACCCCAAACATCGAACAGCATGCTGCTCTCCTTTCACACGCCCGCGGCCCCTCTTCCGATCGCGGGCAGTTTGGCCAAATGTCGTCAGTCCTGGGGCTTGCGCTCCGGATACTTGGCGGTATAGCCCTCGATGTGGAGTGTCGAGGCGATGATTTCCTTGACCGTCTCGTCGGGCACATCGGGGTGCGTGCGGATATACATCAACAACCCCATGATGAGGGTGTAGAACGTCTCGTAGACATGGTCGATGCGTAGCTCATGATGGGCGACAAAATCCACCACGGTGGTGTCGCAGATATACTGCGCCACACGCTGGACCACGTTGTGTAAAAAGCCGCCGTAGAGCGCGCCACTGCTTGAGGTGAGCGTACTCGGCAGCTCGTGGCCGCTGGCGACCAGGCGCTTAAAGAGCGGGGCGACGGTGTCGAGCGCGCCCTCGATATCGCCGACGGTGCGGCCGGCGTTCCACTGCTCGAGTTCGGAGATAAAGCCGTCGATTGCCTCGTCCATAACGGCGGTGACGGCGGCGTCCATGTCGGCAAAGTAGTGGTAGAACAGCGAGCGCGTGCAGCCGGCTCGCTTGGTCACGGCCGATACCGATAGGTGGGATACGCCCAGCTCGGAGCTTACGGTGCGCACGGCATCGAGGATCTCGCGACGGCGTTCGTCGCCCGTCAGACGCTTTGCCGCGCTATCGGATGCGGGAACGGCATCGACCACAGAGGTATCTGCTGCGTTGTTGCCCATGTTTTGCCGCCTTTCATCCTCTTTTGCCTGACCGTTCGCCTAACAGTCTTGAATATTGTTGACGGTTCGTCAATACTATTTTTGACACAATGTCAACAATGGCGGGTGAACGGCATGGGGGCATGCCCGGCCTGTAAAAAAAGAGGGGCGCTGCGGCCTCGTCGGGCTGCGGCAAGAGAAGGGACAACCATGATTCTCAACGGACCGGGGATTAGTTACACCGAGCCCGACATCGGTTCGGAGTTCGTGCCGCCGCTGCCGGAGCATCCGCGTGAGGCCATCGTCAAGCTGTGCGAGCACTGCACCAACCGTCTGCTGCATCGCGATGAGCTGCTGGGCTACGAGTACTGGTCGTTTGCCGAGGCCGCAACCGACGAGCAGGCCGAAGTGCTCTGCAAGATGAAGATGCGCCGTCCCTATACGCTGCCCGAGATGGTCAAGCTCACCGGCATGCCCGAAGCCGATATCGAGAAGATGCTCGACGACATGAGCTACACGGGTCTGCTCGAGTACAACTGGGAAAACCCTGAGCGCGCCAAGCAGTGGGTGCTGCCCATGCTGGTGCCGGGTTCCGCTGAGTTTCTCAACATGCGCGTGAGCCAGCTCGAGGAGCACCCGGTCTATGCCAAGTTCTTTGAGCAGGCGTCCAAGGGACCGCTGTCCAAGGCCACGCCGATGGTGCCGCCCGGAGGCGCCGGCATCGGCATGCATGTCATTCCGGTCGAGAAGGCTATCGACGCCACGAGCGCCTCGGTGCCTATTGAGCATATCGAGCATTGGCTCGACAAATACGATGGCAAATATGCCGCTAGCACCTGCAGCTGCCGCGCGAGCCGTCGCGTGATGGGTGAGGGCTGCGCCGACGACCCGGCCGATTGGTGCATCGCCGTGGGCGATATGGTCGACTACGTGGTCGAGACCGACAGCGGCCATTATGTAACGCGCGACGAGGTTTACGACATCCTGCGCCAGGCCGAGGACAACGGCTTTGTGCACCAGATCACCAACATCGACGGCGAGAACAAGATCTTCGCCATCTGCAACTGCAACGTCAACGTGTGCTATGCCCTGCGCACTTCGCAGCTGTTCAACACGCCCAACCTGTCGCGCTCGGCCTATGTCGCCAAGGTCGAGAAGGACAAGTGCGTGGCCTGCGGTCGCTGCGTTGAGGTGTGTCCGGCCGGCGCCGCCAAACTGGGCCAGAAGCTCTGCAGCAAAAAGGCCGGCGGCCGCGTGCCCGAGTATCCGCGCCAGGAGCTGCCCGACGCTACCAAGTGGGACCACACCAAGTGGTCGCCCAACTACCGCAACGACAACCGCATCGAGACGCATGAGTCCGGCACCGCGCCCTGCAAGACGGCTTGCCCCGCGCATGTCGCCGTTCAGGGCTATTTGAAGCTCGCGGCTCAGGGTCGCTATGACGAGGCGCTGGCGCTCATCAAGCGCGAGAACCCGCTGCCCGCTATCTGCGGCCGTGTGTGCAACCGCCGCTGTGAGGATGCCTGCACTCGCGGCCGTGTGGACGCCGCCGTGGCTATCGACGAGGTCAAGAAGTTCATCGCTCAGCGCGATCTGGATGCCGCGACCCGCTATGTCCCGCCCGTGGTGACGCCGACGCGCGCTGGCGGTTTCGATCAGAAGATCGCCATCATCGGTGCCGGTCCGGCCGGCCTGTCCTGCGCTTTCTACCTGGCCGAGAAGGGCTACAAGCCCGTCGTGTTCGAGAAGAACGAGCGCCCGGGCGGCATGCTCACCTACGGCATTCCCAGCTTTAAGCTGCAGAAGGATGTTATCGAGGCCGAGGTCGAGGTCATTCGCCTGATGGGTGCCGAGTTCCGCTATGGCGTTGAGGTCGGTCGCGATGTGACGCTCGACGAGCTGCGCGCGCAGGGCTTTAAGGCCTTTTACGTGGCCATCGGCTGCCAGGGCGGCCGCCTTGCCGGTATTCCGGGCGAGGATGCCGAGGACGTGACCGTGGCCGTCGACTTCCTTCGCGAGGTTAACAGCGGCAAGATCGATACCCTGTCCGGCCGCACCATTGTGGTGGGCGGCGGCAACGTGGCCATCGACGTTGCCCGCAACGCCTGCCGTCTGGGTTCCGAGCACGTTGAGATGTTCTGCCTGGAGAGCGAGGCCCAGATGCCCGCCAACGAGGAGGAGCGTCGCGAGGCCGTTGAGGACGGCGCGCACATCAGCTGCGGTTGGGGCCCCAAGGAAGTTCACCTGGACGAGGCCGGTCGTGTGTGCGGCATCACCTTCAAGCGCTGCACGCGTGTTTT
Source organism: Collinsella sp. (assembly GCA_048402045.1). Taxonomy (GTDB): domain Bacteria; phylum Actinomycetota; class Coriobacteriia; order Coriobacteriales; family Coriobacteriaceae; genus Collinsella. The sequence goes on from DBGDSC010000045.1 coordinate 34,849, forward strand.
TGACGACGAGGGCCGTTTTGCGCCCGAGTACGACGAGAACGACCTGCGCCGCGTCGATGCCGACCGCGTGGTCATGTCCATCGGCCAGTCCATTGTGTGGGGCGACCTGCTGGCTGGCTCCAAGGTGGAGCTCGGCCGCGGCCAGGGTGCCCTTGCCGATCCCCAGACCTACCAGACCGCCGAGCCAGACATCTTTGTGGGCGGCGACGTCTACACCGGCCCCAGCTTTGCCATCGACGCTATCGCCGCCGGCCACGAGGCCGCGGTGTCCATCCATCGCTTTGTGCAGCCGGGCTCCACGCTCACCATCGGCCGCAATCAGCGCCGCTACACCGCGCTCGATCGCGACGACGTTGTGCTCGAGAGCTACGACAACGCGAGCCGCGAGGTTGCGCATGTGGACCGCGAACGCGAGAAGGCTGCGCCGTTTAGCGAGTATGTTGAGACCTTTACCGAGGAGCAGGTGCGCGCCGAGACCGCCCGCTGCCTGGGCTGCGGCGCCTCGATCGTCGACCCCAACAAGTGCATCGGCTGCGGCCTGTGCACCACCAAGTGCGCGTTTGACGCCATCCATCTGGATCGCGACCGTCCCGAGTGCTCAACGATGGTCAAATACGAGCAAAAGCTCCCAAGTCTCGGCAAGTACGCATTGAAACGTGCAATTAAGATCAAATTTGGGAAGAAGTAAGAGACCTAACAAGTAAGTGAACGGCGCAGAGGGCGGTTGGACAGCGAGCGGGTCCCAGGCGTGGCGAGGTGCCTTGAAAGAGGAGGGCATAGGGCTTTTGCCCATGCCCGACGATTGAAAGGCAGATCGCCCGTCTGGGACTCGCGCAGCGTCAAGCCGACCGCCGTTCGTTAGAACGGCGGAAGGAATTAAAAGTGCACGAGCTCGGAATCGTCTATCACATCATTCGCGATGTCGAGAATGTGGCGCGCGCTCATGGCGTGCGTCGCGTTTCGAGCGTCACGCTGCTGCTGGGCGAGGTCTCGGGCGTCGTTCCCGACTTGCTGCTCGACGCTTGGCGCTGGGCAGCAGATAAAAAGCCTATCACTGAGGGCGCGGAGCTTATCGTGGAGCCCGTCGAGGCCGTGACACATTGCGAGGCGTGCGGCTGCGACTACGCGACGGTCGAGCACGGCAAGACCTGTCCCCATTGCGGTAGCGGCGAGACCTATTTGCTGCAGGGCCAAGAGGTAATGATCAAACAGATCGAGACTCCCGACGAGGACCCGGCAGACGCTGCTCCTGACGGCCTCTCCGACGCACCCGATGCCGTCGACGCCGCCAACCCACTCCACATCGCCTAACATCCAATGACTGCATGGGCTAGAGTTCTAAACATATTTGCTTCGGTTAGTCAAGTCATGTCTGTTTAAACAAAATGGCGGCACGCAGGCGCATTGGGATCCACCTAAAAGCGGTTTTAACGAACAGTGCGCCTGTATATGTCTTTGGAAACAATCGGCAAATCACGTTTTATCAGGCAATGAGCTGTAAACCAGCAATGTAATCAATTTGTAACAAACTTAGACGTTTAAACAAATAGTCCAACCTTTTGCGAATTTAGCTATAATTCCACAATCCAAACAGGTATACTCCTTTCATGTCGTGTAGGAAATACGTAGACAAAAAGGAGGTTATGTGATGGTAAGTATTGTTCTTGCTAGCCACGGGGACTTGGCAGCTGGAATCAAGCAGACGGGCTCGATGGTCTTTGGCGATCAGCCGTCTGTTGCCGTGGTCTCGCTCGAGCCGAGCATGGGCCCCGACGATTTCCGTGCCAAGGTCGAGGAAGCAGTCGCTTCCTTCGAGGACCAGGAGCAGGTGCTCTTCCTCGTTGATCTGTGGGGCGGCACGCCGTTCAACCAGATCAGCGGGCTCATCGAGGGCCACGATTCCTGGGCTATCGTCACCGGTGTCAACCTGCCTATGCTCATCGAGGCATATTCGCAGCGCTTTGACGCAAAGAACACTGCACATGCGATCGCAAAACATCTCGTGACTGAGGCTAAGGCTGGCGTGCGCGTCAAGCCCGAGTCTCTGGAGCCCGAGGAGAAGAAGCCGGCTGCGGCCGCCGCTGCTCCTGCAGGCGCCATTCCTCCGGGAACGGTCATCGGCGACGGGCACATCAAGATTGCCCACGTCCGTATCGACACCCGTCTGCTTCATGGTCAGGTGGCCACTACGTGGACCAAGCAGATCAACCCCAACCGCATCATTGTGGTTTCCGACGGCGTTGCTCACGACGAGCTCCGTAAGACCATGATCGAGCAGGCTGCCCCTCCGGGAGTCCATGCCAACGTCGTGCCCATCAAGAAGATGGCCGAGGTCGTCAAGGATACGCGCTTTGGTGACACCAAGGCCATGCTGCTCTTTGAGAACCCGCAGGATCTGCTCAAGGCCATCGAGGCCGGCGTCGACATCAAGGAAGTCAACATCGGTTCCATGGCTCACTCCAAGGGCAAGGTCGTCGTCACCAACGCTGTCGCTATGGGCGATGACGACGTCAAGACTCTCGAGGCCCTCAAGGCCAAGGGCGTCAAGTTCGAGGTTCGCAAGGTTCCTTCGGATTCCTCCGAGGATCTCGACGCCATGTTGAAGAAAGCTAAGGCCGAACTGGCCGCTCAAGCATAGTAAAGGAGGGTCCGATACATGTCTGCAATCACTATTCTGCTTGTTGCGATTGTCGCGTTGCTTGCCGGTATGGAAGGCATTCTGGATGAGTTTCAGTTCCATCAGCCGCTCGTGGCATGCACGCTTATCGGTCTCGTAACCGGTCACCTTCAGGAGGGCATCCTCCTGGGCGGTTCGCTCCAGATGATGGCCCTTGGCTGGGCTAACGTCGGCGCCGCCGTCGCGCCTGACGCCGCTCTGGCCTCGGTCGCTTCTTCGATCATCATGGTGCTCGCCCTCAACGGCGGCGCCACTGATTCGGCCAAGGCCGTTACCGCGGCCATCGCCGTCGCCGTCCCGCTGTCGGTCGCTGGTCTGTTCCTGACCATGATCTGCCGTACCATTGCTACCGCTATCGCTCACGCCATGGACGGTTGCGCCGAGAAGGGCGACTTCTCCGGCATCGAGCGCTGGCAGTACGCTGCCATCCTCATGCAGGGCCTTCGTATCGCCATCCCGGCAGTACTTCTGTGCGTTATCCCGGCCGAGGCTGTTACCAACGCGCTTAACGCTATGCCCGACTGGCTGTCCGGCGGCATGGCCGTCGGCGGCGGCATGGTCGCTTCCGTCGGTTACGCCATGGTCATCAACATGATGGCCACCAAGGAGACCTGGCCGTTCTTCATCCTCGGCTTTGTCCTTGCTGCCATCCCTCAGCTCACGCTGATCGCCCTTGGCCTCATCGGCATCTCCCTTGCCCTCATCTACCTTGGCCTTAAGGATCTGGCCAAGCAGGGTGGCGGCACGGGCGGTGGCTCCGGCGACCCGCTCGGCGACATTCTGAACGATTACGAGTAGGAGGGGAGTGATACATATGGCAGAGAACAAGATTCAGCTCACCAAGGCTGACCGTAAGAAGGTTTGCTTCCGTCATCAGTTCCTTCAGGGCTCGTGGAACTACGAGCGTATGCAGAACGGCGGCTGGTGCTTCGCAATGATCCCTGCGATCAAGAAGCTCTACACCAGCAAGGATGACCAGATTGCCGCGCTTAAGCGCCACCTGGAGTTCTATAACACCCACCCCTATGTTTCCGCCCCCGTCATTGGCGTTACCCTCGCCCTCGAGGAGGAGCGCGCCAACGGTGCTCCGATCGATGACGTCGCCATCCAGGGCGTCAAGGTCGGTATGATGGGCCCGCTCGCCGGCGTCGGTGACCCCGTCTTCTGGTTCACCCTTCGCCCGATTCTGGGCGCTCTGGGCGCTTCCCTGGCCATGTCCGGCAGCATCGTCGGTCCGTTGCTGTTCTTCTTCGCGTGGAACATCATCCGTTACGCTTTCCTGTGGTACACACAGGAGTTTGGCTACAAGGTCGGCTCCTCTATCGCCAAGGACCTCTCCGGCGGTCTGATGGGCAAGGTCACCGAGGGCGCTTCCATCCTGGGTATGTTCATCATCGGCGCCCTGGTCGAGCGCTGGGTGTCCATTTCCTTCACCCCGATCGTCTCCACGGTCAAGCAGTCTGCTGGCGCCTTTATCGACTGGGCTAGCCTGCCTTCCGGTTCCGAGGGTATCAAGGAAGCGCTGACGATGTACAACTCCGTCGGTGCTACCGCCCTTGATCAGATGAAGGTCACCACGCTCCAGGGTAACCTCGATCAGCTCATCCCCGGCCTTGCCGCCGTGTGCCTGACCCTGCTGGTCTGCAAGCTCCTCAAGAAGAAGGTCAGCCCGATCGTCATCATCCTGGCTCTCTTCGCCGTCGGCATCATCGGTCGCTTCTGCGGCTTCATGTAAGCACGCTTCGGCTTAAGACCGAGAGTTGCTAGGTAAGGGCTTTTGAGCCATTGAAACGGACCGCACCCGGTGGGTACACTGGATGCGGTCCGATTGTTTTTATTGGAGGGCGAGGCGCGTATGGCGCAATCTCAGAACAGCACGGTCGATCTGGCAACGCCGGCAACCTGCCTGATGGGGCTTACCAGCCACGGTAACGTGATGGTGGGCAATAAGGCGTTTGAGTACTATAACGAGCGCAATCCCGAGGATTATATTCAAATCCCGTGGGACGAGGTCGACTATATTGCCGCCGAGGTTTTGCGGGGCACCAAGAAGATCACGCGTTTTGCCATCTTCACCAAGGACAACGGTCACTTTACGTTTTCGACGCGTGACGACAAAGAGACGCTTCGCGCGGTCCGCAAGTACGTCGACGAGAATAAGCTCGTGCGTTCGCCCGACTTTATCGATGTGACGGCCAAGGGCGCCAAGAGCATCCCCTCCGTCATCAAAGGCCTCTTCCACAAAGGCAACTAGCTCCTCATAAGTTGCGGTGAAATAGTTTCTAAATACGGCTTTAGATGCTTCAGACAGGAACTATTCCACCGCAACTTCGAAGTCTAGTCATGCGACGTATGGCGATGCAGTAAATCTGCTACACTAGTACAACATGCCTCCGTAGCTCAGGGGATAGAGCACCGCTCTCCTAAAGCGGGTGTCGACGGTTCGAATCCGCCCGGGGGCACCAGGAAAATCGCAGGTCAGGAGTTATTTTTGCTTCTGACCTGTTCTGGTTTTGGGACTAAGAACCGCTTTCGTTTGTAAATCTGGTAAGTAAATATTATGACTTCCCGAGTTTTCCACTGAAAACAGGAAATCACCATTTTGGGGATAAAAGTTTTCAACAGCTGTTAGTCGGTTCCATTTTGGTGATGTGCTTCCCTCTTTTGGGTAAATAATTTCACCATTTTGATGATTCGGTAGCTTTGAATTATTTGATAAAAAGCCTGCTCAGAAGCTTGTGTAATACCCAGTTTGGTGAAACCAATTAATAGAGAAATAGTTTATAAAGAAATAGGGACGGCGATGCCGTCCCCTTCGCTCGCAGAGCTCGCTGCGCGGTCACGTGCCGTGACCTTGCCGCCGGCTACGCCGTCGATTGATACGCTCACTGCGTTCGCTGATGATGGACTAATCCTTTTTATCAGTGACACCAGTCATAAGTGCAGCAATTGATATGTTGAATCCATTGGCAATTTTAGAGAGGTTAGAAAGACTGACATTTCTTCGCCCGACCTCTATCGAGGCGTAGTAAGACCTGTCCATGTCAATGCGGTTCGCAAATTGCTCTTGTGAGTAACCAGACTCTGATCTGAGTTCTTTGCAGCGTAGACCAAAGGATTGTTGTAGCGGCGAGATATCCATGACAAAAAGAGTCATGGATTGTTGTATAAAAGCCAACGGACTATATACAATAATCCCAGTTAAGGCGCATAATTATCTCTATTGGAAAGCGCTCTGATGCCCAGTCGGATAGGGCACGGAAAAGGAATGGAACAGCACAATGACCCAGGGAAAGCACTTCGCTGCCGGTGGCGATCACTTCGCCGCACTGCCAAACAAAAAGATTCACACTCCGAAGGGGATCGCGCGTCTGACCGTCACCGCGGCGACCATGGCCGCCATGACCGGATCGAGCCTCATCTCACCGTTCACGGCATTCGCCCAGACCGGTGACGGGGGCACGCAGCACCCCGCCGTGATGTCGCCGATCGCCGCCCACGCCGGCGCGGCATCCGGTACCGGCACGAAATCCGTCGCACAGACCATCGCGGACCTGCAGAAGGCAGTCGACGAGGCGAAGGCGAAGGAGGACGCCGCCAAGGCATCCTACGATGAGGTCGCCGGCCCCTACAACGAGGCGGCTTCCGCCCGCGACCAGGCCAAGGCATCCTACGATTCTGCAGTCAACGCCGGTACGGCAGCCGACCGAGCGGCAATGGACGAGTACGCCCGTCAGGTCGCGGAGGGCAAGGACGCCGCCGATGCCGCCGGCAAGGACCTCGAGCAGGCGAAGGCGGGTCTCGCAGACGCCAAGGCGGATGCATCCGAGAAGGACGAAGCGTACCAGTCCGCCATCAAGGCGGCCCAGAATGCCAAGGATGCCCTCGATAAGGCCAAGGCCGATGCCGTAAGCGCCACCCCGGAGGCAATCAGTGCCGCCGAGCAGGCCGTGCGCGACGCCCAGGCTGCCGTGGACAGGGCACAGGCCAATCTCGCCAACGCCAACGCGACGCTTGCCGATGCCCAGTCCAAGCTGGTTGCGGCCCAGTCTGCAAAGGATTCCGCCGATTCTGTCCTCGCTGCAGCCAGGCAGAACAAGGACGCGGCGGATGCGAAGGCCGCAGCAGCCAGCGCCGCCTATGAGCAGGCGAAAGCCGACCTCGCCGCAGCGGAGGCAGGCGCCAGCGGTCCGGAGTACGATGCGGCAAAACAGAAGGTCGCGGACGCAGAGGCAGCCCTCGCTGCCGCACAAGCGGCACAGTCTCAGTGCGAGTCCGAGCTCGAGCAGGTACAGTCCGCTGCGGCAACGGCACAGGCCGACCTGAATGATGCCCAGGCGTCCCTCTCCGTAAAGCAGCAGGCCGCGGCCGATGCCGAATCCGGTGTGAACGCCGCCCAGTCCGCACTCGATGCCGCGAACGCCGACCTCGATGCCGCCAAGCAGGCGAACGTCGACGCCATCGCCAAGCTGGATGCAGCGAAGCAGGCTGTCAAGGATGCCGAGTCCGCCAAGGCAGCCGCCGACGTAGAGCTCGCGAACGCCAAGACCGCAAAGGATACCGCTGACGCCGCCGTGACCGCCGCGCAGCAGAAGGTCGACGAGGCACAGGCGAAACTCGACTCCGCCGACGCACAACTCAAGCAGGGAGCCATCGGCTTCTTCAAGGCCATGGGTGCCGATGACGCAGTCAACATCATCCTGAACGCCAAATATGCCGGAAAGACCGAAGTCGGCAACTCCAAGGACGCCACGTCTCTTGACAATATGCTCAATGCGATCAGGTGGATGAAGTCCGTCAACGACTACCGCAAGTCGGTCGGCCTGTCCGAGCTCCATGTCACCTACAAGCTCATCGCCGGTGCGATCGCAGATGCCAACTACAGCGACACCGTGCTCGATCATGCCCGTCAATATGATTTTGCCGAAAACCTGGCATGGAATTACGGAATCGATCCGAGTGGGCAGTGGATCGAGCAGGAGAAGGGCTTTTTCGACAAGGCAACGGAGGCCCTTTATGGAGTCACCGGTCTTGTCGGCAAGGATGCCTATGATTTCTATTCAAAGAACGGTGTCGCAATCAACCATTGGATTGCAGACAACTGCCACTGGAAGAACGGCAGTAGCGGCACCGTCGGCCATTACATGAACATCATCAATCCCGAACTCGCCGTTATGGGAATGGCAACCTGCACCAAGGGCACCATGTCCGGGCTTCAGACGCAGTGCTACACCGCAGAGATCTCCGGCTGGTCCGGCTCCGGTTGGAACATGAACCCCATCTCCGTCGACGAGTACGAGCAGAAGCTGACCTCCTATATCAACGGCCTCAAGAACGCCAAGAGCGCACTCGACGTAGTCAAGGCCGATCTCGCATCCAAACAGCAGGCAGCCGCCGGCGCCGCCGCAACCGTCCAGCAGAAGCAGGACGCAGCGGATTCCGCACAGGCAGACGTCGATGCCGCGAAGCAGGGTGTTGCCGATGCCCAGCGTGCCGTCGATGCCGCAAAGGCTAATCTCGCATCCAAGCAGCAGGGCGTCACGGATGCCCAGACCGAGCTTAATGCGGCGAAATCGGACCTCGATGCCGCCAACGCGGCAGTCGATACGGCAAAGTCGACCGTCCAGCAGAAACAGGTCGCCTTTGATGCCGCCAACGCAGCCGTAACGGCCGCACAGACCAAGCTGGATTCCGCCAAGGCGGACACCGAGGCTAAGCAGCAGGACGTCATGGATGCGAACGCCGATCTCGCGAAGTTCTTCCAGGACGTCGCCGACGCCAAGAAGGCGCTCGAAACAGCAAAGAGCGTCCATGACTCGGCGGTAGCCGATCAGACCGAGAAAGCGACCGTTCTCGCCGCCGCCGAGCAAAAGGCGGACGCCACCGCACGCGACCTCGCGGATGCTCAGCGTGCCGTCGATGCCGCAAAGGCCGACACCGGCGTTGCCGCCGACAGGCTTACCGGCTCCCAGACCGATCTCGAGGACGCACAGTCGAACCTCGACATCCTCACCGGCCTTGCCGCGAAGCTCGCAGAGGCACAGCAGCGCGAGCAGGATGCAGTAAAGGCCGTCAATGACACCAAGGCCGCCCTCGATGCCGCGAAGGCGGATACCATCGCCGCCGAGTCCCTGGTCTCCGCCGCCGAGCAGGCAAAGGCGCAGGCAGACGCCAAGCTGTCGAAGCTGAACTCCATCGATGCCGGCGCGGCGATCGCTTCCGGCCATGATGTGAACGCGGATGACGCCCTCAACGCGCTTTTCGCCACAGCAGTCGAGGCACGTGCCAAGGTCGCGCCCGCCAAGGCCATCCTGGACGAGAAGCAGGCCGCGGTGGACGGGCTCCAGTCCGGCTATGATGCGGCACTCGCCGCCTACGAGTTGGCGAAGTCCGACCGCATCGCAGCGGAGCAGAAGCTTTCCGATGAGATCGCACGACAGAAGGCAGAGGAGGCCGCAAAGCAGCAGACGGCATACACCCCGAAGCACCTCGCCGGCACGGATACCGCCCAGCCCGGCAGCCTCGCCCAGACCGGCGACCGCGCGGGGCTCATCGGCGAGACGTTCGTCATCGGCGGTACCGTCCTCGTAGCGGCCGGCGTCTTCCTCGACCAGAAGAAGCGCCGCGAGCAGATGTAAAAGCGAGCCGGGCGTTGGATATCGGCTAGTGTCCAACGCCCGGTTTCATGGACAGGGAGATCGGCGTGAGAACAAAGGCTATTATCGTTGCGCTTCTGGTGTGCCTTTCGGCACCTCAACTTGGATGTGCCAGCGTTGCAAAGCAAGGAAGCGGCTCTACGGAAAAGGCCGCCACAGCGGTAAAGAATAAAGACAAAAAGAAGCCGAGCGAAGAAAAGGCGGCGCAAACCTCTGGAACCAAGACCGAGGAGAAGAAAGAATCCGACGACAAGGACCAGAAGTCCGATGACTCCAAGAAAGAGGATAACAAGTCTTCCGATTCCTCGAAGTCGGACAACAAGGGCGATTCCTCCCAGTCCAAGCAGAATTCCGGCAATTCGCAGAGTTCCGGCAGCAACAATTCCTCTTCCAACGGCGGTAGCCAGAAGAAGTGGGTTGCCGAGCAGGGCCACTGGGAGACAGATTACAGCCAGGTCTGGGTACCGAATGTAGTGTATACGCGCCATGAACGTTGGATGTGCTCTGTATGCCATACAACGTTTAACTCAGCAGCCGAAATGGACAATCATGTTATCTCTACCTACGGTGATGCACAACACCCTAATGGAGCTTCTGCAATCAATGATTCGTATACCACCTCTGAGGACCAGGGACATTATGAACAGCAGGCTACGGGACAGCATTGGGTTGTCGACGTCGCCGGTCACTGGGAGTAATGTACATTTGTTCCCCTTCTCTTACGTTCGGTAAATAAATATTTATTTGCGGGCGGCCGGTTTCGGCCGCCTTTTTTAGACGCCCAGTCTGGGAGCAAACGATAGGAAAGCAATCAAACGAGAGGCCGTTCCAAAAGAATCCGGCGGTGCAGGATTCTTCGGGCAAAACCGTTCGCAAATCGGTAAGGTCTTTCATCAACTTGCTCCAGCCCTCGCCCGGAGTCCGCTGCGCGGTAATGCAAAAACTCGGCATCCCTCGCATTCGCATTACCGCTCCGCTCTCGCTACAGCGAATCTCTAACACTCAGTATCCTTCGCGTTAAAAATTCGCTTCCGCTCACGGTCTTCACGCAGTTACAACGCCGCGAGGCCTCTCGCTTGGAATGAGGCCTTTCATTCCACGTCTACACTGCGTTTCGCCCAATCACCGTTCCGGAGATTGCAAGATGACTGTGGGTGGCATTTTTGTGGGCCCATTCGGGCCCCAAAAACACCACGCCACAGACCTTGCTTACCGCCTGCTACGGCGATAAGGTTATCGTGAAGTTGGAACTTCGCGATGAAGAATCGCGGAGACGGTTCTTCATTTTGGAACGACGCCAGCCGTTCCTCATTAAAAGGAAAGCGAATCGCATAGCAGGTTTTGATCGGAGGCCTCTCCGATCGCTGATTCGTTTTCCGGAGGAATCATGAGTAGGCTCCGCCCACACACCGTCAAGGCGTCTCTTTCCGATGAAGAGAAGAAAGCCATCACTGCAATCGCAAAGCGACATGAGATGAGCGAGGCGGAACTCATCCGCTTCGCTTTGTGCAATGCCGACGATCTCGATATCGATTTTGGTTTTTCAGAAATCGCTGACCAGAAATTCCGAACCGATGACATTCACGTCCGGGTCTCACCGGAAGAAAAAACGAAAATTGAAAGCAATGCTGATTCCCTCGATATGACTGTCAGTGCGTATGCACGTCGCGTACTGCTCAAAGGGAATGTCGAGAAAATTGATGTCGATCGGGCGTCGATCGACAAGATCTATCACGAACTTTTGAAGGAAGGAACAAACCTCAATCAGCTGATGTATTTTGTGAACGCCCAGGGGCTTCCCGCGTACAACGAGAAAGCTGTTTTCCGCACGCTCGAAAAGGTTTACCAAGTTGGGCGTAAGCTGGACCGTTTCATCGACGATCTTGAGAAGCGATATTTCGTCGGCGGTGACCAAAATGACCGTCATTAAGCAGAAGAGTGTTTCGAGTGAACGGTATGCGAAGAACGTCCGTAAATACATCAACGGAAAAGATGCGCTTGTGCGTGGTGGCTGGAACATCGAATACAGCGATCGCTGGTTTTCGAAAATGGATAGAACCAGAAAGGTTTTCCATCACGACAAACCGTCGAGAGCCGGAGCCAAAAACGTAATCCTGCTTCATCAGATCCTCGCGTTCCTTCCGGAAGAATGCTCATGCAACGGAGGCAAGATGACCCCCGATGCATGTTTGGCCTACGCGGAGCAATGGCTTGCGAAGCACTATCCGCATCAACAAGTGATTCTCGCGCTGCATGAAGAAAGCGATAAGGCGGGAAAACGGTTCGCGGTACATATGGCAATCAACCGAACGGATCTTTTGACGGGTAAGCGTTGCGAGACGGGCGGGCGTCACGGAAAATTCGAACGTGCCGCGTGGGTCCGTGAACTCGATAAGAACTGGAATCTTACTCAACTTGAAAAGGGAAAGAAGAATTCGAAGATTCGCGATCGCCAGCCGCGCGACACAGAAAAGGAGATTATCGGTCGCGGTGAGTACAGTTATAAAAACAATCTGCGCGAGCTGATCCATATTGCGATCGACGAAGGTCGCGTAAAGAATATGGAGCAGTTCAAGATATTACTTGCCTCATGGGGCGTAGACATTTTCATCAAGAACAATCGAGTCTATGCGACAGATCTCGATATCAAAGAGGCCGGCAATCCGAAGTGCACTTTCAACCTGACCCGTCTCGACGGGCGCTTCGCGTTGAAGTCGTTGCAGACGGCTTTCGAAAATAACGTGTTGGAAGCCGAGCGAGCCCTTCCATACGAGAAACGTTGTGAGATTTACATCAAGCGTCTCAAGAAAGCATACTCGGCGTGGGTCGAGCAGGCGAAAGCGAGCAAGGGCGTCTCCTACAATTCGTTTCCTAAATTCATTGCGCCGAAGTGCGATGAAGATCTACTCGAAGATCCCGCCGTACGTGATGAGCTTCTTGCGCGTCGCGGTTACGCAAGGGAGATTCGCAACCGTTACGCCGGCGCCGTTCCCGATGCCGGCGACGACCGCGTTCGCGCCGCAGGCCAAGCACATGGCGGAAGCTCCGCATCGCGGCAGATGGACGATCGCGTCGTCGATCGCGGTGACTACTCGCACGGCGACACGCCTCGCTAGTTTTGGAAAGTCTATCATCGGTGCCCTAGCGCGCTGCTATTCAGTGCCGATTCTTTCATGCTCGCAATTCGGCGAGGGTGAGGAGTATGAATTGATCGGCGGGAGTCAGCCGCTCTGATAGAATCGTCCTTGCTGGCGGCAGCTCTCGTGCCGGGCAGAGTCCTCCATCCGATGGGAGGTGATGCCCATGACCGATTTCACTGAGTCCGTGAAGCTCCTGACCGCTATGGTCTCGCTCCTCACGGCCCTTGTCGGCCTTTCCAAGGCACTCAAGCAGGGTTCGAAGCCCAAAAAGAAAGGCCACCGTCGCTAAGACGATGACCTAACTTCGTTAAGCAACGGCTCTGCCCAGCTCACCACAACTTGGGCTGCCGTCGGCACCATTTTACCCTCCTGACGAGCAATTCGTCCATATTTCAAAAATCAAATCCTGTTCGCGCGTGGGCCCTTGAATATCAACTTCATCCGAACACCTCCCATATTCATCCGTACATGTACGGATGAATATGGGAACCCGATACCCTGAGGGCCGGATCGGCCGGCCCCGGGAGATCGGAGGACGTCATGTCCGGAAAGAGCGGAAAGAGCGGGAAGGGCGCCGCGAGGGCGGTCCCGAGGGCCTACGGCAGGCTCACGAGGCACGAGCGGGACACGGTCCAGAGGATGCTGGAGCGCGGGGCCTCGTGCAGGGAGATCGCGAGGGAGCTGGGCAGGTCGCCCTCGACGGTGAGCGCCGAGGTGTCGTCGCACAGGTTCGTCACGGCGCCCAAGTCCAGGCGCGGCGAGCGCGTCGACGCCGGCACCGACCTGTCGGCGGCCTGCCCGCGCCTGGCGGCGTGGCCGCGCTGCTGCAACGGCTGCGGCCGCTACCGCGCGATGGGCTGCAAGCGCCGCCCGCACGTCTTCTACGACGCCCGCGCCGCGCAGCTGTGCGCGGACTCGGTGCTCGTCTCGTCCAGGCGCGGGATCGACGCCGACGAGCCCGCCGCGGCGGCGAGGCTGGAGGCCATCGGGGACTGCCTGCGCCGGGGGCTGTCGCCCGAGCAGATGGCGGCGCGCAACGGCGGGCCGGTGGACCTGTCTCCCTCGACCATCTACCGCTGGGTCTCGGCGGGCTACGACGGCATGACGAACATGGAGCTCAGGCGGAAGGTCGGCTACAGGCCGAGGAAGCGCGCCGCCGGGCGGGCGGCCACGCGCCACTCCGCCCGCAGGTCGTATGCCGCGTTCCTCGCCCTCGGGGAGGACGCGTGCGCCGCGGCCTGGGAGATGGACACCGTCGAGGGCGCCCGGGAGGACTCGGCCTGCCTGCTCACGCTGCTCCACCGCCCCAGCAGGCTCCAGCTGGCGCTCCTGCTCGGGGAGAAGACCTCCGGGTGCGTCGCGGCCGCCCTGGAGGGCGTCCGGGCGGTCCTCGGCGCAGACGGGACGCGCCGCGTGTTCCGCGCCGTGCTCACCGACAACGGCGCCGAGTTCTCCGACGAGGGCGCGATCGCCGCGCTCCTCGGCGAGGGGCCCGGCGAGACGAGGCTGTTCTACTGCGACCCGCGCCGCAGCGACCAGAAGGGCGCCTGCGAGCGCAACCACGTCGAGATCAGGAAGCTGCTGCCCAAGGGCGCCGGGCTCAGGTTCGACCGGCTATCCCCGGCCGACATGGCGCTCGCCATGTCGCACGTGAACTCCGAGCCCCGCGGCGCGCTCGGCTTCTCGACGCCCGCGCGCGCCTTCCGGGCGATGCTCGGGGACGACGCGGCGGCGCTGCTGGACGCCTACGGCGTGGAGGACGTGCCGCTCGGCGAGCTCGACCTGACGCCGGGGCTGATAGGGCGGGCGCGCGCAGAGAGGGGCGATGCCCCGCTGTCCTAGCCTGAAGGGAAAAAAGGAATAGGCGGACCGACCGTCCGGCTGAGTCTGGGAAGAGGTGCCGGACGGAGGGCGGAGCATGGCCACCGGACCCATCGAAACACATCTCCACCGTTCCTTCAACTGGGAAAATGCCGCCCCCGGGGCCCGGATGGGGCCTCGGGGGCGTTCGGCTAGCTGCGGGAACGTCCTATCCGCTCAATGTGTTCGGCTGAGATCGGAAATCAACC
>DBGDSC010000046.1:0-38842 GCA_048402045.1 Collinsella sp.
CGACGACATGCCGGGGGCGGACCGGGACGGGTTCAACGGCAGGCCCCGCCGACCGATTGCAAGCGGTCGGCGGGGCCATTGTGGCTCTTGACAGCGGATTGGGTCATATGAGCGAAAACCCGCCAGAGCGAGGGAGGCCCTTTTGGGGCGAGATGACGCCATAGGTTGAGCATAAGTCAGCGAGCGGGCCGCATTTGAGACAAGGTGACGTGAAACGAAAGGGCGCTGACCTTCTGGTCGCGCCCTTGAAGTTGAACGTCAGATTGTCCAAATGCGGCCCGCGCAGCGCCGGCCCGTTACGGCGTTTGGTAAAACGCCGTAACTAAAAACGGTTACCGCGGAAGCCGCCACCGTTGCGGCCGCCACGGTCGCCACCGCGACCGCCGCGGTCGTTACCACGGTTGCCGCCGAAGCCGCCACGGTTGCCGCCGCGGTCGCCATAGCCACCACGGTTGCCACCAAAGCCGCCGCGACCGCCACGGTCGCCGCCACGGTCACCAAAGCCGCCACGGCCGCCACGGTCGCCACCGCGACCGCCGCGGTCGCCACCACGGCCACCACGATCGCCAAAGCCGCCGCGGCCGCCACGGTCGCCGCCACGGCCACCACGGTCGTCACGGCCGCCGCGAGGACCGCGATCCTCGTCCAGGCCCATGGCGACGAGCGGAGCGATAACCTTATCGAGAGCGGCCATCAGCTCGGTGGCCTCCTCGTAAGAAAGCTCGGGCAGGAGCTTCTCCTTCTTGTTGGCAAGCTCGACCAGGCCCTCAGCGGCATCCTCGGCGGCGAAGACAACAATCTTGCGCATATCGCCCTCGGCGTCGTCGATGCGGCCGACCAGATCGGCAGCCTCGGCCTCGGCCATCAGGCCATCGAGCTCACGAAGGCGCATGCCCAGCAGGTCGGACATTTCCTTCTGCTCCATCTTGGGCTTGAGGTCAAGGAGCTTGATGGCGCGCTCGATGTTCGCCATGCGCTCGGCCTTGGCCTCCTCCTCCTTGGAAATAGCAAAGCGACGGCTACGCAGCAGACGGGCGGCCTTCTGCATCTTGTCCATCAGCTCTTCGTCATCGTAATCAACGGCGGCCTCGACAACCTCGGCCTCCTCCTCGGCGGAAACCTCGTCAGCAACCTCAACCTCGGCAGCTTCGGTCTCCACGGTCTCGACTGCCTCGACCTCGGCAGCCACGGTCTCGTTCTCGGTCTCGTTCATGATCTCTTCGTTCTCGGACATGAGACTCCTTCTTGGCCCTCTCGGGCATCATCGCCCCATTCGCGGGGCCCGTCGCGCACTCTTTGCGCTTTAAACATTCATGCCTCTCGGCAAAACGTCCATTAGTTTATGGTGTCGCCATCCAATCTAGCTGCAGAATCTATGTGCACACATTAATGCGACATGTGCGACTCGCGACGAGCGTACACCAGCGACGTCGCGAACCCGACCACGGCAATTACAGCCGCCACACGCACGGCAGCTGCAAATCCAATCGCCTGGGCAACGTCGGACGCAGCGCCAGCGGCGCCGGCGGTCACGGCAGAACTCGAGAGCAGGCCGATAAACAGCGACGGGCCAAACGATGCGGCAATCATGTTCCACGTGTTGAGCAATGCCGTTCCGTGAGGATGTTCAGCGGCAGGCAGCGTCTCCAAGCCGGCCGTCTGCGAGGGGCTCAGCACCAAACCGACTCCGGCATACACTGCAACGGTCAGTGCCACGACAACGCCGATGTTCATGCTTGCCGCCGTCATCGAGATTGCAGTCTGCCCCACGGCAATCAGGGCAAAGCCGACCGGCAGCAGCGGCCATGCACCACGGGCGTCCATCACGCGTCCGCCCACAATCGAGGTCACGGCGTTGCAGGCAATCGCCGGCAAAATGAGCAGGCCCGCAACAAGTGCGGTCATGCCGTATGCGCCCTCAAAATAGAGCGGCAACAAAACGCTCATCGAGAACGTCGTCATCATCGACACCACCACAAGCAAACACGCAGGCCAAAAACGAACGCTCGCCATGGGACGCACGTTAAGCACCGGATGCTCGAGCTTGAGCTGACGGGCCGCAAACAGGCCGAGCAGCACAATGGCGGCGAAAAGCGCCACGATACCGGCAATCAGATTGGTCGAGAACTCGCCTACGGAATACACAAATGCCGTAATGCCGGCGGCGAGCAAAACAACCGACAGAATATCAAGCGTGGTGTTCGAGCGCTCTCCGACATTCTGAACAAGCTTAACGCCCGCCGCAGCGACCACAATGCCGCCCACCAGCAGCACTACGAACACCGCCCTCCAGCCAAACAGGGTGCACATAAGACCGCTGATCATGGGTCCAAACGCCGGCCCCAGCGTAATGCAGGCACCGCCCAGGCTCAGATACAGACCGAGCTTCTCGCGCGGAGCGCAAGACAGCACCACGTTCATCATGAGCGGAAACAAGATGCCCGATCCCGCAGCCTGCAAAATACGACTTGGCAGCAAAACGCTAAACGACGGAGCGATCAGACACAGGACTTCGCCGGCGACCATACATCCGCATGCGAAAAACAGCAGCTTGCGCGTCGAGAAACGACCGGACAGGAAGGCCATGATGGCCGTAAAGATCGATGTCACGATCATGTAGCCCGAAACGAGCCACTGCGCCGTGGTGGCACTCACCGAAAAGGCCGCCATAATGTCGTGCAACGCCACGTTAATGATG
This sequence comes from Collinsella sp., assembly GCA_048402045.1. Classification (GTDB taxonomy): domain Bacteria; phylum Actinomycetota; class Coriobacteriia; order Coriobacteriales; family Coriobacteriaceae; genus Collinsella. Next base: position 2,699 of record DBGDSC010000046.1, read on the forward strand.
TTCTCGTTAAACGCGGCGACAAAGGCTGCGATATACATTACGACGAGAAGCGCCGCAGTGGCCGATGGCGCTACTTGAACTTGTTGCTGAGATTTGCTCCCCATGCATTTCCTTCCTCTTGGAACGACAGTTGCATCGCCCCAGAGGAACAGTCCAGGGCGAAAAATGAGCCCTAGACTTACGCCAGACGCCGTACACGACGAGTCTGACAACATGGTCCAACGTCGAGAGATTGTAACGCGGACGCACAGCTTTCCTTCCGCGCTATTATTAAAAGTCCACGAAAGCATGAGACATGAGGAGCCCGCCATGATTAAGCCCATCATGAAATCCGAGTTCTTTTTGCGCCTGCCTTCCGAAGACGCGGGACCCGACGATGCCGCGACCGGGCAGGACCTCCTGGATACACTCCACGAGCATGAGCGCGAGTGCGTGGGCCTCGCCGCCAACATGATTGGCGTGCGCAAACGCATCATCTGCGTAAAGGACGGCAACAGGACACTCCTGATGTACAACCCTCAAATTCTTGAGCAGGTCAATGCCTATCAGACGAGCGAAGGATGTCTCTCGCTGATCGGCGAGCGTCCCTGTACCCGCTATCGCCGCATTAAGGTGGAGTATTTGGACGAGAACTTCGTCCACCGCATCAAAAACTTCTCGGGCTACACCGCCGAGATCATCCAGCACGAAATCGACCACTGCAACGGGATTGTTATTTAGTTCCGCCGATTCAAGAAAGCTCCCTGCAGCAAAACAACTGCAGGGAGCTTTTCATAGTGCGGAGTTTCTATCCCCTACGACTGGCGGTAATGGTCAAAGAAGTCGGCGAGGTCTTCAAGGGACTCTTTGAGTACTTCCATGCGCGGCAGGTACACGATGCGGAAGTGGTCGGGCTCAGCCCAGTTGAAGCCGCCGCCGCGCGTGATCAGGATCTTCTTCTCGTGCAGCAGGTCAAGGGCGAACTGCTCGTCATCGGTGATGTTGAACTTTTTAACATCCATCTTGGGGAAGATGTAGAACGCCGCACGCGGCTTAACCACCGAGATGCCGTCGATCTTGTTGAGCGCCTCATACACAAAGTTGCGCTGCTCGTAGACACGGCCGCCGGGACGGATGTAGTCGTTGACGGACTGATGGCCACCGAGTGCCGTCTGGACGATCGACTGGGCCGGCACGTTGGAGCACAGGCGCATGTTAGAGAGCATGTTGACGCCCATGATGAAGTCGCTCATGCAGCGCTGGTTGCCCGAAAGCACCATCCAGCCAATACGATAGCCCGCGATCATGTGCGACTTGGAAAGGCCGCTAAAGGTGACGCAGGGCAGGTCGGGGGCGAGCGAGGCAATCGAGACGTGCTCGTAGCCGTCCATGCACAGGCGGTCGTAGATCTCATCGGCAAAGATCATCAGCTGATGCCTGCGTGCAATCTCGACGATGCCCTCGAGCACCTCGCGCGGATAGACGGAACCCGTAGGGTTGTTGGGGTTGATGATGACGAGGGCTTTGGTCGCGCTCGTAATCTTGGACTCCATATCCTCCAAGTCGGGATACCAATCCGCCTGCTCATCGCACAGATAATGTACGGGATGACCGCCGGCAAGGGTTGCGCACGCCGTCCAGAGAGGATAGTCGGGGCTGGGGATCAGAATCTCGTCGCCGTTGTCGAGCAGCGCGTTCATCGAAAGCTGAATGAGCTCGGACACACCGTTGCCCGTGTAGATATGCTCCATCTGAACGTTGGGCAGGCCCTTGATCTGCGAATACTGCATGATCGCCTTGCGCGCGGAGAACAGGCCACGCGAGTTGGAATAGCCTTCGCAGTCGGGCAGCTGCTGGCGCATGTCCTTGATGACCTCATCGGGCGTGCGGAAACCGAAGGGCGCCGGGTTGCCGATATTGAGCTTGAGGATGCGCTCGCCCTCGTCCTCCATACGGGCGGCCTCGTCGACGACGGGACCGCGCACGTCATACAGGACGTTGTCGAGTTTGGTGGATTTAGAAAAAGTACGCATGGTGGTGCTCCTTGCAATTTGAGCTGAGGGATGGGGTTCGGGCTTGGAATCGTTGCGGGGTGATGATGCCTCGCCTTGATCGGCGTCGCCGGCAAGCAGCCAGGTAACATCGACCTCCAAAATCCGGGCGAGCAGCTCAGCCACATCGCGCCGCGGGATTGTCTTGCCGCTCACATATTGGCTCATCTGACTCTTGCCGAGTTTTTTGCCGAGCATCTCCGATGCGCGGATTACGTCCGACTGGCGAACGTCGCGATTGGACATAGTCTGTCGCAGGCGATCGCAAAACGTCTCTTGGGCCACTAGAACCTCCTTGCTGGCAAAGTTCAATTTATAGAACACGAATTGAACCAAAGTTCAATTTAGCAAGCAGTATAGCGCCGTACCTCATTCGGAAGTTCAATTTCATAAGAAAACGTACCGAACTCCGAGATTTGCCCAAAGCGGACAATGACATGCACGCGTTTAGAGGTATTCAAGGAATCGAGCAGTGGCAAGCGAAACGTCGGCCGTTCGATATATGGCGTTGATCTGCCGATGAGGATGTCCCTCGAGTGGGCGCACGGCAACATCGAACTGACAGCGGCGCAAGATGAGCGCGGGAAGAATGCTCACGCCCAGGCCGTCCTCAACCATGGCCATAATCGCATAGTCATCCCAGGTCGACAGCTTGGAGCGCACCGTCAGCCCCGCCCGACGGAACAGCGGCGTAATCTCGTCATCGGTACCTCGTTCTAGCAGAATAAACTGCTCGTTGGCCAAATCGGCAAGAGAGACGACCCCCGCCGTGGCAAGCAAAGAATCTGCCGGCACTACCGCCATCAACTCGTCGCGCACCAAAGACCGCGATGCCATGCCGTTTTCTCGTGGCTCACGCGGGATAAAGCCCAGATCGCAGCGCCCTTCCGCCACCCATTGTTCAATCTCTGAGTAATCACCCATCAGCAACTCATAATCGACGTCCGGGTGATCGGCGCGAAAGCGCGCAATCACCGGCGGCAGCACGTGGGTCGCCACACTCGAAAACGTACCGATGCAGATTTTGCCGCGCATGAGCCCACGCATCTCATCCACCCGTCGCTGCAAACGAACAAATTCCTCGCATAACGCCTCGACCGCCGGCATAACTTGCCGCCCGTCAGCAGAAAGCACTACGCCCTCGCGACTGCGGTCGAGCACCTTAAAGCCCCAATCGGCCTCAAGATCGGCCACCATACGGCTCACGCCCGACTGCGAATAGCTCAGCCGCTCGGCGGCGCGCGTAAAACTGCCGGCGCGCACGGTCTCGAGCAGCACCTGCATCTTTTGAATATTCGTTTCCACGGCACCCCTCCATCTTTGCATGAGTTTTTGTCATGTTAGCCATGCATTATATTCGCTTTTCTTCTAAAGCCAGTTCACCCATAGTGAAGATGCTCGGATATAGAGGGGATGTCAGCGCATGAACAACGGACTGTTTACGTACTTAGCAGCATTGCTATTGTTTGGCTCCAACGGCATTATCGCCGCTGCCATCGCGCTGCCGAGCTCGGATATCGTGCTACTGCGTACGTTTTTGGGCGCACTCTCGCTTGTCACCATTCTCGCCATCACCCAACGCCATAAGTTGCAGGCGCCATCTCGCCCCCGCGAAGCCGCAGCCCTCCTCCTTTCGGGAGCCGCGCTGGGCGCCAGCTGGATTTTTCTGTTCCGCGCCTACCAGACGATCGGCGTCGGCGTATCCTCGCTGCTGTACTACTGCGGCCCCATCATCGTCATGGCGCTCTCGCCGTTTATCTTTGGCGAAAAACTGACCGGCAGCAAAATCGCCGGCTTTATCGCCGTCGCCTGCGGCGCTTTTCTCATTGCAGCGCAAGGTCTCGGCGGCAACATGCCCATTGCGGGCATCGTCTGCGGCATCGCCTCGGCATTTTGCTATGCGCTGATGGTCATCGCTAGCAAGGGTGCGCCGCACATCGAGGGTCTCGAGAACTCCGCGCTCCAGGTGAGCGCCGCCTTTGTGACCGCGCTGGTCCTTACGCTCGTCACCCAAGGCGCTCCCTCGTTTTTCTCCCCCGACATCGCCGCAGGCATCGATTGGCGCACCGTCGTCATGCTCGGCGTCGTCAACACCGGCATCGGTTGCCTGCTCTACTTTAGTGCCGTCGCCAAGCTGCCCGTCCAGACCGTCGCGGTCGTCGGCTACCTCGAGCCGCTTTCGGCCGTCGTGTTCTCGGCCGTCCTTTTGGGCGAAGCCATAACACCGGTCCGCCTGATGGGCGCCGCGCTTATCATCGGCGGCGCGATTTTTTGCGAACTCGCCGGCAAACGCGCAAACGCCAAGGCTGGCATCGCCCAGACAGTACGTGCTTAAAAGCCCCTGCTTTGAAATGCTACCTGGGTAGATAAATAATCCCCAGCTGAGGATTATTGTCTAAAATAACCCGATGTGCCAAACTGCTCTTGTATGTATAAAGACGGCATAAAGTTTTTTGTCCTAGACAGATAACCGGATGTCTAAGGGAGTCCTCGTGGCACACAATAAACTGGAGGCAAACCTCCAAGACCAGCACGGGCAAGGCGGGCACGGAGCCATCCCCCTCTCCGCTGGCATGCTGCTCGTAACGCTCGGCGTCGTCTATGGTGACATCGGCACGAGCCCCATGTACACCATGAAATCAATCGTCGCCAACAACGGCGGCATCGGTACCGTCAGCGAGGACATGATCCTGGGCGCGCTTTCGCTCGTCATCTGGACCATGACGCTCGTGACCACGGTCAAGTACGTGGTAATCGCCATGAAGGCCGACAACCACAACGAAGGCGGCATCTTCGCCCTGTTTAGCCTAGTGCGAAAAGTGGCACCATGGCTGATCCTACCTGCCATGATCGGCGGCGCGGCACTGCTCGCCGACGGCATCCTCACCCCCGCGGTCACGGTCACCACAGCCATCGAGGGTCTGCGCACCATCGAATGGGGCCATGCGCTGCTGGGCGACGGCCAGACCAACGTCATCATCATCACAATCATCATTATCTGCGGCCTATTTGCCATGCAGCGCGCCGGCACCTCGTCAATCGGCAAGCTCTTCGGCCCGCTCATGACGCTGTGGTTCCTGTTCCTGGCAGGCGCCGGTCTGTTCAACATGCTCGGCAACCTGTCCATCTTGCGCGCGCTCAACCCCATCCGCGGCATTATGTTCCTGTTCTCGCCCATCAACCATTCGGGCATTATGGTGCTCGGCTTTGTCTTCCTGTCGACAACCGGTGCCGAGGCACTCTACTCGGACATGGGCCACGTGGGCAAGGCAAACATCTATGCATCCTGGCCATTTGTTAAGGCGGCCCTTATCCTCAACTATCTGGGTCAGGGAGCTTGGCTACTCGCCAATAACTCCAACCCCCAGATGCTCGCGATGGATATCGTTAACCCGTTCTATATGATGCTTCCCGAGCCCCTGCGCCCCTTTGCCATTGTGCTTTCGGCCGTGGCGGCCATCATCGCCTCGCAGGCGCTCATCACCGGCTCGTTCTCGCTGGTATCCGAGGCAACGCGCCTCAACCTTATGCCGCACCTACGCATCCACTACCCCAGCGACACCAAGGGTCAGCTCTATATTCCGCTCGTCAACAACATCATGTGGGTCGGCTGCATCTTCATCGTGCTGTTGTTCCAGAACTCCGAGCGCATGGAAAGCGCCTATGGCCTCGCCATCACCGTGACCATGCTCATGACCACCACGCTGCTGACGAGCTATATCGCCGGCATCCTCAAGCACAAGCTGGGCGCCTGCATCTTTGCCCTGCTCTTTGGTGCCATTGAGCTGTGCTTCTTCGCTTCGTGCCTCACCATGTTCTTTGACGGCGGCTACGTCATGATCTTCCTGGCCGCACTGCTGTTCGGCCTTATGTATGTGTAGCGTCGCGGCACCGCCATCGAGCGCACGCAGACGATTCTGCTGCCCGTCTCCAAGTACATCGACCAGCTCAACCGCCTGCGCAATGACGAGACCTACCCCGTGCTCGCCGACAATCTGGTGTTCCTCACCAACAGCCCCGACCCGCTCACGCTCGACCGCGACGTGCTCTATTCCATCCTGGACAAACATCCCAAGCGCGCCAAGGCATACTGGTTCATCAACGTGCATGTCACCGATGAGCCCTATACGCACGAATATTCCGTTGAGACCTTTGGCACGGACTTCCTCTTCCGCGTTCGCCTGGACCTGGGCTTTAAGGTCAACCAGCGCGTCAACGCCTATCTGCGTCAGATCGTCGGCGACCTGATGGCTTCGGGTGAGCTGCCTCCGCAGCATCACACCTACTCCATCTACGAGACACGCGGCAACGTGGGCGACTTCCGCTTTTGCATGCTGCGCAAGATGCTTGCCCCCGAAACGGACATCAACCGCAATGACCACCGCGTGATGGCCATCAAGTACGCCGTCCGCCGCGCCTGCGGAAGCCCGGCACGCTGGTACGGTCTTGAGAACTCGGCCATCATCATCGAGTACGTGCCGCTGTTTGCCCGCATGCGCCCGGCCGTTAAGCTCGTGCGCACCCAGGTGCCGCTCGAAGTTCAGATTGAAGAGGCCGAGGAAATGGAAGTCGACATCTTCTCGGACGACTTGGTCAACGGCAACGAGGCCGGTAGGGACATGAACGTCGATCCCACCGAGCTGCTCGAGAGCGTCGCCGATACGCCCGAACAGCAACAGCTCGACGGCCTCGAGAGCGAACAACTCAACGACGCCAACTTCTAGCGACGTCACAAATTCAACGACAGCGGCCCTGCACCTCACGGGAGATGCAGGGCCGTCTTGTATTGCAGTAAAGCTAACGGCTACGAACGACGCGGCTCGGGAACCACGAGTCTATCGGGGCTCGCGCCCTCGGCATCCATCAGGCTCACGTAGCGAATCGACGGATCCCCATACATCGCGTAGTAATAATTGCCCGTGCGCGCGCTAAAGCATCCGGTGTAGATAGTCTTCTCGAACTTGCCATCGCCCATCCTGGACGCTCCCTCGATCATCACCACGCCCTCGAGCGAGCGGAACATGCGAACGACGTTTTCGGTCTCGCTCTCCTTTTGCGGGTAATTGGCATTGAGGTACGCCGCCTTTACAAAACGGCTCGGCGAATAGCAATCGCCCGGAATGCCGCGCATGCCGGCACCGGCTCCATAGGGCTTGAGCTCGGCGCCACGCCATGTCGCCGTCTGCGGAAAATCGCTTGTGGCGGTGATATAGGTGCGCAGGTTTTCCATGTGCCACGGGAAGGTCGGCTGGTTGGCAAGGGTGTCGACCGGATCGTCGTATACATGCAGGCCGTCAGCCATCATCTCGACCACGATGCTGCGTTGGCTGTCGCCGATAATCCAATGGAGCAGCGACACGCCCAGCCCCTCTCCGGCAGATTTGGCGACAATCACCGTGTCGCGCAGCGCGGCCTCGACCTCATCGACCGTCGAGAACGTCGCTGCCACCCACAGGGGGAACTCATAGGCCGCGATATTGGTCTTGCCGTCGACAGGGTCCTCGGCATACTCGGCATAACCCGGGAAATTGAGACCCGCCACGGCGAGGCCCGCATCGTTACCGCAATCGAAAAACATGGGATAGTTCTTGTAATCGATGCACATACCGATCACCGCGTGTGCCGCCGACGCATCGTCGATAAACGAATACGGAATGTGAAACCCGCGCGGCATCACGCGAACCTGTTGGCCGTAGTCAAAGCTCCAGTCGAGGTTGCGGCCCAAATACATGTGGCCAGAATTATCGGTAAATCGAATACTCGTGCACATAGCGCCTCCTAGCCTTACGTTCTTGCTAATTTCATTGTCTCCAAACAAAAAGGCGCTAAACACAAAAGCCCGGACATGACAACAATGTCACGCCCGGACTATTCAAGCAGGATAAACTCAACCAAGTTAACCCCGCAGGTCGTCTAAGGGGTCAAAGTGCCGCAGATTGCCACGAAAGAGGAGCGAAGCGTACTTAAGGTACGCGAGCGACGATTGAGCGGCAAGGTGCGGTGCTTTGGTCCCCTTAGACCAACTTTCCAAGACAGTGGTCGATCATATGCTGGACCATCTGCGCCTCGAAGCCGACGAAGTCCTGCTTGCGCTCGCGCATCTTGCCGTCGACGATCACGTCATAAGCAACCTTGCACTTGATATAGCGCGTGGACTTGGTGACCTCCTCGTGCGTCAGGCAGCTCTCCTCCATCTTGCTGGCGCCCAGGCCAAACACCAGACGGGGGTTGTAGAGCACGTGGGGCTCGCCGGCATCGTCCAGGTAGACGCAAACCTTCTTGGTAACGCCAATCTGGTTAGCGGCAAGGCAGCCGGCATCGTCGAGCGACTTGATGGTATCGATCAGGTCCTGAGCAACCGACTCGTCCTCGACGGTCGCAACCTCGCAACGCTGGGACAGGATAGCCTCGTCGTGGCAAAGCTCTTTAATCATACGTTCCTCCATAGGGGTCGTTGTATCCGCTTAAGTATACGGTACCCACACATTTTCATGCGAAAAATACCGTCCGTCTGCTACAAAGCGCCGAACATCAACATGCGAGGAACAACAGCGTCGTAAAGGGGCTATAGTGGGTGAGTTCGTGTCAATCGGCCTAAACTCGGGGCCGAACAAGGAAAGGGTATGCATGGACGAACTTTTTCACGTCAGTGAGCGCAAGTCCACAATCGGGACCGAACTCCGCGCTGGACTGACAACATTCCTGGCGATGGCCTACATCATCGCCGTCAACCCCGCGGTGCTCTCGGGCGCTGGCATCGATGCGGGAGCGCTCGCCTGCGCCACCTGCCTGGGCGCCGGCATCATGACCATCTGCATGGGCATCTTCGCCAACCGCCCGCTCGCCTGCGCGTCGGGCTTAGGCGTCAACGCGATGATCGCCGGAATCACCACCACCGTCTGCGGCGGTGACTGGCACGTGGCCATGAGCGTCATCTTCCTCGAGGGCGTCGTCATCTTGCTGCTCGTGCTTTGTGGCCTGCGCGAGGCCATCATGGACGCCATCCCGTTTGTCCTGCGTCACGCCATCTCGGTGGGTCTGGGCCTGTTTATCGCCATGATCGGCCTGTGCGACGCTGGCATCATCACCGCTGGCGCCGGTACGCTCGTCGGCCTGGGCGACATCGCCTCCCCCACCTTTGTCGTCGGCATCATCTCCATCGTCGTGACGGTTGCCCTGGCTTCCCGCAACGTGCCGGGCTCGCTGCTCATCGGCATCGTCGTCGCCGTCATCGCCGGTATCCCCCTAGGTGTGACCCAGGCTCCGACCGGTATCATCGCCCCGCTCGACTTCTCGAGCATCGGTGGCCCCATCGCCGACGCCGGCGGCATGCCCGCCATCGTCAAGGTCCTTACCGACCCCGCGCTCCTCGTCATCTCGTTCTCGCTGCTCATGAGTGACTTCTTCGACACCATGGGCACCGCGATGGCCGTGGCCAAGCAGGGCGAGTTCCTCACCGACGACGGCAACGTCGAGGATATCAAGGAGATCCTGATCGTCGACTCCGCCGCCGCTGCTGTGGGCGGTTTCATGGGTGTCTCCTCCATCACTACCTTCGTCGAGTCCACTTCCGGCGCCGCTGACGGTGGCCGCACGGGCCTCACCTCCGTCACCACCGGCGTGCTGTTCATTCTCGCCGCGTTCTTCTCCCCCATCGTCACCATCGTTTCCAGCGCCGCCACCTGCGGTGCTCTGGTCTACGTCGGCTACCTCATGATGAGCGAGGCCTCCGAGATCGACTGGTCCGACGTGTCGCAGGGTTTCCCGGCGTTCATGATTGTCGCCGGCGTGCCCTTCACCTACTCCATCTCTGCCGGCATTGGCCTGGGCTTTATCGCCTACGTGGTCGTCGCGCTCTTTAAGGGCGAGGCCTCCAAGATCAAGCCGCTCATGTGGATCGCAGCCCTCGCCTTCCTCGTCTACTTCTTCGTGGCGTAACGGCATAGTCTGCTAAAGCAAAACAACAAGGCGCGGAATCGCATCGAGCGGCTCCGCGCCTTTCTTTTAGCGTCTGCCCCCGTGTCAGCGTGCGACAATTGAGGCTGTCAATTATCACAACACTGAGAGAAGCCTGCCTTGGAAGCGCATCATAAGCAGATAACCGTTTATTCAGAGTGTGCGGAAGGCGCGCCCGTCATCTATCTCCCCGTGGTTATGGGCAACGGTAGTGAAGTCTACGAGCGCTGCCGAGAGCTCGACTGCCCGCCGTTCACCCTTGTCGCCATTGGAGGGCTCGATTGGAATCGCGAGCTGAGCCCCTGGGAATGCGACGGAACTATACGAGATGCCGAGCCCTTTGGCGGACAGGCTGCTGGTTTTCTTGACGAGTTGTTGAAGCAGATAATCCCCCAGGCCGAATCATCGCTCCCGCAACCGCCCGCCTGGCGCGGCGTTGCCGGCTACTCGTTGGCGGGTCTTTTTGCACTGTGGGCACTTTGGCAAACAGATGTCTTTGAGCGCGCGGCGAGTGCATCGGGGTCGCTGTGGTTCCCCGGCTTTATCGACTACGCGCGCGAGCGCACGATGACGGCTACGCCCGACGTCGCCTATCTGTCGCTCGGTAAAAAGGAAACCAAGACGCCCAACCGCATGATGCGGCACGTACTCGACGATACGCGTGCGATGGAAGAGCTGTTTATCGAGCGCGACATCCCAACAACGCTGGAGCTCAACCCCGGCAATCATTTTGCCCAAACTGACCTGCGCATGGCGCGCGGCATCCACTGGATACTGACGCATTAAAAATGGCGTCCACGCGTACATACGCATGGACGCCATTTTTAATTTGGCTGAACGCAGCTACTATTCAGCAGTCTCCTCGAGTTCAGATACGGTGGGCGTCGAGAACTGGGGCATGGATGTCCTTTCATGATGGAAGGGCGATCAGGCATATCGGATAACCTGCCCGAACGATACGATCCGAACCATTGTACGTGATACGCAATGTCTCGCGCGCGCCGCCACCTGCAAACGGTAGCGTTACTTCCAAACGCGCTCGGCAATGCGCTTGACCAGCGCGATCTTCGCCCACTGCTCGTCCTCGGTCAGCTTGTTGCCAATCTCGCAGCTGGCAAAGCCGCACTGGGGCGACAGGTACAGATTCTCGAGCGGCACGTACTTAGCGGCTTCGCGGATGCGCTCGACGATAACATCCTCGTTCTCGAGCTCTGCCGCCTTGGTGGTTACCAAGCCCAGCACGACCTTCTTGCCGGGAGCGACGTACTTGAGCGGCTCAAAGCCGCCGGCGCGCGGCGTGTCGAACTCCAGATAGAACGCATCGACATTCTCATGTGCGAACAGATACGGAGCGATAGGGTCGTAGCCGCCTTCAAAAGCGTAGGTGGAGTGGTAGTTGCCGCGGCACACGTGCGTGTTGATGACCAAATCGTCGGGCTTGCCCTCGATGGCGGCGTTGTTGAGCGCCACGCCCAGCTCGCTTACCTTTTGCAGGTCGACCGGGCTCATGCCGGTTTTGGCGACAAAATCGGTATCGCAGTAGATGCCCCAGGTGCAGTCATCAAACTGGATGTTGCGGCAGCCTGCTGCGTACAGGTCGGCGATCACCGTGCGATAAGCGGCTGCAATGGCGTCGGCAAGTTCCTCATCGGTCTTATAGACAGCGCGCAGGCTCTCCTGCTGGCCATCGCAGCGATCGAGCGTGACCTCAGAGAACGTCTGGATCGGCGCCGGAATGGTCTGGCGTGCGACCTGGCCCTCCTCCTCAAGCGCCTTGACGAACTTAAAATGCTCGACGAACGGGTGGTTCTCGCCGCTAATGGGACCGGTAACCACGGCGGTGTCGGCCGTCGTCTCCTCGTCATGGAACATATAACCCGTGCGTGAGGTGCGGCGCTCAATGCCGTTAAGGCCCCACATAAAATCGAGGTGCCAGTAGCTGCGGCGGAACTCGCCATCGGTGATCACCTGCAGGCCGGCGGCCTTCTGCTTGGCCACCAAATCGCGAATGGCATCGTCCTCGACGGCCTTAAGGCCGGAAGCGTCGAGTTTACCCGCGACATAGGCGGCACGGGCGTCCTTTACAGCCTGCGGACGAAGAAAGCTGCCGACGATATCGGCGCGAAACGGCGCGTTCGGTTGAATCGAAGTGCTCATAGATATCTCCCTTTGCATTGGTTGCTTTACTGGGACAGAGTATGAGCGCTCATATGACCATCGTAAAATATACGTTTATAACAGTTTGATATAGATGTTTCCTATATCAGTCTGGACTGTCATAAAGAGACTTGAACCGTGCGGAGCACAGCAGCCTAGATATGCTGACGAATCGCGTCGATATAGGCCCGACCGTAGCGCGTAAGCGTCGTGTTCTTGCGCGTGATGATGCCAATCTCCATGTACTCGTCCACGTCGAGCGGAATCGAGATAATGCCGGGGCCGTTGAGCTCGTGGCTGATCACGCCCGAGCATACCGTGTAGCCGTTGAGGCCCATGGCCAAATTGAACAACGTCGCACGGTCGCGCACGCGGATATTTTTGCGACGCTCGAACGTCGAGGTCAGCTCCTCGGAATAGTAAAACGAGTTGTAGCTGCCCTGCTCGTAGGACAGGAACGGGTAGTCTTCCAGATCCTCGAGCGTCACGCTGGAGCGGTCCGCCAGCGGATGGTCGGCGCAGACGAAGACATGCGGCGTGGCGCAGAAGAGTCCTTCGAACACGAGCTCGTTGGCCACCAGCATGCGCTCGATGACCTCGCGGTTATGCTCGGATAAGTACAGGATGCCCAGTTCGCTTTTCATATGCGCGACATCCTCGATAATCTCGTGAGTCTGCTCCTCGCGCAGGGTGAAGTCGTAACGCGCGGCATCGAACTCGCGAATCACGTCGACAAACGCGTTGACGGCAAAGGAATAATGCTGGCAGCTCACACTAAAGTGCGGCACCTGCTCGGATGCGCCCTTGTACTTGCCCTCGAGCAGGTCGGCCTGGTCGAGTACCTGGCGCGCATAGCCCAAGAAGGTCTCGCCTTCCTCGGACACAATGACGCCCTTGTTGGTGCGCTCAAAGATGTGCACACCCATCTCGTTTTCGAGATCGCGAATCGACGCGGTAATCGAGGGCTGCGACACAAAGAGCCGGCGCGAGGCCTCGGTGATGCTACCGCATTCGGCAACCTTAACAACATATCTGAGCTGCTGAAGCTTCATAGCCTTCTCCCTAGACGTTCGTGACGCCAAAACCTGCCGCGTCCATTTGACGCATAAACGACGGCATCTCCCCCGTCGCGGCGCAGGCGGCAATCTGATGCAGAGCCCCGGCAACCGCATCATCTGCCGCAGCGCCAATATGCCAGCGTGCGGCAGCCGTGACGGCCTCGTTGGCATTGGCGACTGCAACGGAGTTAGGAACGGCATCGATCATGGGCAAATCGTTATCAGAATCGCCGAATACGGCCACCTCGTCGGGCGTCAGGCCCAAAGCGCGCGCCAGCTCCAGCGCAGCGCAGCCCTTGTCCCAACCAGCCGGAAGGATGTCGAACAGGCGCACTCGGTTGTTGGGAAACACAAGCGAGAGTTCCGGCACCTCAGCGGCAACGCGCTCACGTAGCTCCGCGAGCTCCTCACGCGAACGGGCACTCCAGATATTCGCCTTAAACACCGACGCGTCATCGACGACGGGACGACATGGGGCCTCTTCGCCTTTGAGCCACGCGTTGCCGCCCGACTCCATGGCGCGACGAACGCGCTCGGGGTCACTCGTCACACAATGGGCATCGTTGCCCCAAAAGTCATCGCCCAGGCTGTAGACTTTTAGAAATGTATCGTCGGTCTCTTGCTCCAGATAGTCGGCCAAACGCATCAGAGCATCGTTGTCGATTGCGCGCGAGGCGACTACTTCGCCGTCAACAAACATCACCTGGCCGTTACAGAACGCACCGGTCGAATAACACCCGGAACGGTTTTTGAACATCCAGCCCATCGCGGACGGCTGACGACCCGAAACCGGCCCAAAGTGCAAACCCGCCGCCTGCATGGCATGAATACCCTCAATGGCGTAGTCGCTGGCGCCGTCATGCCCGGCTGGAATCAGTGTATCGTCCATATCGGTCAGCACAAGTTTGATCATAGAGTCCCCTCGGTCATTCTTAATCCCATCTATTGTACCGACCTGCCAAAAAGGGACAGGTTTATTTCGGCAGGTTTCATCTGGAAAAACGCAAAGTCCCAGTTGTTACCTGCCAAAATAAACCTGTCCCTTTTTGGCAGGTGCGCTAGTATAGGGAACAACAGATTCGATGCGGGAGTGCCGGCGGTGCAAACCACAAGGCTGAGAGGGCATGGGGCCCAATCCTTTGAACCTGTCAGTTAATGCTGGCGTAGGGAGCATGCCGCCTTTACAGGGGCGCTGTCTATGCACAGCGCCCCTTTTCTATGCCAAGGAGGCATGTGCAGTGATTGATTCGGAACAGCTTAAGCAACATATGGTCAAGGCCGTGGATGAGATTCGCGCTACCAATCCGATGGCCGGCTCCATCACCAACACGGTGACGATCGACTTTGTCGCCAACGCACAGCTCGCCGTGGGCGGATCGGCCGCCATGGTCTATCTGCCCGACGAGGGCGAGGCACTCGTTGCCGGCGGCGGCGCCATCTATCTCAACATGGGCACGCTCTTCCCCATTTACGAGCAAACGATTCCCCGCGCGGCCAAGGCGGCACACGACGCCGGTAAGCCCTGGGTGCTCGATCCGGTGGGTCTGGGTATCGGTAGCCTGCGCACCCAGCTGGTAAACGAACTCAAGCAGTACAAGCCCGCCATCGTGCGTGGCAACGCCTCCGAGATCATCGCACTCGCCGGCCTGTGGGGTCTTGAGGGCGAGGCGGCCGATCTGAGCCGCGTGCGCGGTGTCGATACCACCGACACGGTAGACGCCGCCCGCGATGCCGCCGTGGCGCTCGCCCGCTACACCGGCGGCGCCGTTGTGGTCTCGGGCGAAGTCGACCTGATCACCGACGGCATGACCGTGGCCAAGTCCCACGGCGGCAGCCCGCTCATGTCCAAGATCACCGGTTGCGGCTGCTCGCAAGGCGGTGTGCTGGCTGTGTACGCCTGCGCTGCCGACCCGTTTACGGCCGCCGTCTGCGGCACCGCCGTCTACAACGTTGCCGGCTCGCGTGCCGCCGCTGTCGCCGACGCCCCGGCAAGCTTTAAGGTCGCCTTTATCGACGAGCTCTACCGCGCAACCGCCCAGGACATCGCCAACAACCAGCTCGACCTCGAGGAGGCATAAGCCATGTCCGAGCCCGCAACCAATGCCGGCATGAATACGCTCGTCGCCGTGGCCATCGCCCCGTGCGGCACCGGCGATGAGCTGTCCGCCGAGGTCGCCGAGGTCGTGCGCGTCATTCGCGAGAGCGGCCTTCCCAACCGCACCACCTCGATGTTCACCGAGATCGAGGGCGACTGGGACGAGGTCATGCAGGTCGTGCGCGACGCAACCTTTGTGTTGGCGAGCAAGGGCATCCGCACCGAAGTCGTGCTCAAAGCCGATATTCGACCCGGATTTACCGACACCATGACCGGCAAGCTCGAGCGCATGGAAGCTCAGATCAAAAAGCAGGAGGAAACACGATGAGCATCCGCGACAACCTTGATATCTTGGCCTATCTGGTGCTCGGCCCCGAAAACACGCTCGGGCGCCCCGTGGGCGATGTGGTGGCCCAGGCACTCGACGCCGGCTTTACCTGCATCCAGGTGCGCTCCAAGGTGGCAAGCGCCCGCGAGATCATTGCGCTGACCGGCGACGCCGCGCAGGCAATCGCACAGGCCGGCAAGACCGGTCAGGTCGCTTTGCTGATTGACGACCGCCTGGACTGCGTACTCGCCGCGCGCGAGCAGGGCATTGCTGTCGACGGCGTGCACGTGGGTCAGAGCGACATTCCCGTCGAGGTCTGTCGCAAGCTGCTGGGCCCCGATGCCATCGTGGGCCTTTCGGCCCGCTGCGAGGAGATGCTCGAGTACGTCAAGACCGCCGACATGAGCCTGGTCGACTACCTGGGCATCGGCCCGCTCCACGAGACCGAGACCAAGCGCGACTGCGGACGCGCGGCCGACGGCTCTATCATCACCAAGAGCTTTGAGGACCTGGCCGCACTCCACGCGGCAAGCCCCGTGCCCATCGTGGTGGGCGGCGGCGTTAAGACAGCCGACTTGCCGCAGCTTAAGGCCACCGGCGTCGACGGCTTCTTTGTGGTGAGCGCCGTCTGCAGCGCCGACGACCCCTACGCCGCGGCCAAGGAGCTTGTCGACACCTGGCAGCAAGCATAGGCATAGGCCGAGCAGCTGATTCGCAGCCTCATATCTTCAGCAATGGAAAGCGCATCCCAGTTTGGACGTCCATTCTGGGATGCGCTTTCCGTATGCGACCCTTACCCCGCCAGATACGCTTCCAGCGCGGGCAAGGTCACCTCCGCATCGTGGCGGCCGACCTGGTAGATGCGCTCGAGCTCATCCGGTTCGCGGCACAGCGACGGCACCTTCACCGATTCGCTCGGCCGTACCACAAAGATTTCGCCGGCAGCCTCGCGACGTGCCAGGTCATCGAGCGTAGCATTGTAGACCTCATGCCGATGCTCAAGCGCTGCAACGAATTCCGGGTAGTGACGGAACACGCGCCGCAGCATGGGCATCACGCTGTTAGGCTGCTTCACAAAGCCCGCCGGCTGCGTGAGTACCACGATATTGCGGTCATACCCCTGCGCAAACAGCCATGCGCTGGGAATAGAATCAGCCACGCCACCATCCAGATACTTACGGCCCTCAATGACGACAGGACGCGTCGCCACAGGAATCGCCGACGATGCCCGAATCCACTCGATATCGCGCTCGTCGCCATACGGCAAATCGTGATAGACAGCCTTGCCCGTCTCGATATCGGTACACACGCACGTAAATCGCATGGGACAGGCGCGATACGCCTCCAAGTCGATGGGGTCGCGCTCGATGGGCACCTCGTGATAGGCAAAATCGGCATTGAACATATCGCCGGTCCGCAGCCAGCTTGCTACACCCGCATAGCGCTTATCGGCACAATAGGCCTTGTTATAGCGAATGGCGCGGCCGATCTGGCGCGATTTAAAGTTGTAGCCAAACGCCGCGCCCGCCGAGACACCCACCATATGATCGCAGGCCAAACCGTGCTCCATCCAGACGTCGAGCACGCCCGCGGTATACATACCGCGGTAGCCGCCTCCCTCGAGCGCAAGCCCCACTGTACGCGTCATATTTGGCTGTGCCATGCGACCATCTCCGTCCCCGCAAATTTAAACGGAACAAGTATACCCGTCAACATATATCGTCTCAGTCACATTTTCATCGAACATCGCATCGTCGCGCTACCGCCTGTCGAATAATAGCCGCCCACAGCATGTGCACCCATATATAATTGTGTACTGTTGTTTACACTACTCAGCTGTTATCAACAGCGAACATTAGCCGACAAATTAACTCAACAACGCAGCAAGGCGGGGGCCTGGATACATGCAAAACGCCGAGCAACGACGCGTGTACACAACGAGCTCGCCCGACGCAATCCGCCCCGACCTCAGAAAGCCGCTTAGAACATGGATACTGTCAGCAATTACACCGAAACGCTCGAAAAGACCGTCCATGACCTTCTCGAGCGGCAGGAGGATCTGATCAGGACTGCCTTTACCGACCAACTTACCGGCCTTGGCAACCGCGGCGGCTTTACCCGCTCGTTGGAAGAGCTCTGGGAGCAGGGCACGCCGGTCACCATGGCGTACATCGATATCGACAATCTCAAGCACTGCAACGACGTCTTTGGCCATGACGAGGGCAACCGCTATATTTTGCAGGTAAGCCTCTATCTCAAGCTGTATATGAAAGTGGACGAAGCGGCGTTTCGCATAGGCGGCGACGAGTTTGCCATCCTATCTACGATTGCGACCGAGGACGACCTCGCCGAACGTCTGGAACACTGCCGAACGGTCCTACTCAAAAACAACGATTCCGAGATGCCCCGCTCGTTTAGCTATGGAGTGTCGTATGCCGACCCCGCCCTGGGCGAAGCCCCCAATCGCATGACGCTCGATGCCGACCATCGCATGTACGACTACAAGCTACGTCATGCCATGCACCTTGATCGACGCAATATCACGCAAGTCCACGCCGACGACTTCGAAATAAGCGACCGTATTTTCGACGCCTTTTCGATGCTCAACGAGGGCCGCTATTTCTTTATCGAGAACTTGGACAAACATCGCACCCTTTGGTCGCAAGGCGCCTTGCGCGATCTTGGCCTTCCCTCGGAGCACATAGACAACTGTCGCGATTACTGGAAAACGCGCGTGCATCCCGATGACCTTGAGGCCTACATCAACGACATCGACCAGGTCTATAACGGCACCAAGCACCGTCGCGTCATGCAGTATCGTGTGCGCAATGCCGTCGGCGACTACGTCCTCTGCCGTGCTCGCGGGTTTCGCATCGACGGCGACGAAAATGTCCCCTCGCTCTATGTCGGCGAGCTCGTCAACCACTCACTTGCCGAAACCGTCGACGCCGCGACAGGCCTCGGAACCCAGCGCATGTTGGTCAATGCCATCGACGCCTGTCGTTGCGACCGTTGCGAGACGGGCCTTATAGCGGTGCGCGTTCGTGGCACGACAAAGCTCAACGAGCTCTACGGAGCCGAGGCTGTCGACAACATGCTCGCCGAATACGCAGGCCGCATGCTGTCGATCACCCGCGGCAGGAGCAGGGTCTACCGTTCACGTAGCGTCCAGTTCGTCGTGCTCAGCAATGACCTGGACCACGAGGCATTCGAGCAACTGACCCGCCACCTTAAAGAGGCCGTTTTCGCTCCTGTGCAAATCGCAGGCGACACCATTGCTCCCGTCTGTCTTGTCGTCCCGACCTTTTACGAACGCCTGGACTCCCAAGCATCGACTGTTTTGGGCGAACTCGATCGTCGCCTTCGCACGGCCGGCGGACTTGTTCCCAACGACAGTCTGCCCATACCCGAGATGGAACGCAAAGGCGCCGTCGCCGAGCACCTCGACATGCTCACAGGCCTCTACCGCCCCAGCGAGTTTATGCGCCGTGCCAATGCCTTCATCAAGGCAAGGCGCGACGGCGCTTGGTGTATCGCCACCGTCGACATGGGCCACATGCGCCTATTTAACGAATGGTATGGACAGGCCGAAGGCGACCGTATGCTTGCCGATGCGGGCACGGTGCTCAAGGATATCGAGAACGCCGACATGGGTGTCGCGGGATACTGGGGACAAGACGACTTTTGTCTGCTCATACCCTTTGAGCACGATTTCGTTCACCGTGTCTATGCGCGCGTGCGCGAGGCTGTAGCCAAGCACAACGACGGCGTAGGTTTTTGGCCGTCCATGGGCGTTTACCCCATCGACTCCAATGAGGAGATCACCATCGATGCGCAGGCAAAGGCCATGTTTACCAATCGGCGCGCAAAAAACGACTTTAAGGAGCGCATTGCCATTTTCTGCCCCGCGGAGTACGAGCGCGAAGTCGCGTTCCACCACACGCTGACCGAATTCCAGTACGCGCTCTCAGATGGTCGTATTACCTACCACTTGCAGCCCCAGGTCGATATGGAAACCGGTGAGATTATTGGCGCCGAAGCACTCACCCGCTGGATTGACAAGGACGGCTCTCTCATTTCGCCCGCAACGTTTATCCCCGCACTCGAGGAAAGCGGCTTTGTAGTGACGCTCGACAAGTACATTTGGCAGGGTGTCGCCATATGGCTTCTCGAGCGTCTCGATCGCCGTCTTCGCGTGGTTCCGGTCTCGCTTAATGTGTCGCGCGTGGATATCCTTGCCTGCGACGTTGCCGAACATATGGGGGCGCTCGCCGCCCAATACAACCTACCGCCCGAGCTCATGCGTATCGAGATCACCGAGACGGCTTATACGGGAGAATCCGAGGCCGTGGATAAGCTGACCGCAGATCTGCACACCCGCGGCTTCTCGACCTATATGGACGATTTTGGCACCGGTCAGTCCACGCTCGCGATGCTCAAGAACGTCAACGTCGACGTCATCAAGCTCGACCGCACCTTTGTGCCCACCGACCGCGATCAAGGCCGCAGCACGCAAATCATTTCATCGATGCTCGAAATGGCGCAGTCGCTCCATCTGCCCGTCGTGGTCGAAGGCGTCGAGACAAATGAGCAGGCAAACATGCTACGACAAATGGGCGCCCGCGACGCTCAGGGCTTCCTCTACTACCGCCCCATGCCTGCGAAGGATTTTGAGGCATTGCTCGATGGTGGCAATAACAACTGATACGCTCGCGCGCAAAACGCCACCGTCGAAGGGGGCATTTGTCTCCATTAGCTAACTTATATCCCCAATTCAAACCGAATTGGGGATATGATACAAACCGTTGTTCCGCCCAAGGAGGTTATCCATCATGAACAAGTCGTATCGCATGGGCGAGCAATCGATTATTGCCTATCTTCAGCGACTTGCGAATGGCGTATCGACCGCCGAACTCGATGTTGCCGCGCTGCCTGCTGAGCTACGCGCTGTTGGTGAGCAACTGCAAAAGACGCATGCCATCCTACAACAAGAGCGCCAGCTGCTTGAGCGCAACGCCTATATCGATCCGCTCACCAACTTGGGCAACCGCAACGGATTCGACCGTCTCGTCGAGCAACTCTGGCGCAAAGGCGACCCCTTCACCTGCGCCTATATTGACATCGACCATCTCAAGCATTGCAATGATAAGTTCGGCCACGCCGAAGGCAACCGCTATATTCTGAGCATCTGCCGCACGCTCTCCGAAACCATGGAGCACGATGAGATGCTGTTCCGTATCGGTGGAGACGAGTTTGTGCTCATCTCGCTCTCCGCAAACGAGACTGAACTCGAGCAGCGCTTGGAGCAGGTACGTGCCGGACTGATCGAGGCGAGCTCAGGTGGCAAGGCGCCCATGATCGGCAGCTTTAGCTTTGGCTGCTCGCGCGTCGATCCACTTGCTGGCGACACGCGTCGCCAGATGACGATGGATGCCGATCGCAAGATGTATCGCTATAAGCTTATGCATCGTGTGCAGCAACCGAAAGACGATGACGCGCCGCAACGCCCAATCGTCGATCAGCTTCCCTGCAACGACCGGGTGTTCCAAGCGATCTCCATGAGCTCCGAGACGCGCTATCCGTTTATCCTCAATCTCGATACGGGCGAATCGCAATGGTCGGTTAACGCCGTGCGCGATTTTGACCTGCCCTCCCAGCACCCTTTTAACTCACTCGACATGTGGCTCGCCCGCGTTCATCCCGAGGACCGCGACAACGTACGCGCCGAGCTCGACATGGTGATAAACGGCACGTGGCACTTCCACTACATGCAGTATCGCGTAATGGATGCCACCGGAGCGTACGTGCTTTGCGACTGCACGGGCTACCGTTTGGACGGCACCGATACCGAGCCCAGCATGTATGTGGGCGTTATCGTCAACCGAAGCCTAGCGGATACGACCGACTCAGTAACGGGCCTGGGCGATGTCCACGCACTGGTCAACGCTATTGGAGAGATGCGCCACGTGCCGCACGAGGCAGGTTTTATTGCCATTAAGGTCGACGATATCGCCGAGGTCAATGCCCGCTTTGGATTCGATGCAGGCGACCGCGTGCTCGCCGAAAGCGCCGCCTGCCTCATGGATTGTTCGCGCGGCAAGGGCCGCCTGTTCCGCTCAACGGGGCCGATGTTCGTGGCACTCTTCGATGAGCTCGGCCCCGAGGCAATCGACGAGATCGCAAGCGACATCGAACGGTTCCTGGGTACTCCCGTGCTCATCGGCTCGCTTGAATATCAGCCGCCCATTCGCGTGGCCACGCTCCATCTGGACGGCGTCGACCGTCAGCCCGTTTCCATTTTGAACGAGCTCAAAGCGTTGCTCGGGAAAGCCGTGCAGGTGCCAGGTACCAAACTGGATTAGCGCCGCGCCCGCGCCGCCTCCCCCATCGTGCGATAATCCTCTGCAGAAGTCACCAAAAGCAGAGGGAGTTTGTGATGAAGGTTCTTTTAGTCAACGGTAGCCCCAAGGCAAACGGCAACACCGCTCGCGCGCTTGCCGAAGTCGCCGAGCAATTGCATGCCGAGGGTATCGATACCGAGGTGTTTCAGCTGGGCGCCAAGCCCATTCGCGATTGCATCGGTTGCGGCCAGTGTGGCAAGCTCGATTGCCGCTGCACCTTTGACGACGACGTGGTGAACGAGCTGATCGCTGCCGCCGAGCAGGCAGATGGCTTTGTCTTTGGCTCGCCTGTCTACTACGCGCACCCCAGCGGCCGCATTCTCTCGGCACTCGATCGCGCATTCTATGCAGGCGGACATGCCTTTGAGCACAAACCCGGCGCCGCTGTCGCCGTCGCCCGCCGCGGCGGCACGTCGACCACGTTCGATGTGCTCAACAAGTACTTCACCATTAAGCAAATGCCCGTGGTTGCTTCCACCTACTGGAATAACGTGTTTGGCCGCGTGCCCGGCGACGCCGATGGGGATGCCGAGGGCCTTGCCACCATGCGAAACATCGGCAAAAACATGGCCTGGCTCCTGCGCTGCATCGAGGCAGGACAGGCCGCCGGCATCAACGCACCCGAGGCAGATCGAGCAACGACCAACTTCATTCGATAGAGCGGCGGGACCATGAATATTCAAATCTTCGGGACTAAGAAGTCCTTCGACACCAAGAAGGCCCAGCGCTATTTTAAGGAGCGCCGCATTAAGGTGCAGTTTATTGACCTTAAGGAAAAGGAGATGAGCAAGGGTGAGCTTACGAGCGTGATGCAAGCGGTCGGCGGTATCGACAAGCTGCTCAACCCCAAAGCCAAGGACGAGGAGACGCTCGCGCTCATTCAGCACCTTACCCCCAGTCAGCGCTTCGACAAACTGCTCGAGAATCAGCAGGTTTTGGCCGAGCCCATCGTGCGCAACGGCAAAAAGGCCACCGTCGGTTACTGCCCCGATGTGTGGGGAGCCTGGGAGTAGCCTGTGTTATTTGCCGGCGCGTGGGTATAAGAGCAGGCGTTTGGCATATGATTTAACTGTAAGCCATGTCTAACAAAGGAGGGCACATGCCCAACAAACCCGTGAAGATCATCATGCTTACCGGATACCTCGGTGCCGGCAAGACCACGCTGCTCAACCACATCCTCGCTAACGACGGCGGCATCCGCGCCGCCGTGATCGTCAACGATATCGGCGAGATCAACGTCGACGCCAGCCTTATCGCCGACGGCGGCCTTTCCGAGACCGACGACCTCATCCCGCTCACCAACGGCTGCATCTGCTGCACGCTTTCGGACGACCTTGCTAACCAGCTGCAGGGCATCGCCGATTCGGGCAACTTCGACTACATCATCATCGAGGCTTCGGGCATTTGCGAGCCTATCCCCATCGCCTACACCATCTCGAGCTTCTGCGACGAGGCCAAGGTGGGCGGCGAGCCCAAGCTCGCGCTCGACAACATCGTGGCCGTGGTCGATTGCGCCCGCATGTATGACGAGTTCAACGGCGGTCGCGACCTGCTGGCCGAGGATATCGACGAAGACGACATCGAGAGCCTGCTCATCCAGCAGATCGAGTTCTGCTCCACGCTGATCCTCAACAAGACCGATACCGTGACGCCCGAGCAGATCGCCGAGCTCAAGGCCATCGTGCGCAGCCTGCAGAAAGACGCCGTAATCGTCGAGGCCCAAAACGGTGAGGTCCCCATGGAGGAGCTGCTCGATACCGGCCGCTTCGACTTTATGCGCGCCTACAACTCCGCCGCTTGGATCGAGGCCATGGAGCATCCCGAGGAGCACGACGACCCCGAGGTGCTCGAGTACGACATCGAGACCTTTGTGTACTCGCGCCGCAAGCCGTTTGACCTGCAGAAGTTCACCGATTTTGTTGAGCAGGAGTGGCCCGACGAGGTCATCCGCGTCAAGGGTCCGCTGTGGCAGACCGGCAATCCGGACATGTGCTACATGTTCGAGCAGGCGGGCCACCAGATGCGCTTAATGGAGAACGGCCTGTTTGTCGATTCGGCGCCCGAGGGCGAGAAGCAGAAGATCATCGACGAGAACCCCGAGATCATGCAGATTTGGGACGGCGAGACGGGCGACCGCATGACGAGCCTGTGCATCATCGGCCGTCACATGGACAAGGATGCACTCATCGCCTCCCTTGATGCCTGTCTGACCGACTGGCACCGCGCCTAGGTTTATCCAAGCGGGCATTTTTCCGCCTACGTAACCGCCAAACCACCACGAAGGTGCCCTTCGTGGTGGTTTTTCGTTCTGAGCCAAGGAGATTCATGTTCAACATCGTGCTGTACGCGCCCGAGATTCCGGCCAATACGGGCAATATCGGCCGCACCTGCGTGGTTACCGGTGCCCGCCTGCATCTGGTGGAGCCCCTGGGCTTTTCGCTCGACGACAAGACAGTGCGCCGCGCCGGCCTGGGCTACTGGCAAAACTTGGACGTGACGACCTATGCCGGCTGGGAGGATTTTCTTGCGCGCAACGACCTCTCCCCTGCCGATGGTAGCCTGCATCTGCTGACCAAAAAGGCACGCCGCACCTATGCGCAGAGTACCTACCGCGATGGAGACTACTTGGTCTTTGGCAGCGAGAGCTCGGGCATTCCCGAGCCACTGCTTGCCGCGGCGTCCGAGCGTTGCGAGCGCATCCCGATGCTGCGCGATTGCGACTCACTCGATAACGCCGAGGCCTGGGAAGCCCACGAGGAATCGCTGGGGCATATCGAGGACGGCCATGAGGCCATCCTTCGGCAGGATATCTGCGGCAACTTCGTCAATCCGGACGACTACCGCATCAGCGCACTCAACCTCTCCAACAGCGCCGCCATCGTCCTCTACGAGGCCCTACGCCAAACAGGCTTTCCGGGAATGTGACAAAGGAACTGCCCCTTTGTCACATTCAGGCGCCACGCCGATGGCACACACGCCCAATTGATGTTCTAGATAAAGAGCCTCACTTTTAATCAGAATTAACTAAAGTAAAATGAAGTTAAACGGCGGTGTGAAAGGAGAGCCTTGTGGAATATCTCGAGAACCCGTTTACCCCCAGTTTTGGTGAGGTTCCCGCCCATCTCGCTGGCAGACAACAGATTATTCGGGATTTGGACCGTGCCTTCTTGAGCCAGCGCAGGCGCCCAGAATTGACCTCGATCTTCTCAGGCGCGCGTGGAACCGGTAAAACCGCTCTCATGTCGTCGCTCGCGACAAGGGCGGAATCCCACGGCTGGATAGCCGTAAAGACGACCGCGCTCCCGGGAATGCTTGAGGAACTCGAGCTCGGGGCGAAACGCGCCGCAGCCCATCTCATCGAC
This sequence comes from Collinsella sp., assembly GCA_048402045.1. Lineage (GTDB taxonomy): Bacteria > Actinomycetota > Coriobacteriia > Coriobacteriales > Coriobacteriaceae > Collinsella. The sequence continues at coordinate 28,086 of DBGDSC010000046.1, forward strand.
CCGTCCAACCACTTCGAAGTCACCGGCCTCGGAATTGCACCGCTCGGCAGCATCGAGGTCAATCGTGTCCACGATGCCTCAACCTGGCGTTATCGCATGAGCGACATCATCGACCAGCTCAACGAGGCGGGCACCGGTCTGCTCGTCACGGTTGACGAGGTGGACCCGACACTCGACGAGATGATTCAGCTCGCAGCGACGTATCAGCACTTTGTGACCGATGGGAAACGCGTCGCCCTGCTCATGGCGGGACTTCCCAACAACGTCTCGACGTTGCTGAACCACAAGACGGTCTCGTTCCTTCGCCGCGCCCAACAATATCATCTGGGTCGCATTGCCGACTATGACGTACGCGAGGCCTTGATTCGCACGATCCAGGAAAACGATCGCTTGGCAGATGCTGAGGGAATCGATAGAGCCGTTCACTCGATCTCTGGTTTTCCCTTCCTATTGCAACTCGTAGGCTACCGTGCCTGGGATCTCACAAGCGATTCGAAGGAGATCTCGTCACGCGACTTTGACCTGGGAATCAAAATCGCGCGCGACGAGATGGACGACCGAATCCTCGCGGCAACCTATCGGGAACTCACTGCAGAGGACAAGCGATTCCTCATCGCCATGCTCGATGACGAGGAAGAGTCCACCACCGCTGACCTTGTCGAGCGCCTTAGGCGTTCGCCGCAGCAGGTCTCCCGCTACCGACGCCGCATGATAGACGCCGGCATCATCGGGGAGCGAGGACGAGGGCTCGTCGCATTTGAATTGCCATTCTTCCGCGACTATCTCTCCGCTCAGTGCGTGAAATAGGCATCAATGAGGCAAAGGGACTGTCCCTTTGCCTCATTGTCTATAGGTAGCGGCCAGTAACGCTCTTGGGACAGGCAGCGATATCCGCCGGCGTGCCGGCGCAGACGATTTGCCCGCCGGCGTCGCCACCGCCCGGGCCCATGTCGATCACATAATCGGCGTTACGGATAAGATCGAGATCGTGTTCGATCACGATAACCGTGGCGCCCTTGGAAACAAGGCCGTCGAACACACTCAGCAACACCTGAACATCGAGCGGATGTAGTCCGATCGTGGGCTCGTCGAATACGAACACGGCATCGTCCTGCACGCGGCCCATCTCGCTCGCGAGCTTAAGGCGTTGTGCCTCGCCGCCCGAGAGCGCCGGCGTGGGCTCACCGAGCGTGAGATAGCCCAAGCCTAGGTCATGCAAGGTCTGCAAGCGCGCCTGGACTTTCTTGAGCCCCACCGTGGCATCGATGGCCTCGTCCACGCTCATGTCCATGAGCTGCGGCAACGTCAGCAAGCTCCCATCCTTGCCCTCGCGATGGATATGCGAAGCCGCGTCTGCATAACGTGAGCCGCGACATGCCGGGCAAACGATCTCGACATCGGGCAAAAACTGCACGTCGAGCGATATCGAACCCGTGCCATCGCACGTGGGGCAGCGCAAGGCACCGGTGTTGTAGCTAAAGGCACCTGCCTTGTAGCCGGCTGCCTTGGCCTCGGACGTACGGGCGAAGGCGCGGCGCAATTCATCATGGATGTCGGCATAGGTCGCTACCGTCGAGCGAACGTTGGCGCCGATGGGCGTGGCGTCAATCAGATTGGCGCGGGCAATGCCTTCGGCATCGACCCAGCGCACGTGCCCCGGCAGGCGCTCGCCGGCTGCCTGCGCCTTAAGCGCCGGGATGAGCGTCTCAAGCACCAACGTCGTCTTACCCGAACCCGAAACGCCCGTCACCGCAACGAGACGGCCGCGCGGGATATCGACCTCGAGCGGCTTGACGGTATGGATGGTATCGGTCGCCATACGGATATGACCCTGGTCGAACATTTCGTCGTCAGCCACTTGCGGGCGCAAGCGCTTGGGCTCGGCGCGCAAAAACGGCGCGATACGGCTGCCCCGCGATTGTTCGACCTCGCCTACCGTACCGGCGGCGATCACGTTGCCGCCACCTGCTCCGGCAACGGGGCCCATCTCAACCAGATAATCAGCCTCGGCCAGCACGCGCGTGTCGTGGTCGACAACAACCACGGTGTTGCCGTCATCCACCAGATCGCGCATCACGCCCACCAAGCCGTCGACATTGGCGGGATGCAAGCCGATCGAAGGCTCGTCCAGCACATAAAGCACACCTGTCGATCGATTACGCACCACGCGGGCAAGCTGCACGCGCTGGCGCTCACCCGTGGAGAGCGTGGCACCGGTGCGGTCGAGTGAAAGGTAATCGAGTCCCAGGTCGACTAGACGACGGGCCGCACTCAAAAACGAATCGCAGATATCCGTCGCCATGGGCCGCATCTCGGACGGCAAGGATGCGGGCACCCCGCGCACCCACTCAATCGCCTCGCCCAGCGTCATAGCCGCCGCCTGCGCCAGATTGATACCGCGCACCTGGGGCTGGCGTGCAGCCTCGGAGAGACGCGTGCCGCCGCAATCGCGGCATGAGCCCTCGCGCAAAAAGCGCGCAACGCGTTTTAAGCCCTTATCGTCCTTGACCTTGGCGAGCGCATTCTCGACGGTATAGACGGCGTTGTAATAGGTAAAGTCGAGCGGCGTGGCGCCCTCGCCGTTTTTGGGAACGTAGAGAATGTGCTTCTTAACCGCCGGACCGTGGAACACGATATCGCGCTCTTGAGGCGTGAGCTGGTTAAACGGCACGTCGGTGCGCACGCCCATCTCGCCTGCCACCTGCTTCATCAGATCCCACATGAGCGTACCCCAGGGAAGCACCGCGCCTTCGTTGATGGTCTTTGACTCGTCGGGCACCAGGCTCGCCTCGTCCACCTCGCGCATGACACCGGTGCCGCCACAGGTGGGGCATGCACCGCCACTGTTAAAGGCAAGGTCCTCGGCGCTCGGAGCGTAGAACTCGCGGCCGCACGTCGGACACGTGAGCGACAGGCCAGCCGCTACGTTAAGGCTCGGCTCCACGCGCGCCCCGCAGTGCGGGCACACGTGATGGGCGCAGCGGCTAAAGAGCAGACGCAGGCTATTGTTGAGCTCGGTCATGGTGCCAAAAGTGGAACGCACGCCCGGCACACTGGGGCGCTGATGCAATGCGAGCGCCGCCGGTACGTGCAGCACCTCGTCCACCTGGGCGTGCTCGGCCTGCGTCAGACGACGGCGGGTATAGGTGCTGAGCGCCTCCAGGTAACGGCGCGAGCCCTCGGCATAAAGAACCCCCAGCGCCAGCGAGCTCTTGCCCGAACCCGACACGCCGGCAATACCCACGAGCTTTCCCAGCGGAATATCGATATCGATGTCCTTGAGGTTGTGTACACGCGCTCCACGCACTTCGATAGCCTGCGGGCTCATCTTCTGTTCTGTCACCTTTATCACCCTACTCGTGCCATAAAATGCGATCGCTAATGTACGCGCCCAGCATGGGCACGGTAAATCGGACGAGGCCGTATCCGGCAGCCTCGATGACGCGCTCGCGAATCAGACTTGCGCGATATTTACTCGCCCAACTCTGAGTACGGTCGCAACGCTCAATGATGTCCGCCATGCGCGTCGGTTTGTCCTCGTCAGCCGCCATAGCCTCGATAAAGAGGCGCTGCGGACTGCGCAACCCGTAATACAAGGGAGCGTCCACTGCTTCATAGAACTCGGAGACGGCATCCGCATGGCCATCCTCAACATCGCGCTCTTCAATGACCTGCGAGTCACGCCGAACGGCAGACCGCCACATGTAATATCCCACGAGCTGAACCATATAGGGATGCCCCATGCTCTTGTGTGCCGCAAGGTCCGCCGTCTCCGCGTCAACGTAAAGGCCAGCGTCTTTGACCGTCTGGATATATGAATCACGCACCTTGGGCAAAGATATCGCCCCCAGCGTACGCTGCTGGGCACGCCGCAAAAACGTCACGCTCGGCTCTTCGAGCAGATCGTCAACCATGCTGGGCAAGCCGGCGAACACCAGCGCAAGACCGCGCTGGTCGCCATCGGACAAGCCCGTGGCATCCTGGTCTCCGAGCACCTGCTGATAGAGAACGGCAAGAGCCGCTAGTTCCTCGATAGACGCAGATTGCGCCTCGTCAATCGCAAACAGTATGCCCTTGCCTGGACCGAGCTTCTTGAGGCGCTCGTTGACCAGCCCTCGCAACGTTTCGCCCTTTGCTCGCGCCGCCTCAACCGACATCCGGCCAAACGACGGACCGAATTCCATTGACGTCACAACGGGCCTATTCGAGCGAAGCGCGTCGGCCAAGCGGTCGCATAAGCCAAGCGAAGCGGAATCGGAGACAACCGCCCATCCGCGCCCGCTGGCCAGACGTTGCAGCTCCCACAGGAGAACCGTCTTGCCGCAGCCGCGGTTTCCCGTAATAAGCATGAGCCTGCCCGGCGCTCCAGCGCCGTTATCGAGCCCTTCCTCGAAATCTTCGATGACCGACTCGCGACCGATGAGTATCGGAGGCCGCTTACCAGCCGTGGGCTTAAAGGGATTTGGATTCATGTCGGCCTCCTCGGATTGGCAAACCCTGGTAATAGTTATACCAACTTGCACCGAGTTACACCAATAGCATACGACAAAGGAACTGACCCTCTATCACCTATGGCCGAAAAACTCGGCGTCTGCTGCTCGCCAGGGGCGAAAGGTGTCGGGATCGATCTTTACGTGCGCCGCGGCGGGTACGTCGTACCATTTGACCGTGTAACCGGCGCCGTGAGAGCAAAAGACCGAATCGGGCGTGTTGGGCAGATCGGCCTCGGGCTCATAGGCGGCCGTCTCGATGACGCGCTCGGCATCATGACAAGGCGCGTAGCCTGCAAACTCCAGGTACAGATGTCCGCGACCGCTCGTGTAGGCAGCCACCTCCAGCGCGTAATCCTGCACCTCGGATGCCGGCACGCGACCCACAAGCTTCGCCCGGTCTCCCGCCATCGTCGGCGGCTCGTACTCGGCACCCATGCGCGTGGCATCCGAGAGCGCCCGACCCACGCACTCCCCCGGCACCTCGAGCTCAAAGTGGTACCACGGCTCCAGCAGCACGGCTGCGCCGGCCTCACGCGCCTGCATCAAACCCTGGCGAATCGCGCGGTACGTGGCCTGGCGAAAATCGCCGCCCTCGGTGTGTTTGGCATGCGCGCGGCCGCCCGTGAGCGTAATGCGCACATCGGTGATGGGCGAGCCGGTCAGCACGCCCAGGTGATCGCGCTCCATGGCGTTGGTGAGCGCCAGACGCTGCCAGTTCAAGTCGAGCTCATCGGTCGAGGTCACGGTGCCAAACTGCACGCCCGAACCCGCTGGCAGCGGCTCCAAGCGCAGATGCACCTCGGCATAGTGGCGCAGTGGTTCAAAGTGGCCCACGCCCTCGACCGGCTGCGAAATAGTCTCCTTATAGAGAATGCCGCCGGGCTCAAACGCAATCGAAAGGCCAAAGCGATCGGCCAACACCCGCTGCACGACCTCGAGCTGCACGGCGCCCATCAACTGCAAATGAATCTGCTCAAGATGCGTATTCCAGCTTACGCCGAGCATAGGATCTTCGTCCGCCAACTCAGTCAGTGCTTTGAACACCGCGTGGACATCGTGTTCGCCCGGAAGCACTGTATAGGTAAGGACTGGCGCAATGACAGGCACATCGCCCGCAGGCTCCGCGCCCAGGGTGTCCCCTGGGCGGACGTGCGCAAGGCCCGTCACGGCACAAATACCGCCAGCAGCAACTTCTTGGGCCAGCTCGTATTTCTCGCCGTTATAGATGCGTACCTGATCGATCTTTTGCTCCCATGCCTCGGCACCGGAGCGTCCGTCAATCACCTGCTTGGCATGCAGCGTGCCGCCGGTCACTTTAACCCAAGCCAAGCGCTCGCCGCGATCCCCGCGGCTGACACGATAGACGCGCGCGGCAAACTCCGGGAGCCACGCCTGTTCGCGCATCAGCGCGCATATGCCGCCCAGCAGCTCGCCCACGCCTTGGTCCTTGAGCGCCGAGCCGGCAAAGCAGGGAAAGAGCTTGCGCTCGGCGACCATGCGCGACAGCGTTGCGACGGAAAGCTCACCCGCCTCAAGAAACTCGTCGAGCGCCGCCTCGTCTAACGCAGCGGCGTCCTCCTGAACGGCGCCGCCCGCCAACAATTCGTTGGCATCCAGGCAGCCCTCGGAAAGACGTTGCCCAAGTTGTGCCAGCAAAACATCGCGGCCGGGATTCTCCAAATCGATCTTGTTGATATAGATGAACGTCGGGATCTCATAGCGCGCAAGCAGGCGCCACAGGGTTTCGGTATGCCCCTGCACGCCGTCGTTGGCGCCCACAACCAAAATCGCGTAGTCGAGTGCGCGCAGCGTGCGCTCCGCCTCGGCTGAAAAATCGACATGCCCTGGTGCATCCACGAGCATGACGTGGGTATCGCCATGGTCGAGCACAGCCTGCGACGAGAAGATCGTAATACCGCGCTCGCGCTCAATCTCGTTCGTATCCAGATGCGAATCGCCATCGTCCACGCGGCCGCGCTTGCGAATGCGGCCCGCGTTGAATAGCATGGCCTCGGCCAACGTGGTCTTGCCGGCATCGACATGCGCCAAGATTCCAACGACCGCTTGCTTCGACATGGCTCTCCTCTTATTGCAAGCCCATCGCACGCGGCAACGGGCGTCCTCATTCCACACTGGATGATACAATTTACGGGCCGGCGGGCGAAGCGGGCCCTATCCCCCGACCGAGCTCATCGCCCTGCGTTGCCGCGCGGCGATTTTCGTAGGTTCGCGCCTTGCGAAAGCCGGCTTGCAAAACAGCCAGCGAACGAAAATGGCCCCACCCGGGGCCATTTTCGTTCGTGCAAATTGTTGATACGCGTCCCCGCTCTTATGCCTCGCGCAGCCAGTCAAACGCAACACGCGGTGTACCGTCGGACACATACACGATGCCGGCGCGCTCAAACCCCGCCTTGAGGCTCGCGCCCTGCATGGGCAGGTTGTCCTGATGCGTGTCGATGCGCAGGTGATCGGCACGCTCCTTGGCAAAGGCAAACATCGCAGCCGCGATACCGTGCACGGTGCCGTCGGATGCCACACGGTGCAGCACGGCGTACGGAGTGTCGCTACGCCATTGACCGTCCTCAATTACGTCATAGCACTCGTCCGGGCCCGGTAAAAAGGCAAACGTCGCCACCACGCGGCCGTCGACTTCACACACATAGCTGCCACCGGCAGCGATATCGGCAGCCAGCTGCTCGGCAGAAGGCGTGCCCTCGGGCCACTGCGTGGCGTTGCCATGCGCGCGCATAAAGGCGCGGGCCGCGTCATAGACAGCCATGACGGCGGGAATGTCGGTATCGAGGGTTTTTCTGATCATCACGCGGCGGCCTCACGTTTATTGGTATCACTTTGATTGAGCAATGATACCAACGTTTGGAGAGGGGCGCGAAGCAGATGGGGAGCAAAAAGCGAGCCGCTTGGTCAAAAGCCAAAAGCGAGTTTTTAGGCGCTGCCACGGGCGACGATATGAGTGACCTGTTTGCGCGCGAAGACGAGCGCCGCGACGCCCTGAACGCCGAGCGCGATGAGGCCTGGCGCTACAAGTCGTGCGAGCGCAAAAACCGTTACGACACGCGCGCCGAGGCCGAGGCTGTTATGGCCGAATGTGAAAACCGCGGGCGGCGTGGCTTGGCCTGCTACAAATGCGAATACTGCGGCGGCTGGCATTTGACGTCGCACCCTTGGAAATAGACCCCACATTGGCACGGCACTGACGGAGCGCCAGCCATCGCACACAAGCTACGGGCGCGGCGGCACCAAAACATCGTAGCGAACGGCCTTGCCCGCAAGTTGATAGCTCGGCTTAACGCCGGCAAGCAGCGGGCCCTTTACCGGCCGCTTGATAACGACCTTGCGCGGATGCACAGCAAGCGCCGCCTCGACCAGCGATTCCTCGTCGGCGCATGGCTGCTCCAGATGATGTAGGAGCTGGAACTTCTTTTTGACCGCTGCACTCTTGGTGCGCTCGGGAAACATGGGATCCAGGTACACCACGTCGGGTGCTGCGAGCTCGCCCTGCTCGACCAGCTCGACGGTTTGACGAAGGCCCGCAATGCTGTCCTCGCCCGCATGTAAGCACATGCGTGCCACGGCAGCCGCAAGCGCCGGATCATCCGCCGCGCGCTCCAAAGCATCCTGAAGGAGCGCCGCGATCACGCAGTCCTGCTCATACAGATCGACGGTAAAGCCCGCGGCCGCCAACAGCAGCGAATCCTCGCCAAAGCCTGCCGTAGCGTCAATTGCCCATGGTCGCTCGATGCCCTTTGTGCGCGCAGCCTTTACCAACAGCTCTTGCTGCAGACGGCCCTGCTTGAGTCGCGGCAGCATGCGGCCAAAATCGGCGCGCAGCTCCATCGTGCCGTCGGTGAGCGTGAGGCCCTCGGGCTTCCCGATCAGCTCAAGCCCCGCGGCCCGAGCAACAGATAAGGGATCGACGACGCCCATGGACACTCCTTAACAAGCAAAACGAATACGCAGGGCACCGTTTATGTCGGCACCCAACCGTCCGCTATTGTCCCACATGCGACATGGCCCACAGCATCCCAATGCAAAGCACCGCCATCAATCCCGTGCACACAGCAGCGATCACGGAATCACCCATGCGCCTTCCCAACGACCGCGGCTCACGCACTTGCCCTGCTCCGTACATCATGGCTCCTCCTTGAGACCAGCTCCTTGTTACAGCCTCATCATCTCAGCGCCGCACATGAGCCGCCATCGATTTGGCTTACGTCCAGCTTTCCTTTTTGAAAGGTTGGACCGTACAGGCAAGAGCCGCTTTCAAACGCATGCATCGCCCCGTTGAACTACAATGTGCTTCACGATATGTGCCACAACCTGGGTGCGACTGATTCTCCGCGCCCGCATCGAAAGGACCAGCCATGAGCAACGCCTGCAAATTACTCAAAATCCTATCGTTCTTCTTCTTTGTCGTCGGCATTCTAAGCGCAGGCATGGGTGCTACAGCGCTCTTTGCGGGCAGCGCGGCAGGCGATATCACGGGTACCATGATCGTTTCTTGCATCGTCGTCATCGTATTGGGCGTCGTCGAAATTGTGACCGCCGTCTTTGGCATCCGCGCGGCAAATAATCCCGCCAAGGCTGGCGTTGTCTGGATTTGGTCCATCGTCTGCCTAGCATGTTCGGTCATCAGCCTGCTTCTCTCCCTGCCCCTCTTGGGTGGGACCGGCTCAAGCATCCCCGATTTTAGCGGCCTGATTGTCAGCATTATCTACTTTGTAGTCGCCAACCGCGTCAAGAAAGAGGGCATGGACCGTTTGAGCTAAACCGCATCCGTGTCAATCGCTCAGCGACTCTGGTATATACGCCAATAAAAAGGGCCGATCGCGTAGCAACGCGGTCGGCCCTTTACGTTTGCCCAGATAGAACCTACCAAAATAAACCTGTTCCTATTTGGCAGGTTGTTAGCTGTGGCGGTACTCGGCGATGATGAAGTCGATGGCGGTTTGAAGGGTGTCCAGATTTGCCAGGCGCTCTTTGTCGGCGGGGCGCGTGCGGTAGTAGTACGGCGTCATCTGGAACACCGCCTCGATGTCGGCCTGGGTCTGGAGCGTAATGTTCGCAGACACCCGCTGCGTTCCGACCAACTCGAGCTCGGTAGTCTTCGGCAGTTTCTCGTCATTGAGATATGGCGTGTCGTAGAGCACTTCCTTAAGCCCAAACAGATGACGGGCACCCGGCACCACGGTGTAAAGCGAGCCCTCGGGCGCCAGCACGCGGGCAAACTCGCGCTCGTTAAAGGGGGCAAAGAGCTCGGTCACCATATCGAAGGCGCCATCAGCCACGGGGATGTCCTTCATGTTGGCCACGAAATAGGTCGCATCGCCGCGCTTGGCGGCAAGGCGCACCATCTCTTTGCCAAGGTCGAAACCATAAGCATCCACGCCCGGCACCTCGCCCATGGCACTCGTGTAATAGCCCTCGCCGCAGCAAATATCGAGCAAGGTCAGCTGCTTGCCCGTAGACGCCCCGTGCTCTGCCGCCCGCTCGTGCACCAGCTCGACCATCGCATCGCGCAACGGCGCGTAGTATCCACGGTTCAGAAAGTCACGACGGCTGCGTGCCTGCGACTTGGGATCACCCATGGAGTCGCCGCTCTTGGATGAGCGCAGCAGATATAGATAGCCCTCGCGCGCACGGTCAAACCGGTGTCCGCCCGCGCATGCAACACCACGCTCGTCATCCACCAGTGGCTCATGGCAAACGGGACACAACAACATGGCAACTCCTTAGCGCGAACAACACAACGCCCACCATTGTCGCACGCCTTCCCCACCTAGTCATTGGGGACGTTCTTGAATGACTAGTCGTTTAAGAACGTCCATTACAGTCGAAATTGTCAGCCCGGGACCGTCTCGGGCTACGATTGAGGCGCGCCCAGAACGGGCCGCCGACCGGGCGCCCGCGCACGGCCGAACGCCCCTGCCCCCGAGAGGGCCAATTGGGTGCTGCCGGCGCGGGACGCGCCGCCCCCGACGGCTGATAGGAAAGTGCCAGGCAGGTGCCGCGGCTGGTAATGTGAGTGCCGAGGGGGAGGCCATCCGGTCGAACGACTACCGGAAGGATACCACCGTGAAAGCGCCATCCACCAGACCCGCGGCCGTGCTCGGCCTGGACGTCGGCAAGCCTTGAATATCAACTTCATCCGAACACCTCCCATATTCATCCGTACATGTACGGATGAATATGGGAACCCGATACCCTGAGGGCCGGATCGGCCGGCCCCGGGAGATCGGAGGACGT
>DBGDSC010000047.1:0-13293 GCA_048402045.1 Collinsella sp.
TAGGTCAGCTTGTCCAGGACGGTGACGTGCACCTCGGGGTGGTTGTCCACGACGTAGTGCACGAAGTTGCTGCCGATGAAGCCGCAGCCGCCCGTGACGATGATGTTCTTGGGTTCAAAAATCTCAGACATGAGGGGTTCTCCTAGTACTCGCGCGGGCTGTTGACGATCTCGCCGGCGGCGACCTTCTTCAGGTGCTGCCCGTAGACCGACTTGCCGTAGGCCTTGGCGGCCTCCACCAGCCCGGCGGTCGTGATCCAGCCGTTCTCCCAGGCGATCTCCTCGGGCACGGACACGGGCAGGTCCTGGGAGTGCTCCACGGCGCGGACGAACTCCGCGGCCTCGTGCAGGCTCTCCATGGTGCCGGTGTCCAGCCACGCGTAGCCGCGGCCGAGGGTGACGACCGACAGCGTCCCCTCCTCCAGGTACATCTGGTTGAGCGTGGTGATCTCCAGCTCGCCGCGCGCGGAGGGCTCGACCCTATGCGCCTTGGCGGCCACGTCGCCCGGGTAGAAGTACAGGCCGGTGACGGCGTAGGAGCTCTTGGGGCGCTCGGGCTTCTCCTCGATGGAGACGGCCCTGCCCTCGCCGTCGAACTCCACGACGCCGAAGCGCTCGGGGTCGTCGACGTGGTAACCGAAGACCGTGGCGCGGCCCGACTCGGCGTTCTGGACGGCGCGCGTCAGGTGGCGCGACAGGCCGTTGCCGTAGAAGATGTTGTCGCCGAGCACCAGGGCGCACGGCTCGCCGGCGATGAACTCCTCGCCGATGGTGAAGGCCTGCGCCAGGCCGTCCGGCGAGGGCTGCTCGGCGTAGGAGAGGTTCACGCCGTAGCGCGAGCCGTCCCCGAGCAGGCGCTCGAAGTTGGGCAGGTCCGTCGGCGTGGAGATGACCAGGATGTCCCGGATGCCCGCCAGCATGAGGGTGGACAGCGGGTAGTAGATCATGGGCTTGTCGTAGACCGGCAGCAGCTGCTTGGAGGTCACGAGCGTGAGCGGGTACAGGCGCGTGCCGGACCCGCCGGCGAGGATGATGCCTTTCATTAATTACACCTTTCAGTCGTCTTTGTTCGAGATAAGAAAACAAGTTGTTCGGTATCTAAGGCAAAGCTTGGCTTTCCTTACGGCGAGCATCCCAATGCAATAAAGGCGACTGAGGGTAGAACTGTCATAGAAATGCCGTGCATCGCGTTCAAAAATCGCTAAGCGTTTTAATGCTTTATCAACGTTATCTGACGCAAGGGAATAGCTCTGCTTCAGAAGGGGACCGCGTAAGTAAACGACCTTCATGCCAGCCTTTTTCACATCATCAATAAACTTGTGATCAACCAAATCCAAGAAGAGATCAAGGTCGTATGAAACAGCTTCGAATACGGAGCGCTTTACAATCATTCCACTGTTGATGCCACTCAGCTCAGAACAATCCGAAACAGAGTTAATGTCTGGAAAAGAATGGGCCCTAAAACCGTCAAAGGTACAAGGTGAAAGAACAGAATCGCCGCTCATAACAAGCGGAAGATCAACATCCCAGTCAGGTGAAGAAACGTCAAGGCCATCCAAAGCAGTGAAATAATCTTGATCAACCTCGGTGTCGTCATCGAACAGACAAACCAGATCACCATGGCATCTCTCGATGCCAGCTCGATATGCCGCAGGAAGACCCTTATTCCCAGCCATATCGACATAGCAAACACCAAGGGTCTCGCAGATTGCTCGGTTGCCATACTCATGAGTGCTATTATCACAGACGATGATTTCAGGTCTTACGAACGCATTTAGGGCTGCTTTAATAACAGGCACATCATCCACAGTCTGGTTGTAGACAACAACAATAAGGGAAGCAACACTCATTTAAGAGTCCTCCCCTTCTTGAAAAGCTCACAAAGGAGATTAGCTCGCTGAGCAGCAACAATCTTGAGCTTCCTTCGCGATGTCGTTACATTACCGCCGTGCAGTCTATGCTCCAAAAAGACACGATTGTCGAAGACAACCGTTCCGAATATTTCGCAGACCATACCGATCCAATGATCATAATTGACGACACTAGAGGGCATAGGCATGATGAGTCGTTTTGAGCTTGCAGGAAAAGCCATACAGCATCCGCTGTATCGTGGTTTAGCAAAATTTCGCAATAAACCTCCCCTGATACCGTATTCCTCAAAGAGCGGCTTGGAGATAACGATACCCTCCCCATTAATATGAACCACATTGTGTATTGCTAAGTCAGCACCAGTTTCGTTCAAGAGTCGAAGCATGGCATCCTTTTTGCCGGATTTCCAAATATCATCCTGGTCGCTAATAAAAATGATGTCCTTGCAGCAGTTCTGAATTGCGTTGTTGAAGTTGCCGACCACGCCAGGCTCCGCATTACGAACAATCTTGACTCGTCCGTCAGTCTCTGCATATCTGGAAATGAGTGACAAAGTGCCATCTTGTGATTCGTCATAGGAAATAACAAGCTCATCATCCGAAGAGAGCTGCTCCAAGATAGAGTCAATCTGCTGTTCAAGGAATCGCTCCCCGTTATATACAGCCATTGCAACCGATGCAGTTTCAAGCATAGCTACACCCTCTCCCAACTTTGAGAGACATCATTCCATTTCCTGATAGCGCGTGCGGGAGACCCAGCGAGTACGGTATTGCTGGGAAACGATTTAGTTACGACGGTATTAGCGCCAACCGTACACCCATCGCCAATCGTAACGCCCGGCATAACGCATACGCCCTCGCCAATCCAGACATTGTCACCAATGACGGTAGGCTTAGTAGCAAGCTCCCTGTCGTCCGGCGCAACGTCAGGACACGCTGATGTACTGGTGAATTCACCGTGACTAGTATCAGAGATAAATATATTCGAAGCCATCAGTACGTTGTCGCCGATCGAAACGGAATCGTGCGCGACTATATGCACTCTGTCATTGAACTTGCAGTTGCTGCCGATTTTTAGGACGATACCCTCTCCACCAAGGTCAAAGCGACAGCCATAACCGAGCGTCAGGCCATGCCCATAAGAGAAGCGTTTCTTTCCACCTCGTAAGTAAAATGGCAACCTAATAAGCCTCGCCCCAGGAAAGCGAAGTTTAGTATAGGCGACGTAAATGCAGTTACCGACAAACTCCCCAAGGGAGTATTGGTTAATCAAGGCTACTCCTCGCCGCAAGAATCTTGCGAATCTTTGATGCATCGCCCCAGATAGCGGGCGAATCATACGGGCGATCGGGGTACTTGCCGTAACCGAGCTTGATCGAGAAGCCGTTATCATTAATAAAGTGCTCGATGTAATCACCAAGGCTGATTGGCTCACCGGAGCAGATGTTGATGATGCCATTCACCTCATCCTGCTCGACGACGGCGACAACCTGTCGGCAGAACTCTTCATAAGGAAGAAAATCGTATTTGCATCGCCCACTCGTGAACGGGAACTCGTCCTTACCCTCGCGCTCAGCCGCGACGATCTTCGAGAAGATGGAGCATCCGCGTCCGTCGTTCGAAACGAGATAAAACCCGCGGAGCCACTGCATCTGGGCACCATGTTGGCGACAGAGCTCTCCAGTGAGTTGCCGGAGGGCGTTCTTCGCAACGCCGTAGGGCGTAGTGGGATTGCAGGGGGTGTTCTCGTCAACGGCACCCTCGTGGTAACCGACCTCGTGCATAGAACCCATAACGGCAATTCGCTTGACGCCCGCCTCGAGCGCCGCCTTGATAATCAGGTAGTGCTTAGAGAGGTCATCCAGGTGCGAAATATCATTATGTGAGAAGCCGTTTCGCCAGGCAAGGTGCAACAGGACATCCGGGTTCTCGTTGGACTGGAAATCGTAGGAGAACACATCGCCGACGTGCTCCTCAAGATTATCGTGGCTCAGCCCGCACAAGCAGAGCCCCATGGCCATGACCTTGTGCCCTGCATCCAGGAGTTGAGAGACGACTCCCCTTCCGATATAACCGTCGGCGCCGGTGACCATAATCCTCATAAGTTGCCTTTCTCGTAGCCTTTGTAGGCTGGCTCATTGCCCAACAGGGCATTCACAAAGGTTTCAATTGAATAACTGCGATACACTTCATCAGGAAGCTCCCGATAAGGCGTCGTAAAGAATTGAGGGGAGACGCTACCCTCCCCACGCCACACGGCGACATCACCTTTACTCGCGAAATCGTAGAAAGCCGCATCAGGATTAGCAGTGATCAGCTTTCTATGCGCTCCGATGGTCTCGAGAGTGCGCATGGTAAGGCCACGCTGTCCAGCCTGGGGAGAATCGACTATTGCTTTGGATCTCGCATAGATCTCGACTATCTTTTCGGCCGGAAGCGAGTCAAAGCTGAACTCCACGCCCCGATAGGCGGAGTTCGTAAGGCGGCGCAACAAAGCCGCCGACTTCGACGGCATAAAAAAATAACGAAACACCCGCAGGCCCTGCGATTCGAGGTTGTCGCAGATAGAGCTAACCGCCTCAAATTTGCTCGGCTGGTGCACACTCCCTATGAAGCACGCGTCATAGGTGAATCCACCGTCCGGGACAAGAGGCAGGCCATCGTATGCCCCCGAGAAAAAAAGAGGGCGAAACTTCAGACCATAACGCTCACAATCGGACGGCTCAAAAGAATAAACATCGTCAAATAGATCCCGGCAGGCACCGAAACGCTCGCAATTGTTGAAAGCATCCCAAAGGTACGAGACAAAACGAGCGTTGCTTGTAGACCTGATGGATGAAAACTGATCGCGGGTGAAACAAAAAGACATGCCACCCATGAAGATCAGCAAATCATAATCACCTGTCGCGACATTCTCCTTAAGAGATTCAGCGTACTTAGCAATCTGCCCATCGATGAGTCTATAGCTGATCTTCGCAAGGGACCTGAAGGAGACAGACTCGCTTGGACGGTCATCAACACATACAACGCTATGACCTTGGCGGGAAAGCTCGTCACGCACCTGATCACGATACCCGAAGAAAGTTGGAGCTATAAGCAAAATACGATAACCCATCTATCGCCCCGTCCTCTTCTTGCCAAACATGGCACCAAAAGTGCCAGCAAAGCATTTCCAATCCATGCGAAAGCAGCGGTTCTGAACGTAACGAAGCTCTATCTTTTGACGCACGCCACTTTCGAAAGTCGCCTCATTACGATCAGTCGCCTGCCAAAGTCCAGTAATTCCAGGCTGGACAGAGAGCAACTCAGCCTTTTCCTCATCCGAAAAATGCTGCTCAAGCTCATCCCTTGTAATGGGGCGGGGACCAATTACGGACAGATCACCATTCAGCACATTAAGAAACTGAGGCATCTCATCGATGGAGCACTTGCGAATAAACTGACCGATCTTAGTAATGCGGGGATCGTCATCGACCTTGCGCTCGACTTCCCACTGATGCAGTTGCTCAGGACTCAAATACTTCTGCACGTCACCCGCATCGGCGACCATGCTACGAAGCTTAAAAATCTTGATTGTCTTTCCACCCTTGCCAACGCGCTCTTGCGTATACATAGGGCTGCCGGGCGATTCAAGGCTAATGAGTGCACACACAATGGCGATAGGAATGAACAGCAGCACACTCATCAAAAGACTGAACACCAGATCAAACAGCCTTTTAATAAAGCGATAACCAACCGTGCCGCTCGGTTTAATCTCTTTAATGGCCAGTGCGTCCCCCACAGATACACAGCTCTCTGTTACTTCTTTAGCAGCCAAAGTCCAACGTACAGCCCTGTCCTCCAGGACCCCCCCCCAATCGGTTAATTCAAAAATGCGAACGAACAGCTAGTGCAACGTCTCCCTTACGTTTTGATGGGAACGTCGAGCGGAAGCACTTCCCTAAAACTGGAATCGCCTTCGCCTACGTCCACCAGGCACCAGCGCTTGCGACGGTCGATCTTATGCACGCGGGCCTCTTGCCCCACCAAGGGCCCCTGCTCTATGTGCAACACGCCGTCTTCTATGCGGGCGACGCTGTTGCGCACCACGCCGTCGTCGTCCAGCACGCTGCGGTACCAATCCTGCGCATCGTCCGGCATGGGCATGTACGCCCGCTCCCTACTACCGGCGATGCGACAGCCAAAGCTCAACTGGGCCAAAGCCCTATCGAGCGCAGCGGCATCGTGCGTGGCGACGAAGAAATATTCCTTGTACATAGGTTTGGTTTGGAGCGACCATGCGCCGTCCCGCTTAAACCAGAACTCCTTTTGCATCACAAAAGCGTCCTGCATAAGGTCGTGCGGGATAATGCGGCGAACCTTTTCGCAGGTCTCGCGCTCTTTTCCATTGGGGGTGTGGACCAGATACCAGCGGACGCGGCCGTGCTGGCCGTTGGTGGTGGCACCGTTAAATGCGCCCGGCAGCTGCTCTTGGCGCCGTGCCGTCTGTTCCATGTTCTCGCCCCCTCTTTTGGCTTTGCGGTGCACGCAAATGCAGGAGCGTTTAGAACAGGCTTCTCGCTCGCAGATAGGCACAGTCGCAAAAGTACAGGTTTTTGTATCTTTCGACAGACGACATTATACGAGCAATTAATCAGCGTTTGCCCAGATTACGCAAAATGTACTGCTAGTAGGTACATCTCCATACCCCTCTATAAAAACCTGTACCTTTTTGTGCAACAAAAAAAGCCGCTCAACCAGCGGCTTTTCTCATTTCGGCATGAAAAAGGCGACCGCCGTATGTGGACGGTCGCCTTTGTTAATTGTTGTGTAGTTTGCCTTAGGCGCGAGTCTTGATCTCCTCGGTCACCTTGGCAACAAACTCGTCAACGCTCATCTGAACGGTCTCGTTGGAGCGATCGCGGACGGAGATGTTGCCGGCCTCGACCTCCTTCTCGCCCAGAATGAGCATGTAGGGCACGCGGTCGATGCTGCGGGCCTCGCGGATCTTGTAGCCGATCTTCTCGTCGCGGTCGTCGCAGACCACGCGAATGCCGGCCTCCTCCAGCTTGGCGCACACCTCGTGGGCGTAGTCGCGGCTCTTCTCGGAGACGGGAAGCGCCTTGACCTGCACGGGAGCCAGCCAGGTGGGGAACTTGCCCGCAAAGTGCTCAATCAGAATACCGATAAAGCGCTCAATGGAGCCAAAGCACACACGGTGCAGCATGATGGGGCGCTTCTTGGTGCCGTCGGCGTCCACGTACTCCAGATCAAAGTTGAGCGGCATCTGGAAGTCGAGCTGCACGGTACCGCACTGCCAGGTACGGCCGAGCGAGTCCTCCAGGTGGAAGTCGATCTTGGGGCCGTAGAAGGCGCCGTCGCCCTCGTTGACCTCGTAGTCCATGCCCAGCTTCTCCAGAGCGGTGCGCAGGCCCTCCTCGGCGCGCTCCCAGTCCTCGTCCGAGCCCATGGAGTCCTCGGGGCGGGTGGAAAGCTCAACGTGATACTTAAAGCCAAACTTCTGGTACACGGAGTCGATGAGGTTGACCACGCCCACGATCTCGTCGGTCAGTTGATCGGGACGCACAAACAGGTGGGCATCGTCCTGGTTAAAGCAGCGCACGCGGAACAGGCCGTGCAGGGCGCCGCGTAGCTCGTGGCGGTGCACCAGGCCAATCTCGCCGGCGCGAATGGGCAGCTCGCGGTAGGAGTGCGGCTTGGAGGCGTACACCAGCACGCCGCCCGGGCAGTTCATGGGCTTAATGCAGTACTCTTCGTCGTCGATGACGGTGGAGTACATGTTGTCCTTGTAGTGGTCCCAGTGGCCCGAGGTCTTCCACAGCTGCTTGTTCATGATGAGCGGAGTGGAGATCTCCACATAGCCGGCCTTGTGGTGGATCTCGCGCCAGTAGTCCAGCAGCGTGTTCTTAAGGATCATGCCGTTGGGCAGGAAGAACGGGAAGCCGGGGGCCTCGTCGCGCATCATAAAGAGGTCCATCTCGCGGCCGATCTTGCGGTGGTCGCGCTTCTTGGCCTCCTCCAGCATGTGCATGTGCTCGTCGAGCTCTTCCTTGGTGGCAAAGGCGACGCCGTTGATGCGGGTGAGCATCTTGTTGTCCTTGTCGCCCTTCCAGTAAGCGCCCGAGACGCCGGTGAGCTTAAAGGCCTTTAGCGCCTTGGTGTAGCAGATGTGGGGGCCGACGCACATGTCGATGTAGTTGCCCTGCTGGTAGAAGGTGATGCGGGCGTCGTCGTCCAGGTCGCCGATGTGCTCGACCTTGTACTTCTCGCCGCGCTCCTCCATAAGGGCGATGGCCTCGGCGCGGGGCTTCTCGTACACGGAGAACTTGAGGTTCTCCTTGACGATCTTTTTCATCTCGGCCTCGATCGCGGGGAAGTCGTCCTCGCTGATCTTGACGCCCTCGGGCAGGTCGACGTCGTAGTAAAAACCATTGTCGGTCGCGGGGCCGTAGGCAAAGTCGGCCTCGGGGTACAGGCGCTTGATGGCCTGCGCCATGATGTGCGCAGCGGAGTGGCGGATGACGTGCGTGACCTCGTCCTGCGGGAGCTCGGCCACCGAACCGTCATTGTAGAGTGCCTTCATGGGTATGTTTTCTCCTCTCGGATGCCTGATGCAAGTGCGTGCGATGCGCTCGGCGTTTTTGACTTGCATCATTATAGGCAGGTTGCCTTGGTATACAAGCGCCCGCCGCACCTTAATGGCACGGCGGGCGATTTTCTACGCATGCTTCATCGTGTGGGCGCGAGGTGTGGGGCGCGCGTGGCTTGCGCGGGACGCGCGGTGCCCGTGACTTACGGCCGGCCCGGCGATGGATGCGTTACTGGATGCGAGTTCGGCAGTAGGGGCAGACCTTCCAGTGCGCGTCGAGCGGGCGATGGCAGCTGGGGCACACGTTGCGAACCTGGGTGTCGCACACGGGGCAGACCACAAAGTCCTTCTCGATGGGGGCGCCGCACTGCGGGCAGGCGCCGTACTGGGCAAGCTGGCGCTCGCGAAGGGCCATGTCCAGCTCCTGCTCCTCGCGATCGGACGCGTAGGAGTGCGGGCGCAGGACCAGGTAGGCGATGAGGCCTACAAACGGGATGAGGGCGATGATGCCCCATGCTACGTAGGCGCTGGCGCCGCGGCGGCGAGCGTCGATGAACACATAGACGACCGACAGCACATACAGGGCGATGATAAAGCCAACGAAGGCATAGACGACGCCCATAAGCTGCGGCGACATGAGCTCGGAGATGTACTTGGACATTACGGGTACCTTTCGGATTATTTACATTCCGGTCAAGTTTACCACGGGGTTTGTTTATATGGGACCACGGCTGGGTACGGGGCCGGCGCGGACACAAACATCTCAATCTGTAACAGGTGGGAGCGGAAACCGGTCCTAACTGTTGCAGATCGAGACAAACGGAAACTTCCAGACCCAATGTCTCAATCTGTAACAGTTACTCAGCTTAAACAGGTCCAGATGTTACAGATTTAGACTGAGGAATCTCTCCCCGACTTCAATCTCAATCTGTAACATCTACAACCCAAATCATCAGCTAACTGTTACAGATTGAGACAAAGGAAAACGTCCAGACCGAATGTCTCAATCTGTAACAGCTACTCTGCAAAACCAGCCCAGATGTTACAGATCGAGACAAATCTCCGACACGAGGGACGGCAGACGAGGTTGTCGACGTTGCCGGGTCTCCCCTCGCCTGCCGTTGGCGGCAGTTGCGGGACTGTTCGCCGCATTGCCGTCGTGCTGGGGGCACGTAGACCGTAGGATAGTTTTATTGACGGCCTGTCAACTCGTCTGGGAGGCACCGTGACAGAAACGTTTGATATCGCGATTGTGGGTGCGGGCATTACCGGGTGCACCATCGCGCGGCAGCTCGCGCGCTATGACCTATCCATTTGCGTGGTCGAGGCGGCAAACGATATTGCGCTGGGCGCATCGAAGGCCAACGGAGGCCTGGTGCACGCAGGCTACGATCCGACGCCGGGCACGGTAAAGGCGCAGGTCAACGCCCGCGGCTGCGAACTCTACGGTACGTGGGCGCAGGAGCTGGGCTTTTTGTTCCGCCGCACCGGGTCGATGGTGCTGGGCTTTAACGACCAGGACCGCGCGCATCTGGAGCAGCTGCGGCGCAACGGCTTGGCGAACGGCGTGCCCGAGCTGTCGATCATCGGGCCCGAGCGCATCCACGAGTTGGAGCCGCGCGCGAGCGCCGAGGCAACATGCGCGCTGTGGTGCCCCTCGACCGGTTTTGTCGACCCATTTGAGGTTGCCATCGCCGCGCTGGAAAACGCCGTGGCCAACGGGGTGACGCTTATGCGGTCTGCGCCGGTGGAGGCAATTGAAGTTGCCGACTCGGATAACGGAACCGCGCGCTTTACGCTGGCGACCCCCGCTGGCAACGTACGCTGCCGCTACCTGATCAACGCCGCGGGCAACGGCGCCGCCGACATCTCGCATATGGCCGGTGCCGAAGATTTTCAGATGGTCTGGCGCCAGGGCAACATCGTGGTGCTGGACAAGGAACCGCGCGCGGTCATGCCGCTCTACCCCGTGCCGACGCCGGTGTCGAAGGGCGTTATCGTGACGGGCACCGTGCACGGCAACACCGTGATCACTGCCACGGCTGCCGTGCGCGAGCCGGGCGATACACAGACCTATGCGAACGACGTCAACGCGCTCCTGACCGGCGCGCGCAAGCTGGTGCCCGATTTGGACACGCGTCGCGTGGTGCGCGCATTTGCCGGCGGTCGTCCGGTCATTCAGGGTACGAACGACTTCTTTATTGGGCAGTCGGCCGTGGTGCCGGGGCTGTTCCAGGCAGCGGGCATTCAGTCGCCCGGCGTGGCGAGCGCGCCGGCCATTGCCGAGCGCATGGAGCACGTACTGCGCAATGCCGGCGTGGCCCTGCGCGAACGCGCCGATTGGGACCCGATACGCCGCGCGCCGGACGACTTTGACCGCGCGCCGCTCGCGCGCAAGGAAGAACTCATTGAGTCCGATCCCGCGTGGGGACAGATCGTCTGCCGCTGCGAGACGGTGCCCGAGGCCGAGATTGTGGCCGCGATTCGGCGCCGCCCGGGCGCGGTTTCGGTCGAGGGCGTCAAGCGCCGCTGCCGCGCCGGCATGGGTCGGTGCCAGAGTGGTTTTTGCCAGAGCCGCGTGGTGGCAATCCTGGCGCGCGAGCTGGGCTGCGACCCCAGCGAGGTGCTACTGGAGGACGCCGGATCTTGGCTGGTTGAGGGACCGCTGAAGGGGGTGCGCTAGGATGGCAGCGTTTGATATGCACGACGAACGCGCAGAGGCCGGAACCGCAGCGTCGGTGGCAACGCAGGCCTTCGACGTGGTCGTTATCGGAGGCGGCCCCGCCGGCATGGCGGCCGCGCTTGCCGCGCACAAGGCCGGCGCGCACGTGGCCATCGTGGAACGCGAGCAACACTTGGGCGGTATCCTGCGCCAGTGCATCCACCCCGGTTTTGGCCTTTCGCACTTTAAGCAGGAACTCACCGGCCCCGAGTACGCGCAGCGCTTTATCGACCAGGTGCGCGCGACCGACATCGTGCTGTTATTGGACAGCATGGTACTTGGAATCGATTCGGGCGAGGGCGCGGGCGCGTCGAGCGTGGACGAGGGTGCGGGAGATGCCGCAGTCCATACCGTCACGCTCATGAGCCGTGCCGGTATGCTGCAGCTCACTGGGCGTGCGGTCGTCCTTGCTATGGGATGCCGCGAGCGCACCCGCAGCGAGATCAAGATTCCCGGTAGCCGCCCCGCCGGCGTGTTTACGGCGGGTCTGGCGCAGCGATACATCAATATCGAAAACCTCAAGCCCGGCTCGCGTGCCGTCATCTTGGGCTCGGGTGACATCGGGCTGATCATGGCGCGCCGCTGCACGCTCGAGGGGATTTCCGTCGAGGGCGTGTACGAGCTCATGCCGTACGCCAACGGCCTGCGCCGCAATGTTAAGAACTGCCTGGACGACTTTGGCATTCCGCTGCACCTGTCCACCACCGTCACGCGCGTGATCGGGCACGACCGCGTGGAGGCCGTCGAGGTGAGCCAGGTCGACGATCATCTGGCACCCATTCCGGGGACCGAGCGCGTTGTTCCGTGCGACACGCTGCTGCTTTCGGTGGGCCTGATTCCTGAGAACGAGCTTTCGGTTGCCGCAGGCGTGGAGCTTGACCCGCGCACGCGCGGCGCCGTAGTGGACCAGAGTCTGCAGACGGGCGTGCCGGGTATCTTTGCCTGTGGCAACGTGCTGCACGTGCACGACCTGGCCGACAACGTGACGACCGAGTCCAAGCGCGCCGGTGCGGCTGCGGCGGCATGGGCGTTGGGCGGCGACGCCGGAGCGAGCGCTGCGGACACGGCCTGCGAGCTCACGGTCTCCCCCGCCGGTATCGCGGGATACGCGCTGCCGGGACGCATAACGGCTGTGACGCTCACCAAGCTCAACTTCCGCGTGCGCCAACCGGTCGACGCCGCTCGCGTGCGCATTCTCGCTGGCGGTGAGGAGCTGTTCGACGGCAAGGTCCGTGCGTTTAAGCCGAGCGTAATGGAGAGTTTCCCGCTACCGGCAAAGGTGATTCAACGTGCACTCGACCTGGGTACCAGCGAGATTGTCCTGTCCGTTGACCCTGCTGAGGGGGCGTAAAACCATGAGCACAAACGCAATCGAGACGCTGAAGTTCAACTGCACCACTTGCCCATCCGAGTGCCTTCTGACCGTAGAGGTAGAGCGTGACGCAGACGGCGCCGTGGCAGAAGTGCGCTCCGTGACCGGCAACAGATGCCCGCGTGGTGATAAGTTCGCACATCAGGAGCTCACCTGCCCCATGCGCGTACTCACCACCACCGTGGCCGTATCCGGAGGCGAAGAGGCGTTGCTGCCCGTGCGCACGGCCGAGGCCATCCCGCTCGAACTCCACGCCCAGGCGATGGACCTCATCCGCGGCCTAGTCGTCAACGCCCCCATCCGCATGGGCGACGCCGTGCTAGAGAACCTCCTAAACACCAACATCGACCTCATCGCCAGCATGGACATCGACCCTGCCTAGGCAGCTCATTTGGGACGGGGCTCTTGTAGCTACCCCACCATCCACCCCGCTCTCCTCAATTGCGGTGAAATAGTTCCTGATTTCCGTCAAAGCCCCGGCATCCAGGAACTATTCCACCGCAACCATCCTTGGAATCGGTTTTTAGCTTGTGCCTACTTTAGTGCCATTTCAAAACTATGCCGGATTACGGGGCTGATTCGGAGACCCCCATCCATACCGGCAATTTTCGATTTTTGATAAGCCGTCTACCTGCACTGATAATTGTTCTCGGGGGAAGCGGGCACTGCGGGGCGCGGCAACGGCGCGCGATTTCCGCGTCGCAGCGCTACCCTGATGCTGAATGCCGGGACGATGACCCACT
>DBGDSC010000048.1:0-28558 GCA_048402045.1 Collinsella sp.
ACGGACAGCGAGCGGGTCGCATTTGAGACAAGGTGACGTGAAACGAAAGGGCGCTGACCTTCTGGTCGCGCCCTTGAAGTTGAACGTCAGATTGTCCAAATGCGGCCCGCGCAGCGTCGGCTGGTCCGCCGTTCGGTAGAACGGCGGAACCTACACAGCCTGTGCCAGCTTCTCGGCTCGCTCGGCGGCGGCGAGCGCCTCGATGACGGTGCCGAGCTGATCGCCCAGAAGGACGCCGTTGTAGGTGGAGTTGAAACCGATGCGGTGATCGGTCACGCGGTCCTGGGGCTGGTTGTAGGTACGGATCTTCTCGGAACGGTTGCCGTGGCCGATCTGGCTCTGGCGCTCGGCACCGAGCTCGGCCTGCTGCTTCTCGAGTTCCATCTCGTACAGACGGGCGCGCAGCATCTGCATGCAGACCTCGCGGTTCTGGATCTGGGAACGCTGCTCCTGCGACTGCACCACGGTGTTGGTGGGCAGGTGGGTGATGCGCACGGCGGAGTAGGTGGTGTTAACGCACTGACCGCCAGGGCCGGAAGCGCAGTAGGTGTCGATGCGCAGGTCGGACTGGTTGATCTGGACGTCGATCTCCTCGGCCTCGGGAAGTACGGCGACGGTAGCCGTGGAGGTCTGAATGCGGCCCTGGGACTCGGTCTTGGGAACGCGCTGGACGCGGTGCACGCCGGACTCGAACTTCATGACGGAGTAGACGCGGTCGCCCTCGACCTTGAACTCGATGGACTTAAAGCCACCGGCCTCGCTGGGGCTGGAATCGAGCACGGTAGTCTTCCAGCCGCGCGACTCGCAAAAGCGCTGGTACATCTTGTACAGATCGCCGGCGAAGATGGCCGCCTCGTCGCCACCGGCGGCGGAGCGGATCTCGACGATGGTGTTCTTGTCGTCGTTGGGGTCGCTCGGGATGAGCATGTACTTGATGTCTTCCTCGAGCTGGGGAAGCTTGGCCTCGTTTTCGGAGATGTCCATCTGGAGCATCTCCTTCTCATCGGCATCGGTGGTATCGTGCAGCATTTCCTTGGCAGCCTCGATGTCATCGAGCGCGCCGATGTACTCGCGCGAGGCGGCAATGAGGTCGGACTGGTGCGCGTACTCCTTGTTGAGACGCGTGAACTCCTTGATATCGGAGGCGACGGCCGGGTCGGAAAGCTTCTTCTCGAGCTCCTCGTAGGCCTTGATGATCTTTTCGAGCTTGTCGCGCATGACGGACTCCTTTATATGCGTGAAGGCGAAAATCGGCAGAATTGATGGGGCGCGGGGCGCCGCTGCGGGGGTAAGCCCAGCTAGAACATGTCGATCTTCAGATACATGCGCATCCCTTCGCGTATGGGGTACATAATTGCGGTCTAACCCATACATGATAGCGTGCGCAGGCAAACCTGCATATAACCCGCACGGAATGATTGGTGCAAACAAACCTGACTCCATTGCACCAAGGGCTTGCTTTTTGGCTAGAGCGTTTGGAGTAGAGCGACGAGGAAGCGGATGCCCTGGAGGTAGGCGCGGCGGGTGATGCGCTCGTTGGTGCCGTGGACACCGCGATCGCACTCGTCGTCATCAACTACAAAGGCCGAGAAGCGAATGCACTCAGGGCAAATGTGCTGGTAGTTGGCAGCGTCGGTCGCACCGATCACGGTCGAGGGCACAATTGCCACTGGCTCGAATGATCCGTTTTCCTCCGTCCCCTTTGGATCACGGAAGTAGCGGGCGGCAATGGCGCGAACGGCCTCGAGTCCCGGTCCACCGATGCGCGGGGACGGCGAGGGCTCAGAGCTGCCGGGGCCGAGTTCGACCTCCACACGTCCGACAAGGCCCGCCGCGGCAACCGACTCGCAGCAGCGCGCCACAACGTCGGCCACGCTCGTGCCCTCGAGCATGCGGAAGTTGATATTGGCCCACATATTCTGCGGCATTACGTTGGCGCCGGTGCTGCCACCCTCGATCTGCGTGGGCGCGCAGGTGGTCGTCACCAGCGGATAGAGCTTTTTGCTGGCGAGGCAATCGCGGACAATGGCATCCCCGTTGGCGGCAATTTCATCGGCCGTGTAGAGCCCCAACTCGACGAGCTGGGCGGCAAGCAAGTCGGTCACGCGCGTCGGCCACTCGATATCACAGATTGCGGTGATGGCACGGCTGAGCACCTCGAGCGATGTGCCACCGTAGGGGTTGGACGAATGCCCGCCCTCACTCTTCGTCTTGAGCACGATATCGGCATAGCCCTTCTCGGCAAGGTCGGCGTGCATGAGCCAGTCCTCGCCCGCGCTGTACTCGGCAGCCGAAACGATGCGGTAGTCGCCCTCGTCGATCAGGTACTCAAGCTCAATGCCGCGCTCCTCGAGCGCGCGGCCGATGGCGCCTGCGCCGTACTGCGTAGTCTCCTCGTCCTGGCCAAAGGCCAGGAGCAGCGTGCGCTCGTGCTGCCAACCGTGTGCCAGCGCATACTCAACCGCCTCGAGAATGCCTGCGACCTGGTCTTTCATATCGATAGCGCCGCGACCCCAAATGTAGGTGTCGTCTACATGCCCGCTAAAGGGGGCGTACGTCCAGTCGTCCTCGGTACCCGGCACCACGGGGACCACGTCCATGTGACCCATGAGCACAACGGGCTTGAGTGCGGGGGCGGAGCCGGAAAGCGTCACCAGCAACGAATGATCGATGAGCTCGACCTTACCCGCTGTAAATACGTGCGGCCAGGCCTGCTGCATATAGGCGCGCAGGTCGTCGAACGGCTGCCAGTCCACTGCCTCGGTATCCATGCTCGAAATGGTCGGAAACGACAGCACGCGGCCCAGGCGCTCGCACGCGCCGACCTCGTCGATATCGGCAAAATCATCCTCGTGCGCAAAGAAGCGCCAAACCTCGGCCATGCCTTCCTCCAAAAACAACGTGGCAAAGAGGCGGTCCCTTTGCCACGTTCGCTTGCATTATTTGTCGTTGAGATAACGCGAGAGGAACTCGCGGGTGCGCTGGTGCTTAGGATTGCCGAAGAGCTCGGCCGGCGCGGCGTCCTCGAGGACCACGCCCTTGTCCATAAAGACCACGCGGTCGGACACCGTGCGGGCAAAGGCCATCTCGTGCGTGACGACGACCATGGTCATGCCGTCGGCAGCGAGCTTGCGCATGACCTCGAGCACCTCTCCCACGATCTCGGGGTCGAGTGCGGAGGTCGGCTCGTCGAACAGCATGATCTGCGGATTCATGCATAGGGCACGAGCGATGGCAACGCGCTGCTTTTGGCCGCCGGACAGGCGACCCACGGCGGCGTGCGCGAACTTCTCGAGCCCCACGCTCGTCAGATGCTCCATCGCGACCTTCTCGGCCTCGGCCTTGCTCATCTTTTTGAGCGTGACGGGCGCGAGCGTGCAGTTGTCGAGCACATCCATGTTGTTGAACAGGTTAAAGCCCTGGAACACCATGCCGATGTCCTCGCGCAGCTTGTTGATGTTGCAGCGCTCGGCCGTGAGGTCCTGGCCGTGGAACCAGATGTGGCCCGCGTCCGGGGTCTCGAGCAGGTTGAGGCAGCGCAGGAAGGTCGACTTGCCCGAACCCGAGGCGCCGATGATGGTGACGACCTCGCCGGGATTGACGGACAGGTCGATGCCCTTGAGTACCTCGAGCGAGCCGAAGCTCTTGCGCAGGCCCTCGACGCGGATGAGCGGCTCATTGGTCTGTGCGGCGGCCGCAACGCCGGTAATGGCGGTATCTGCCATGATGATTCTCCTCGTCTTGAGCCTAGTTGGAGCTGGGCAGCGTGACCGGAGCCTCGGCGCCGAGCTTTTTGCCAAAGGCCTCGAGCAGGCGGCTCGCCACGAGCGTCAGGATCAGGTAGACCACGAGCGCCACGCAGTAGACCTCCATCTGGCGGTAGTACACGCCGGCGACGGTGGTGGTGGCGTACATGAGGTCAAACACGCCGATGACCGAGAGCACCGACGAATCCTTGATGTTGATGATGAGCTCGTTGGTGAGCGCCGGGATCGCGTTTTTAATGCCCTGGGGGAACACGACTTTACGCATAGCTTGCCACTGCGACAGGCCCAGCGAGCGCGCCGCCTCGGCCTGGCCGGGATCGATGGACTCGATGCCGCCGCGCAGGACCTCCATCATGTAGGCGGTGGAGTTGAGCGAGATGGTAACGAGGCCGGCGGTGAAGGTGCTCCAAATCTGGTTGGCCTGGGCGGTCTCGAAGCCCATGCCGCGCAAAACGGTGAAGCCCGCGTAATAGATGAGCAGGCCCTGGACCATCATGGGCGTGCCGCGCACGATGGTGGAGTAGATGGTCGCAAAGCCGCGGCCGATACTCTTAAAGAAGCGCACCAGGTCGTTATCCACGCGGTCGAAGGTCTGAATACGCAGGAACACAAAGAGCAGCGCCAGGAAGAATGCGATGACGGTGCCGAAGGTGGCAAGCGCGATGGTGATCTCGATACCGCGAATGAAGAAGTCACCGCTCTTGTAGGTCATGTAGACCAGGCTCGACAAAAAGTCGCTGGGGTTGGAATCCGAGACAATGCTCACCTGCACCAGGTCGATAAACGACATGACGCAGCGGTCCACGAAAAAGATCGCCGCGATGGCGACCACGACGTAGCTGCCCAGGCGTGCGCCACGACGGCAGCGCTCGGATGCGAACGGCGACTTTTCGCGATAGTCGTTCCAGTGCATGAGCTTGGTGACCAGCGCCGCCGCCGACACGACGAGCCAGGCCCAAAGGATTGCCCAGAGGCAGTCTTGGAACACGCCCGTAGGCGCCAAGAAACTCATCGGCGTGGGGTTGCGCTGGCTAAACGCCAGGCCGAGCGCCGCGATGACGCTCGTGCCCAGGTATACATAACGGTGGTCTGCCTTGATAAAGGAGGCCAGGCGATTGATGGTTTTCATGCTGCCTCCCTATGCCGGCTGACGGTCGAGGCACGCGTCCCACATTTGGTCGCGCTCCTCTTGGCTAATGCCCTTGAGTGTCTTGTCGATGAGCTTAAGCAGTTTGTCCGAGCCCTTGCGGCAGCCGACGTTTGCCGTGACCTCCTGCTTAAAGCCCTCGCCCTCGGCAAATTGAATGGGGACGATGCCCGGGTTTTGGGCCATATAGCCCTTCTCGTTCTCGGTGTTGTAGGTCACGGCGTCGCAGGTGCCCTGCAGCAGGTTCGAAAACACCGTGGGGACCGAATCGACCGGGTTCTTGTGCACAACGCCCGGGATTTCGTCGATGACGGTATCGAGCATGGTGTCCTTTTGGCCGAGGACCGTAGCGCCGCTAAAGTCGCTGAGCTTGGTCGCATTTTGGTAGGGCGAGCCCTCTTTTACGAACAGGCCAAAGTAGCCAATGAAGTACGGGTCGGAAAAGCCGACGGACTCCTCGCGCTCGGGCGTGGCGCTCATGCCGGCAATGATGAGGTCGATCTGGCCGTTGTTGAGCGAATCGATAAGGCCCGAGAAACTCTGCTTGACGGCAACGGGCTCGCCACCGAGGGCCTTGCAGACGATCTTGGCGATCTGCACGTCGTAGCCATCGGCATAGGCACCCTGCACGTTGTCGATGGGGATGGTGTACTCGCTGGCCTCGGAGACCTGCCAGTTGTACGGGGCGTAGGCCGCCTCCATGCCAATGCGGATCTTATCCTTGCCGATCACGGAATCGGACAGGTCGTCGCGACCGCCGCCCGTCGTGGGCTGAACCACCTTGAGCGTTGACGGGCGCTGACAGCCGGCAAGCGCGCCGGCGACGACGGAAGCGCTCGCAGCGAGGGCGCTACCCAAAAAGATGCGACGGCTGCATACCGGCTGGCGCTGCGCATCGCACTGTTGGGGAGAATGCATAATCTGCCTTCCCTGTTGAATCGTATGCTGACGACTTAACAGGATATACGCCAGCGACCAGCAGCGCAGCACAAGCTCGAAAAATTAATAGACACACGGTAGCCATTGGGGACGCCGATGTTTTGGCAATGCCGGCGAGCGACGTCCAGAGCGAACAAGTGGCATGAAAAAGGCAAGGCATGACCAGAAGGTCTATGTCTTGCCTTTTGAATGACAA
Source organism: Collinsella sp. (assembly GCA_048402045.1). Lineage (GTDB taxonomy): Bacteria > Actinomycetota > Coriobacteriia > Coriobacteriales > Coriobacteriaceae > Collinsella. The sequence continues at coordinate 6,050 of DBGDSC010000048.1, forward strand.
CTTGTCGCTCTGGACGACGCGCAGCATCGACCGAGCGGCGGAACCTCTAGAGCAAGGTAACGCTAAAGCTGCGAACATCCGTCTCGCCGGGAGCCAAGGTGATGGTGTTGACCTTGTGCTCAAAGACGTCGTCCTCGGTGTCCATGGTGGTGTGACCGGTCCAGGGCTCGAGCGCCACAAACGGAGCGTCGTTGGCGGCAGACCACACGCCGATGTACTTAAAGCCTTCAAAGTCGATCTTGACGCCGTGGCCCGACTTGCGGCCGCGCAGTGTGAGCGTGGAGCCCGGAGTATCGGTGAACATGATGGCATCGTTATCGAAGCTGCGGTGCGTGATGGGCAGCACGTCCGAGTTATCGGGCGCCTTGTAGCTGCCCTCGAACGTCATAAGACCGTCGGGCGTGATGATGGGAGCCTCGTTGGTCCAAGCCTCGGTAAACGCCAACTCGTAATCCTCGAACGCCTCGTCCTCGGCACCGGGGGCGGGCACGTTAAATGCGGGGTGGCCGCCCACCGAGAACGGCAGGTCCACGTCGCCGGTGTTGGTGACGGCAAAGGTCTGCGTGAGGGTGGCGTCGCCGGTCAAGGCATAGGTCATGTTGAGCTTAAAGTGGAACGGGAACGCCTTGAGCGACTCGGGCGTATCGGTAATCTCGTACGTTACCGAGGAGCCGTCCTCCGAAACCTCGACCAGCTTGTGCTCGACAATGCGCGCGAGTCCGTGGCGCGGCATCTCGCAGGTACCGGCCGCAGACGTTGCCGTGTTGTTGCGCAGCGAGCCCACAATGGGGAACAGGATGGGCGCGTGCTTGCCCCAAAAGGCGGGGTCGCCCTGCCACAGATACTCGTTGCCGTTGAGGGCAAGGCTCGTGAGCTGGGCGCCCATGGAATCGATGGCCGCGGTGAGGCCGCCGCGCTTGATGGTAGTAACGGTAGACATGCTACTTCCTCCAAAAGTAAACAATAGTGTCGAGGGCTATTGTCCCACTCTTGACGGCGGGACGGGACGGCAGGCGATTATTGAGTAGCCATAGCGGAATGAGCGGCGAGCGTCTACTGGGTATCCACGTAAAGGTCGAACCCGCCCTGCGGTGTAGTGTCGACCGTGTCGGGCGCCTGTGAGTTAAAGTTCACGGGGACCATGCGCTTTGAGGCGCGGAAGCGCGTGCCGTCGGTGGCGACGGGCGGTTCATCGACGGTGAGCTCGTAGTCTCCGGGCTTGAGCTCGATGCCGTCACCAGCGGAATTGACGTATTGATACTCGTCAATTGTCTGCCCTTTGAGCGTGCGCCCCACGATATGGATGAGCATTTGGCTGTCGCCGCGCGCGGTGTCCCACGTCGCGCCGTCCTTGACCTCGACCGACACATGTACCGAGCGCGTGCGGCTGAGCGATTGCTCGACAGACATCTCGACCTTGGCGGCGTCTTTTCGCTGTTGTTCGACATGGCTCCAGACGTTTCCAATTACCGAGCATGCGATAACGCCGGCCATAAAGGCGATAAGGATGGGGCCGAGCGGCGAGCAACGTCCTGCATCTTCCTCGCGAGACAGATTGGGGCGACGTGTGGGTGCGGGCGCCTGGGCACCCTGCGAGGGCACGTCGAGAATGCTGAAGGATGCCGTGCTGTCGGGGTCGATAGTGTGACGCGGCTGCGGGGTCTTTGCCGGCGAGATCGACATGTCGGCTGGCTCGCCGAGCGTGGCCGTAGCGTCGGCCTTGGCCTCGTCTGCCTCGGCCTGGGCCCAAGCTTGTTCGAAGGTCAGGGGCTCGACGGGGTCGAGGGCGGCGTCCGAGTCGGCGGCGACGTCGTTGCCGGTCTCGTCCTCGTCGCTCGACACGCCACGCGGCGTAGGCTCGTCCCACTCCTCATCCGGAGCTTCGCCCTCGCTATACCACCATTCAAAGTTATCGATATCCATACGGGGCGCCCCTTAGGCCTCGCAAATAAACACTCGCTAGTTTTATACCCCCAGACGACACCGAAGCTCACCCGCGCCGGACACAAAAACCGTCACAACATTCGACGCTTTTCCTCGATTTCGAGATTTTCGCCGAATGTTGTGACGGTTTGGGCGACTGGCCGGCAGCGCAATGCGACAAAGGGACTGTCTCTTTGTCACATTCTGTTAGAGTTGCAGGGATTGAATCCCGCTTATTCATGCGACATTGGAGTGACAACCTTGACCGCCGCAACCACGCCTAAAAGTAAGTCAACCGCCGCCGCGCTCTCCCCTGCGCGCACCAAGCTCTGCCTGGCGCTGCTCGTGCTGTTGGGATTCTCGCTCGGCTGCTCCGAGTTCGTGGTCATCGGCATCGAAAGCGACCTGGCGACGGAACTCGGCGTATCGCTTGCCACCGCAGGCCAACTTATTAGCGTGTTCGCACTGATCTACGCTATCGCGACGCCGGTGCTCGCGCTCAGCACGGGACGTTTTCGCCGCTACCAGCTGCTCGTGTGCTATAGCATCGTCTTTGTGCTCGGCAACCTGGTCATGGCGTTGGCGCCCAACTTCCAGGTGCTCTTTATCTCGCGCATTGTCCTGGGCTCCGTCTCGGGCGCACTGCTCGCCGTGGGCGTGACGTACATCCCTGAGCTTCTGTCCCCGCAGCAAACTTCGCTTGCCATCTCGGTGGTGTACGGCGCGTTTTCCGTGGCGATGGTCTTTGTCACTTCGATCGGTAAGTTTGTGGCCGACACGCTCGATTGGCACGTGGCCATGTACGGCACGCTAACCTTTGCCGTTTTGATCTGTGGAGCGCTCGTGGCGTCTATGCCGCGCGCCGGACAAACCGACGAGCCCGCCACCTTTCGCGAGCAGGCGGGTCTGCTACGCGAGCCGAGCATCATCACCGGCATGCTCATCTTTTTGTTTGGCGTGGGCTCGGTCTATGTGTTCTACGGCTACGTGACGCCTTATCTTGAGCAGGTGCTGGGCATGGGCACGGTCGAAGCCAGTACCACGCTTATGGCCTACGGCGTGTTCTGCCTGATCTCGAACATCCTGGGCGGATGGATCGATGCGCGCTTTGGCATGAAGGCGCTGCTTGTGACGTTTGTGCTGCAGGCTGCGGCGTTACTCGGGCTGTTTGCTTTGGGCGGCACCATGCCGCTCGCGCTGGTCTTTGTCTTTAGCTTGGCGCTGCTCATGTACCTGTTCTCGGTGTCGTGCATCACACACTTTATGGACGTGGCACGCAGCCGCCACCCCAAGTCGATGGTACTCGCAAGTTCGGTTGAGCCCATGGCGTTTAACGTCGGCATCTCGTTTGGCACCGCAGTGGGCGGCGCCGTGGTAAGCGGAGTTGGCATTGCCTACGTTGGCGCGGTCGGTGCCGTGTTCTCGCTTGTGGCCTGGGCGCTCACGCTGGTGACGATTAAGTTGGCTCGCTGGGAGCGCAAGCGGGCGAGGGCGCAGGCGTAGATGCGATACTCGAGCTCGATGATGGCGATCGAAAGGAAACCGCATATGCAACGTGTACTGTTTATCTGCCATGGGAATATCTGCCGCTCGACGATGGCTGAGTCGGTGTTTGCCGAGCTCGTGCGCCGCGCTGGGCGCGAGGGCGAGTTTGTCATTGATTCCGCGGCGACCTCGACCGAGGAGATTGGCAACCCGCCGCACCATGGCACGCTCGCCAAGCTGCGCGAGGGCGGGATTCCCGTCGTCGCACATCGCGCGCGCCAGGTGCGACGCGCGGAGTATGGCGACTGGGACCACATTGTCTATATGGACGACGAAAACGCCCGCGGCCTGTACCGCATCTTTGGCGACGACCCCGACGGCAAGATCTCGCGCCTGCTCGATTGGACCGATCGCCCCGGCGACGTGGCCGATCCCTGGTACACCGGCAACTTCGATGCCACCTACCGCGATGTGCTCGCCGGCTGCACGGCCATGCTCGAGCAGTTATAGGCAAGCGAGCACGCGGACGCACGTGCCACGCCATCGGCATAAAACGAGCGTGGATTTTCTCCCACTTTGAGCGCTCGAGTGCGCTCTAAACGGGAGAAAATCCACGCTCATGAATGTGACAAAGGGACTGCCCCTTTGCCACATCCGGGACTGGCCCTAGACCGGCTTGACCTCCAGCTTTATCCCCTCGGCGCAGGAGTCGCCCAAAACATCCGAAAGGGCCCAGGTCGCATATAGCGGCAAATAGAGAACCGCTCCGTTGCGCTCAACGTTGCCTCTCGAGAAAACAATCCCGAGCCTTACGCCATATTCAGCCGTATCAAGCACATGACCGAGCGCAGCGTGCGCGTGGTAATAGGAGCCCGATTTAACCTCGATCGGAACAGCCGTCCCATCCGGTCCATCGACCACAAAGTCCACTTCGCCGCGCTTTTTTGTCTGATAGTAGTAAAGCTGGCGATTTTGGGCAGCTAGCTGCTGGGCCACCACGTTTTCGTAAATGCCGCCCAGATTGGGCTCTTTGCTATCAAGATACGCCGCTTGGGCGACTCCAACGGGGTAGCGCGCCATCAACATGCCCGTATCCGATTGATATAGCTTGAACTGCGATGGCCGTGCCGTCTTGAGCAGGGGCGATTTTGGCTCGGTTACGATATCGGCTTTGAGAGCAACGCCGGCATCGACAAGCCATACAAAATCTCGCTGATACTTCTCGTAGTGAGCCTTGGGGTCAATGGAATTGAGCACGAAGCGCTTGTTTTCGCCCTCGAGCATAATAGGGAGCTGATCGTAGATGCTCTGCACCTGCAGGGCTCGCCCGCTTGCATACTTGGAGATATCCCGCCGGTACTGTTCGTTGAGCTCTGACTGCAGCTGACGAACAGAGGCAAGGTCGCCCTGCGTGTCAAGGAAACGCTGCACGACCTCCGGCATTCCGCCGACAACGGTATAGGTCCTGAAGTTTGCCATCATCGCGTCATGAATGTAATCAGGAATGGGCCTCTCGCTGATACACGCGTCACGTATCGTTTGGCGAGCCCCCTCGCTCACCCCGGTTGCCCAGCAAAACTCCTCAAAATCGAGCGGGAACATCCTAAGCTCGTGGACATACCCCACGGGATAGGACCTGACGCCCTTGAACTGGGTCCCGAGCATTGACCCCGAAAACGCCCAGCGGCACCTCCCGTCCTCTACAAGGAACTTTGCCATCGTCATGATGTCGGGGGCCTCTTGGACCTCATCGATAAACACGAGCGTTTTGCCTGGTGCAATCGACTTTCCCGAAAGAAGCGTCACCCTGCTGATGAAATCATCGGCATTCCGCGCCTCGAGAAGAGCATCTTTTGCCTGGCGATTTTCCATGAGATTGAGCTCGATGTAGGTTGCATGGCTGGCTTTGCCAAATGCGCGAATCGAATAGCTTTTGCCGATCTGGCGAGAACCCGTGATGAATAAGGCCTTTTGCTCGGCAGACTTCAGCCAACGCTCCAGCTCTGCCGCTATTTTCCTGCGCAGCATAGGCTCTCCCCTCAGTGTCATCAAATGAAATGCAAAGTTTTATGCGCTTAATTATCGATGAAATGTAGGATTTTAAGAACCTAAAATCGGATGAAATGCAGAGATTTAGGATTATAAGCAAAAAGAAGGGGCAGCCCCGGCGAATGTGACAAAGGGACTGTCCCTTTGTCACATTGCGCTCGACTACTCGTCGACGATCTCGGCAAGCCAGACGTTCAGCGTATCGACCTCGGGGCAGCAGAACTTTGCCGTACCGGGCTCGTTGCCAGGCACGGTTCCGCCATAGCGCAGGATATCGATATAGGGAAAGCCCACATGGCAGGCCATGGCACACATCTTGCCGCGGTCTCGGTCGAAGTCAAAAACGTCGCCCGGCTTGTGACCATGGTGGCAGCGGCACGCACCCAGCTGGTCCACGCAGCTCACGCGGATGCGCGGACGCTTGCCCCGCGGCGCGCCGAGCGGCTTGTTCTCGCCCGCAGGCTTGGCGCCGCCCTCGCCAGCATTACTCATGGTCAATCACATCCAGGCAGGCCTCGATGGGAAGGCCAGCCGACTTGTCCTCTTGGTCGGCATTGCGCTCGATAAGCTCAGCCACCACGCGCATGGCATCGGACGTCGCGCGCTGCAGGCTCCAACCGGCCATAACGCGGCCGACGAGCACCGCCGAGAACGTGTCGCCCGTGCCCGGGAAATAGACCGGAATGAGCTCAAAGGGAATCGTGAAGTACTCCCCCGCCACATGGTCGTAACCGATAACCGCGTTCGTGCCATTGACCACGGCGCTCGTAATGACCACCGACTTGGCACCCAGCTCGCGCACGGCGTCCACAAGGGCGCGGGCCTCGTCGGGCGTGAGTTGCTCGGCGATAGGCGTATCGGTGAGCAGGCATGCCTCGGTATAGTTGGGCACCGCGTAGTCTGCGCACTCCAGCAGATGCCGCATAAGGCCAATCGTGGACTCGGGCACGCCCGCATAGAGCTTGCCGTTGTCGCCCATGATGGGATCGACGAACACCTTGGTGCCCTTTTGCGCGCGGCGGTGGCAAAAGTCCGAGATGATACGCGTCTCTTCCTCGGTCACGATAAAGCCGGTCGAGATGGCGTCGAACTCAAAGCCGAGCTCCTCCCAGATAGCGAGGCTTTGACGCACGTACTCGGTGGTGTCGTGGATGTAGAACTTGGGGTAGTTGAGCGTATCGGAAACGAGCGCCGTCGGCAGGTTATGGATACGGTAGCCCATGTGCGACAGCACCGGCAGCATGGCGGAAAGCGCGACCTTGCCGTAGCCGCACATATCGTTGATCAGCAGCAGCTGAGTGTTCTTCATGAGAGTCCCCCCTTAGTTCGGGCGCGGCACAGCAGCGCCACAGTGCGACTAAGTGTAGCGCAGGGGACGTTGTGAGCGGAGTCGAGCAGCGCGAAGGGTAAATTGTTGCGGAAAGGTTACGGAAAATGATCCCTTTTCCTCCGTCCCCAAGGGATCACATGCACCAAAGCGGACCGTGGCGGAATCACAGATTGCCGCTTAGGAACGCTTGCAGCGTCGAGCCGTTACGCGGTTTGGTAAAACCGCGTAACCACTAGTTTGGTACCTTGACATTCATTTCTCATGCTCCTAGATTGGTTAGGCACAAAACAATTCCACTACCTAACTAAAGAAAGGAGCAACACTAATTCATGTGCGATGAACTTCTTAACCTTTGTTCGCACGAGCCCGGCGGCGACCCGTCACAGACGGCGGATGTACCCGAAGCGGTTAGCTCGGAAGACAAGCTTGCCAAGCGCATCCTGAGCGGCCTGGGTTTTTGCGGCCATTACATGCATTTTCATGGCGGAGGCGTGTCCGGCAAGGCGCCCATCATTTGCCTGCTGGCCAAGCAGCCCGGCGGCGAGATGTCGCAGCAGGAACTCGGCATGCACTTTGACCTCAAGCCGGGGTCGCTTTCCGAGATCCTGTCCAAGCTCGAGGTCAACGGCCTCATTGAGCGCAGCCGTAACCCCAAAGATCGACGGCAACTCACCATTCGCCTGACCGAAACCGGCCGAGAAAACGCCCGCATCGACCAGGCGGCCCGCATCCGCTTTAGAGAGCGGGCCTTTAGTGCCCTCACCCACGACGAGCGCGAAGACCTCGCCGAAATGCTTGATAAAATCCGTGTAACCTGGGAGGAACTGGATGATTAAAACCCTCATGGGCAGCATCCGCGACTATATGAAAGTCACCGTTGCCACGCCGCTGCTCGTGCTTGGCGAGGTGCTCTGCGAAATGCTGATTCCATTTATCACCGCCAACCTGATCGACGCCATCAAAGACGGCGCCACCGTAGCCGAGATGCTTCCCACCGCAGGCTTTTTGGTGCTCATCGCGCTGACGTCGCTTGCTTTTGGCGCCGCTGCCGGCGTCACCTGCAGCCATGCGAGTTGCGGCTTTGCCAAGAACCTGCGTCACGACCTGTTCTACAAGATCCAGACGTTCAGCTTTGCCAACATCGATGAGTTCTCGAGCTCCTCGCTCGTCACGCGTCTGACCACTGACATCAACAACGTTCAACAGGCCTTTATGATGATCATCCGTATCGCCGTGCGCGCGCCGCTGGTCTTGATCTTCGCCTTTACCATGGCATTTATCATGGGCGGCAGCGTCGCCATGGTCTACCTGGTCATCATTCCGCTGCTGGGCTTTGGCCTGTTCTTTATCATCTTTAAGGTACGCCCCATCTTCTCGCGCGTGTTCCACAAGTACGACGCCCTTAACGAGTCCGTCGAGGAAAACGTCACCGGCATGCGCGTGGTCAAGAGCTACGTGCGCGAAGACTTTGAGAAGGAGAAGTTCGCCACCGCCGCGCACGACGTCCAGATGGACTTCACCCGCGCCGAGAAGCTGCTCGCCTTTAACAACCCCATGATGAACATCTGCGTCAACGGCGCATTTGTCATCATCATCTACCTGGGATCCAAGCTCATCATCACGAGCCAGGGCACGCTGTTCGACGTGGGCCAGCTCTCCTCGATCTTTACCTATGGCTTCGCGATCCTCATGAGCCTGATGCAGCTGTCGATGATCTTTGTCATGGTGACCATGGCCGACGAATCGGCGCACCGCATTACCGAGGTGCTGGCCGCCGAGCCCACGATCGCCGATCCCGCCGAGCCCGTGCTCGAGGTTGCCGACGGTTCCATCGACTTTGACCACGTGAGCTTTAAGTATTCCGCGCATGCGAAGCGCCAGGCGCTCGACGATATCGACCTGCACATTAAGAGCGGCGAGACCATCGGTATCATCGGCGGTACCGGCTCGGCCAAGTCCACGCTTGTAAACCTCATCGCCCGTCTGTACGACGCCACCGAAGGCACCGTGCGCGTGGGCGGCATGGACGTACGCGACTACGACCTGGACGCGCTGCGCCACCAAGTGGCCATGGTGCTGCAGAAAAACGTGCTGTTTAGCGGCACCATTGCCGAGAACCTGCGCTGGGGCGACCCGAACGCCACCGACGAGGAAGTCCGCGAGGCGGCACATCTGGCCTGCGCCGACGAGTTTGTCGATGGCTTCCCCAAGGGCTATGACACCTGGATCGAACAGGGCGGCTCCAATGTTTCCGGCGGTCAGAAGCAGCGCCTGTGCATTGCGCGTGCCCTGCTGCGTCGCCCCAAGATCTTAATCCTGGACGACTCCACCAGCGCTGTCGACACCAAGACCGACGCCAAGATTCGCGCAGGGTTGGCAAGCTATCTGCCCAACACGACCAAGCTCATCATCGCCCAGCGCATCAGCTCCGTGCAGGACGCAGACCGCATCATCGTCATGGAGGGTGGCCGTATCGCGCAGATCGGCAACCATGACGAGCTGCTCAAGACGAGCGAGATCTACCGCGAGACCTTTACCTCGCAAAACAAGATGTCTGCCGAGGGCGAAGGGGCCGTCGAGGCCGACACCGAGGCATCCGCAACACAAGCTCAGACCCAGGAAGGAGGCGAGGCACATGAGTAAGGCAACGACCGCCGAGCGCGCGCTCAACCGCAAGGGTGGCACCATGTCGCGCCTCATCAAGACGCTCTTTGGCTTCTACCCCGTGCTTTTGCCCCTCGTCGTCGTCGGCGTGGTGCTCTGCGCCATCATCAACTCCATCGGCGCGACCTTCCTTCAGAGCGCTCTGCAGATTATTAGCGAATCGTGGCAGTCGGGCGATTGGGAAGCCGCACAGCCCAAGATCGCACAGCTCGTGACCACCCTCGCCTGCATCTACGGCGTCGGCATCCTGTCTTCGCTCTTCTGGAACCGCGCCATGGCCATCGTCACGCAGGGCTCGCTCGAGAAGCTGCGCGAGAAGATGTTCAACCGCATGCAGGACCTGCCGATTCGCTACTTCGACACGCACCAGCGCGGCGACATCATGAGCCACTACACCAACGACATCGACACGCTGCGCCAGATGATCAGCCAGTCGCTGCCCAACCTGCTCATGACGACCATCGTCATCGTCACGGTGTTCTTTATCATGCTGTACTACAGCGTTTGGATGTGCCTGGTCATTGTGGCAGGCGTCGCCTTTATGACCTTTATGACCAAGCTGCTCGGCTCCAACTCCGCGCGCTTCTTCATTGCGCAGCAGACCGAGCTCGGCGTGGTCGAGGGTCATATCGAGGAAGTCATGAACGGCCAGAAGGTCGTCAAGGCATTCTGCCACGAGTCTGCCGCCGAGGCCGATTTTGACGAGCGCAACGAAAAGCTCTTCGAGGTCTCGCAGAAGGCCAACATGTACGCCAACATCCTCATGCCCATCCTTATGAACCTGGGCAATCTGCTCTACGTGCTGGTGGCCCTTGCCGGCGGCATTTTCCTGGCGCTGGGCGTGCCCAACCTGAGCATCTCGGGTATGGCGCTGTCCATCGCCGTCGTGGTGCCGTTCCTCAACATGACCAAGCAGTTCTGCGGACAGATCGGCCAGATCTCGCAGCAGATCAACGCCGTGGTCATGGGCCTCGCCGGCGCCGACCGCATCTTTGAGCTCATCGACGAGAAGCCCGAGACCGACGAAGGCTACGTGACGCTCGTCAACGCGCAGGTGAACCCCGATACCTGGCAGCTCGAGGAGGCCGACCACCACACCGGCATGTGGGCGTGGAAACACCCGCACCGTGCAACCGGCGAGATCGAGTACGTACCGCTGCGCGGCGACCTGGTCATGGACAACGTCGACTTTGGCTACACGCCCGACCACGAGGTGTTGCACGGCGTGTCCGTGTTTGCCAAGCCGGGCCAGAAGGTCGCGTTTGTCGGCGCCACCGGTGCCGGCAAGACGACCATCACCAACCTCATCAACCGCTTCTATGACATCGCCGACGGCAAGATTCGCTACGACGGCATCAACGTCAACAAGATCCGCAAGGCCGATCTGCGCCGCTCGCTGGGCGTGGTACTGCAGGACGTGAACCTGTTCACCGGCACCGTGATGGATAACATCCGCTACGGCAACCTGGACGCCACCGACGAGGAGTGCATCGCGGCAGCCAAGCTCGCGGGCGCCGACGACTTTATCACCCGCCTGCCCGACGGCTACGACACGATGCTCACCGGCAACGGCGCGCAGCTGTCGCAGGGCCAGCGCCAGCTGATTTCGATCGCACGCGCCGCCGTCGCCGATCCGCCGGCAATGATTCTGGACGAGGCCACGAGCTCCATCGACACCCGCACCGAGGCCATCGTGCAGGCTGGCATGGATAAGCTCATGGAGGGCCGCACGACGTTTGTCATCGCACACCGCCTGTCCACCGTGCGCAACTCCGACGCGATCATCTGCCTGGACCACGGCCGCATCATCGAGCGCGGCAACCACGACGAGCTGATCGCTAAGCATGGGTACTACTACCAGCTGTACACCGGTGCGTTTGAGCTCGAGTAGGTAGGTTTGTTTCACGGAGGACCCCCAGGCGGGCCGGGGTGTAACCTCCGTGCTCAAACATTCTCGCTTCGCTGCGAAACTGCGCGCGGAGGTTACACCCCGGCCCGCCTGGGGGTCCTCCTGCGCGCAATCAGCCCGTCGTTTAGAACGGAATAAAAGTTAGTGAGGCCCTGGCCGGTTGGCCAGGGCCTCGTTTTGTAAGGATGATTTGGGAGGTGGTGGGGGGACTGGTCAAGCTAACGGAACGCCGTAGCTAAAAATCCCCGTCCCAGAAAAATCATTGCGCAGGTAGGACGGCAAAGGTAGCTAGAAAAGCCCATCCTAAATGAGCTACAAGATTTCGGCTAGGAGCGCTCGGCGCCCATTTGTTTTATCGCTGCAGGTAGAAAGCGCGATGATGCGTGCATCGGGGCCAACGTCATCCATATTCTCGTGCACCGCCGTCTGCGAGACATGCGTGAGCAGCGTCTGCATCGAGGCCTGGTCCAGATTTCCCGGCCCAAAGATAATGCCATCACTCGCAGCAAACGAGCACACGGCAACAATGCGCAGGCGGAACGCCCCATCCTTCGTGTAGAGCGTGCCCGTGCGGTGCAGGTCAAAGAAGCCCCTGTCTAAAAACCGGTCGACATCGCCAAACATCGCGCCGTTATCCATGTGGTGCGCATAGAGCAGATTGTAGGAATCGGTCATCGCGCGACTGTTGCGCGTATCCAAAAACACCGCTCCCGAAACCGCGGACTCCCCCAACACGTTTTTGTTGAGGTATTCCTGGTTATCTTTTCCCTGAACAAAGGGATAGTCGATGTTGGTGCCATCGATGGTGACCCATCCGACCACGTCGGGATTTTTGGCCATCAGTTCCTGCAGGCGTGCGCAATCGTTGGCCCCGGTGGGTTTGTAGCGTAGCAGCTCGTCGCTGATGAACCCACCGTTCATAACGTTGTTTGTGTCCCACAGCGAATAGCCCCCGTACAGCAGCATGAGCAGCACGAGAAAGCCGGCAAACCACGTAAGCACGCGGTCGCCGGCCCTCGCCAGCCGAGCCATGCGTTTAAGCTCCATCGGCTGCAATCCTTGCTGTCTAACGGCGATTACGACGAGGACGGAAGAAGACCACGCCCATCACGGCAGCAAATGCGACGATTGCCACATAGGGAGCGACCGTCCGAATAACATCGGTGGGAACGGTAGCATCCTTGGTGTTGGTAAAGATCACCGTGGTGTCGTAAGCACCGATAGCTTCCTCGGCAATAGAGCTACCTTCTGTCGAATTGGTGCCATCACCAATCTTGTACGACGTCTTATAACCGTCGCCATGATAATCCGCCTCAGTTACGGCGAATTTATCCTCCGATGAGAGACCGTAAACGATGACGGATTCCCCATGCTTAAGCGTCTCGGTAAACGTAGCTCCCGACTTGGTTGTAGTTTTGTTCATGGTAGTAACACCGTTTTTCACAGTGCCGTACTTATAAGTCTCCCCGTCAGCGCCTTTAATCGTGACGGTAAACTCAAAGTCCTTATTTTTATCGCCCTGGTTACCGGCTACGACCTTTGTGATGGTCAGCTTATGGGTGACATATTTGTTCTCAAAGCCTGAGATCTTGCTGCCCGATCCCGCCGCTGTGCTAAGAGTGCAGCCCTTAGCAACTAAACCTGAGTTGCCATTTTCTACGTAAACATCCAGGAACAGTTCCTTGTACACAACGTTGAGGCCATCCAGCTCTGGCGGCGTCTGCGTAATTTTGTATCGATAGATGCCCGGAGCCGCGAACCTTGAGGTAACAAGGCTGACGCTCATTTGGGCGGTTATTGTCTTGGTAACGCCGTCGGCATTATCTTCGCTAGAAAGACCTTCGGCAGAATAATTTACGGAAGACGGCGAAAGCGAAACGGCCCCTTCCACTCCAGCAGTAGCGGGCATACCCGTGTTCGTAAGCTCGCTCGCCTCCGCCGGCGCAATCGTATATTTAAAGTCCGCATTCGGCTCCACGGCGTACTTATCCATGGTGAGCTTCGAGGTGATCGTGACCCTCCCTTCAGTTACCGACAACTGCGGATTAGTGGGTTGCCCCTCCGCCCACGCGGGCGCAGCAACCCCCACCAAAGCCAGCACCATCGTGGCCGCCACAACCGCAAATGCAGCCAGTCGCCTCTTTCCAGTTTTCATTTTGCATCCTTCCTCTCGGGCATATGCCCTTAATAAAACCAGGCTTCGTGTCTACAGGTTCGACCTGCGCAGCACGCTGATCACATTGCCTTTGATCTGCGAACGGGCAATCGGTCCATACAGGCGACTGTCGTGCCCGCCCTCGCGCAAATCTGCCAGCACAAAGAGCTCATCCGTTCCCAGATGCACGGGATAGTCCACAGCAGACTCATAGCGCGGCGTCGGCGTGGTGATATCGCTTTCCACCACAACAACCCCGTTAACCATGAGCTCGCCCGACTCGGTAATTGTGACCTCATCACCGGGGCGGGCAACCACGCGACCCAGGCGCTCTTCGCCATCCGCGGTGTATACCACCACGTCACCCTCGTTAAAGCTCTGGCTGAGCCTCCAGTAGAGCATGACGTCACCCGAACAGATGCGGGGGGCCATCTCGCCAGTCGTGACTGCGCCCACGCCCAAGACCACACCAAAGAGCAGCCAGAGCGTCACGACAAAAAATGCCAGGCGCGCCAGAAAGCCCACGATATCGCGCCGGTCGTCCGCTTCTCCCAAATCTGGTGCCGCATGGGCGCCCAACCTCACGTTCGACGCGGCCGAATACCGCGAGCCCCGGGGTCTTCCCTGCGGGGCCGCTCGTGCGGCTGGCCCATCACCAGCATTGCTGGCGCCATGTCTTCTCATAGGCGCCCACCCCTCTTGGAGCCGCGGTGTAAACGCAGCGCAACCATGCCCGTAGCCAACAGCACGCCGGCGGCCAAAATCGCCAGGGCATAGATGGGGTTGCGCGTAATACCCGTAGGCACCGCGACCTGTCGGGAATTGGTGGCCTTAGCTTCAACGGCAACGGTCACACGCGGACCGTTGAGCGTGCCGCTCGCACCCGTAAGCTTAGCCTGATACCCCAACGAAGAATAATCGTCTTCGCTCACGGTATAGACCGCGTTGTAATCCAGCGCCTTAATCGAAACGGTCAGGCCGTCCTTAACGGCAAACGGCATGGTCGCCTTGCCCTGGCCATCGGCCGTAAAGGCGGTCTTGTTTTCCACGGTCTCGGCCCGATCATTCGGTCGCGCCACGAGCGCATGGCTGCCTTGGGCAGACGCATCCGAATACTCGATGGCGTAGGTCTGACCAGCCTTGAGGCCCGTAAAGGTCACCGTCATCTTAAAGTAGGCACGCTTGTCGCCCATATTGCCCGTAACGCTCTTGGAAACCTTGAGTGTGTAGGTGCGCGGGGTGAATCGTGCGTATACGCATCCCGTATGGCGGTCCTTCACGTTGTACGTATAGGTGGGTGAAGACGACAGCAGCTCCGGGGCGTCTGGATTCGATAGGTCATACCAGCCCTCAAAGTGATAGCCCTCCTTGGGAGCGGCCACCGCCTCCACAAACGTGCCGTCATCCACAAAGTAGGCAACGCCCGATTTATCGTACGCGTCGGCGTCCTTGTCCGAGCCATCCCCGGCATCGATAGAGTCCTTTGCCCCCTTAAGCTTGGAGCTGACCGTGCCGCCCGTCGTTACGTTGCTCCACGTGCCATCGGCATTTTTAAGCTGGGCAACAAAGGCCTGACGATACTTCCATTGCGCCACAAATGTCGCGCCCTGACTCTCAGGGATGTTATCGACCGTTACCGTATCGCCCGCAGCGCCGGTATCAGGATTGACCTTCTTGCCCCTAATGGTAAGAGTGCCGGAATCCGTGGTGCCCTCGGGTGCCGTATGGGTCACGGTGTGCTCCGCGCTAAAACGAACAGCTTTTCCCGAGCCCGCGTACTCCCAGCCCATAAACTTCCAGCCGTTGTTTTGTCCATCGGCGGCATGGGAGGTATAGCTCGCTCCAGCGCCAGAAAGCTGCACGAAATCGCCCGTGGACTCATTGGACGGATCATAGTGATACGCTTTGCCGCCGTTCACATCGTATTGAACGCCTGCCTTGGAAAACACGAGGTGCACTTTATAGTGCTTTGTGACCTTGTCGACCTTAAAGTGATAGGTGCCATCGTTCAATTCGGTCCAGTGCGCCGCATCGTTCGCGGAATAGAACTCGCCGTTGACAAAAGCACCGATAAAGACTGCCCCGTCATCGCGCTTGGCATCGACCATAAAGTAGGAGTTCTTTTCCTGTTTACCTACGTAGTTTTTGGCATACGTAAAGTCCGCTGTCTCGTTGTCGGAGTTATAAAAATACGTTCCGCTTCCGTTGGGCGTCGTGTACGTCTCGATGCGATAGAACTCCCTAAACGAGATATTGTCGAGGAAGTTGCCGATCGAATTGCTCCCGTTGGCCGTGTTGTAGGCCACAAAAGCAAAGACGCTCTGGTTTTGGCCATCCGGAATGGTGTAGGTATAGTCGTAGTCAACCTTTTTGTTCTGCTCGAGCGCGTTGGAACCGTAGGAAGCCCACGCGTCGTTTTCGGACGCCATAATCCATACGCACCATTTTTCGGTATGCTCCGCATCGGCCGTCCACGAGAACGCGCTTCCGCTGGACGCATTGGCAAATCCGCCCACTTTGTCAAACTTGGTTGAATACAGGATGATCTTTTTGCTGCAGCCCGATTGGGAAAAATTGGCCACATCCAAGCCGACATAGTTATCGACGCTCATTTGAATCCATTGAACAATTTGCTGGTACTGATCGAGTGCCTTTTGATTGTCCTTGTACGGCTCGTTTTCTTGTCGCGGACCGATGATAAGGGCCATGGCGTCTCGACCCGAGCGGCCGCGGTGGTCGAGCCCCCACTCGTACTGTTTTCCCGGCTCGGTCGTCACATATTGGTAGAGCGAACTCGCCTCGTGTGCGTTGAGCTCGGCTGCATAGTCACCATCGGAGGGCTTAAACGTAACAGAATGCCCAGCTGGGTCGATATAGTAGTCGTTCTGGGCAACGATCTCGATACGATGGTCTGTCTCGGTCGTGCGCCAATGGGGCGAGCACAACGTAAACTTGCTGGGCCCCTGGTTCCCCAGATGTATATCGTCTTCAAAACTGCCGTTAGCAATGTTCGTATTCTCGTTCTTAAGATTCGAGGTCGAGAACGCATAGTTTGTGAGCGTTGTCATGGTCTCGGACGAATTTTCTTGATACACCTTGGCAAAATCACTATAGATGTCGCGTGTGCCCTGCTTTTCCACATGAACGTCGTTGACCAGATTGCCAAACCACTCACGGTATTGTTCGTTCGCACCCGTAAGATTTGAATCGTAGCAAGTCAGCGCAAGCATCGTCTTTTCGGACGCTGCGGTATAGACTGCCTGATAGGCAAACTCATCGTCTTGCTCGGGAAGATCTCGATAATAATGCGTGCTGTTGGTGCCAAAGGAGAACCAACCCTGTCCGTTAGAGCTTACGAGCCACACCGAAAGCGCAATGCGGCCGTCGCTCTGTTCAAACGAAAAGTGGGATCCGTCAGCGCTGCTACCAGCAAAGCCGCCATTTGCGGCAAAGGAATCGCTGTAAACGGTGTACTGCTCAACGGTATTTCCCTGGGGCATCTTGCCCTGCGCCTTAAGCCAAGTCCGCAGCTGCATGAGCTGGTCTTGGCCTGCGTTGTTAACCGACAGATTCTCCTGTTGAGGACCCATCGTGAGCATCAGCACGTCGTGTTCGGTTGCGGCGCGATGGTTGAGGCCCCACTCGTACGTGGAGCCGCTCTGGGTGGAAAAGGTGGTGTAGGTTGATCCAGGTTCAAAATAAAGATTTTGATCCTGTGGCCTAAGATTCCACGCAAGCGCAAAACGATTACCGTTAGCTTGTTTGAGGTTTCTTTGACCGTTGAGGAGCTTCGTGGAGAGGTCGAGCTTCAACGTCTCGCCGATTCTCTTATTCGGAGAGGTCGTCGACCAACCAGAAGCTTGGTTGGTAAAGGTTGGGTTCGCTATAAGGTTGCCATCGTCACCGTACGCACGCGAGGGCAACCCCCCCGGCCATAACGAACGCGCATAAGACCGCTGCCAACATCACAAAGGTGCGGCGCATCGACGCTATATGACCGAAAGGACCCCGCACGGGCGCATCCCCCCCCCAGCCGCAGCCCGAGCTTTCGCGCAAGCTGCACAAGTAGTTCGTTTAAGTTTTTTGATTCTACAACCAGCCCAGGGCAAAAGCAAAATCATGCGTAACCGATTTGCAGTCATTTTTCGCATTTTCCGCATTACGCAGGTAGGACGCCAAAAGTGGCTAAAAAAGCCCCGTCCTAAATGAGCTACTTGAGGAGTTGGGCCATGGCGTTGACGAATTTTTGTACTTGGAGGGTGGGCTCGAGCGGATAGTGCAAAAAGACCGGCACCTCTCGCCCGCACAGGAACGGCACGCCCACAAAGGCCGGGTGCACCCCCGACCATGCGCCGCAGGTGAGCACCGCGTCGCCCTTTTCCTCTGCCTCGTTAAAGAGCGCAAAGTCAAAGCTGTCCACGTCGATCACGTCTACGCCGCCGTCGGCCAACAGATCGATACGCAGACTGTCCATAGCGTCGTTGCCGTGACGGAGCACGCGCAGGCGCATGCCCTCTAAGTCGGCAACTGTGATGCGCGTCTTGCGCGCCAGCGGGCTCGTGCGCGGCAGGTCGATATAAAACGGCACGTTAACGATGCGAAGCTTTTGGCAGGCGTCGCCCCAGCGTGGAGTAGAAAAACTCGACTGCACTACATCCACCTCGCGGCCCAAGCTGCG
Organism: Collinsella sp.; assembly: GCA_048402045.1. Taxonomy (GTDB): domain Bacteria; phylum Actinomycetota; class Coriobacteriia; order Coriobacteriales; family Coriobacteriaceae; genus Collinsella. The sequence goes on from DBGDSC010000048.1 coordinate 24,243, forward strand.
CATGACGGATTCGCGCTCGTCATAGAGGTCGCTTACCGGCACGATCTCAAATCGCAGCGATGGTTCCAGATCGTGGATGTCCGTCCACATCGACAGCGTTTGGCGCCCCGGGCACATCATCGACACGCCCAGACGCACGGCACCGCCATCGCCCGCCGCGCGTCGGGCGCGACGCAGCGTATCCTCGGACTGCCGCATGATCGAGCGCGCGTCGTCCACCAGCAGAGCGCCCGCCGGCGTCACCTTAACACCCGAATGCGAGCGCTCGAACAACGTGATGCCAAACTCGGCCTCGAAGCCCGACACCTGCTTGACGAGCGCCGGGGTCGACACGCGCAATTTTGCCGCCGCACGCGAGAAGCTTCCCAGCTCCGCGGCGGCCGATATGGCCTCGAGTCGTCGATCGTACACGTCAATCTCCCGTTTCCAGACGCATGGCAATGAACTGCCGAAGGGGGTCGTTTTGGCAGGTCACGCGCTCAATTGAGAAAAAACTGCATCACACAGTGTAAACCTACGGTTAATACTATTCTAACAAATATGCAATTCACCTGCGCAAATGCAAAGCATACGATAACCTGCGAAAACCACGTGGGTCGATTAATGGGAACGGCCCACCGGGAGGCACAAGAAGGGAAGTTCCTATGAGCAACTGGCTTAAGCTCGAGGGCGATGTCTGCGCCGTGACCGGCGCACTCGGCGGTATGGGCGTCGAGATTTGCCGCGAGTTCGCCCGCAACGGCGCCAACGTCGTCCTGCTCGACCTGGACGAGGAGAGGGTCAAGGCCGCTGCCGCCGACCTCGCTGCCGAGTTTGGCATCCACGCCGAGGGTTACAAGATGAACGCCACCGACGAGGCCGAGGTTCAGGCTGCCGTCGACGCCACCATCGCCAACTTCGGCCGCGTCGACGTCCTCGTCAACACCGCCGGCATCCTGCGCTTCGCCGCCATGGAGGACCTGCCGCTGAGCGACTGGGAGCAGGTGCTCAACGTCAACCTCACCGGTTACTTTATCACCTCGCAGCGCTTTGGTCGCGAGATGATCAAGGCCGGCCAGGGTCGCCTGGTGCACATCTCGACCGTCGCCAGCCACTCCCCCGAGACGTTCTCGGGCGTGTACAGCTCCACCAAGGCCGGCGTGAACATGATGTCCAAGATGCTCGCCGCCGAGTGGGGCCCCTACGGCGTCCGCTCCAACTGCGTCGAACCCTGCTTCGTCAAGACCCCCATGTCGGCCAACTTCTACGCCGACCCCGAGGTCGAAAAGAGCCGCAGCCGTCTGATCGCCACGCGCCGCATCGGCGAGGTCAGCGATATCGCCAACGCCGTCATGTTCCTGGCGTCCACGCGCTCGGACTTCACCACCGGCGACGCCATCAAGGTCGACGGCGGCTTCTCCAACATGATGGGCGACCTCACCGCCAAGCCCGGCGGCCGTCGCGCCTATGCCGACAACTACCTTAAGAACAAGGGTGTCGAGCTCTGGTCCGATGAGTCCGGCGTCGCCAAGCCGACTGACCAGTAAACCAACCTGACAGGGAGGCCCGCGAATACGCCTGCTCCTCCCCCGTATCGATCAGAAAGAGTCCAATGGCTTCCACCAACTCCAACAAGGGTCGCGCCGTCGTGCTTTCCGCCGCGTGCGTCACCATGTTCTTCATCAGCTCCATCGCGCTGTATTCCGTCGTGAGCAAGAACCTGCTCGCCGTCTACCCCGAGTGGTCGAGCGCCCTCACCTGGGCCTTCCCGGTCTTTCAGACCATCATGGCCGTGACGGGCATCTTCGCCGGCCGCATCTCCGATAAGATCGGCCCGCGCAACGTCGTTATCGCCGCCGCCGTGTGCTACGGCCTGGGCTGGTTCATGTCCGGCACCGTCACCGAGCCGTGGCAGTTCTACCTGTGGTTCTCGCTCGTCGCCGCCGTCGGCAACGGCCTGGGGTACAACCCGGCGCTCACCACGGGTCAGAAGTGGTTCATCGACAAGAAGGGCCTCGCCTCCGGCATCACCCTGGCCGCTTCGACCGCCGGTCCCGCCGTGCTGTCCCCGGTGCTCGCCTCGCTGCTCATCCCGAGCCTGGGCATCTTTGGCGCCCTTAAGGCGCTCGGCGTCATCTTCTTTGTGATGATCGCCGCCTCCGCCCTGTTCCTGAAGGCCCCCGAGGCCGGTTGGCTGCCCGAGGGCTTCGAGGCCCCCAAGGGCGGCGCGCATGCCGGCACCTTCGGCGACCTCACCCCGGGCGAGATGGTCAAGACCCCGCGCTTCTGGGTCCTCATCGTCACCTTCGCCTTTGCCGCCACCGCGGGCACCCTGCTCGTGGGCAAGGTTGCCTCCATCGCCGCCGTCCAGCTCTTCGCCGACCCCACGAGCGCCGCGGCCGTCGCCCTCGGCGGTGTGGTGGTCTCCGTCAACACCTGCGCCAACCTGGTTGGCCGTCTGTCCTTTGGCCAGATCATCGACAAGCTCGGCGCCTATAAGTCGCTGCTCATCAGCCTTGTCGTCACCATCGTCGCACTCGTCATCATGTCGATGAGCTTTACGCAGGCCATGTTCTTTGTTGCGCTCGCCCTGCTCGGCTTTAGCTTTGGCGCCCTGCTCGTCATCTACCCGCCGCTCACCGGTGGCGCCTTTGGTACCAGCAACATCGGTGTCAACTACGGCATCATGTTTTTGGGTTATGCCGCTTCCACCTGGATCAGCCAGCCCATCACCGCCGTGCTGTATCACGCCGAGGCCGGCAGCGCCGCCTACCAGCAGTCCTTCTACGGCGCCATTGTGATCGCCGCCATCGCCGTCGTGCTCACCGTCTACATGATGGTCTCCGACAGCAAGAAGAAGTCCGCCTAGTTTTACCGATGCGACAAAGGGACGGCCCCTTTGTCGCATTCCACCGGTCACCAGTATTTAAGGAGTCGAAATGTCTGAGCTCAACCCCGTCCGCATTGCCGTTATCGGCGCCGGCGCCATGGGCCGCAACCACATCCGCTTTGTCACCGAGGAGCCCGAGGCCGAGCTCGTCGCCATCGCCGACGCCTTTGAGGGCGCCCGCGCCACGGCCGAGGCCGCCGGCGTGCCGTTTTACACCGATCCCGCCCAGATGATGGACGAGGTCAAGCCCGAGGCCGTCATTATCGCCACCCCCAACGACCTGCACCTGGGCGTTGCTCGCGAGGCTGTGAAGCGCAATATCGTGCCGTTGGTCGAAAAGCCGATCTCCAACGACCTGGAGGATGCCCAGGCTTTCGCTGCCGAGGCCGAGACCGCCGGCGTGCCCGTGCTCGTGGGCCAGCACCGTCGCCACAACCCCTTCGTCAACAAGGCCAAGGAGATCATCGAGTCCGGCGAGCTGGGCAAGCTCACCGTGTCGAGCTTCCACTACATGATCTATAAGAATGACGAGTACTTCGACGTCGAGTGGCGCCGTAAGAAGGGTGCCGGCCCGATCCTGGTCAACCTGGTTCACGACGTCGACCTGCTCCGCTACCTGCTGGGCGAGCCCGTTGCCGTCCAGGGTATGCAGTCCAGCGCCGCCCGCGGTTTTGAGACCGAGGACTCCGCCGTGGTCAACGTCCGTTTTGCCGATGGCGCGCTCGCAAGCATGACCATCTCCGACGCCACCGCCAGCCCCTGGAACTGGGAGGCAACCGCTCGCGAGGATCCGCAGTACCGCCCCTTCGACGCCGACGCCTACTTTATCGGCGGCACTAAGGGCGCCCTGTCGCTGCCCCGCCTGCACCAGTTCTCTTACGACGGCGCCTCCAACTGGCACAAGCCGCTGCAGATGGAGATTCCGGCCGTGGACCCGGCGCTGCCGCACAAGATGCAGCTCAAGCACTTTGTGAAGGTCGTCCGCCGCGAGGTCGAGCCCGTCGTGACCCCCGCCGATAACGTCAAGACGCTCACGCTTCTCAACGCCATCAAGGAGGCCGCCGAGACCGGCCAGCTCGTCGAGCTGTAATGCTGTATTAGGGCAGGCCTCGGCAGAAACCCCATGCCGAGCCCTTCGGTCCGCCACCAACAAGCCCCTCTTCTTTGCCCTGCGAGCAGCCTCCTGCCCGCGGGGCTTTTTGCTACCTTGCCGACGATTATTCTGGAGCGAGGCTATTTTGCGCCTCAGCTTGGTTCGTTCGCCACGAAAACGGCCTATCTACTACGTTTAACCGATCGCCCTCAAGCATGCCGAATTTCGCGAGATAAAAACCGACGCTCCTATAAGTTGTCAAGAGGCAGTTTGCGGGAGCGCTCTCTCCAATTCGCACAGGAGCTCGTAATACCTCCTCTCCAGTTTCGTCGACCGCCGTTTCCCCCGTTCCAA
>DBGDSC010000049.1:0-7125 GCA_048402045.1 Collinsella sp.
TTCCATTCGTCACCTTCATTACTCCAACGACGAATTCTAGGCGGTGTCCCCTCCCTTTCAAGAAAGAGAAGAGGCGGGGCATGCCCCGCCTCTTACACCACATCTCTGCGCGCTACCTGTAGGTCGAATCATACCACTCGCTTTCCAGACGAAAATTAGCGCTCGGCTAACCGCTCTGCTGTTGTCGTTTCTTATAGCGAAGAAGAGCACGAAGCCGATAAGCCCCGCGCCCGTGTTTATGCCTTGTTTGGCGATTGTTCGTGTTGTGCCCGCACAGCTATTTTTGGTGAATAATCCGAAAGTAAGGAAGATAAGTGCGAATCATCCACGCCACCATCCGTCTCGCCCGCACTCGGGCAATACGCAGTGCCCGCTCCTGATCGGCCGTCCCTAGCGCCGGCGCGAACTCTTAGATGGCGTCTTTTGCGCTCATCACCTTGCGGAAGACGGTCGCGTCCTGCTTGCCGATGGGAATCGCGATCTTCTTGCCGCCCGCGCGTCGCACTCCGTCTTGAACAACATGCCCCATCCGGCCCCTTTTCGTTTCGCCCACAAGAAGCTTGTCGAAGCCTAGCCCACCGTGACGGATTCCCCGGTAAAGGTGCTAATGAGCAGCAGGATAAAGAACGCCAAGTAACTGATGCTCAGCAGATAGGCAATAACCAAAAAGATGGTCCATCCAACATTGGTCTGACCATCGGCACGGCGTTGCTCGCGATTGCGGCAGAGCCAAATCGTCACGCCAATAGCCACAATCAACAGCACGAGCGCCGCTGCGGCCAGCCCGGCAAGCGCAAACATAACGCCAATGCTAACAGCAATAACCGGAAGTAAGAGCAAGCCGCACCCGCATCCACCGGGACTATAAACGGCAGATTGTCGGCGTTGTTCCATCGTCACTCCAACCTCAACATCTTTGAGCGCTACAACGCAACGGCCTGCTGAACGGGAACGATCTTATCCAGTTCCGGTTCGATACGCCTCTTCTCCGCCTCGAGATCAAACGCTATCTGGGCGCGCAGCCAATAACCATCCGTCAGGCCAAAGTAGCGGCAAAGGCGAAGGTCGGTGTCGGCCGTCACGCGACGCCTTCCCAAGATAATCTGCCCAATGCGTTGAGCCGGAATCCCGGTCTCCTTAGCAAGGCGATATTGAGAAATGCCCATAGGAACAAGAAATTCCTCTTTGAGAAGCTCACCAGGAGTCACCGGCGACAGCAGATCGGGCGCAGTCTCATCACTTGTGATAATCGACGATTTCGACATTCCAAGCCATCCCCTGTCTCCACTCAAAACAGACCCGATAGCGCTCATTAACACGGATGCTATATTGGCCGGCGCGATCGCCCTTCAGCGCTTCAAGACGATTGCCCGGAGGAACGCGAAGATCATCAAGTGAAGCACAGACCTGCAGTTGACGAATCTTCCTCAATGCGACCCGCTCAAAGGGTACAAACCTCCTGACCCGCACACCCATCGCAAAACGTTCGGTATCCTCATCTTTGTACGATGCAATCATAGTATCGCCTTACGTTAATAACGTCAAACGTTTCTATAGACTTACATCTCTATTATACCGTACATCTGTTCGTGTTTCCTAGAACAAGTATCCTTCGGCAATTAAGCAAGCAAAAGCAATCGTTTGTAGACATCGAGGCCTTTGAGCAGAATTTCCTCGTCAAAGAGCATGGTATCAGTGTGAAGGGCGCTCGTGGCATAGGCGGGACAGCCATCCGAATCGCTCGGATTATCTTGGCCGGCAGGCGCGCCCGTGCCCAGCAAGAAGAACACGCCCGGCAGATGGCGCTGATAGAAGGCGAAATCCTCGGCGATCAGCAGCGGCTCGTCCACAAGTTGCAGCTCGGACAAAGCAGGCGCAATGCAGGCAAACAGCTCGGGGTCGTTATCGACTGGCGGATAACCCTCGGCAAAGTCGAGATCATACGTACAGCCTGTTGCGGCGCAGGCCTCGTCCAGCACGCGGCGCACGCCCTCGCGCGCACGGCCGAACATACCGTCCGTAAACACGCGCAGGCTGCCAGCCACATGGGCCTCCCCCGCCACCGCATTGCAGACGGTGCCGGCCTGCAGTAGGCCGAACTTACCAATGCAGGGCTCGTCTGCACCCAACTCGTCCATGAGCTCGCGCTCGGAAACTAAGAACTTGGCCGCTGCCAATGCCGCATCGTGCGATTCGCCAACGGGAACGCCGTAGGTCTTGGCGATATGGATGCTCGTCCCGTGAATGTGAACATGTGTCTCGCTCGAACGCGCCAGCAGCGGACCGGGACAACTCGCCAACGTACCGGCAGGCAAATCGGGCCACACATGGAAGCCGAAGATGCGATCTGCCCCATAGCGCTCGAATACGCCGCTCTCGCACACCGTCTTGGCGCCACCGGTCGTTTCCTCGGCCGGCTGAAATACAAAGAGCACATTGCGCTTGATGGCGCCCGGCTGCTCGCGAATCGTTCGGTCGACATGCGTCGCGGCGGCAAGCGCCATAGCCATATGCCCATCGTGCCCGCACGCGTGCATCTTGCCGGGATGGGTCGAGGCAAAGGCCGCGCCTGTTGCCTCCGCGATGGGCAGGGCGTCCATGTCGGCGCGAATCGCCGTAGCATGCGCGGCGCCCGTGCCGGCATCGAAGAAAGCGCAGACGCAGCTGGGACACGGATGGGTCACCTCGCAGGCGAGCGGCGCCAACACGCCCTCGATATAGGCTATGGTTTGAGGAAGATCGAAATCGAGCTCCGGAATGCGATGTAGATCGCGCCGATAGCGACGAAGTTCCTGGAGCTCGGTCATAAAGGTTCCTTTCATAGGTGCGCACCGGTTGTCATCTTATTGTGCCGCAAGATTGCCGCACCATTATTTCCAGCATATCCCTGCATTTTTTAAACGTTATATACGAATACTCTTGTTTGGTAAAGTGCAACGTGGTAGGGTCGTTACCACTTGATAGAGGCGCGGGCACGAAGAACCGCGGGCGAGCCGGCAGGCTTTGACCCCGTGGGGAGGCGAAACCCGCCGAACTGGGTTTTTCGGGCACGAACAACCTGGTGGGCCTGCGGGAAACACCCGCAGGACTGTCTGCAGCAATGCGGGAGCGCTATCTGGACATGGGGTCCACGCTATGCGGATTCGATGCGCAGATGGCGCCGTCTGGATAGCGAGGTTTACGGGACATGGCATTGACCCCCAACGAAGCGTATGCGGCCAAGCGGCCGTTTGTGGACAAGGAGACGCTCGAGCATATCGTCGAGCAGTTCCCCACGCCGTTTCATCTATACGACGAGGCGGGCATCCGCCGCAACATGCAAGAGGTGCGCGACGCCTTTGCGTGGAACCCGGGCTTTAAGGAATACTTTGCCGTCAAGGCTAATCCCAACCCGGCGCTCATCTCCATTCTCAACGAATACGGCTGCGGCTGCGATTGCTCGAGTTATACCGAGCTCATGATTGCCCGCTCACTGGGTATCACCGGCCACGACATCATGTTCTCGTCCAACGACACGCCGGCGGCGGATTTTGAGCTCGCCGACAAGCTGGGCGCCATCGTCAACTTTGACGACATCAGCCATATCGAGTTCTTTGAGCGCGTCGCGGGCCCCATTCCCAAGACGGTCAGCTGCCGTTTTAACCCGGGCGGCCTGTTCCAGCTCTCTAACGGCATTATGGACAACCCCGGCGACTCCAAGTACGGCATGACCACCGAGCAGCTCTTTGAGGCTTTCCGCATGCTCAAGGCCAAGGGCGCCGAGAATTTTGGCATCCACGCCTTCCTTGCCAGTAACACCGTCACCAACGACTACTACCCCAAGCTCGCACGCATCCTCTTTGAACTTGCCGTGCGCCTGGAGCGCGAGACCGGCGCACATGTCGCCTTTATCAATCTGTCCGGCGGTGTGGGTATCCCCTACCTGCCCGAGCAGCAGGCTAACGACATCCACGCCATCGGCGAGGGCGTACACGCAGCCTACGACGAGATTCTGGTCCCCGCCGGCATGGGCGATGTGGCCATCTGCACCGAGATGGGCCGCTTTATGATGGGCCCCTACGGCTGCCTGATCACCAAGGCCATCCACGAGAAGCAGATTTACAAGGACTATATCGGCGTGGACGCAAGCGCCGTCGATCTCATTCGTCCCGCTATGTATGGTGCCTACCACCACATTACGGTGATGGGTCAGCCGGGTGGCCCTGACAAGACCGCAGCACCGGTCACGAACACGTATGACATCACGGGCAACTTGTGCGAGAACAACGATAAGTTCGCTATCGACCGCGAGCTGCCGCAGATCGACATGGGTGATGTACTCGTGATCCACGATACCGGCGCGCATGGCTACTCCATGGGCTACAACTACAACGGCCGTCTGCGCTCCGCCGAGGTATTGCTGCGCCCCGACGGCTCGGCAGATCTCATTCGTCGCGCCGAGCGCCCGGGCGATTACTTTGCCACGCTCGACGTGCTGCCGAGCGGCCGAGAGCTGCTGGCCAAGTCTCGCGCCGAAAGCGCCCGCCGTTGGGCCCAAGACGAGCGCCTGGCAGTCGCCGCCCAATGGAACAAACGCATCCAGATCGCGGAAGCGAAGGAGAAGAACATGGACATCCGCAATCTCGAGGGCTCAATCGTCGCCCTCGTCACACCGTTTAAAAAGGACGGCAGCGTCGACTTCGACGCGCTCGAGTGCCTTATCGATTTCCACCTGCAAAACGGCACCGACGCCATCCTCACCCTGGGCACCACCGGCGAGAGCGCCACGATGACCGATGACGAGGACAACTCCGTCGTCGCCGCCGTGGTCAAGCATGTTGCAGGACGCGTCCCCGTCATCGCCGGCTCGGGCTCCAACTCCACGCAGACCATGCTCACCAAGTCGCTCACCTACCAGGGCTTGGGAGCCGACGGCCTGCTGCTCATCACCCCCTACTACAACAAGTCCAACGAAGAGGGTATCTACCAGCACTTTAAGACCGTCGCCGATGCCGTGGACATCCCCTGCATCCTGTACAACATCCCCGGCCGCTGCGGCTGCGGCATCAGCGAGCGCAACGTAGAGCGCTTGGCCGCGCACCCCAACATCATGGGTATTAAGGAAGCCTCGGGCAACGTCGCCTACGCGGCCAAGATTGCCCACCTGTTGTCCGACGACTTCCGCATGTACTCGGGCGAGGACGCGCTCACCGTGCCGCTCATGAGCCTGGGCGCCTCGGGCACCATCAGCGTGTGGGCCGACGTTCAGCCGCAGCTCGTGCATGACATGTGCCGCGCCTATCTGGACGGTGACGTGGCACGTGCCCGCGATATCCAGATTGCCGGTCAGCCGCTCATCAACGCCCTCTTTAGCGAGGTCAACCCCATCCCCGTCAAGGAAGCGCTCGCTCAGATGGGTATGATCGAGGCAAACTACCGCATGCCGCTATGCCACATGGCCAACGACACGCGCGCCGCACTTACCGATGCTCTGAAGGGAGCTGGTCTGCTTGATTAAGACCGTCATTATGGGAACGGGCCGCATGGGCTCGCTCATCCGCACCACCGCCGAGGGCGTTGTCGACGCCGCCGGTCAGCCCGTTTTTGATATCGTCGCCCAGATCGGTTTTGATCTGTCCGAGCTCGAGGGCGCCCCGGCAGCCGACGTCATCATCGACTTCTCGAACGTCGTGACCTTCGATGCCGTCGTCGCCTATGTCGAGCGCACGGGTGCCGCGTTGGTCTCGGGCACCACGGGCTACACGCCCGATCAGATGGACCGCCTGCGCGAGCTGGGTCAGAGCGCCCGCATCATGCACTCCGGCAATTACTCCATCGGTATCGCAGCCCTGCGTCATCTGGTAGCACAGGCCACACGCGAGCTGCCCGGCTTTGACTGCGAGATCGTCGAGACGCACCACAACCAAAAGGTTGACGCCCCGAGCGGCACTGCCAAGCTACTGCTCGACGCCGTCGTCGAAGCTGAACCCGAGGCAGGCTACCACCCCGTCTATGGCCGCGAGGGCATGTGCGGCGCGCGTGACCCCAAGGAAATCGGCATGCACTCGCTGCGCGGTGGCACTGTCGCCGGCGTGCACGAAGTGAGTTTCTTTGGCCAGGACGAGGAGGTCACGCTCACCCACCGCGCCACGAGCCGTCAGATCTTCGTCAACGGCGCCCTGGCAGCCGCGCAGAAGCTCGTCACCCGTGAGCACGGCTTCTATACATTCGACCAGGTCATGTTTGCCTAACCAGGTATCAACCGAATCCACCCAAAGGAGAGATAGCAAATGAGCAACGCAGCCGAGATGGATGCACAGGAGATTATCAACTACATCGCCACCGCGCCTAAAAAGACGCCTGTCAAGCTTTATGTGCGCGAGAAGCCGGGCATGAAGGTCCAGTGGGGCAATGCACACGTCTACGGCGGTCGTCGTGGCAAGACCGTCTTTGGCGACTGGGATGAGCTCAAGGCCATCCTCGATGCCAATGCCGACTCCATCGACTACTACGATGTGGAGAACGACTGCCGCAACTCCGCCGTCCCCATGCTCGACCTTAAGGGCATCAACGCCCGCATTGAGCCGGGCGCGATCATCCGCGACCGCGTCGAAATCGGCGACCGCGCCGTCATCATGATGGGCGCCATCATCAACATCGGCTCCGTCATTGGCGAAGGCTCCATGATCGACATGGGCGCCGTGCTGGGCGGCCGCGCCACCGTGGGCAAGAACTGCCACATCGGCGCCGGCACCGTGTTGGCAGGCGTTGTGGAGCCCGCCAGCGCCACGCCCGTCATCATCGAGGATGATGTCATGATTGGCGCCAACGCCGTGGTCCTGGAGGGCGTGCGCGTGGGCAAGGGCGCCGTCGTGGCCGCCGGTGCCGTGTGCGTCGAGGACGTCCCCGCCGGCGCCGTCGTGGCCGGTGTCCCCGCCCGCGTCATCAAGATGCGCGACGCCCAGACCGACAGCAAGACCGGTCTCGAGGAAGGTCTGCGCAAGCTTTAATAGTTACGCGGTTTTGACAAACCGCGTAACGGCTCGACGCTGCAAACGCCCCTAAGCGGCAATCTGACGTTCAATCGTCGGTCGCGTACCGAAGTACGCTTCCCTCCTCTTTCACGTCACCTTGCTCGCTTAGGGG
>DBGDSC010000050.1:0-5212 GCA_048402045.1 Collinsella sp.
CTTCCATTCGTCACCTTCATTACTCCAACGACGAATTCTAGGCGGTGTCCCCTCCCTTTCAAGAAAGAGAAGAGGCGGGGCATGCCCCGCCTCTTACACCACATCTCTGCGCGCTACCCTCACTGACGGCGCTTTCCAGACCCCGTGGGCAAAAAAGGGCAAATATGAGTACTGTTACCTTTTTAGTAACAGCCAAAACCGCCTCAAATGCCGCTCCCACGGCTTACACGCGTCCCTAAATTGATCAAACAGCACCATAGCGGACTTATATGTGTTTGCGTTAATGAACATATTTTGCTGTTATGTCTATTATTTTGCGAAGGCAATATGATACTAAGATAGCAACCGTACTCATATTTGGCATTTTTTGCCCACAGGGTATTTCCTAGGGAACCGACAACAGCCTTAGGGTCCCGCGCGGCGCCGCTCCCTCCCGGCATCCGCCGACGTTTACCCAGATAAAACCTGCCAAAATAAACCTGTCCCTTTTTGGTAGGTTTCGGGGTGACAAGGGCTTGCACTTTAGCGTGCGACAGCGGATAATGCCGAGCATTCGACAATACGCTTATTGCTCTTTCTATAGATTGAGGAGACCCCTATGGCCATGGAATTCAAACGCAGGCTGCCGATCCCCATGGAGATCCGCGAGGAAATGCCACTTTCTGCCGAGCTTACCGCCAAAAAGCGGGCATTTGACGCCGAGGTCGCCAAAGTCTTTACCGGCGAGGACGCACGTAAGGTGCTCATCATCGGCCCGTGCTCTGCCGACCGCGAGGATTCGGTGCTCGAGTATATGAACCGACTGGCCAAGACCGCCGAAGAGGTCAAGGACAAGCTCATCATCATTCCGCGCGTCTACACCAATAAGCCGCGCACCAAGGGCACCGGCTACAAGGGTCTTCTGCACAACCCCAACCCCGAGGCTCCCGACGACCTGCTCGAGGGCGTCAAGGCCATCCGCCACATGCACCTGCGCGTCATCGAGGAGACCGGCTTCTTCACCGCCGATGAGATGCTCTACCCGTCCAACTACCAATACCTCGTTGACCTGCTGAGCTATGTTGCCGTGGGCGCACGCTCGGTCGAGAACCAGGAGCATCGCCTGGTGTCGAGCGGCATTTCGGTACCCGTCGGCATGAAGAATCCCACTGCCGGCTCTACCACCGTTATGCTCAACTCCATTTACGCCGCGCAGGCGCACCAGAGCTTCATCTTCCGCAACTGGGAGGTCGAGTGCGACGGCAATCCGCTCGCACACGCCGTTATGCGTGGCTACATCGGTCTCGATGGTCGTACCTACCCCAATTACCACTACGAGCACCTGGAGCGCCTGGCCGAGCGCTATACCGAGCACGCCGGCTACGCCAACCCGGCGGCGGTCATCGACTGCAACCACGACAACTCGGGCAAGCGCCCGCTGGAGCAGTACCGCATTTGCAAGGAGGTGCTCGACAGCTGCCGCCGCAACGAGTCCATCTCTAAGCTGGTCAAGGGCTTTATGATCGAGTCCTACCTTGAAGACGGCAACCAGCCGGTCGACGGCGGCGTCTTTGGCAAGTCGATCACCGATCCGTGCCTGGGCTGGGAAAAGACCGACTACCTCATCCACGAGATCGCGGAACGTATTTAGTTACGCGGTTTTACCAAACCGCGTAACGGCTCGACGCTGCAAACCCGCCAGAACGGCAATCTGCCTTTCAGCTTCGACGGCATGACCAAAAGGTCAATGCCGCCTCGCTTCAAGGCACCTTGCTCGCTCTGGCGGGTTTTCGCTGACGTTTTTCGACCTGCATCGTTGCCAGAGTTGGCACCAATGACTAATGCGGTAGCAAGCTACGTCGGTCCGATTGATCGGCTGGGTTTTCGAGGTGCCCCAGGTCGCCGCGAAAGAGGAGCGAAGCGTACTTTGATGAACGGCAAGGTGCCGTGCCTCGGGAAGACAAACAGTTACGCCGAGGGTTCCTGCTGCGTGATGCAGTGGATGTTGCCGCCGCCGAAGACGACCTGCTCGGACTGAACGCCGACGCACTTGTAGACGCCCTCGCCCCAGACCTCGTCATAGATCTTCTGGAGCGTGTCAACGGCAATCTGATCGTTCTCGTCGCCGTACTGCGGGACGATAACGCCGTGGTTGGTGACCAGGTAGTTCATGTAGGAGGCGATCAGCGGCTCGTCGGCAACGCGCGGCTCGGCGTTCTCGTCGGCGTCGATGGTGTCGCAGGAAGCCTGGTCCATGAACAGCGGGTTCACAGGCATGCAGAGCTTGTAGACCTTCATCTTGCGGCCCTTGGCGTCAACGGCGTTGGAGAGGGTCTCGTAGACGGCGTGGCATTGCTCGTAGAACGGATACTCGGGATCGTCGGTCCAGATGCAGGCCATGACGCCCGGAGCGATGAACGTAGCGACATCATCGATGTGGCCGTTGGTCTCCTCGGGGTCGATGCCCTCCTTAACCCAGATGACCTTCTCGACACCCAGGTACTCCTTGAGGTGCTCGTCCATATAGGCGCGAAGTTCCTCGCTCCAGGGCTCAAACTTCCTCTTGAACTTGGGCCAGATGGACTCGGGATCCTCTTCCTCCTCCAGAACCGCAGAGCAGGTGCGGCCTGGGGAAAGCAGGCACTGGTCGGTCACGACCACAGTGCCTTCGCCGTCGACGGTAATGGAACCGCCCTCGAGGATCATGTCATCGGGACGATAACGACGGCAGCCGGAAAGCTCAGCTATCTTAAGGGCGATCTGCTCGTCCTTGTCCCACGGGAAATAGAGGCCGTCGACGAGGCCGCCGTAGGCGTTGAAGTGCCAGTGGTTGGCGCGCTTATCGCCCTTGCCATTGATAACAAAAGTGGCAGCGGTGTCGCGGAACCAAGCGTCGTCGGTGGTCATCTCGATAACGGTGACGTTCTCGTCTTCCTCAAAGGCGGCCTTGCAGTTGGCGTAGTCGGCCTGGTTGGCGCACATGGTGACCGGGGTGAACTCGGCGATGGCGCGAGCGATGGCGGCATACTGCTTCTGAGCCGGCTTGGCACCATGGGCCCAGGTATCGGTGCGATGGGGCCAGCCCATCCACACGCGATCCTGTGGGGCGAACTCAGCAGGCATAAAGAAGCCATCGGCCTTAGGGGTGGACTCGGACTCGGTGATCGTACGCATAAGATTTCCTCCAAATCGAACGATCGCTTGCTGCGGGCGGGTTACCCGCAGCCTAAAACCAAGAGATGGTAGGCGCCCGTTCCCCGGCAAAGGTCGGGGCGCCTGGCACCGGTTTTCACGGATGTCGCACCGGCAAGCGACGACGTAACCCGGTGCGCGGAGACAAAACGCACGAAGGATACGGAAGAGAGATTGGGGCGGGCGGTGGTTACCGGAGCAATAGCTCACACCCACCTCAGAGAAAGGTTAGCAAACCTGTTGCTTGGGCACGCCTCCGAAGAGGCTAGAGTATCCCGAGTCGGGAGCGACAAGCCCGACGAAGCGTACGTTGGTACGCGAGGAAGGTTGGAGCCCCGAATCTGGGTGCTCTAGTCCTCCTCGGACTCCTCAGCGAGGCGCTGAGCAGCCAGCTCGGGAGTGAGACCCTTGTACTCGGTCTCGCGGCCCTTAGCACTGACGACGCGGACAACCTCGCCAATAAGCAAGAGCACGATGAAGATGACGATCATCGGGACCTTATCGACAATCTCATCGACAGAGAACGGAATCAACGTTGCAACGATAGCCAGAATCAGCTCGATGCAGGGAATAGCCAGCATGACCTTCATCATGGCGCCCTTAAACGGGAACGTAAAGATACGCTCACGGTTGGGGTCGTTCTTACGAAGGTTGAGGAATGCCGGGAACATCGGGATGTAGGTCAGCAGCAGGAAGACAACGGAGGTACCGAAGAGCATCCAGAAGACACCGTTGGAGATGGCGTCGATGGGAACCAGCTGCAGGCACAGCACCAGGGAGGCAACGATGGCGTTGACCAGGTTGGCGCCGTTGGGCATGTCGTCATCCGAGATCATCGAGGCGAAGACCTTGGGCATGTTGCCATGTTCGGCAGCATAGCGAGCAACGGAGTTGACGCCGAAGGACCAGGCAGCCATGTTGGCGAACAGCGTAATCAGGAAGGCGATGCAGATGACCTTAAAGATCATGGAATCGCCCACAATAGTCTGGACAGCATAAATCATGCCGTAGTCGGGATCGATGGAATCGGCCGGCACAGCAGCGCCGATGCCAAAGCCAGCGAAGAGGTAGATCACGGCGATGGACAGGCCGCCGACGATGATAGCCTTGGGGATATCGCGAGCGGGATCGGCCATATCGTCGGTCATGGTGCAGATGACCTCGAAGCCCATGAAGTTAAAGATGATGATCGACAGGTAGCCGAGCGCGTTGGTGTTGGTGAGCTCGGGCAAGAAGGTGACAGCGGACATATCGTTCGCGAAACCGTTCTCCATGGCGTACCAAATGCCCAAAGCGCCGACGATAACGGCAACGGCGACCTTGATGATGGCGCCGCCGTTCAGGACCCACTCGGAGTCGGCAGCCTTTGAGCGACCCATAAGATAGACAATCCACACAAAGGCAAGGTCGATACCAATCTTGGCAATCAGATTGAACTCGACGCCAAAGACCATGCCCAAAATGTCCGGGAACATAGTAGCCAGCGAGGCAATCCACAGCGGGTAGTTAACCCAGTAGTAGTACGAAATGCGGGCGCCCCACTTGTCGCCCAGGCCATCGCGTACCCAGTCGTAAATGCCACCCTCACCGTCATAGGTAGTGCCGAGCTCGGCAACGACCATGCCATAAGGGAGCAGGAAGGTCAGAATCAGGAAGATCCACCAGAAGAACTGCTGGTTACCAATGGCAGCAGCAGGTGCGGCGGCCTCGCAAACGAAGACGACGCAGATGATGGTCGAGATGACCGTCAAGAAGGAAAGCTTTTTCTTTCCGTCGCTCATGATGAGCTCCTTCGCTCAGTCTTGGACAAATCGAGGCCCTTAAGATATTAAGGCAATTGCCGGGCCTCGGTGAGCGGGCGACAGGAGACGAGCATCCGCCGCCCGCAAACGCGCTTCTACGATGAAGTTACGCGGTTTTGCCAAACCGCGTAACGGCTCGACGCTGCAAACGCCCCTAAGCGGCAATCTGACGTTCAATCGTCGGTCGCGTACCGAAGTACGCTTCCCTCCTCTTTCACGTCACCTTGCTCGCTTAGGGG
>DBGDSC010000051.1:0-16568 GCA_048402045.1 Collinsella sp.
GGGGAAACGGCGGTCGACGAAACTGGAGAGGAGGTATTACGAGCTCCTGTGCGAATTGGAGAGAGCGCTCCCGCAAACTGCCTCTTGACAACTTATAGGAGCGTCGGTTTTGTTTTTGCGATTTTCGGTATGGTCGGAGGTTCGCTATCCAGCCCCGTAAACCGACATAGTTTTGTTCGCGACGGCACAACCGCGCGTTTAAGCGCGGGGCCGGTGGGGCATTTTTGCCCCACCGGCCCCTATCCCAGCTCTATTCCGGCGCTACTCCGGCTTGGTTTCTACCGTGGGGGTCTTGTCCGCTGCGACTGGGGTGCGGGCGGTGTCCATAGTCAGGCAGTGCTTGGGGCAGCTCTCGATGCACTCACCGCACACCACACAGGCATACGGGTCGATCGACCACGTTCCACCCTTGCGATCGACCGCGAGCGCGCCCGCCGGACAGCGACGCGCACACATGCCGCAGCAGATACACACGTCCATGTCGTTGACGATATGCCCGCGCAAGCGCTCGGGTGCCGCGAGCTTCTCCTGCGGATAGCACACCGTTACCGGCTGCTTGACCATAGAGCCCAAGGCCGTCTTGGCAAATGTCAGCAAACTCATGCCGCGCCTACCTTTCCGTGCAGCTAATGCAGGGGTCGATGGTCAGGATAATCATGGGCACGTTGGCAAGGAGTACGCCCTGCAGCGCATGCGTCAGACCCGCCAAGTTCTGCGACGTCGGCGTGCGCACGCGGAAACGGTCCAGGTTCTTGGTGCCGTTGCCGCGCACATAGTAATACGCCTCGCCGCGCGGCTGCTCAATCACAACCTCGCCGCGCGCGCCGTCGGCCGGCGTAAGCTTGGTGCGCCCGCCAATCCCGTCGTGCGGAATCTTGCCCACAAGCTCCTTAATGATGTCCATGGCCTGCGTGACCTCGGCGCAACGCACCTGGCAGCGGGCATAGCAATCGCCATCGGTAGCAACGATGGGCTCAAACGCGGCCAAGTCCGCATAGGCGCCGTCGTCAAACATGCGCACGTCGTAATCCACGCCCGATGCGCGCCCAAACGGACCGACCATCGAAAGCTCCAGCGCGTCTTTCTTGCTAATCACGCCCACGCCATGCAGGCGCTCGCCGCAGCTGTTGTCGTCCAAAAACGTATGCACCAGGGCCTCGTAGTCAGGACGCATGGCATCGAGCGTCTGGACAATGCCCGCCAGCTCGGAGTCCTCGATATCGTGCTTAAGGCCGCCGATCTCGTTAATCGACAGAATCACGCGCCCGCCGCAAGTGCTCTCAAAAATCTTGAGTATCTGCTCGCGCAGGGTCCATGACCGATAGAACAGCGCCTCGAAGCCAAAGGCGTCGGCGAGCAGGCCCAGCCACAGCAGATGCGAGTGAATGCGCGAAAGCTCATGCAGAATGGTGCGGATATACTGCACGCGACCAGGCACCTCGATGCCGAGCATGCCCTCGCAGGCGCTGGCATAGCCGCAGCTATGGCCCACGGCGCAGATGCCGCAGATGCGCTCGGCAATGTAGCCAAACTGATGCATATCGCGCTTTTCGGTGAGCTTCTCGAGTCCGCGGTGCACAAAACCGATCTGCGGAATTGCCTCGATGACGCGGTCGTCCTCGATCACCAGGTCCAGATGAAGCGGCTCGGGCAGTACCGGGTGCTGCGGGCCAAACGGAATAACGGAGCGATGTGCCATGGGCCTTACGCCTCCTTTTTCTGCTTGTCGCGGGCGGCCTTGGCGGCAAGCGCCGCGCGGACCTTGGCTGCTTTCTCGGGATCCATGGCAGCGAGCTTTGCCTCCATCTCGGCAGCCTTGAGCGCGGCCTTCGCAGCAGCCTCATCGTGCTGAGCATCGGAGCCGGCAGCCGCAGCGGGCTGAGCAGCGGCGCCCGCGGCATCGCCGGCGCTCGCAGCGCCCTCCCCTGCAGCAGCCGCAGCAGCGGCGGCCTTTTCGGCAGCGGCCTTGCGCGCCTTGGCTTCGGCGGCGGCACGGACCTTCATGGCCTTCTCGCGCGCGGCCTTCACCTCGGGCGTGATAACGCTCATGGGCTCGGCAGTCGAGACCTGGTAGAAAAAGCCCTTAAAGTCGATCTGCATGTCGGTGATGGCAAGGCCAAACAGGTCGTGGGCCTCATTTTCAAACGGGAACACCGCGGGGTAATACGAGCTGATGGACGGAATCTCCTGGTACTGGTCGATGCCCTCAACCACCAGGTTCTCAATCGCATAGCTGCCGTCCTGCGCGATATGCCCCTGAGCAGCACGAACGTTGATAAACGTATAGACCAGGCGATACGAGCCGTCGTCGACGTTGCGCTCAGCGTGCATTTGCACAAAGCGCGCGCCGACGCCCTTAAGCGCCTGGACATGCGGCAGGAGCCCGTCGATCCCGACGGTGGTATAGATAGCCTTTTGCATTACTCGGCCCCCTTTGCAGCGGCGGTCGCGTCGCCGGCCTCCGCAGCAGCCACAAACCCATCCTCGCCCAGCTCAACGCCACCGTCCCAGGTTGCGGCACCGCCCACGCTGAGCGGATTGCCGCCGGCGCGCATCACGGCCTCCTTCTGGTCCAGGATGCCGCACGCCTCCACAATGGCATCGATCACGGTCTCGGGGCGAATGGCGCACCCGGGCGCGTACACGTCCACGGGAATTGCGCGGTCCACGCCGCCGATCACGTTATAGGCATCGCGGAACACGCCGCCCGAACACGCGCAGATGCCGCAGGCCACCACGCACTTGGGCTCGAGCATCTGGTTGTAGATCTGGCGCACGACGGGCAGGTTCTGGGCATTGACCGACCCCGTCACCAAAAAGATATCCGCATGCTTAGGGTTGCCGGTGTTGACCACGCCAAAGCGCTCCGCATCGAACAGTGGCGTGAGCGAGGCCAGCACCTCGATATCGCATCCGTTGCAGCTCGAGCCGTCGTAATGAATAACCCACGGCGAGCGCGACATTTTATGATCCATGGATGCCGCCTCCTAAATAAACACGTCGACGAGGATGGGCATAAGGTTGAGCAGGCCAAACACCAGCGCCACGCCCCAGCCGAGCTTAAAGCAGCTGCGCCAGGTGCTGCGTGCGAAGGTGTTGTCGATCAGCACCTCGACAAAATACGTCGCAGCCATCACGACCAGGGCGACCAGCCAGCTCACCGGGTTGTCCCAAACAAAGAACATGCCCACCCACATCAAAAACAGCACGGTCTCGCACCAGTGCATAAGGGTCATCTTGGCCAGCGTGCCGCCGCTCATCTCGGTGGCGACGCCCTGGACAATCTCCTGATGCGCGTGATGCGAGTACGAAAGGTCGAACGGCGACTTGCGTAGCTTGATGGTGAGTACCGCAAGCAGCGCCAAGAAAATGGGCGCACTGTACGCGATGATGGGCGCCGACTGCCCGGTTACGGCGATGGAGTCGAAGCTATCGGTAGCAAGGTACAGGCCCACGCTCATCAGCAAAACGGCGGGCTCGTAACTCATGACCTGTAGCAGCTCGCGGTCGGCGCCGACCTGGGCAAACGGGCTTTGCGTCGAGGCGGACGCCAGCACCACAAAGATTGCAGCGAGGGTAACCATAAAAGCGCACAGCAGCGTGTTGGAGCCCGACACAAAGATGCCGCCGCCCACGACGGTGAAGATGAGCGCGCACGCCATGTAGGTATCGTCCATGGTGTTTACGCTGGCAGGGGCTTTGCGCAGCAGCTTGGCAACGTCGTAGAAGGGCTGCAGCAGACGCGGCCCCACGCGACCCTGCATGCGAGCGGACAGCTTGCGGTCAAGGCCGTCAATCAAACCGCCCACAAGCGGCGCCAGCAAGGCAAACGCCACGGTACCAATAAAAATGCCCAAGACGCCCGAACCTTCAAAATACTTGCCGCGCAGCACCGAGGGCGCGCTCATGGCAAGCCGCTCGGGCCCAATCCACGCGCAACACAGCAGCGCAAACAAGATAATGCTGCAGCACACGACGCTACCCGCGGGGCCAATACGCTTCTCGCCAAGGGCGTCCTCCGAGTACCAATTGCGCTTTTCGGCCTTCACCTCGTGTCCCATCGAGCCGCGGAAATGGCGGTAATTGTCGGTTCCCACACCCGAAAGATATACGTTTACGTGCGGCTTGTTGCTCACGCGGAATGAAGTCAGCAGCACCACGGCGATAAAAGCCACGATAACCACCATCAGATACATGGCGTCCTTGCCGATAACGTACGGCACGCGGCCAAACACCATGGCCAAGTAAGGCGACACCAGGCCGCTCGAGATAACCGGGAACGCCACGCAGCACAGAATCAGTAGCGCGGCGATGGTGTTGAGCGCCATCCATTCGGTCTTATGGACATTGACCTCAACGTTTTGAGCCGTGGGATCGACGCCCGAAAGCTTGGCAAGCCACTTGCCCCAGAAGTAAAACGTCGCGGCCGAGCCAAAGGCAAGCACCATGATCATGAGCACGTTGCCGGTCTGCGCAAACGCCACCAGGGCGCCCCACTTGGACACGAGCATGCCAAACGGCGCCACAAACATGCCCATGATGCCCAGCATCATCAGCCGCGTCAGGTGCGGCATGCGGCTGAACATACCGTCCATGTCCTCGATATTGCGGCTGCCGATATGATGCTCGGCGGTGCCCACGCACAGGAACAGCAGCGATTTGGCCACCGTGTGGAACAGGATCAGGAAGATGGCGGCCCACACGGCCTCGGGCGCGCCGACACCCAAGCAGGCACTGATGAGGCCCAAGTTGGAAATGGTGGAGTACGCGAGCACGCGTTTGGCGTTGCTCTGCGAGATGGCCATGAGGGCAGCGAGCAAAAACGTGATGGCACCCACACTCGTGACCATAAAGCCGGTCACGGGATAGATGGCATAGAGCGGGCTCAGCTTGACCATTAGGAACACGCCGGCTTTGACCATGGTTGACGAGTGCAGCAGGGCGCTCGTGGGCGTGGGGGCAACCATGGCACCCAACAGCCACGTGTGGAACGGCATCTGTGCGGCCTTGGTGAGTGCGGCGAGCGACAGTAGGACGACCGGCATCACCAGCAGCGCGGATTGCGTGGTGCCAGCGCCGGCAAGATCGATCATGCCCGAGATGGTCAGCGGCATGCCGTTGACGTGCAGGAACATAAGGCCCGCCAAAAACGCGATACCACCCAGCATGTTGAGGATGATCTGCGTGAAGGCGTTTTTAATGGCCTCGGGCGTGCGCGTGTAGCCAATCATAAGGAACGAGCACACGGTGGTGATTTCCCAGCCGCAGAACAGCCACTCAAGGTTGTCGCTCGTCACGATGACGAACATGGCCGAGAGGAACAGGAACATAAGCGCCAGGAACTGCGGGCGACGGTCGGGCGCGGTCTGCCCGCGCAGCGCGGCCTCGTGCTCATCGTGCGCTTGGAAGTCCTTCATGTAGCCCAAGGCGTAGATACAGATAAGGCTGCCGACAATGCCGACGGCGAGGACCATGATCACGCTCATGTAATCCAGGTAGAGCGGCGTTGCGATGACGGCTTCGGCCGCGGGCAGCGTCATGGTCGCAAAGGCAACCGAACCCACCAGCTGCACCACGCCGAGCACCGTGGTGAGCGCGTTCCTATATTTGTACGCGTTGTACAGGATGACGGCGCACAGGATGACATCGATAGCGGAGCTGATGATCGAGAACACATGCGAGGTGCCGGGGGCAACCTCAAAGCTCTGCGGACCCGTGCCAAAAAACATGACGGCGACTACAACTGTCACCGCCATAATTATGCCGGAGCCTATGAGCCCCACCGCATCGCGGGCGCGGTCACCGCGCGCGAGCAGCATGCACAGCGCCGGTACCAGCGGAAACAGGGTAAGGAAATACAGTAGCGTCATACCATCACTCCCCCATGCAAAAACGCTGCAATTGTTTAACGTTATAGCTCAATTGAGGAGTAGCGGCGGCGGGTTTTCGGTCAACTGGGGAGTTTTAGGCGTACGGGGCAAGGGCGCGTCCGCATTGGAGTAGAGAGGCGGCAAGAAAAATGCGCCCCTGTGGGCGCACCATCCCGTTTGCTATTCCGCCTTTTTAACGCGCGGCTTGCGACCGCGCGGCTTATCGACCAGTGCGGACTCACCGCTCTCGCGGTACTGACGGCACCAAGCCTTGACCGAAGACTCGCTGGGAATCTTGTGCTTGATCATGGCCTCGCGAACCGTCAAGCCGTTTTCCAGACGGTCCTTAACCACAGCGAGCTTTACGTCGTACGAATAGGTGTGATGATGCGAACCGGCATTGAGAACGGTGTCGGCACCGCCCACGGCATACGCGCGGGCCCACTGACGAGCCGTGGCCTGGGGAATGCCAAGCTCCGCGGCGAGAGCGCGATGACCGACCCCCTCTTGGAGGATCTCGACGGCGCGCTGCCTAACCTCGGGCGCATGCGTGCGAGTCCTAGTTGCTTCCGACATACCTGCCACTTCTTAGCCTTAGCCGTTAATCTGCTTTCTTACGTGCAAGTTAGATAGTAGCATTTTACTGTTTGCTCAAAGCAGTTAATTAAAATAGACGCGGCGTTATCTGGGCATTTGGCACCAAATTACGACATTTCTTTATCGATTTTTTACGCTGGTAGCTGACTCGCAGCTAATCGTCATTCGCTTGTCAACAAAATTGGCATCTCTTTATGTCCTTTGGTATAGAGGATATAGTTATTAACCCCTCCCCCAATATTTTTGAGTGATCTGCAAGGCAGTAGACGTCCTCACTCCTCATGATTACCGCGCATTGCCATTCATCGGAGCAAAACAAAAAGGGCGGGACCTGCTGCGCTTGCAGGCCCCGCACCGGTTGACACCCGACGGGACACAGCCGGGCGAGACGGATCCGTGCTACCGCCCCGCCTGGCCGCGATGTTCAACTACAGCTCGTTGGCCGCGTGATACGCCGTGCGAATGGCGCTCGCAATGTCGGCGGTGCGCTCACCCGAGCAGTCGCCCACGCAGGTCACGGGCACCGTCACGCCATCCAGGTCAAACGCGTTGGCCTTGGAGCCCACGGCCATCACCACGTAATCGCAGGCGATCTTCACCGGCTCCTCGGCGCCGTCCTCGGTGGTGCGAACAGCCTCCACGCCCTCGTCGGTAATGGCGGTCAGGCGGGTCTTAACATGCTGCTCCACGTTGTGCTCTGCAAAGTCGCTCATAATCAGCGGCAGAATGGTCTCGGACTCGCCCGCGGCAATCTTGTCGAGCATCTCCACGATCGCCACCTCGCAGCCGTGCTGCAGCAGGTACCCGGCAGTCTCGGTGCCCACCAGGCCGCCGCCAATGACAGCGACGCGGCCGTTGAGCTCCGCCTTGCCGGCCAGCACGTCCCAGCTCGAGACGACCTTCTCCGAGTCGGCGCCCGGAACGGGGATAACCACGTCGTGCGCGCCCACGGCCACAATCGCGGCGTCGGCGGCGTTGAGGTCCTCAGCGGTAGCGGCATGGCTGAGCTCAACCTTCACGCCCAGGCCAGGCAGAATCTTCTCGTAGTACTCGACCGAGCGCATGATCTCGTCCTTGCGCGGAGGCGCAGCCGCCAGCACAATCTGGCCGCCCAGATGATCGCTCGCCTCGTAGACGGTCACGTCGTAGCCGCGCTTGGCCGCCACGCGCGCGGCCTCCAGGCCGGCGATGCCGCCGCCCACCACGGCGATCTTCTTGTCGCCCTCGCCCGGCTTAATGGCGATGGTCGCCTCGTCGCCGTTCTCGGCATTGAGCACGCACGAGATGTACTTGCGATTTTGAATCGCGTCGACGCAGCCCTTGTTGCAGTTGAGGCACTCGCGGATGGGCTCACCCGTGGCGGCCTTCAGCGCAATGTCGGGGTCGCACATGAGCGAGCGGCCATAGGCGATGATATCGGCCGCGCCGTCTTCCAGAATCTTCTCGCCGGCCTCAACCGAGACAACGCGGCCGACGGTTGCCACCGGCACGGAGACCAGGGCCTTGACGCGCTCGGCCACGGGCAGCGTCCAGTTGTAGGGCATGGCGCCCATGGGCGGAATGGTGTCGCCCATGTTGCCGGTGTGGTTGGCCTGTGCGACCTGGATCATGTCGATGCCCGCGCCCTCGAGCAGCTTGGCGAACTCGCAGGCCTCGTCGGGTAGCAGGCCGCCCTTGCCGCGCGGCGTGCCGTCGGGGTTCTCCATGATCACGGGGAGCTTGTACTCCACCATCAGCTGCGGCGCGGCTTCCTTAATGGCGGCGACGACCTCCAGCGCGTAGCGAACGCGGTTCTCGAACGAGCCGCCGTACTCGTCGGTGCGCTGGTTGAGGATGGCCGAGCACAGCGAACCCACCAAGCGGTCGCCGTGGACCTCGATGGCGTCGATGCCGGCCTGCTGCGCGCGAGCGGCCGAGGCAGCGATGGCCTCCTTGATCTGGGTGAGCTGCTCTACGCTCGCCTCGTTCACAAAGTGCTGCATGTCGTGATGCAGCTTGGCGTAGGCCTGGTTGCGGATCTCGTTGGACTCGACCATCTTGGCGGCAAAGGTCTCCTCATCGCCGGCGGCCTTGGCCTCCTGCGCAGCCTTGGCGGCAGTCATGGAGCCCATGACCATGCGGCCGACACCGGGCACATCGTACTCGGGGTGGAACAGCTGCAGCGCGACCTTGGCGCCGTGCTTGTGGACGGCATCGGCCAGCGCCTTAAACGTGGGGATCTGGGCGTCGGTTGCCAGCTTGGGCGTGGGGCTTGCGGTCATGACGGGAGCGACGTCGCCGATGACGATGTAGCTCACGCCGCCACGGGCCAAGCGCTCGTAAAAAGCCAGGCTGCGCTCGCCGATGGAACCGTCACGCTCCTCGTAGCCGGTGGTCAGCGGCGGGAACATAATGCGGTTCTTGAGCTCAAGGGGGCCAACCGTAATGGGCTGGAGCAGCTTGGATGCAGGTGCGGTCATGGACATTCCTCTCTTGTAGGCGCGGCGGCGATGATGCCGCGTAGTTGTCTAGAGGATATGGCATGGGAATACAACAGCGCAACGGAAATCGGCGGACAGCAGGTAGCGGCAGGTGGATGGGGATGGGCGGGGCGGCCCGTCGGTTTATCTCAATCTGTAACAACCACTCGGCAAAACCGGGTCTTGCTGTTACAAATCAAGATATTCCTCTCAACCCATCCTCAACAATCTAGATCTGTAACATCTAGACCTACTTTTGACCCCAACCTGTTACAGATCGAGACAAACCAAACCCGCCTGCTAGAAAATCTCAATCTATAACAACAACTCGGCAAAATCCGTCCCTCGTGTTACAGATTTAGACAAACACGACCAAGCCCACCGGTATATCTCGATCTGTAACACCTAGCCGCCCAAATCGGGTCTAGATGTTACAGATCGAGATTTTGTTTGAGAGGCCGAGAATTGGACCGAAAACACGGTCCCGCAATAACAAAAAAGCTCGCCGGCTAGGCCGACGAGCTGCAAGTTCTTGGTCGCGGGGGCAGGATTTGAACCTACGACCTCCGGGTTATGAGCCCGGCGAGCTACCAGACTGCTCCACCCCGCAATGTCTGGGCGCCTCATGTGCGCAAGAAAGAATACTACGCGGGAGTTCGGTAAGCGGCAAGGAAAATCTCGTAGAGCATAATTCCTTCATATTTAAAACCCCTCAGCCCCTATCACCGTAAACGAATCGCAGCCGAGCGCCGTCGACGGCACGTATACAATGGTGCGCGTCCTTTTATGCCAACACCGGGAGTAGACATGCTGCTCGCTATCGATATGGGAAATACGCAGACGGCCATGGGCCTGTTTGACGGAGACGAGCTGGTGCAGTCGTGGCGCATGCCCACCGACCGCTCCTATACCGCCGACGAGATCCATGTGCGCCTGATGGGTTTCTTTAAGATGTACGGCCTTTCGCTCGATGCGGTCGACGCGATCGCCTTTGCGGGCGTGGTGCCGCAGCTCTCGCGCGAGTGGCACGCCGTGGCCGACCGCATTGCCGCGGACGCCATCGTCATCGGGCCGCAGACGGCCGCGGTGACCAAGCTGCGCGCGGCGCGTCCCCAGGCCGTAGGCGCCGATCGCGTCGCTAACGCCGTTGCGGCCGAAACTTTCTACGGCGCGCCGGCAATCGTGGTGGACTTTGGCACCGCGACCAATATCGACGTCATCGATGGGGACGGTTATTACATTGGCGGGGCGATTGCGCCGGGCATCCGCATCTCCATGGACGCGCTTGCCGCCCGTGCCGCCAAGCTCGCCAGTGTGCCGCTCGAGGCACCCGAGCACGCCATCGGCCGCGATACCGAGGAGTGCATCAAGGTCGGCGCCGTGATGGGCGCCGCCGCCATGGCCGAGGGCCTGGTCGCGCGCATGAAGCGCGAGCTGGGGCGCGAGGACGCCACTGTTATCGCCACGGGCGGTCTCGCCAGCATCGTCGCCGATTCGACCGATGCCTTCGACGTGGTCGACGGACAGCTCACCATCAAGGGTATCTGCGAAATCTACCGCCGCATGCAGGAGCTGGGATAGAGCAGGGGCTTAAGTCGAGCACGGGCGCGAGCGCGAACTAAGCAATGCATCGGTCCTATTCCTCAAAAACGAAAATTTTTCAGTTTTGAGGAATAGGCTTTCTGCTAGGCCTCGTCGCACAGCCACCTCGCCAGGTCCACGATCTGCACTCCGTCGCGATCCGTGGCCTCGTGATGCGTGCGGGCGAGAATCATCTTGGGATACGCATCGCCAATGCTCAGCAGTGGCGAAATCTCGCGTTCAAATGTCTTATCCGAGCCGATATCGTCGCTCACTTGAATATAGAGTTTCTCGCTCCGCTTGATTGCTACAAAGTCTATTTCCTTTTTATAGAGCACGCCGACGTATACCTCGTATCCGCGACGCAGCAACTCGATTGCCACCATGTTCTCGTATACGCGTCCCCAATCCATATCACGTGTACCAAGAAGCGCATATTTAAACGCATGGTCCGCCAGATAGTACTTCTCGCCGCTCTTAAGGTATTTTTTGCCGCGAATGTCGTAGCGACGAACTTTATAGAAGGCAAACGCATCGCACAGGTACCCCATGTACGTGCCGACCGTCTTGTTCGTAATCTTTAGCCCATCCGCATTTAATGCATCAGTAATGTTGCGTGCCGACGTAATGTTGGAAACGTTGTCCATCATGTAATCGGCAATGCGCAGCAGCGCCGATTCGTTTCTCACGTTATGCCGCTGCACGATATCTCTCACAATGAGCGTCTTGAAGACGTTGGAGAGATATTGATAGCGCTGCTCCTGCAGTGGATAAGGGTAAGAGCCGGACATACCGCCGGTTCTCGCGTACTCATCGAAGTCGCGATCGACCTCGCCCTCGTCACTATAGAAGCGATACTCCTCAAACGAGAATGGGAAAACCTCGATCTCGAACGTGCGCCCCGTAAAGAGCGTCGACAGATCACTCGACAGCAAAAAGGCGTTCGATCCGGTGATGAAGATGTCGTACTGCTCGGATGCATGGAGGCTGTTGATCGCGCGTTCAAAGCCGTCGCACATCTGAACCTCGTCGATAAGCAGGAAGTTTTGCTTGTCGGACACTCGATGCTCTTTCACATAGGCGAGCAGGGCATGATATTCGAGCAGGCCCTCGAACTCGTCGAGGTTGTAATTGATATGGATGACATTCGAATTGGACAGATTTGCCTCCACGTAATCGCGGAGGGCCTCGAGCAATTTTGACTTACCGCTACGGCGAATGCCCGTTATGACCTTGATGTCCGGTACGCCAATAAGGCTCGTCAACGTGTCCATATATGACGTTCTATTGATGAGTTTCATTGGTGCCTCCCTGCGGTCTTCTATCGCTATTCCTCAAAAACGAAAATTTTTCAGTTTTGAGGAATAGGCTCTGCAACGAATATACCTCGTTAAAGGCCGAGCTGGCTTAATTCTATTCCTCAAAATCGAAAGATTTTCAGTTTTGAGGAATAGGGTGCTGACAACCCATTCCCCAGACAAGCAAGACCCTCCCCGGCACAGCCGAGGAGGGTCTTGTTGTCATCGCTATCTTTGAACGCGGGCGCCTCGCGTTACAGTCCGCGAATCCGTACGGCCTCGGGCGGAAACTCCTGCTCGTCGGCATCAGTCTTGATGGTCGCGCGACCCCAGATGTCCAGGCCCGCAAACACACCGACCGCAAGCGGCAAACCGTTGGGCGACACCGCCGCGACCTGACGACCCAGCAGTGGCACCATGTCAAAGTACTCGCCCAGCACCGGAGCCAGCGGGCCGGCAGCGCCCTGCGGGGTGTTCGCGACGGCAGCCCAGGTATCCACGCGGGCCAGCACGGCGGCGGCCAATGCCTCGACCAGCGCCTCATCTGCCATATCCACGCCAAGCTCACCCAGCGCCGCACGCTCAATATCAACCGTCACCGCGGCAAACATGCCCGCAGCACCGGCACCGCCGTTCACGGCAACACGCGCGAGCGACGTCTCAAACGCAGGCGCACCGCACACGATATCGCTCGGCCACTGGATACCCACCTTACCGGCAAGGCCCAGGCCCGGCGCCGAAGCCGTGCCCACGAGCGCGTCCATCATGCCCATCGCCGCCACAAACGGCAGGCCGTGGAAGGCATGCATATTCACATCGGGGCGCACAACCAGCGAAAACGTCAGCGAAGCCTCGCCCACGCTCCAAGCGCACCAACCCGCGGACGCACCCTCGCGACCCGCGTCGCGCGCGGCGTCAAGCTCGGTGCCAGCGGCAACAGCATTCATCTCGATCATCTACATGCGCCCCAATTCGCCCACAATATGGCCCACGCGGTCCTCGGGCTCCTTGACCTCGACGCCGTTGTAGCGGAAGAACCGCGCCGGATCGTGCATCAGATCCTCGAGCGGCACCAGCACAAAGTCGCGCTCGCCGATCAGCGGATGCGGCAGGCGCAGCTTTTTGCCGCCGTGGGTCTCGCCGTCCATCCACAGCAGATCCAGGTCGATGGTGCGCGGGCCGTTGGCCTTGGCCTTTTTGGAGCGGTCGCGGCCCAGCTCGGCCTCGATCTTCATGAGCTCGTCGAGCAGCACCAACGGCGCCAACTCGGTCTTGATCTCGATGACGGCGTTGGCAAACGCGTCCTGGCGTGTCTCGTAGGCCGGCTCGCTCTCGTAGATCTTGGAGGAGTTGGACACGCAGGTGAGTGGAATCTCGGCGATCATCTCGCGTGCGGCGCGGATGTTGTCGCAGCGATGCCCCAGGTTAGAGCCCACGGCCACAAACGCGCGGCGCGGCTGCGGCTTGGCAACCGCCCAGTAGCCGTTCAGGAACTGCGCAAAACCCGCGGCGTCGTGCACGCGCACGATGTTGGCACCGGCCTGGATGGCGCCCAGGCACACGCCAAACGTCGCGGCATCGCGGCCCGTCGCCTCGGTCACGCCCGAGACGGCGCCCACAAAGCGCTTGCGCGACACGGCGCACATGAGCGGATAGCCCAGCGACGCCATCTTGGCGGTCTCACGCTGAATGACGATGTCCTCGTTAGCCGACTTACCAAAGCCCGGGCCAGGATCAATGCAGATGCGGTCGCGCGACACGCCGGCATGGATGAGCGTGCGGGCCTGGTCGGAAAGGAAGCCCATAACGCGGCGCATGATGGGTGCCGAATCGGGCAGGGTAAAGCGGCGAAGCTGCGAGGTGGGCACATAGGCCTCCTCGCGGCGGGCACTGCGGCGCATCATGGCGGCCAGGCGGTCATTGGACTCCGATGCGGCCTCGGTGGCTGCGGGCGCGGCCTCGGGCGCGGGCGCGACGGTCTCGGCGGCAGCAGCCTGCTCGGCGGCCGGCGTCTCCTGCTCGCTTGCAGGCTCGGACGTGGGCTCCGGTTCGCCAAACGGCAACGAGGGCTGCACCACGCCGCCCGGAAGCTTGGCCTCCGGCTTAGGCTCGCCCAGCAACTTGCCGCGACGGCGGCGAGCCGGCTTCTCGGCCTCACGCGCGGCCTCGGCAGCCGCCTCGCGCGCCTTCTCGGCAACAAACGCCGCTGCCGAGGTATCGAGCTGCACCGTTGCGTGCGTGCGGACGGGCGCGGCGACCTCGCCGGCATGCATCACGATGACGCCGCAAGTGCTCGTCTTAACGAACTCGACCATCTTGGGATCGGTGAAGCCGGTCACGTCGTTGACGATCGAGGCGCCGCAGCGCACGGCCGCCTTGGCAACCGCCACATGACGCGTGTCGATCGAGACGATGGCGCCCTCCTTGGCCAGCGCGCGCACCACGGGCAGCACGCGGCGAGCCTCCTCGTCGGGGTTGACCGGGGTAAAGCCGGGGCGCGTGGACTCGCCGCCCACGTCGATGATGTCGGCGCCGGCGTCGAGCATCGCCAGGCCGTACTCGATGGCGGCATCGGGGTCGAAGTGCTCCCCGCCATCGCTAAACGAATCGGGCGTCACGTTGAGGACGCCCATGATGCGCGGACGGTCAAAGCTGAGCTCGTACTTTCCGCACCGCCATGTCTTGCTGTCGTTCGCCATGAACATCCTCCTAAAATGCCCACGCCGCCGAGCCTGGGGAGCTGGCGGCGGGGTCGCTTTGCACTCAGTCTTTCTATTGTATCCGCGCGCGCGGGCTAGAACGCAAACGCGGCCGCGATGTCGCAAGAAATCAGCAGGTCGGCATTTGCATCCTGATCGGTGGGAGCAAGGTTGCATATGGCCAGCGTATCGCCGGTAAAGTAACGCGTAAGGCCCGCCGCCGGATACACCACGAGCGAGGTCCCACCCACAATGAGGGCATCGGCCGCGGCGATGGCGGCAACGGCACCGGTCAGCACATGCTCATCGAGCGGCTCCTCGTAGAGCACCACATCGGGCTTGATGCGCCCGCCGCACGCAGGACACACAGGCACGCCCGCGGCGTCCTCGTGCTCGCGCGAGCAAATCCACTCGGCGCTATAGACCGCGCCGCACGACTGGCAAATGTTGCGATGGACCGATCCGTGCAGCTCGAACACGCGCTGCGAGCCGGCCGCCTGGTGCAGACCGTCGATATTTTGCGTCACCACGGCGTCGAGCTTGCCGGCGCGCTCCAGCTCGGCCAGCTTGGTGTGGCAGCGATTGGGCTTGGCGCCAAGCGCGATCATCTTGGTGCGGTAGAAGTCGAAGAACTCGGCCGGATGCGCCTCGTAAAAGCTATGCGACAGCATGGTCTCGGGCGGATAGGCAAACTGCTGGTGATACAGGCCGTCCACGCTGCGGAAATCGGGGATGCCACTTGCCGTGGAAACACCAGCGCCGCCAAAGAAGACCACGCGCTTGTGGGTGTCAAACAGATCCGCCAGCGCGGCGGAGGCCTGCCTGGGGTCCGATATTGCCTGCGTCATATGAGTCCTCCGTCCTTGTTAGTCGGGCAGCGTTGAGCGACGTCCCAGCATGCGGCCTTTAAGTCAGCATGCGCGGATCCCACCCCGCCCCTGTTGCGCTAATCTTAAGCCTGCCAACCCCGTCGAAAGGACACCATGCCTCAGACTTACACTTTCGCCTCGTGGAACGTCAACGGCCTGCGCGCCGTGCTCAAAAAGGACCCGAGCTTTATCCAGATCGCGCAAGAACTCGACGTCGATATCCTGGCACTGCAAGAGACCAAGCTGCAGGAGGGCCAGGTCGATATTGACCTGCCCGGCTATCACCAAACCTGGAGCTACGCCGAGCGTAAAGGCTATTCGGGCACCGCGGTCTTTAGCCGCCAGGAGCCGCTGCGCGTACTGCGCGCCGATGCGCTGCTGCCCTACGCCGGCGGAGGCGAGGCGGCCGTGCTCGTCGCCCAAGCCGCAACCGAGGGCCGCGTCTGCGCGCTCGAGTTCGACAAATTCTGGCTTGTGGATGTCTACACGCCCAACGCACAAAATGAGCTCGCGCGAATCGACGTGCGTATGGCCTGGGACGATGCCTACCGCGGCTTTTTGAACGCGCTCGAGCGCGAGACCGGCAAACCCGTCGTAACCTGCGGCGACTTTAACGTGGCGCATGAGGAGATCGACCTTAAGAACCCCAAGTCCAACCGCGGCAACGCAGGCTTTTCGGACGAGGAACGCGGCAAGTTTACCGAGCTGCTCAACGCCGGCTTTACCGATACCTGGCGCGCGGCAAACCCCGACGTCGAGGGCGTCTACAGCTGGTGGAGCTATCGCTTTAATGCCCGCAAGAACAACGCCGGCTGGCGCATCGATTACTTTCTGGTAAGCGATTCGATCTCCGCCAACGTTCGCGACACCGGCATCCGCGGCGACATCTTTGGCAGCGACCACTGCCCCGTCACCCTCACGCTAGAGCTCTAGCCCCCAAATGATCCCCCGGGGACGAAGGAATACGGATCACTTTTGCCCACGCAAGGGCGCCCGCGTGACCCCGTCCGCCACGAAACCAGCCCATCTACTACGTTTAAGCCACTACCCTCAACCACAGCGAACAACGCAAAAAGAAAACCGACGCTCCTATAAGTTGTCAAGAGGCAGTTTGCGGGAGCGCTCTCTCCAATTCGCACAGGAGCTCGTAATACCTCCTCTCCAGTTTCGTCGACCGCCGTTTCCCCCGTTCCAA
>DBGDSC010000052.1:0-5019 GCA_048402045.1 Collinsella sp.
AAGTTGAGGACCAGGTCTTCGGCGTTCATGCTGCCCCCATCATCGCGGTCTACGGGTCAAAGATATGGCACCGTGGGGACACATGTATGTCAATCCTGGTCTAACAGAGCCTTTCCAAAAAGTTAACCACGTGCTAGTCTACTATAGCGAACATAGACGTGGTTAACTTTTTACGCGTCGATGTTGAGGACGAACTGACGTTAGGAGCAACTCATGTCTTGCGGACCGCAGATGCCGGCCATGCCGCTTTCGATGGTAAAAGCGGGCGAAACCGTGCGCGTGTCTCGTGTAAAGGGCAATGAGGACATGAAACACCACCTCAAGGACCTCGGCTTTGTCGAGGGCAACGAAATCCACGTGGTGAGCTCGAGTGGTGCCAATATCATCGTCACGGTGCTGGGCGCACGTTTTGGCATCGATTCCAAGGTTGCCATGCACATCATGACCGTCGGTTAGTCTGCAGCATTTCATAAAAACCGAAAGGGGGACAAGAGGATGAAGACGTTGGGTGACGTTAAGGTGGGCGAGAGCTCCACCATCGTCAAGCTTCACGGTGAGGGTGCGCTTCGCCGCCACCTTATGGACCTGGGGCTCATCAAGGGCACTTCGTTCAAGGTCGTGAAGGTCGCACCGCTCGGTGATCCGGTCGAGATCAACGTGCGCGGCTACGAGCTTTCCATCCGCAAGGAGGAGGCGGCCGTCGTCGAGGTCCAGTAAGGGCTCGCGGCGTATATTTCTGCAGATAAAGTTAGGTATTTCTAACTTAATGCAGCAACTTTAAAGCACATTATCCAGCCCGTGCGGAGAAAGCAGCGCGGGCGCACAAGGAAGAAGGATTGAATGGCGGATTCTCAGATCCATGTCGCGCTGGCGGGTAACCCCAACTGCGGCAAGACCACGCTTTTCAACCTGATCACCGGCGCCAACGGCTACGTTGGCAACTGGCCCGGCGTCACGGTTGAGAAAAAGGAAGCCAAGCTCCTAAGCGACAAGAACGTTACCATCACGGACCTCCCCGGCATCTACTCGCTTTCCCCCTACAGCCCCGAGGAGCAGTGCTCGCGCGATTACCTCATGAGCGGCGAGCCCGATGTTGTCGTCCAGGTTGTCGACGCCACCAACCTCGAGCGCAACCTGTACCTGGCGCTTCAGGTTATCGAGACCGGCCTGCCCGTGGTCGTCGCCCTCAACATGGCCGACTTGGTCGAGAAGAACGGCGACAAGATCGACACGGACAAGCTCTCCAAGAAGCTTGGCTGCCCGGTCATGATGATCTCCGCTCTTAAGAACAAGGGCATCACGGAGCTGTTCGAGCAGGTTAAGAAGTCCGCTGCCTCCAAGGGCCAGGTGCCGGAGCACAAGTTCGACTCCTCCATCGAGGATGTCCTGACGCACATCGAGAACAACCTGCCGGCGAGCGTTCCCGCCAACAAGCGCCGCTATTACGCCGTCAAGCTGTTCGAGCGCGATGCGGACGCCTGCAAGCTCATCAACCTCACCAAGGAGAAGGCCGCTCGCGTGGAGGAGCTGGTCGCCCAGTGCGAGCAGGACTGCGACGACGATGCCGAGTCCATCATCACCGGCGAGCGCTACGGCGTGATTGCCCACATCATTGACGAGTGCCTCACCAAGGCTCCGGCAAAGATGAGCACCTCCGAGAAGATCGACCGCGTGGTTACCAACCGTATCCTGGGCCTGCCGATCTTTGTGGTCATCATGTTCTGCGTGTACTACATCGCCGTTTCCACCTTGGGTGGCACGGTGACCGACTTCACCAACGACCAGCTCTTTGGCACCGACGGTTGGTATGTGCTCGGTCAGGGCCGCGACGCCTACGATGCGGCCGTCGAGGCAGCGGGCGATGCTGCCGATTCGGTCGACCCGGCGCAGTACGGCCCCTATGTCCCGGGTATCACCACCGTGGTGCACGACGCCCTTGTGGCGGGCGGCACCGAGGACGGTGGCCTGGTCGATTCGCTGGTCTGCGACGGTATCGTCGGCGGCCTGGGCGCCATCTTCGGCTTCGTCCCGCAGATGTTCCTGCTGTTCGTGATGCTGTCTTTCCTGGAGGACTGCGGCTACATGGCCCGCGTTGCCTTCATCATGGACCGCGTGTTCCGCCGCTTTGGCCTGTCCGGTAAGTCCTTTATCCCCATGCTCGTGTCCTCGGGCTGCGGCGTCCCCGGCGTCATGGCCACCAAGACCATCGAGAACGAGAAGGACCGCCGCATGACGGTCATGACCACCACGTTTATTCCCTGTGGCGCTAAGCTGCCGATCATCGCCCTGCTCATGGGTTCCATCATCGGCGATTCTTCCACTACTGCCGCGTGGATCAGCCCGCTCTTCTACTTCCTGGGCGTCTTTGCCGTCATCGCCTCGGGCCTCATGCTCAAGAAGACCAAGCTCTTCGCCGGTCGCCCGACGCCGTTCGTTATGGAGCTTCCCGCCTACCACTTCCCGGCGATCCGCTCTTGGGCGCTGCACGTGTGGGAGCGCTGCTGGGCCTTTATCAAGAAGGCCGGCACGGTCATCTTCGCGTCCACTGTCGTGGTTTGGTTCCTGTCCAACTTTGGTAGCTACAACGGTTCCTTTGGCTTCCTGCCTGCGATGGACGGCATCCCCGAGGAGTTCATGGACTACTCCGTGCTCGCCATGCTGGGCAACCTGGTCGCTTGGATCTTCGCCCCGCTCGGCTTTAGCACCTGGCAGGCAACCGCACTGACCGTCTCTGGCCTCGTCGCCAAGGAGAACGTCGTCGCCACCGCCGGCTCGCTGCTGTCCGTCGCCGACGCGGGCGAGACCGACCCGAGCCTGTGGACCGCGTTTGCCGGCATGTTCCCCACCATGGGCGCTTGCGTGGCCTTCGGCGCCTTCAACCTGCTGTGCGCTCCGTGCTTTGCCGCCATTGGCACCATCCGCAACCAGATGGACTCTGGCAAGTGGACCGCGATTGCCATCGGCTACGAGTGCGCCTTCGCTTGGGTGATCGGCCTGTTCATCAACCAGTTCTACAACCTGCTTGTCCTTGGGCAGTTTGGTATCTGGACGGTTGTGGCCATTGTGCTGCTGGTTGCGATGCTCTTCCAGATTTTCCGACCCATGCCCAAGCATGTTTGGACCGATGAGGACGAGACCAACACTGCTTCCGCCGCAGTTTCCGCTTAAGTCCGAATAAGGATTAACCCCTTTCCACGAGCCCGGGTGTCCCAGCGACACTCGGGCTTTTTGGTGGGAGGGATGTGGCGTTTCCGCAGATAAAACCGACCAAAACAAACCTGTCCCTTTTTGGTAGGTGGAGAATGGGGTAAAGTAAGTGGTGGTTAACTAGAGGAGGCTTGCTATGGCACCTATCGATATTGTTGTACTGGCTGTTATTGGTATTGCGTTTGTCGCGGTATGCGTGCGCATCTACCGCAAGGGCACCTGCGCCGACTGCGCTCAGGGTGGCGTTTGCACGGGGCATTGCTCCAACAAAAAGACGTGCGCCGCACTTAAGGGCGTGGACAAAATCGCCGAAGACTTGGGCCGCGGTATCAAATAAGGTCTAGACATCCAAGCGCCTCGCGAGCATCCGTTCGCGGGGCGCTTTGCGCATTTGGGCGCGAGCGCGGCGAGTTGAAGAGTATTTTTGGGGTATCGTTAACTGAACTGTAAATTGGCAACTTATCTATAACGGAGTAATCCCATGAGCGCTCGTGTAACCATGAAGGACATAGCCGCCGAGCTTGGCGTTTCCATCAATACCGTGCACAAGGCCCTGACGGGAAAGGCCGGCGTGAGCGAATCCGTGCGCGCCAAGGTGAACGCCAAGGCCGAGGCCATGGGCTATCACCGCAACACAAGTGCCTCAAGCCTGCGCCGCAAGGACATCAATCTGGTGTTTTGCCTGCCCCGCGCATCGCGCGAGGGAGCGTACTTTTTCCGTTACCTGTGGGAAGGCTGCAATCGCTTTGAACAGGAGGTCATCGACCAGGGCATTACGGTTGAGCGTGTTGAATTTGGCGTGGGCGGCTACGCTGATGCGCTCGAGCAAATCGACGAGCGTTTGCAGGTGGGCGAGAAGATCGATGGCTTGCTCGCCTATGCGCCGGGCGACGATCGTGCAACTGAGCTTTTGGGGCAGATTGCCGAGGCGGGCGTGACGATCGAGCTCGTCGACGGCGACCGTCCGCACCTCGACCGTCTGGGCGCCAGTCTGGCTGATTATTCAACGGCGGGCAGCCTGATGGCCGAGCAGGCGGTCAACTTGGTTCACGCCGCTGGTGTCGATGCCCGCGTGCTCCTGCTAGCGGGCGACCCCTATACCGATTCACACTATCTAACCGCCCGTGCCTTCCACAATTACCTGCGCGAACGAGATATTCCATGGCAGGTCGAGGACCTTGCCGGTGCCCATGCGCAAGTCAAACAGCTCAAGCATGAGCTCGAAAAGCGCTTGAGTGCGCCGGACGCCCCTGAGCTCATTTGTAGCGTTTTTGCCGTTGGTTCCGAAGTGGTTGCCGATGCGCTTGTCTCGAGCGGCAAGGCTGGTCAGGTTATGGTGATCGGCAACGACCTGTTTCCCGAAAGCGCCCTGGCCTTGCGCCGCGGTATCTTTACCAATATTGTCTATAAGGACCCGACGAGCCTGGCGTATCGCGGCGCTAAGACGCTGGGCGATTATCTGCTGTGGGGAAGGACCCCGACGGTGCCCGTCCAGAAGGGCGCCGTCGAGATGGTATTTGCCAGCAACGTCGACCGCTACTGCGAACTCGCGGGAATTTAGCCGATTGGCAGGGTACCCCCTCTTGCGACGTGCATTTTTGGGAGTATTCAGCATTGGCATGCCCTGAATGAGGCGCAGAACGACTGTTTTAAGTGCCGCCGGTGGCGTATTTCGCCGTCGGCGGCACTTTTTATGGTAGCGCGCGCAGCCGTGGTGTAAGAAGCAAGGGAGGGCCATCGCCTAGAATCGTCAGCGCCTAGATATTCGACGAAAGGAAAGACGATGGCCCACAGCGACATTCTATCCCAGCC
>DBGDSC010000053.1:0-10965 GCA_048402045.1 Collinsella sp.
CGACGACATGCCGGGGGCGGACCGGGACGGGTTCAACGGCAGGCCCCGCCGACCGATTGCAAGCGGTCGGCGGGGCCATTGTGGCTCTTGACAGCGGATTGGGTCATATGAGCGAAAACGGCCCCAAGCGAGCAAGGTGACGTGAAATGAAAGGACGCTGACCTTCTGGTCGCGCCCTTGAAGTTGAACGTCAGATTGCCGCTCTGGCGGGTTTGCAGCGTCAACTGGTTACGCGGTTTGGTAAAACCGCGTAACCCCTACGGCCGCTGGCCCATGCCACCCTCGAGGGCGACGGTCTCGCCGTTCATGTACTTAAAGTCGGGACCGCAGAGCTGAACGACCACGCGGCCGATCTCCTTCTCGACGTCGCCGTAGTGGCCTGCCGGCGGCATGTGGACGTTGGCCTTGAAAGCCTCGGGGTAAGCATCCTGGAAGTTCTCGAGCGCAGCGGTCCAAGCAAGCGGGCAAACGATATTGACGTTGATGCCGTCCTTGCCCCACTCGTTGGCGGCAACGCGGGTCAGGCCGCGGATGCCCTCCTTGGCGGCAGCATAGCTGCACTGGCCATAGTTGCCAAACAGGCCGGCGCCCGAGGCAAAGTTGACCACGGAGCCCTTGGTCTCCTTCAGGTGCGGATAGGCCTTCTGCATGTACAGATAGGTAGCATACAGACCGGAGTAAATGGCCAGGTTAAACTGATCCATGGTGTGATCGGCGATGGTCACACCCGAGGCGCTGGCCTGAGCATTGTTGACGACGGCGTCGATGCGGCCGAACTCCTCAATGGCCTTGTCGATGACGTTCTGGACAACGGCCTCGTTATCCTGGCCAGCCGAGACATCGGCCTGAACAGGCAGAACCTTGACACCGTACTCGGCCTCGAGAGACTCCTTGGCGGCCTCGAGCTTGGCGACGTTGCGGCCGGTGATGACGAGGTTCGCGCCCTCCTTGGCAAATGCGATATCGATGCCGTAGCCGATGGAGCCAGCGGAACCGTCCTTAAGCGTGGCCTTGCCGCCGCCGGTGACGATCACGGTCTTACCAGTGAAAAGTCCCATACAAAGTCCTTTCAAATCGCGACGGGCACGCCCGCCGACTGCGCGTATCCAACTTCACGCGCCAAAAGCTGAGATGCAACTTTAGCGTGTTCAAGCGAAAATAAAAGACCGCGGTAGGCGAACGGCACCACGTCGTTCGGCGAAGGGATTGTCAAGTACAAACTGGATAAAGCGGCCGAGTTATCGTTATCAGATCGAGCCATCGAACACGTTTTGAAACTTTGCTGCAGCGCGTGGGATGTCGGCGCGAGACTTTATCATAGGGTGACAAACAACGATGAGGAGCACATGCCTATGACAG
Source organism: Collinsella sp. (assembly GCA_048402045.1). Taxonomy (GTDB): domain Bacteria; phylum Actinomycetota; class Coriobacteriia; order Coriobacteriales; family Coriobacteriaceae; genus Collinsella. The sequence goes on from DBGDSC010000053.1 coordinate 1,360, forward strand.
ACGAGCTGGACCCCCAGACTCAGCAGCATATTGATCATTCCGAAGACGCCGTCGACGACTGCGATACTCCTACCTGCGTCGACGCCTCCACCGATGCGCCCGCCACCGCAGATGCGCACGCCGGTGCGGATAAGGCAACAGACACAGACGATACTGTCGAGCATGATGAAAGCGAGCAGCCGGAGCCGAGCGATGCCGAACCTGACACGGACCCCGCCCCGCAAGCAGCGGGCCCCATCGAGGTGTCTTCGGAAGAAGAGCTCGATGCCGTCATGGACTCCATGATGGATGCCGTCAAAGCGATGAAAGACGCCGTGGCCGATGCCGATATTGATGTCGAGGAAGAGGAGGCCGCCGAGGCGGCCTCGACCTTTGTACCCGGCGAGACCCCCGTTGCCGACCAGGGCAGCACCATGCCCTCGTTTCTGCAGCTCGAGCACCCCACGATTGGCGCCGATGCGGTCGATCCGCACGCAGCGGGCTTTTCTGTGGTCGAGGGCGGTACCGGCAATATCGCCGCGCCGCAGGCTGCCGATGCGGACGCTGTCGACACCGCTCGCCCGATCGCCCCGCACTCCCCCGACGCGAACCGCGATCTGGGGACCGCTGTCTCGAACACCGCGAACGCCGTGGGCACCTTTATTGCCCAGGGCGCCTCGGCCATGCGCGAGATGAACGCCGCGAAAAAGGCACTTGCCGATGCCCGCGCCCACCTGGCCGAACTTGAGCAGCGCATTGTCGATCAGGCCGAGGAGCTCGAGACGCGCCAGGATATCGCAGGCCGCTACGACCAGATCGTCGCCGACCAGCGTCAGGCGATCGCCACAGCGCAAAAGACCGCTGCGGCAGCCGAGATTGACCGTGATGCCCACGCCGCCAAAGCGACAGAGCTCAAGAGTCAGCTCGAACAAATGAAGACAGAGGATGACGCGACTGAGCTCCGCCTGAAGGCCGCGCTCGACGCCGTGGAGGCCCGCGAGGCAAGCTCGCGCGAGACCGGCAACCGCCTCGTTCGACGTCTTGAGGATTCCAAGCGCATCCGCGACAAGGTGCAGGCCGAGCGAGACGCCGGCATTGCCGCCGCACAACAAACCGTCGACGCCACGCGCGCCCAGCTCGAGACGCTGCGTCATGAGTATGCCGAGCTGCAACGCAATCCCTCGGCAAATCCCGCCAACTATACGGTGCGCACCAGCGAGCTCTCGATGCAGATCTCCGACACGGCAGATGCCCTGCGTAAAGCCGAAGAAGATGTCCCGCGCATCACCGCCGACCTTGAGCACTCGCTTGCCGCAGCCGAGCAGGCCGTCGAGCAGGCTCAAGCCCCCATTGCCGAAGCCAAACGCGCGCACCAAGCCGTGACGACTGAGGCTGATGCCGCGCGCGACGAGCTGCAGACGGCGAAAACTGCCGCCACGACGCGCCAGCGCGAACTGCGCGAGAAGATCGCCGCCGAGGACAAGGCACGCCGCGACCAAGAGCAGAGCATCGCCAACGCCCAAGCAGATGCCGCACATGCACAGTCGATCATCGAGCAGGCGACCGAGGTACATGACCATCCAGAGATCACTGAGTCGCTTGCAGGATCCTTGGCCCGAGACAAAGCCGAACACGCCGAGACCGAGCGAGAAGTCGCCCAGCTCGAGGCCACCGAGGACGCGGTGCGCGAGCGCACCCGCGACTCACGCATCAAATTCACCGGCGCCATCGTCTGCATCGTCGCCGCAATCCTGGTGATCATCCTAGTCTGGCTGTTCGCGAGCAAGTAAACCAGCCGCCAAAAAAACGCTCAACGCAGTTGCGGTGAGATAGTTCCTGTTTAGCCCAAAAAGGCCAATTCAAGAACTATCTCACCGCAACTTATTTAGATTGATGCAAGGTAGTCGTTTAAGAACGTCCCCAATGACTACACCGATGTTTTGTTGACAACCAAAGAAATGCCGGTGTTTTGGCAACGACAGCGAGCGGGTCGCATTTGAGGCAAGGTGACGTGAAACGAAAGGGCGCTGACCTTCTGGTCGCGCCCTTGAAGTTGAACGTCAGATTGTCCAAATGCGGCCCGCGCAGCGTCGACCGGTTACGGCGTTTGTAAAACGCCGTAACCTACAAGATGAGCATGGCGTCACCAAAGCTGAAGAAGCGGTAGCGTTCTTCGATAGCAGCGGCGTAGGCATCCATGATCTGGTCGCGGGTGGCAAGTGCGCTTACGAGCATCATGAGCGTGGAGCGCGGCACGTGGAAGTTCGTGATCAGCGCGTCGACCACGTGATAGGTCGAGCCGGGCATAAGGTAGAGCTGCGTTGTCGCGTTCTCGCGCACCACGATGTCGCCGCGGCCGAGCGTGTCGGCCCCGTCCTCGCGGCCCTCAAAATAGCGCGCCGTCACAGCCGGATCGGACACCGGCGCGTCCGCGTCAAACGCGCTCTCGAGCGAGCGCACTGCGGTAGTGCCGACGGCGATCACACGATGGCCCTCGGCCTTCGCCTTATGCACGGCGTCGACAACCTCCTGCGACACGTGGTAGCGCTCGGTGTGCATCACGTGCTGCGCGGGGTCGTCCTCCTCCACCAGACGGAAGGTATCGATACCCACCTCGAGCTCGACGGCGGCAAACTTGGCACCCTTGGCCTCGATGGCAGCCATGAGCTCGGGAGTAAAATGCAGACCCGCCGTGGGAGCAGCGGCCGAGTGCTCCTCCTTCATGGCGTAGACGGTCTGGTACTTCTCGGGATCGCCCTCGTAATCGGTAATGTAGGGCGGCAGCGGCACGTGGCCGGCAGCATGGATGGCCTCGTCGAGCGTGCGCGGCTCGCCGGCGGCATTGCAACCGGCCGGCTCAAAGCGTACCAGGCGGCCGCCGCGGCTATCGGTGACAAAGTCGACAACCTCGGCCGTCAGCACCACGGGAGCCCCCTCGGGCGCATGGGCGCCACCGGCGCGATACTCAATATGAGCACCGGGCTTCAGGCGCTTGCCCGGCTTGACCAAGCACTCCCAAACATGGCCCAGCGGATCCACGTCCTCGCGGCGCTTGAGCAGCAGGGTCTCGACCACGCCGCCCGATCCCGTTTTACGACCGATCAGACGGGCCGGCATCACGCGCGTCTGATTGATGACGAGCACGTCGCCCGGCTCGATATAGTCGATGATGTCGCGGAAGATGCGGTGCTCAACGGTACCGCCGTGCTCCAGCGGCGTTCCCGCCTGGGAGCCCTTGCGATCCACCACCAGCAGGCGGCAGGAGTCGCGCGGCTCGGCTGGAGCCTGGGCGATCAGTTCCTCAGGAAGGTTGTAGTCAAAATCATCGGTACGCATAGACACGTCGGATACTCCTTATATAGCTAAAGTCCGCTCTACATCCTAGCAGGCTGACGTCCCAAATGAACTACTTTTTGGACGCTTTGCGCTCGTCGCGGATGCGGGCGCGGTCCATGGCCGCCTCGACAGCCGAGAAGCGGCAACCACAGTAGTTCTGCCGATACATGCCCAGCTCGCGCGAACGGCGTGTCGCCTCGGGGTAATACGGACGAAAATCGCGAATCACCGGAGTGAGACCGCGGGCGGCAGCCAGACGCTCCAACACATCATTGCAGGTTTCGAACAACTGATACGGCGAGACGGCGAGCGTCGTACCCACAAACTCAAACCCACGCTCCTGGGCCACGCGGCACGCCTCGGCCAAGCGCAGGGCATAGCACGCACGACAGCGACGGGGCCGATCGGCACCCAGCGGTGCCACGCCGGCCTCCCAGCGCTCACGGTCCTCCCCCGCCTCGATAAGCTCGATGTCGCCATCGGCACACCACCGGCGCAGCTCGTCCAAACGCCGCTGCCATTCATCGTGCGGCTGAATATTGGGGTTGGTCCAGCAGATTGTGGGCTCAAACCCTTCCTCGCGCAGCAGGCGGACCGGCTCAAGAGAGCACGGCGCACAGCAGGCGTGCAACAACAACGGCTTCATCGACATCTCCTCACCCGAAAAAGCGCACGCCGAAGGACGTGTCCTCGCAGGCGACAATGCGGCGGTCGCGCAAAATGGTCCGCACGTAATACCAGTCGCCCACACAGCCTGACAAATGCAAGCCGGCCGCCAGATAGCACAGCAGCGGATAGCCCGAAAACGCAAACCCCAGGGCAAGCGTTGTCGTCACAACAGCCGTCGGTGCCAGGCAAACCGCCATGTACCGCCGGCGCGAATACACAACGCCCTCGGCGCAGGCATAGATCATCGCCGTCTCGCGATTCGCCCCAAAGGTCACCTGCGCGCCCGCAGGCGCCAGCAGCTTAAAAAACACACCGTGCACCAGCTCGTGCACGGCAAATGACGCCGCAGAAACCGCAGCCAAGCCGACTATCCAGCCCACGACAGCCATCCAGCCGCCCGCGTCAGCCGCATCCAAGTCTGCAGGCCCGCCCAGCAGCATAAACACCGGCACCAGGCACACGGCAAACACGCCGACTACGACCATCCCCCACACGAAGCAAGCGTGCAGAAATTCCTCGTCTTCAAACGCATGTATGTTGGAAATCTCATTCATAGCATCTTAGGATAGCGCCCCTGCCACGTACCCGTCCGCATGTGCGATAATGTCGAACGATATGCACGAATTGACCACCGCGTCGCCAGGCCTTGCGCCCGGCCGCGCTCTCACCATATGCGAAGGAGTCCCATGGCATCCAAATACTCCATGAACGACCGTCCCAGCTGGCCTCGCCGCGCCATCGTTACCGCCGGCGAGCCCTACGGCAACAAGGGCCTTCACTTTGGCCACGTCGGTGGCGTCTTTGTCCCGGCCGACTTCTTCGCCCGCTTCCTGCGCGACCGTCTGGGCCGCGAGAACGTCATCTTCACCTCGGGCACCGACTGCTATGGCTCGCCCATCATGGAGAGCTACCGCAAGCTCAAGGAGAACGAGGGCTACGACAAGTCCATCGCCGAGTATGTCGAGTCCAATCACTCCCGCCAGGCCGCGACCCTCAACAACTACAACATCAGCTGCGATATCTACGGCGGCTCGGGCCTTGAGCCGGCTGCGCAGATTCACAACGAGGTGACCGCCGAGATTATCGAGCGTCTGCACGAACAGGGCACCATCTCCAAGCGCTCCACGCTGCAGTTCTACGACGCCAAGGCCGGCACGTTCCTCAACGGCCGCCAGGTGATCGGCCGCTGCCCCATCCAGGGCTGCAAGTCCGAGAAGGCTTATGCCGACGAGTGCGACCTGGGTCACCAGTTTGAGCCCGAGGAGCTCATCGCGCCCAAAAGCCAGCTCACCGGCGAGGTGCCCGAGCTGCGCCCGGTCGACAACCTCTACTTCGACCTGCCGGCCTACCTCGACTTTATGAAAACCTATACCGCCAAGCTCGCCCAGAACCCGCAGGTTCGCTCCGTGGTCTCCAAGACCATGGAAGAGTGGCTGCTGCCGGCCCAGCTCTACATCCAGAACAAGTTCCGCGAGGCCTTCGATGCCGTCGAGGATCAGCTTCCCGAGCACACCGTGCTGGAGCCCGAGGGCAACAAGAGCAGCTTTACCGTCACCTTCCCCAGCTGGAAGGAGCGCGACGATGCCCACGCGGTGCTCGCCAACGGCGGCGTGCGCTTCCGCAGCGGCAAGGCGCTCGTACCCTTCCGCATCACCGGCAACATCGACTGGGGCGTTCCGGTGCCCGAGGTCGATGGCGTCTCCGACGTCACCTGCTGGTGCTGGCCCGAGAGCCTGTGGGCTCCCATCAGCTATACGCGCACCGTGCTCGCACGCGATGCCAAGGCCGCCGGCGTGACCGAGGGCGTCGCCGCCCAGGATGCCGCCCTCATGGGCGAGCCCGCCGCCGATTCCACGCAGGTCCCCGCGCCCACCTACCAGCACAGCTCGCTCGACTGGCGCGACTGGTGGTGCTCGGATGACGCACAGATCTACCAGTTCATTGGCCAGGACAACATCTACTTCTATTGCATCGCGCAGACCGCCATGTGGGAGGCCCTGGGTTGGAACCTCACGCAGAGCACCGTCAGCGCCTGCTACCACCTGCTCTACATGGGCAAAAAGGCAAGCTCGTCCTCGCAGACTCCTCCCCCGCCGGCAGACGACCTGCTCAACCACTACACCTGCGAGCAGATGCGCGCGCATTGGCTGTCGCTCGGCCTGTCCGAGAAGCCGGTGAGCTTTAGCCCCAAGGCATACGACACGCGCGTGACCGGCAAGGACAAGGACGGCAACGAGGTGCGCGCCTGCGACGACAAGCGCGTTATCGACCCCGCCCTTAAGGAGAGCGCGCTGCTGACCGGCGTGTTCAACCGCCTGGCCCGCAGCTGCTTCTACGGCGTCGCCGTCAAGGAGGGCGACGAGAGTCCCTATCGCAACGGTTGCATCCCCGCCGGTGCCGCTTCTGACACCGTGGTCGAAGCCGCCCAGCAGGCAGCCCTCGCCTTTGAGCAGGCCATGTACAAGTTCGAGACGCACCGAGCGCTCGCTGTGTGCGACGACTACCTGCGCGCCGCCAACAAGCGCTGGAGCGATGCCTCCAAGGCCGCCAACAAGCTCGAGGGCGAGCCGGCCAACGCCGCCATGACGCAGGCCCTCGTCGACGCCTTTACCGAGCTGCGCGTAGCGACCGTGCTCATGCACGGCATCGTGCCGGCCGGCTGCGAGCTCATCTGCGAGTACTTCGACGTTGACCCGGTCGCCTTCTTTAGCTGGGATAACATCTTTGCCTCCACGGATGAGTTTGTGGAGAGCCTGGGCGAGAAGCCCGGCGAGCACCGCGTGAAGCCGCTGCCCCCGCGCTTCGACTTCTTTAGCAAGCACGAGAGCCAGTACTAAAGCACGCCAGCAGCGGCGTGCCCGGAAAGTAGTCAATTTGGGACGGGAAGGAAAGACGGATGTCCAAGCCGCGTCGTCGTAAGCAGAAAAAGCAGGTCAAGGCCGAGCTCAAGCTCAGGCAGTTTGCTGCTACCGAGCTTTCCGACCAGCTTGCCGCCCTTCCCTGCGCCGCCGACCTGCCGCGCTTTATGGTCGACACGGTCGCCGGCGCCTATGCGCCCGCCGATGCCAAGCTCATGATCGAGGGCTTCGGCGCCGCGGCCACACGCCCGGTCACGCTGCGCGCCAACACGCTCAAGGCGACCGCCGAGGACATCGCTGCGGCGCTCGATGCCGCCTGCATCGCCCACCAAACCGTTACCTGGTATCCGGACGCCTTTATCCTGCCCGAGGCCCAGGTTTCAGATCTGTGGGATCTCGACATCTACCGCGACGGCAAAATCTACCTGCAGAGCCTGTCATCCATGATGCCGCCGTTGGTCCTGGGCGCCCAGGCAGGCGAGGACATCCTGGACATGTGCGCAGCCCCCGGCGGCAAGACGACGCAGATCGCCGCCCTCACCCAGGGACAGGCGCACCTCACCGCCTGTGAGATGAGCATTCCCCGCGCCGAAAAGCTCGAGTCGAACCTCCATCGCCAGGGTGCCAAAAACGTGCCCGTCATGCGCATCGACGCACGCGAGCTCGACGAGTTCTTCCGCTTTGACCGCATCCTGCTCGACGCTCCCTGCACCGGCACGGGCACCGTCATCAGTGGCAACGAGAAAAGCCTGCGCGGCCTCACCGAGCAGTTGCTGAGCAAGTGCGCCCGCTCGCAGCGAGCACTTCTGGACCGCGCCATGGGGGCCCTCAAACCGGGCGGCACGCTCGTCTATTCGACTTGTTCGATCTTGCCGCAGGAAAACGAGGACGCCCTGCAAGAGGCCCTCGACAAGCATATGGACTGCGAGCTCATCCCCCTCGACGGCACGCCAAGCGAAAGTGAAGCACGACGCACCCAGGAAGCTGGTGAGGAGCCGCGCATCGAGTCCAACGCTCTGACCGAAGCCATTGCCGCGGGTCAGGTATCGGCCATCGTCAACGGCCTGCCCGGCACGCTCACCATTCCGCCTAGCCGCGACTTTGAGGGCTTCTACATTGCCCTGATCCGAAAACGCAGCTAGCGCACGGATCCAAAACTCAACAAGCTATCTCTGTGCGCGTTTGCCCTGCTGGTCGCGATGCTGTTTAAGCATCGCGCGCTCCTTGCGTTCGGCCCTTTTGCCCTTAATGGCCGTGACCACAAAGTAGATGACCGCGGCGGCAACGATTGCGGCCACACACAGGCCGATCGAGCCAAACATTGCTGTCAATTCCATACCGCGTCACCTCTCTTTTAAACGGGGCTTTCAAGATAGCACCTCGATACCCGCCACCACAGCTCCTTCACGTTCGCCGGCCCTTCGGTCTAACGGATGGCGCGGCGGGGAAAAATCAACTCGTCAAACGATTTAGCATTCGCAATTCCGGCTGCATCGCGCCGGCCATCATCACATAGAATCGAGCCTCCATGGATACCCTCAACGATCTAAATGAGCGCGTCGACGCCTTCGTCGGCACCAGCTCCTTCGACACGCCTGCGGCGGCAAACGACCAAGCTCCCATCGATGTGCCCGCCGAGGTGCACGAGGACATCGTCGCCTCGGTCGATTTTTCCGAGGTCGAGCTTGCAGACGAGTTCACCGAGCCCCAAATAGCCGTCACGCCCAACGGCCTGCTCCCTATGGAGCCCCTGCCCATCGACGGACGCCTACGCAAGGCGGCCCTTCGCATGCCCGACGAGATCGAGGAGGCCAGCGGCTTCACGCTCTTTGGCCGACGCATCAAGTCGCTCATTTACACCACCGACGTGGCCGTCATCCGCAACTCCAATGCCGATGCCGTCTTTGCCGTTTACCCCTTCACGCCGCAGCCCGCCATTACGCAAGCGCTGCTGACCGTCGCCGAGTGCCCGGTCTTCGTAGGCGTGGGCGGCGGAACTACGACCGGTAAGCGCTCCGTGCAGATGGCAGCCGTCTCCGAGATGCAGGGCGCGGCGGGCTGCGTGGTCAACTCCCCCGCTACTGCCGAGATGGTCGAGCACATCACCAACATCGCCGACATCCCCGTCATCGCCACGGTCGTTCGCTGCGACGACGATGCCCACGCCAAGGTGCGCTCTGGAGCCAAGATTCTCAACATCGCCGCCGGCAAGAACACGCCCCAGGTCCTACGCGAGCTGCGCGAGCACTATCCCAACCTGCCGCTTATCGCACCGGGCGGCAAGACGCCCGAGAGCATCCGCGAAACCATCGCCGCCGGCGCCAACGCCATCATCTGGACGCCGCCTTCGGCCCAGCAGCTACAGGCCGACATGATGCAGCGTTATCGCAAGATGAAGGAAGACGCCACACCTGTCATCTCGCGCGACGATGTGCCCATTATCGACCAGGTCGCCGCCGCCGAAGTCAGCCAGGTCGAGAACATGAATCCCGACGTGCCGATTCCCGACGAAGTCATCGAGCGCGTTGCCTCGATCCACGAGCGCGTCGAGGAGCATCGCGCCAACCGCGGCCTCAAGCCGTCACTGCATGGCTTCTTCTTCCGCGGAAAGAAACACTAACCCCAACAGCAAGGCCCGCCCCACAATGAACTGCGCCCCAAATCTTGGACGCCCTAAATAGCGACTAGGCCGCAAGGGCCTGATTCCGGTACTCCTCCGGGGTCAGGCCCTTCAATCTTACCTGCCTCCGGCTCGTGTTCCAGT